>JAIXRN010000047.1 GCA_027485165.1 Rubrivivax sp.
CACCGGCTTCAACGGCGTCAAATGCGTCGAGGCGGGCGGCCCGCCCGCAGGCACCGGCTGCGGCGGCTACGTGGTGGGCCAGACGGTGAAGCTGCTGAAGGAACACCACCTGCTGGAAGACACCGACGTGGTGATCTTCGACGTGCTGGGCGACGTGGTCTGCGGCGGTTTCGCAGCCCCCCTGCAGCACGCCGACCGCGCGCTGATCGTCACCGCCAACGACTTCGATTCGATCTTCGCGATGAACCGCATCGTGCAGGCCATCGGCGCGAAGGCCAAGAACTACAACGTGCGGCTGGGGGGCGTGATTGCCAACCGCAGCAAGGACACGGACCAGATCGACAAGTACAACGACAAGATCGGCCTGAAGCTGGCCGCGCACTTCCCGGACCTGGACGTCATCCGCCGCAGCCGCCTGAAGAAGAGCACGCTGTTCGAGATGGAAACCTCGCCCGAGCTGGAAGCGGTGAAGAAGGAATACATGCGCCTGGCCGCCGCCCTGTGGGTGGGCAGCGAGCCGATGAACGCGGTACCGATGAAGGACCGCGACATCTTCGACCTGCTGGGCTTCGATTGAACCGGGCGGCGCAGCATGAACAACCCGACCTACACCACCCGCCGCGGCGAACTTGAACAGTATTTCGACCGCACGGCCGCACAAGCCTGGGCACGCCTGACGTCGACGGCGCCCGTAGGCCGCGTGCGCGCCACCGTGCGCGCCGGGCGCGACCGCATGCGCGGCACCCTGCTGTCGTGGCTGCCGCAAGACCTGCGCGGCCGGCGCATCCTGGACGCCGGTTGCGGCACCGGCGCGCTGGCCGTGGAAGCCGCGCGCCGCGGCGCCGACGTCGTGGCCATCGACCTGTCGCCTACCCTGGTGGGCCTGGCACGTGAACGCCTGCCGGAATCGCTGGGCTTGGGCAGCATCGACTTCCGCAGCGGCGACATGCTGGACCCGACCCTGGGCCACTTCGACCACGTGGTGGCGATGGACTCGCTCATCCACTACCGCGCCGGCGACATCGTGGCCGCGCTGTCGCGCCTGGCGGCACGCACCAGCCAGTCGATCGTCTTCACCGCCGCCCCGCGCACCCCGGCCACGATGCTGATGCTGGGTATGGGCCGGCTGTTCCCGCGCGGCGACCGCTCACCGGCCATCGAACCGGTGGCCCCGCACACGCTGCATGAGCTGATGGCCAGCGACAGGACGCTGGCGCACTGGCGCAACGGCCGCTTCGAGCTCATCACCGGCGGCTTCTACAAGTCACAGGCCATGGAGTGGGTGCGCCCGTGAAGCCCATCGCGCGCGTTCACCGCGCCAAGCCCAGCCTGGCCCGCCTGCTGCCTGCCCGGCAGCAGCAGGCCCTGGACGACTGGGCGCGGCAGATCCTTCCGCGCCTGCTGCCTTTTGCCGACGCCGCCAGCGCTGAACTGCCGCTGGCCCGGCTGCTGCGCCTGAGCCTGTTTCAGGTCTCGGTGGGCATGGCCGCGGCCCTGATGGTGGGCACGCTGAACCGCGTGATGATCGTCGAGCTGCACATGGCCGCCTGGCTGGTGGCGCTGATGGTGGCACTGCCGCTGCTGTCGGCGCCGTTTCGCGCGGTCATCGGCTTTCGTTCTGACCACCACGCTTCGGTGCTGGGCTGGAAGCGTGTGCCCTACCTGTGGGTGGGCACCTTGATGCAGTTCGGCGGGCTGGCCATCATGCCTTTCGCGCTGCTGGTGCTCACGGGCGAAGGCCAGCTGGGCATGGCCTGGCTGGGCCACCTGGCCGCCGGCCTTGCCTTCCTGCTGGTGGGCGCAGGCCTGCAGACCACGCAGACCGCCGGCCTGGCGCTGGCCACCGACCTTTCCAGCGAAGAAGCCCGCCCGCGGGTCGTGGCGTTGATGTACGTGATGCTGCTTTTGGGCATGGTGGGCGGCGGCTTCGTGGCCGCCACGCTGCTGGCCGACTTCAGCGACAAGAAGCTGGTGCAGGTGGTGCAGGGCGCTGCGGCCCTGTCGGCCCTGCTGAACCTGGTGGCGGTGTGGAAGCAGGAACCGCGCAGCGCCACGCGCCGCCGCAAGAGCGACCCCGCGCCGGCCTTCCTGCCGCAATGGCGCCAGTTCATCGCCCAGCCCCGCGCACGCCGCTTCCTGTGGGCCACCGGCCTGGGCACGGCTGCCTTCAACATGCAGGACATCGTGCTGGAACCCTACGGCGGCGAAATCCTGAAGCTCAGCGTCAGTGCCACCAGCGCGCTGACCGGCATCATGGCCACGGGGTCTTTACTGGCCTTCGCGCTGGCCGCCCGGCTGCTGATGCGCGGCGGCGACCCCATCCGCGTGGCGGCCATGGGCGCCGTCATCGGCCTGCCGGCCTTTTCCGCCGTCATCTTCGCGGCCCCGGCCGAAGCGGCCTGGATGTTCCGCGCCGGCACCTTCTTCATCGGCTTCGGCTCGGGCCTGTTCGCGGTCGGCACGCTGACCGCCGCGATGTCGCTGGAAAGCAAGCAGCACGTGGGCCTGGCGCTGGGCGCCTGGGGCGCCGTGCAGGCCAGCGCTGCCGGGTTCGCCATCCTGGCCGGCGGGGCGCTGCGCGACTTGGTGGGCCACCTGGCCACCAACGGTGCGCTGGGCCCGGTGCTGCAGTTGCCGGTCACGGGCTACAGCACCGTGTACCACCTCGAAATGCTGATGTTGTTTGCGGCCTTGGTGGCCATCGGTCCGTTGGTCAGGCGTTCATCGCCGGCACGGGCTGCGGCCACCCAGGCACCTCGTTTTGGCTTGGCCGAACTTCCAGGCTGAGCTTTTTCCCCGAAGGAGACTTTCATGGGCACTGGTGCCATCACCCAATACGTCGACGTTGCGCAGCTGGTGCTGTACGCGTTCTGGATCTTCTTTTTCGGGATCGTCTACTACCTCATCCGCGAAGGCCACCGCGAAGGCTACCCGCTGGAAACCGAAAGCGGCCGCGGCACCATCAGTGGCTGGCCCTTCCCGAAGCCCAAGACCTATCTGCTGCCCGATGGCAGCGAGTTCTCGGTGCCCAACGACAAAGTCAGCCCGCAAAAGCTGATGGCCGAACCCGCGCACAGCTGGATCGGCGCGCCCATGCAGCCCGTCAATGCCAACCCGATGCTCGACGGCGTGGGCCCGGGTGCCTGGGCCGATCGCGCCGACGTGCCCGACATGACCAGCCACGGCCACCCGCGCCTGCAGCCGCTGCGCTTTTCGCCTGACTTCGCCGTCAACGCCAAGAACAGCGACCCGCGCGGCGTGCCCGTGGTAGGCGCCGACGGTGTGGTGGGCGGCACGGTCAGCGACCTGTGGATCGACCACAGCGAACACCAGTTCCGCTACCTGGAAGTGAAGCTGGCCGACGGTTCGCGCAGCGTGATGCTGCCAATCAACTTCGCCCGCATCAAGGCCGACGTGGTGCAGGTGCGGTCGATCATGGGCCGCCAGTTCGCCCAGGTGCCGGGCATCAAGCGCGAAGACCAGATCACCTTCCTGGAAGAAGAAAAGGTCATGGCCTATTACGGCGCCGGCACCCTGTACGCCGACCCATCGCGGTCAGAGCCCCTGATCTGACCCCGGTATCCGCCACCGTCCCTGCTGTCCCCGCGCGCTTATCAAGGAGTACCGCATGAAAGCCGTCCACACCCCTACCCAGCGGCCCCGGCCCGCCCACCGCCACAGCCTGGGCCACGAACACGAGTTCGAACCCCAGTACGGCCTGCCCGAAGTGCTGCCCGCTGGCGAAAAGCTGCTGTGGCAGGGCGCGCCGGAATGGCGTGCGCTGGCCATCGAGGTGTTTCATGTGCGCAAGCTGGCGCTGTACTTCGTGGCCATCCTGGCGCTGCGCGCGGCCTTCGTCATGGGCGACGGTGGCAGCCTGGCCGACGTGCTGAAAAGCTGGGCCTGGCTGGCGCCCATCAGCGCGGTGGCGGTCGGCATCATGCTGGTGCTGGCCCGGCTGGCCGCGCGCACCACGGTCTACAGCATCACCGACCGGCGCGTGATCATGCGCATCGGCATCGTGCTGACAGTGGCCTACAACCTGCCCTTCAAGCGCATCGAAGCCGCAGGCCTGATGCTGCGCGGCAAGGACGGGCATGGCGACATCCCCATCACGCTGAAGAAGGGCGAACAGATCGCCATCCTGCAGCTGTGGCCGCACGCCCGGCCCTGGCACGTGGCCCGACCACAGCCGATGCTGCGCGGCCTGAAGGACGCAGCCGCCGTGGGCCAGACACTGTCGACTGCCTGGCAGGCCATGCAGGCCACCGACACCAGCAGTGCCCGCCAGGCCACTGCCCCAGCCGGGCGTGATGCAGCGTCTTCCGGCACGGCCGGCACCCGCCAGCCGCTGCCCCAGGCAGCCTGAACCGCAGGGCCCAGGCGATGTCTGCCCTGATGAACAAACCCTCAGAAACAGTGCCGCGCCAGGCCGTGCTGGCCCTGGGCCTGCTGCTGCTGGTCACGCTGCTGGGCGTGGCGGCGGTGCGCTTGTCCGGCACCAACATTCGCGCTGCCGACGCGCCCACAGCAGCCCAGCGCAGCCTGCGTTTTGAAGACGGCCCGGCTGGCAGCGTCACCGTGCTGGACGCCAAGAGCGGCGCGCACATCGACAGCGTGTCTGGCGAGGCCGGCTTCCTGCGCGGCAGCCTGCGCGCCCTGGTCCGCGAACGCAAGATGCGCGGCATCGGCTCGGGCCCAGCCTTCGAGCTGATCGCCCGCACCGACGGCCGCCTGACCCTGCTGGACCCGGCCACCGGCGAACGCCTGGACCTCGAATCCTTCGGCCCCACCAACGCCGCCGTTTACCGCCGCTGGCTGCAAAGCAGCCCGGCAACCTCTCCTGTTTCGCAGTAAGGAAACCGCCATGAGCACAGCCACCTTCGACACCATCCAATCGTCCGAAGACGCGGCCCGCAAGGCCAAGACCGAGACGATGCTGACGCCGCGCTTCTACACCACCGACTTTGCAGCGATGGACGCGCTGAACATGGAACCCGTGCGCGCCGAATGGGACGCCATGATGGCCGAGTACGAAGGCGACAACAACCACGACCACTTCCAGCGCACGCCGGAATTCGCGCGTGAAGTCGAAGAGGTGTTCAGCAAGGTCAGCCCGGAACTGCGCCAGGAATTCCTGGAATTCCTGATCAGCAGCGTGACCAGCGAATTCAGCGGCTGCATCCTCTACAACGAGATCCAGAAGAACATCAGCAACCCCGACATCAAGGCCCTGATGCGCTACATGGCGCGCGACGAGTCGCGCCACGCCGGCTTCATCAACCAGAGCCTGAAGGACTTCGGCATCGGACTGGACCTGGGGGACCTGAAGCGCACGAAGAAGTACACCTACTTCAAGCCGAAGTACATCTTCTACGCCACGTACCTGTCGGAAAAGATCGGCTACGCGCGCTACATCACCATCTTCAGGCAGCTCGAAAAGCATCCTGAAAAGCGCTTCCACCCGATCTTTCGCTGGTTCGAACGGTGGTGCAACGATGAATTCCGCCACGGCGAAAGCTTCGCGCTGATGATGCGCGCCCAGCCTCACCTGTTGCGCGGCGCCAACCTGCTGTGGGTGCGCTTCTTCCTGTTGGCGGTGTACGCCACGATGTACGTGCGCGACCACACGCGCCCGATGCTGAAGGCGGCCATGGGCCTGGACCCGACCACGTACGACTACGAGGTCTTCCGCATCACCACGGAAATCAGCAAGCAGGTCTTCCCGATCTCGCTGGACACCGACGCGCCGGCCTTCCGCACCGGGCTGGACCGGCTGTTCCAGCTGC
Organism: Rubrivivax sp.; assembly: GCA_027485165.1. Lineage (GTDB taxonomy): Bacteria > Pseudomonadota > Gammaproteobacteria > Burkholderiales > Burkholderiaceae_C > Rubrivivax. The sequence continues at coordinate 5,790 of JAIXRN010000047.1, forward strand.
AGATGCGCATCGACGCAGCCAAGGCTCGCGGCGGCGTGATGGGCAAGCTGGCTCAGGCCGGCCTGGCCGTGCAGGCGGCACTGACCTTCGGCCGCCTGTTCATGATGCCGGTCAAGCGCCATGCGCTGCCCGCGCAGATGCGCGTGGCACCGGCCTGGTGAAGCCGGCTTTGCCTGCCCCGAACCCGGCCACCCCGACACCATGAGCAGCCCCTGGATCGCCATCGTCTTTGCGGTCTTCATGTGGTGGTTCTGCACCGGTATCGTGCTGCTGCTGGACAACCTGCCACGCACCACCTTCCGCTGGAGCCTGCTGTTGTCGTCGGCCCTGGCGGTGGCGGCGCTGGTGGGCCTGGCCCACACGGCCGGACAGACCACCCTGGCTGGCGCCTACTGCGCCTTCACCTGTGCACTGCTGGTCTGGGGCTGGCATGAGCTCAGCTTCCTGACTGGCTGGGTCACCGGCCCGCGCCGGCAGGCCATCGCCGCCGACCTGCAAGGCTGGCCGCGCCTGCGCGCCGCGGTGGCCGCCATCCTGTGGCACGAGCTGGCCATCCTGGCCGTGGGCGGGCTCATCGTGGCCATCACCTGGAACGCGCCCAACCAGGTCGGCACACTCACTTTCGTCATGCTGTGGGTCATGCGGGTCAGCGCAAAGTTCAACCTCTTCCTGGGCGTGCGCAACCTGAGCCTGGACTTCCTGCCCGCCCACCTGGCCTACATGGGCAGCTTCTTTCGGCGTCGCGCCTTCAACGCCTTGCTGCCGTGGTCGGTGATCGGCGGCCTGGTCTGGGCCACAGTGCTGGTGATGTCAGCCCGCGCCCCCGACGCCAGCGCGGTCGTGGTGGTCGGCAGCACGCTCGTCACCACGCTGCTGGCCATGGCCATCGTCGAACACCTGCTGCTGGTGCTGCCCCTGCCGTCCACCGCCTTGTGGCGCTGGGCGATGCGCCGCGACCAGACACCCGAAGCCGCCACTGCGTCGCGCACGGCAGCCGGTACTGCCGCGCCCACGATGCCCAGCGACGTGCCCTTGATTCACGCCCGCTGAACCTGGCCTACCCCCCACCGCAGCCCCTGTCGACATGCCCATGACACAGCTTGCCCGTAACGCCCTTCTGCCTGCCCTGCAGGCCGTGCCGGCGCCAGCCGCCCAGCCGGCCCTGCCGCGCTGGGTGCAGGCCCGGGCCGAGCCCTCATATGACCGGCTGCGGGTGCTCATGCGCGGGGGCTCTAAGTCCTTCTTCGCGGCCTCGTTGCTGCTGCCTGCCCGCGTGCGGGGGCCGGCCACGGCGCTGTATGCGTTTTGCCGGCTGGCCGATGACGCCATCGACCTGGGCACCGACCCGGCGGCCGCCATGGCCGACCTGCGCCAGCGCCTGGACGCCATCTACGACGGCCGCCCGCGCAGCATCGACGCCGACATCGCCCTGGCTGGCGTGGTGCACCGCTACGCGATCCCGCGCGCCCTGCCCGACGCCCTGCTCGAAGGCTTTCTGTGGGACACCCAGCAGCGCCGCTGCGAAACCCTGGCCGATGTCGAGGCCTATGCTGCCCGTGTGGCGGCCACCGTGGGCGCCATGATGTCGCTGGTGATGGGGGCGCGCAAAGCCACCGCGCTGGCGCGGGCTTGCGACCTGGGGGTTGCGATGCAGCTCACCAACATCGCCCGCGATGTCGGCGAAGACGCGCGTGCTGGCCGCCTGTACCTGCCGCGGCAGTGGCTGCGCGAAGCCGGTCTGGACGCCGATGCCTGGCTGCGCAATCCGGTCTTCTGCCCGGCCATCGCCACGGTCGTCGAACGGCTGCTGCAGGCCGCCGACTGGCTGTATGCGCGTTCCGAACACGGCATCGCCGAGCTGCCGCGCGACTGCCGGCCAGCCATCCGCGCGGCGCGGCTGGTGTATGCCGAAATCGGCGAACAGCTGCGCCGGGAAGGGCTGGATTCCATCGGCCACCGGGTGGTCGTCAGCAAGCAGCGCAAGCTGGCCCTGATGGCGCGCGCTGCCGGTGCTGCCGTGCTCAGCACCGGGGCGCCAGACGCTGGCTTGCCCGTGCTGCCGGCCGTGCAGTTCCTGGTCGACGCTGCGGCCGAAGCTGCGCCGCAGGCCGACCCGCGCGTCGGCGCCCGCCGACCGCTGGGCGAGCGCATGGCCTGGGTGATCGCGCTGCACGAGCGCGAGGCGCTGCTGCGCCAGGAAGCCCGGGAAACCCGGGAAACCCGTGAAGACGTGCTGCACGGTGCCCTGCCGGACGGCGGGCTCGCCGCGCGCGGCCTGCTGAACTGAGCCGGCTGGCGCGTGACCGGCAACCTGCCCGTCATCCTGATCGAGCTGGTGCTGGTCTTCGGGGGCGTTCTGGCCTTCGCCTGGTGGCAGCTGCGCTCGGTGGCACGCGACCGCCGCGAATCCGCGCGCCGCGCCGCCGCCGCGCCACCCCCGGGTGCCGAGCAATCCAGCACGCCAGCGCCTGGCGACCAGCCGCCCCTTCCCTGAACCTGCGCTGCGCGGCTACCATGGCCGCATGCTGGAGTTCACCTTCGCGGCCCTGGGTGCGGGCATCTGCCTGGCACTGCTGGTGCGCATGGCACTGCCTGCGCACTGGCGTTGGCGGGTGGATGCCGCCTGCCAGCGCCTGGGTGTGCGCCTGCGCGGGCTGTTCACCCGCCGCAGCGGGGCGCCGCGCGCCGTGCGTCAGGCACGCCAGTCCGGCCTGTCTGGCCTATCCGGCGGGTCAGGCCCCTGGCATCCCCCACGCACCACGCGTCGACCGGGCCCGGCCCGGCCTCCTGCGCCCAACCCGGTCGACGCTGCCGAAGCGCAACGCGCAGCAGAGCGCGAAGCCCGCGAGGTGATCGACCGCGTGCGCCAGCAAGCCCGCGGCAAGCCCGACGTGCAACGCGACGGCAACGTCTACCGGCCAGACACCTTCAAGCCCCGGCCGCCCGAAGACAAGCTTCACTGAAGCTTGCGGCGCTGGAAGCGCCGCACGGCCCCGCCCTGCCCTGCTGCGCCGGGCACGGCCGTCCCCCTGGACTTGCGGGTACCCGACCCCCCGCACTGAGGGAGTTTGCGAAATTCAGGCCCGCCGGCTTCGCATGCAGCGGGGTGACCCTCGGGGCCGATTTCTAACATCTCGTTTCAGATCGACGGTGAATCGTCGCGTGAAGCCAGATGCCCGGTGAGAGTTCCATACCGTGGGTGACGACACGCTGAAGCGTCGATCAGTCACCTCAACCACGGAACTTTCAAGATCATGTCTGACAGCTCTTTCAGCCGCCGAAAGCTTCTCCAAGCCGGCGTGGCAGGCGCGACGTCGCGCTTCGCCCTTCCCATGTTGTCCGGCCTCGCGGCACTGGGCCACGCCCAGGCGGCCACCGCTTCGGACTACAAGGCCCTGGTGTGCATCTTCCTGAATGGCGGCAACGACCACTGGAACACCGTCGTCCCGCATGACGACGCCAACTACGCCAGCTACGCACGCATCCGCAGCGGCACGCCCAACCCCACGGGCAGCGGCAACTACAAGGGCATCGCCCTGCTGCGCGACAAGCTGTTGCCGCTGGAACCAGCCTGGAACTCGCCCGACCAGGCAGGCCGCCGCTTCGCACTGAACCCGGCCTTGCCGCAGATCCAGAAGCTGTTCAACGACAAGTGGGCGTCGATCGTCCTGAACGTCGGCCCCTTGAACCAGATCACCACCCAGGCCCAGTACCGGAACGGCATCAACCTGCCCGATAGCCTGTACTCGCACAACGACCAGGCGGCGCTGGCACAAAGCATCGTCGGTACCGAGGGCGCGCGCTCGGGGTGGGGCGGTCGGGTGCAGGACCAGTTCCCGAGCAACCCGCTGGGCTGCATCGCGGTCGGCGGCGGGGGGCTGTTCCTGTCGGGCGCCAACACCGCGTTCTCGTTCGGCATCGGCGCCGACAGCGCGCCGTCACTGCCGGCAATGCCTGCGGCCGTGGCCGCCTGCTACCGCGCGCTGATGACGGAAGCGGGCCACAGCCACATGATGCTGAAGGACTACTCCCAGGTCGGGCGTCGCGCCTTCGACAACATCGCCAACATCCGCGCGCAAGTCAGCAATGGCAGCCAGATGGTGCCCAGCGAGTGGTTCCCCAGCGCCAACCTCGGCGAAGACGCCAACCCGCTGGCCAAGAAGCTGCGCATGGTGGCGCGCCTGATCGCCGCCAACCACAACAGCCCGGGCCGGCAGGTGTTCTACGTGTCGATGGGCGGTTTCGACAGCCACGACCATCTGGTCACCACCCATCCCAAGCTGCTGGGCTGGCTGGACAGCGCCGTGCGTGAATTCGCCACCGCCCTCAGCATGGTGGGCGCGGCCGGCAAGGTATCGGGTTTCACGGCGTCGGACTTTGGCCGCACGCTGTGGAGCAACGGCGATGGCTCGGACCACGGCTGGGGCGCGCACCACTTCGTCTTCAGCGGCGACCCCGGCTTCAGGGGCGGCCACCTCACGGGCATCGCGCCGGACATCAGCAACTGGGACCGCAACAGCGCTGCCGGCAAGGGGCGACTGATCCCCACCACGTCGCTGGAACAGATGGCCATGCCCTTGGCACGCTGGTTCGGCGTGACCAGCCCCAGCGAGCTCGCTGCCGTGTTTCCGAACGCGGGTCAGTTCAACCCGAACCAGATTCAGTTGTTCAACTGAGATCACGCGCACGCCTCAACGAACAGAAGCCCATCATGAACATCACTTCCAACCCGACCCAACCCGTTGCTGCTGCCGCGCCCGTCAAGCCGACGCCAGCCGCTTCGCTGATGACGGCGGCCGCTCTGGCCGCCATGGCCGCCCCCGCCGCCGCGACCACCACCCCACCCCTGGCCCCGGTGGCCGGCATGAGCGACGTGGCGATTGCCCGCTTCCTGGGCCAGGCCGGCTTTGGCGCCAGCGTCTTCGACGATGCCTGGGACGAGCAGAGCATCGCCAAGGTGCGCGAACTGGGCAGCCTGGATGCCTGGCTCGATTGGCAGTTCTCGCTGCAGCCCACCGAACCCGGCGCGGTCCAGACCCTGGTCGAGCGCGACTACGGCAAGAGCTACCCCGGCAGCACCCGCAACTGGCGCTACACGGTGGGCATCGACTGGTTCATGTCCAAGCAGATGATCACTTCGCGCGCAGCCTTGATGCACCGCTGCATCTACACGCTGAGCCAGATCATGGTGGTCAGCACGGAAGGTGCGCCGACCACCTGGCAGTCGATCCTGGTCGGCCATTACTACGACCTCCTCAAGCGCAACGTGTTCGGCAACTTCCGGGCCCTGCTCAGCGACGTGACCTTCTCGCCGGCGATGGGCTACTACCTGAACATGCTGGGCAGCCGCGCCACCGACACCGCGCTGGGTACCGAGCCCGACGAGAACTATGCGCGCGAATTGATGCAGCTGTTCACCATCGGCCTGTACCAGCTGGACAGCCTGGGCCGGCCGGTGCTGGGCGCCCAGGGCGCACCGGTGAAGTCCTATACCAACGACGACGTGGCCGCCCTGGCGCGCGTCTTCACCGGCTGGAAGCTCGACACCGTCACCAAGACCGGCAAGCCGGCCGACCTGGACGACAAGCCTTTCTCGATGACGCTGCCGATGGTGGTCGACACCCGCCTGCACGACTACGGTGCGAAGACGCTGTTGGGCACGACCATCCCGGCGGGCCTGACGCCCAGGCAGGACGTGGAAAAGGCACTGGACATCCTGTTCCAGCACCCGAACACGCCGTTCTTCATCGCGCGCCAGCTGATCCAGAAGCTCGTCACCAGCAACCCCATCCCGGCCTATGTGGCCGAAGTGGCTGCGGTGTTCCGCAACAACGGCCAGGGCGTGCGGGGCGACATGCGTGCGGTCTGGAAGGCTGTCCTGCTGAGCCGCTATGCGTCGCGCGCTGCCACCGACACCGACAGCTTCGGCAAGCTGCGCGAGGAACTGATCACCATCGTGCAGTGGGCCAAGACCTTCAGGGCTACCGTTGGCGTGGGCGATCGTGAATACATGATCGTTGGCTTCGACATGCTGCCGTTCCACGCGCCCAGCGTGTTCAACTTCTACCGGCCCGGTTTTGCCCTGCCCGGTGGCGCGGCAGCCCAGCGCGGCCTGGTGGCGCCCGAGTTCCAGGCCGTGAACGAGCAGGCCGTGCTGAACAACACCCGCTACCTGCAGGAGTTGATCTTCCGCACCAACCTGGCGAACCAGAAGTACCTGCTGATCAAGCCCGAGTGGATCCACAAGACCGTGGCCAACCGCAAGCGCCGAATCATCGACGACCTGGCTAGCGGCACGAACTACATGGCCAATGCCGGCCGCGTGTTTGACTGGCTCAACCTCAGCCTGATGGGCGAGCCGATGTCATCCACGACGCGCACGCGCATCCTGAATGCCGTGAACAGCCTGCCCGACGGTTCCAGCGGCGACAGGGTCAACCGCTTCCGCACGCTGATGCTGCTGATGATGGTGGCGCCGGAATACTTGGTCCAGCGCTGACCGACCGGGCCGGGCCCGACAGCGACGCCCGGCCGTGCAGATGCGACATCTGCACGGCCGGGCCTGCGCTTGGCTGCCGATAACGTCTGATGACCGATTTCGCGACAGCTTTCAGCCGCGCCCAGGCGGCTTATGACCAGGGCAACGCCGTGAAGGCGCGCCAGTGGCTGGCGCAGGCTCTGGAGCACGCCCGGTACTTGCCTGCCGACCGCAGTGCCCAGACGCTGCCGGCCATCATCATGGCGGCCGAATCGGACGTGATGCAGGGCGACTACGAAGCGGCACGGACCCATGTGCGCATGGGCTTCGCGGTGGTCAGCCGGCTGCCCAGCGAAGCCCGGGACGACCCGCGCCTGCAGCTGCAGACGATCCAGCTGAACTGCGCCTTGAAGGAAGGCGAGCTGAAGTCGGCCCTGGAACTCTTCATGGCGGGCCTGCGGCCGCGCGCGCTGGAGCGGGGCGAGCGCGTCTCGGCTTTCCGGTTTGCACGCACCGCGACGGAATTGCTGCGTGAGATCGGGCTGCGGCAGATGGCCTTGGAACTGCTGGACTACATGCAGGCCAGGCTGCTGCCGGTGGCTGATGTGCCCCGGCTGGAAGCGCAGATGAGCCTGCACCACCTGCGCATCGTGATCGGCATGCACGGTGTGGGCAGGTCCTTGCGGCTGCTGGGGCCGCTGGGCTGGGACCAGCTGGCGCCCAGCCACGCGCAGCGCGTGCTGGACGCAGCCTTGCGGGACCAGCGAGCCGACATCCCGCGTGCCCGCGCGCTGGGCCGCGACGCTTATGCCGACATGGCGGACATGATGCAGCAGGCCGTGGCCTGCCCGGCGGACGACGCCCGCCAGCTGGCACGCCGCATCCAGCAGACCCGGGCTCGGGTGCAGTACCAGAAACAGCACGGTTACCTGGCCGACCTGATGGCCACCGAACTGGAACTGACAGCCTTGCTGATTGCAGATGGCCAGCTGCTGGGTGCCACCGAAGCCCTGCGCCACCTCAAGCCCGAGCCGCGGCTGGCCCAGCATGTGCTGCGAAAGGAAGAGTGGTACTGGCAGATGCACCTGTGCCAGCAAGGCCTGGGGCAGCCGACGGCGGCGCTACAGGCCTACCGCCGCTATGCCAGCCTGGCCGATGAACGGCGCGAACTGGCCAGCAAACTGCTGGCGCGTGGGCTGCAGCTCGAAGCGGCTACCGAAAGCGGCGCTGCCAGCACCACCGACGGGGCGGACATCGCCTTCAGTGCGCTGCAGGCCCGCCTGGAAGCGCTGGCCCCCACCGCCAGCAGCGTCGACGCATTGGCGGCCGGGCTGGGCATGAGCACGCGCCGCCTGCAGCAGATCTTCAAGGCCCATGGCCTGCCGTCGCCAGCGCAGTACCTGAAGGAACGCGCGTCAGCCCGACAGCCGCAGGCAAATGGCGCCCGGGCGGATGGCACGCAGTGGGACAGCCTGACGCGCTGATGGCGCTGGCGGCGTTGGCGGCGTTGGCGGCGCTGGCGGCGTTGGCGGCGCTGGCGGCGTTGACGGCTGCGACTGCGCCGTCGGCCGTTTCAGCCGCGGCGCGGCATGCGCCAGGGCAGCATGCCGCGGACCGGCCATGACACCAGGCGCGGCACGTTCAGGGTTTCATGCACCGACGTCACCGTCTGGCCGAACAGGCCCGACTTCAGCACCGAGCGCACGTAAAAAGGCGTGTCTTCCAGCGTTTCGTGCACCACCGGGGGCACACCGGGGTCGCTGCGCATCGTGCGGCCGATGCGCCACGCCGTGCGCGGCAGCGCCTGTCGCGGCGGGGGCTCGAAGGGCTCGCTGCGCCCGTCCGGGTAGAAGCGCTGGGTGATGATGCGGTCAGCGCCCTGCTTCTGGCGCACGTCATAGATCACGGCCGTGCTGCCGTCGGCCAGCAGGCCGCGGGACCAGTCCCATTCCACGAACGGGCGGTCGATGGGTTCGTCGCCTTCGTTGCTGTCCAGGTAGCCGTCGCCCGACCAGGTTAAGCCCGGGCGGTCAAGCTTCACTTCCACCCGTGAGCACGGCGCGATCGGGCCCCAGCGGTGGCGGCCGCCGTCGTCCAGCGGGGCGTTGAAACGGCTCAGCGCCTTGGGCCACACGCGCACGGTGCCGTCCACGCGCTGCGGCAGCGGCACGCCCACTTCGTGCAGGTCGAAGACCAGGCTCTGGCCGTCCCAGCGCAGGCTGCTGGGGCCGACCGTGAAACTGCTGGCCGTGCGCTGCACGTGGCGCTGGCCGCGTTCGGTCATCGTCCAGCGGCGGCTGCCGCGGCCATACAGGGCCACATTGATGCAGCAGAAGTTGTCGGCCACGGCTGGCGGCCCGCCGCGCGCCTGCCGGTGCTGGGCCCAGGCGTAGTAGCTGGAAAAGACGCTGCCGACAAAGGCGATGATCGTCAGGCCGTGCTGGCCGTCGTCGCTGAGGGCGTCGAGATACCACCAGAGATATGCACCCGGCGCGACCGGCTGGTCGAATCGAGGTGCGCCAGCAGTGTCGCGGCCGCCAGTCGCCCCGACATCGCCGCCATCGGTACGCCCGGCCCCGGGTGCACGCTGCCCCCTGCCAGGTACAGCCCCGGCACCTGGCTTTGCGCCGATGGGCGGCTGAACGACGACATCCAGCCGTGCGTCGCCCGCCCGTACAGCGCCCCGCCCGTGGCCGGGAACAGCTGGTGGAAGCCCTGCGGCGTGGTGCGCAGCTGCTGGTGGGGTTCCCACTGCAGGTTCAAGCCACAGTGGCGCAGCAAGGCCAGGCTCCGTTGTTCGCATGGGTCGGTCTCCTCGGGGTCGAAGCTGCGCACACCCTGGCCGGCGGCCTGGTCGCCGTCGGCGGGGGCGTTCACCAGGCACAGCAGGCGTTCAGGCGTGCCGGCTTGCAGGGCCCCGGCGCCGTCGTCGCGGTCTTGTGCGCAGACGTACACCGTGCCCTGGCGCGGCAGGCGGCGCTGACGAAAGATGTCGTCGAATTCACTGCGGTAGTCGTGGTCGAAGAACACGTTGTGCCGTACCAGCGGGAAGCCATTGCTGCGCGCACGCAGCGCCCAGGTGACGGCCGACAACGAGCGCGCTTCGCGCTTCGTGGGTGGCACCGCAGGCTGCGCGGCAGCGCCCAGCAGGCCGCTGGCCAGGGCATGACTGTCGCCATTGAAGACCACTGAATCAGCCGCCAGCGCCTGCCCGCTGGCCAGGCGCACGCCGCAGACACGGCCGCTGCGCAGCAGGATGTCCTGCACCGGCTGGCCGTAATGGAACTGCACGCCCTGGCGCTGCGCCAGCTGGGCCAGCGCGCAGGCCACAGCGTGCATGCCGCCGTCCACGGCCCAGACGCCGTCCAGTTCCACCTGCGCCACCAGCATCAGCGTGGCCGGCGCCGCCCAGGGCGAAGCGCCGCAATAGGTGGCGTAGCGGCCGAACAGCTGCTGCAGGCGGGGGTCGTGAAAGTGCCGGCCCAGGGACTTCCACAGGCTGGCAAACGGGCCCAGCCCGGCCAGCACGGCCAGGCCACGCGGGCCCAGGTCGGAGCCCAGGCTCAGCAGCGAAGGGCGTTCAGACCGGATGTAGGGCCCTTCCAGCGCGCTGTAGACGCGCTTGGCCTGGGCACAGAAGCCCAGAAAGCGCCGCGCCTCGGCCGGGCTGCTGAAGCGGGCGATGGCGTCGGCCGACTGCTGCAGGTCGGCAAACAGGTCCAGCGTCTGCGGCTGGCCGCGCCAGGCGTGGCGGGCCAGCACAGTCAGCGGCGTCAGGCGCAGCAGGTCTTCCAGCTTGGCGCCGGCTTCGGCCAGGATCTGGTCGAACACCCAGCGCATGGTGAAGACGGTGGGGCCGGCGTCGATGGGCACGCCGTCCACCTGCACCTGGCGCATCTTGCCCCCGGGGGCCGCGGCGGCTTCGACGAGGGTGACCGGCAGGCCGCGGCAGGCCAGCAGCAGGGCACTGACCAGGCCGCCGATGCCGGCACCGATGACGACGACACGATGGTCGGCAGGCAGCGCGCTAGTTGCCACAGACCGCGCCATAGACCGTGCCCAGCCAGCGTCCCTGCACGGCCACGGGCACGAAGCGGGCGAACATCGTTTCTGAAAAATAGCCTTCGCGGTAGGAAGCGCGGATGGCTTCCAGGTGCGCACCGCTGCGCGCATAGGCGTCCATCGCGGCCACGTTTTTCCAGACGCTGAACGTTGCCTGGCGCATCAAGGGCGCTTCACCCAGGCCCACGGCCAGCAGGCAGCCGGGGGCATCGGCCAGCCCGGCTTCGGCGGGCAGCGCCCGGCGCCAGAACGCCAACGCGCGCCGCGGGTGGATGGAAGCGCGTGTCAGGGCGGCCACGGGTTCGCCACCGGCTGCAGTGCCCGGCGCCGGGGCGCTGGGGTGCAAGGTCTGCCCGCTCCAGGCCCCGCGGCTGGACCAGGCCCGCAGCTTGGCCACGCAGAGTTCAGACGTGCGCGTGCGGAAGGCGGCGAGCGTGGGCGACTGCGTGATGAAGCCGTCGGCCGCGGCTTCGCTGTCGAAGACCGCAAAGACGCCCTGGCGCGAACGGCTGGGCCGCACGCCGAAACCACCGTCGAAACCACTGCCCAGCGCCTTGGCAAAACGCAGGCCGGGCACGCCACGGAAACTCTGGCCGCCGCGCATGATGCGCCACCAGCCCCACAGCCGCCAGGCTGGCGACACGTCGGCCAGCAACACGACGACGACCTCGTCACCCAGTTGCGGGCCCTGGCTGGGAGCCACGGGCGCACCTGCGGCAGCCGGAAAAAGTGCGGCCGGCGCCCCGGGTACCCCGGAATGAGCGTCGGCCGGATGAACGGTGCGGTAGGCCATACAACAACCACCTGCCCGCGCGGGCTGATTTACTTGACCGTGACTTCGACGCGGCGCGCCACCGGGTCTTCGCCCGAGATGTTGGCTTCGGTCTGCAGCGGCTTGTCCAGCACCACGCGGCTGGCAGCGATGCCAGCCGCGGCCAGCGAGTCACGCACGCTCAGCGCCCGGTTCTTCGCCAGTTCCTGGTTCATGGCCAGGTCGCCTGCAGCCGAGTGGTAGCCCGAGATCGTGACCTTCGCTGCCGGTTGTGCCGTCATCGTGGCCACCAGCTGCACCAGGCCCTTGGCCTGTTCGCCTTCCAGCGTGGCGCTGCCGACGTTGAAGTACAGCACCGAGCGCTGCGCTTCCGACAGCGGCGGGGGCAGGCCGTCGGCCGGCTTGGCGTAGGACTGCAGTTCCGGGAAGTCCTTGGCCATCTGCGCGCCATACAGCGGCTTGTAGGCACCCTGGTGGCAGCTGGCGCAGTTGACCTTGGCGACGTCACCCGTGGCGCCCTTGCGGTGCGTCGGGAAGACGTCGGTCAGGCCGACCATGTAGCCGTTGTTCAGGTCGCGCACCATGCGGATGCCGTACCAGGCCGTGGTCAGCTGGGTCGGGTTGCCTTCCCAGCCGCCACCGATCTGCCGCGTGTTGTGGCAGTAGGTGCAGTTCACACCCAGCGACGTGCTGAAGTGCGTCATCAGCCCGAAGGTGTGCTCGGCCTGCTGAATGCTGGCGCGGTTGCCGGTAGGCAGGGCTGTGGTGGCGTTCACGCGGATGGGCTTGGCGTCCAAAAGGTAGGGCGTGAACGGGTCGTTCGGCAAGGAACTGCCGGCGACCACGCGCGACGCCATGTTCTGGCCGTTCAGGTTGCCGATGAAGTTGGCCTTCTTGTCCTGTTCTTCGGCCTTGAACCAGATTTGCGCCGGCACCGGGTTGCCGCGGTGGCAGGTGTAGCAGGTCACGCCGGTGGCGGCCACGTGGGGCTTCCAGTCGGCATTCACCTTCTGCGTCATCTGGATCATGCGGCGCGCCACCACCTTGGTGTACTTGCCGTCGTCGGCGAAGTTCTGCACGTTGTGGCAGTACGCGCAACCTTCCTGCGGCGACACCCAGGCCGTGATGCTGGCCATGTGGCGGTTGAAGTTGGCCACGCTCAGGTCGCCCAGCACCTTCACGTTCTGGTAGACCTGGCCGGCCTTCGGGCCTTCGTTGGGCGCCAGCGGCCCGGGCGGGGCCGGGGGCTGGTTCAGCGGTACCTGCGCTTCAACGGCGCGCGGGTTGTAGACCACTTCCATCCCGGTACCGCGGTAGCCGCGCTGGACCGGGTCGACCGGTGGTCGCTCGCAGCCGGCCAGCAGCACCAGCACAGTGGCCAGTGCAGCGGTGGTGAATCGGGTCAATGCTCTCATGTCACTTGGCTCCCTGGACTAGCGTGGCGGGGTCGACCACGTTCGGGTAAACGGCGGGGTATGCGGGAGCGACGCCATGCTTCACGGCCCAGAGGTACCAGTTGTCGACCACGGTGCCCGTCAGCAGGATGCCGATGCCGCCCACCAGGGGGCACAGAACGGCGAACCACCAGGCCCAGCGGTGCACCGATTCCATCGTGGCGTTGAAGCCCATGGTCCAGCGCCAGAACAGGGCCGCACGCTCGCTGGCGGTGCCGCGGTCGGTGATCTGTTCGATCTCGCGGTCGCCACCGTAGCGGCTGACGGCCAGGATGGTGGCGCCGTGCATCGCAAACAGCAGGGCGGAACCGTACAGGAAGGCGATCGAAAGGGCGTGGAAAGGGTTATAGAACAGGTTGCCGTAGCGCAGCGAGAAGGCCGCCGTCCAGTCCAGGTGCGGGAACACGCCGAAGGGCACGGCTTCGCTCCAGCTGCCCATCAGCACCGGGCGGAAGAGGCCCAGCACCAGGAACAGCCAGATGGCGGCCGCAAAGGCCCAGGCCACGTGCGTGCCCAACCCCAGAGCGCGGGCGCGGGTGTACATGCGCGTCCACCACAGCAGGATCGACGTCGTCAGCAGCGCGCCCGACAGCAGCCACCAGCCGCCTTCGTTCATGGGCGGGAAGCTCAGGCCGTAGGCCGGCGACGGCGGGTCCAGCGACAGCCAGAACAGCTGGCGCACGAACTGCACCGGGTCCCAGTTCACCTGGGCAAGCATGTTGAAGCCCATGATGTTGATGGCCAGCGTGCCCAGGATCAGCGAAGCCACGCCCAGACCACCCAGGTAAATGGGGCCCAGCTGCGCGTTGCCGAAACGGCCCAGCAGGTGCCAGTGGAAAGGTTTTTCGCCGGTGCGCGGGCTGTTGCCCGGGCCCAGGGCGATGCCTTCTTCTGCAGGGCCACTGGCTTGCACGGCCGTGAACAGGTTTTGGTATTCGACCATCATGATTGATTGCTCCTGTGTTCCGCGTGCTTCACTGCAAAGGCCATTGCGACCAGATCGGCAGGTTCAGCCACCAGCCCCACCATTCGGGCCAGCTCTTGGTCCAGAAGGGGCCGCTGATCACGATGCAGACGGCACTGAAGAACACGGCCGCCAGCGCCAGGAACAGGCCCAGACGGTGGATGCCGAGCGAGCCCACCGAATAGCCGATGGCGTCGCGGAAGAAGGTGTCTTCGTGTTCCGGCGTCTTCACCAGCTGGCCCTTCTTCGGGTTGGTGGCCGACAGGATCAGCGCACCGTGCATGGACAGCGCCAGCGTGGTGGTGAAGAAGAAGGTGATGGCCAGCATGTGCGCCGGGTTGTAGTGGAAGTGCAGGTACTGGTAGCCGACGTTCGACACCCAGTCCAGGTGGCTGAAGATGCCGTACGGGAAGCCGTGGCCCCAAGCACCCAGCAATACCGGGCGGATCACCACCAGGGTGAAATACGCAAAGATGGCAAAACCGAAGGCCACCGGCACGTGGTAACCCATGCCGAGTTTTCGGCAGATCTCCGCTTCACGCAGCGCCCATGAACCGAAGGCGCCGAGCGCACAGACGGTGATGATCTGCCACAGCCCGCCTTCGGCCAGCGGCGCGAGTTTCAGGCCATAGGAAAGATCAGGCGGGGCGATGTTGATCTGCCACAGGTTCCAGGTCGGGCCCTGCGAGGCGCCCCACAGGATGAGGGTCGTGCCGAGCAGCGAGAAAAACAGCGTCGTGACGCCGAAAAAGCCCACGTAGAACGGTCCGACCCAGAAGTCGAAGAGATCACCTCCGACCAGGGTTCCACCGCGGACGCGGTACTTTCTTTCGAAACTCAGCATGGCCATGTCAATTCCTCCAACCCCGCGGCACCGACAACTTCGAGGCTGCGTGGCGAGTGTGTATTCGCAAATTTCTGCGGTCAGGCGGGGCGGGCTTTTGGGGCCCTGCCCCGCGTACCGACTGTCACCGGTACTACTCGTCGAAAAACCGTTACTTCGAGATCGCGGCCACTGCGGTCGGCAGCGGTGCGTTCACGGAGGCGACGGTGGCCTTCTTGGGGCCGTCCATCCAGTTGAACTTGTTCGTGCTCAGCAAGATGAGGTGAATCATCGCGGCCAGGCCGAACAGAAAAATACCTTGGGCGACCATCGTGCGCAACGGGTCGAACAAACGCCAGATTCTCCACATGTTTCCATGCTCCTAAGTTAGATGCGACATAAAGGTATATACAGCCGCCTTGACGCCGCCAAAAATGGACTTCACACCTTCAGCACCCGGCAGCCAGGTCCGCCAATGCCAGCCCAGCAACTGCCCGGCAAGGGCAATGGCCAGAAACACCGTGAATCCCAGCGTGAAGATGAACCAGAAACTCCTGGATTCACCCGCCATCAGGGGCTTGGGCATTGCTGTTTGGACTTGAGACATTTGGTTTTCCCTTTTACTGGGTCAGTTCTTCAGGCGATCAGAGCCAGGGACGCCACACCCACACCAGGATGTGTGCAACAACGGCGATTGCCGTGAAGCCCACAAAACCCTGGATGTAATAGGTGTGGAATTCTTGGGCCTCGTCGTCAGTGAGGCCCGAGATGGAGCCTTTTCTTTCAGCCATGGCTAATTTCCTTCCAAACCGGTCTTTCGACCGCGTGCGCACTAAGGGCCCGCGCACCATGGGCAGCCACAGCGAGGTGCCGTGACGTGGGGTTGAAGCAGCCGCGCACGTTCATGCGGGCTCCTTCTGATTCGTGTTGATGCCCAACGACTGGAGCACCCGTTGCAGCGTCACGCGGGCTTCACCCGCGGTGCGTGCGTCATGTTCGGTACGGTCGCGCAGAGACTTCGCGGCCGAGATCTGCACCAGCACCGGCTGCTGCTGCACGTGTTCCTGCAAGGCGGCCTGCGCTTCGTCGTCCCAAGGCCGCGCATCGTTTTCAGTGCGGTGGCCATGCGCGGCAGGCGTGGCGTCGACCTTGTCGAGCTCGGTACCCAGCGGCAGGATGAAGAACAGCGCGTCGAACAGCGCGTTGCAGAACTCCTGCACGATGTAGGTCGCACCGGCATAGCCCATGAACGGCGTGCCCGTGTGGCGGCGGATGATCGCGCCCGGGAACGAGGCCGGAATGAAGGTCGGCTTCGGGCCGTGGCCGCCACCCTGCGCCGACTTTTCGGCCAGGTACATGCGTTCGTTGTAGCTGCCGAACATCACCAGCGGTGTGTTCGTGTGCGTCATCTCGCGCACGCTCTCGCTGTCGGTCTTGCTGCCGGCAATGCGCGACACCGCGAAGTTGCAGGGCAGGCCCAGTTCGTCTTCGAGGAAGTGGCGGATGCCGCGGGCATAGGTCTCGCCGGCCACGACCGCGAAGTTGGCGGTGCCGAAGAAATCTTGCGTGACGCTGCGCCAGAGGTCCCAGATCGGCTTGATCGTGGTGTGCTTCTCGCGCTCGATAAAGGGTTCCGGGTCCAGGTGCAGCAGTTCGCCCAGCTGGCGCAGGAACGCGGTGGTGCTGTGCAGGCCGATGGGCGCCTGCAGGTACGGGCGCTCCAGCGCTTCGCACAGCATGCGGCCGAACTCGCGGTACATGCAGATATTCACGTCGGCTTCCACCAGGCGCGAGACATCGGCGAGGTGGCTGCCCAGCGGGAAGACCATATTCACTTCGGCGCCGATGCCCTGCACCAGGCGGCGGATTTCGGCCAGGTCGCTGGGGCCGTTGAAGACGCCGTAGCTGGGGCCGATGATGTTGACTCTGGGCTTTTCGCCAGCGGGGCGCTCGGCGAACGGCGTGCGCTGCGGCACCTTCTTCAGGCCGTAGCTCGTCCACAGCCAGTACATCGCGCGATTGGCGCACTGCCACTGGTCTTCGTCGATGGTGCGCGGCAGAAAGCGCGCGATCGTCGTGCCTTCCGGCGTGACGCCGCCGCCGATCATTTCCGAGATCGAACCCGTCACCACCACGCTGGGCAGGTCGGGGTCCAGCGCGGCGTGGGCGCGCTTCATCGCGCCTTCGGTGCCGTCGCGGCCCAGTTCCTGTTCGCCCAGGCCCGTCACGACGATGGGCAGTTCTTGCGGGGGCAGCGCGTCGGTGTAGTGCAGGACGCTGGTGACCGGCAGGTTCTCGCAGCCCACCGGGCCGTCGATGATGACCTGCAGGCCCTTGATGGCGGTGAAGACGTAGACGGCGCCCCAGTAACCGCCGGCGCGGTCGTGGTCGATCACATAGGTCGGAATCTTGGCCATCAGATCATCTCCTCGGCCTTGCGCTTCTTCATCATCTTGATGACCTGGCGCTTGGTTTCGGCTCTGAACTCGGGGCGTTCGACGGGTTTGCCTTCCCACACGCCGGCGCGGTCGCCGCTGCCGACGTCGCCGAAGAATTCGCGCATCTTGTTGAAGCGCTCGCGGTTGCCAATGGCCGCATTGATCACCTGAGCCAGCGAACCGGCACCCATCGGGCCCATCAGCGGCCGGGCCGAGATCAGGTTGGTGAAGTACAGCGCCGGGATCGCCGCTTCCTTCGCCGCCTGCACCACGGGCGTGGTGCCGATGGCCAGGTCGGGTTTGAATTCGCGCACGGCCTGGATGTCTTGTTCCAGCGAAGCGCGGTACTGCACGTGCACGCCGCGGGCCTGTAACCAGGCCAGGTCGGGCGCGCTCCAGGGTGTCTGCGGGCAGGCGGTGCCCACGTAAGGCACGTCGGCGCCGCTTTCGATCAAGAGGCGGGCCACCAGCAGTTCACTGCCTTCGTAGCCACTGACCGTGACGCGGCCCTTGATGGGCGTGCGCGCCAGCGCGGCCTTGATGGCCGGCAGCCACTTGTTCTTCGACGCGTCGATCAGCGCCTGCGGCACGTTGGTGGCTTCGCCGATGGCCTGCAGCCAGGCCTCGGTACCGTCGTGGCCCACCGGGGCCGAGGCCACGACCTTGCGGCCTGCGGCCACGAATTCACGCACGCTGGCGGTGTAAAACGGGTGGATGGCCGCCACGGCCGCGCAGTCCAGCGCGGCATACAGCTCGCGCCATTCGCGGGTGGGAACGACAGGCCCGGCGGCCAGGCCCATGGGTTCCAGCAGCATGCCGATGCCCACCGGGTCGGCCGGGAACATCTCGCCCAGCAACGTGATGGTGGGCTTGGTGGCGATGCCCGTGCGCGGCGCGGCCACCGGGCCGGCTTCGGCTTCGGCGCGAGCCACCTTCAGCATCGCGCCAGCCAGCACGTCCTTGGCTTCGGCATGCGTGGGCACGCCGAACCCCGGCACGTCGATGCCGATGATGCGCACGCCATTGATCTGGCTGGGCAGCAGCTGCAGCGGCACGCCGCTGGCCGTGGGCACGCAGAGGTTGATGATGACGATGGTGTCGTAGAGCGCCGGGTCGGCCTGTTTGTAGACGTTGTCGCGGATGTCCTCGAACAGCTTGCCGGTGACCAGCGTTTCGCTGTTGAAGGGCACGTAGCCCACGCTGCGGCGTGCGCCGTAGAAGTGGCTGGTGAACGTCAGCCCGTACACGCAGCAGGCGCTGCCAGACAGGATGGTGTGCGTGCGCCGCATGCGCAGCCCCACGCGCAGCGAACCGAAAGCCGGGCACATGCTCTGCGGCTGGTCGTGCGGGCCC
>JAIXRN010000096.1 GCA_027485165.1 Rubrivivax sp.
ATCATGAAGATCGCCAAGGAGCCGATCTCCATGGAAACGCCGATCGGCGACGACGACGATTCGCACCTGGGCGACTTCATCGAGGACACCAACAACACCGCGCCCATCGAAGCCGCCATGCAGGCCGGCCTGCGCGATGTGGTGAAGGACATCCTGGACAGCCTGACCCCGCGCGAAGCCAAGGTGCTGCGCATGCGCTTCGGCATCGAGATGAGCACCGACCACACGCTGGAAGAAGTGGGCAAGCAGTTCGATGTCACGCGCGAACGCATCCGCCAGATCGAGGCCAAGGCCATCCGCAAGCTGAAGCACCCCAGCCGGTCCGACAAGCTGCGCACCTACCTGGACAACCTGTAGGCCCGCCACCGGGGCCACGGCGCAGGGGTCCAGGGCCCCGGGCCCGGTCTTAAACTCCAGCCCGATGACGCGCATCTCTGACCGCACCGTCCTGTTCGCCGATCTGCGCGGCAGTACATCGCTGTTCGAGACCCTGGGCAATGCCGAAGCCACCAGCGTCGTCACCCATTGCGTGAATGCGCTGGGGGCGCCGGTGTCGGGCCATCGCGGACGCGTCATCAAGACGCTGGGTGATGGCCTGATGGCGGTGTTCGAAGACCCGCCTTCGGCCGTGCACAGCGCGATGCTGATGCACGATGTGCTCGACAGCATCGCTTCACGCGGCCAGGAACGGGGCGCTTCTTCCGGCCTGCGGGCCCTGCGCCTGCAGGTGGCGGTGGCACGTGGCGAGGTGGTGGAAATGGCCGGCGACTGCTATGGCGACGCCGTGAACGTGGCAGCCCGGCTGATCGACCACGCCAGCGACAACGAAACCCTGATCACCGCCGAGGTGCTGCAAGACCTGCCCAGCGACCTGGCGATGCGCTTTCGCAACCTGGACAAGCTGGTGCTGCGCGGGCGGGTGGAACCCGTGCGCGTGCACGTGTTGGGCGGCCGGCGCCAGAACGACCAGGCGGCCACGCAGTTCGGTGACGTGTCGACCGTGCTGGAACCCGACGGCCTGCGCCTGATGTGGGACGACCTGCACCGCGTCTACGCCAACGAACAGATGCCGGTGGTGCTGGGGCGTAGCCCACAAGCCAGCTTCTGTGTCGACGACTCGCGTGTTTCCCGTTCCCACGCCCGGGTTGATTGGCATGGGGGCAGCTTCCAGTTGACCGATCTCAGCTACAACGGCACCTATGTACGCTTCAACGATGGCGAGATCGTCAGCCTGCGCCGCGGCACCTGCACCCTGCATGGCAGCGGCGCCATCGGTCTGGGCAGTTCCCCCACCGACCCGGCTTCGGCTTGCGTCAGCTTCGAAGTGCTGCGCTTTGCCGACACCCAGCCGCAACAGGTCGGCATCGACTTCCGCTGATCTGGCATGGCCCGGAAAGCCCTCTGAAATGCGCGTGCTCTATGTCGACGACGACCGCGTCAACGCGCTGCTGTTCGTGGAGACCTGCCGCCTGGCTGGCGGCGTGGACGTGGAAACCGCCGTCACGGGCGCCGAAGCGCTGGACCTGGTAGCGACCTGGATGCCCGACCTGATGGTGATCGACCTGCACCTGCCCGACACCGACGGCTACCGGCTGCTGGCCGCCCTGCGCCAGCGCCTGGCTGCCCCGCGCCTGCCCGCCATCCTGTGCACGGCTGACGAGGCTGCCCTGGTGCAGGCGCCCGCACGTGCGGCCGGCTTCGACGACTGCTGGACCAAGCCGGTCGAACTGCAGGCCGTGATCGACGAACTGACCCGCCGCAACGGCCGCCCGGGTTCAGCGTCGTGAGCTTCCAGCCCGAGCCGCCTTTCCGCCACGGCCAGCCCCCCCGCACGGCCGTGCTGCTGGTCAACCTGGGCACGCCTGACGAACCCACGGCCCCTGCCCTGCGCCGCTACCTGGCGGAATTCCTGAGCGACCCGCGGGTCGTCGAGATTCCGCGCCTGGTGTGGATGCCCATCCTGCACGGCATCATCCTGCCCACACGGCCGGCGCGTTCTGCCGCCAAGTACGCCACGGTGTGGATGCCCGAAGGGTCGCCCCTGGCGGTGTGGACACAGCGACAGACCGAAGCGGTGGCCCAGACCCTGGCCGCCCGCGGCCACCAGCTGCTGGTGCGCCACGCCATGCGCTACGGCAACCCCAGCATCCCTTCGGTGATGGACGCCCTGCGCGCGGAAGGCGCCACGCGCGTGCTGGTGCTGCCGCTGTACCCGCAATACGCCGGTGCCACCACCGCCAGCGTGACCGACAAGGTGCTGCAGTGGGCTGCCCAGGCCCGGCGCATGCCGGAATTTCGCTTCATCAGCGACTATGCCGACGAGCCAGGCTACATCGCCGCGCTGGCTGAACGCGTGCGCGCGCACTGGGCCGAACATGGGCGGGGTGAGAAGCTCGTGCTCAGCTTCCACGGCGTGCAGCACCGTTCGTTGATCCTGGGCGACCCTTACCACTGCCAGTGCTACAAGACCGCCCGCCTGCTGGGCCAGGCCCTGGGGCTGGCGAAGGACGAGATCCTGGTCACGTTCCAAAGCCGCTTCGGCAAGGCCAAGTGGCTGGAACCGTACACCGAACCCACGCTGAAGGCCATGGCCGCGCAGGGCGTCAAGTCGGTGGACGTGATGTGCCCGGGCTTCGTTGCCGATTGCCTGGAAACGCTGGAAGAGATTTCACAGGAAGCGCACGAGGCTTTCATCGAAGCCGGCGGCCAGCGCTTCAGCTACATCGGATGCCTGAACGCGCAGCCCAGCTGGATCGACGCCCTGGCCACGCTGGCCGAACGCCACCTGCAGGGCTGGGACACGAAGGCCCCGCCCGACAGCGCCAGCCTGGCGGTGCAACGCGAACGCGCGCTGGCGCTGGGCGCGGCGGACTGAAGGGCGCCAGGCCATCAGGGCCTTAGGGCATCAGGCCGTCCGGCTGTTCAGGCTTCAGGCCGCCGCTGGCTGCCGCCCCCGGCGCAGCAGCGCCACCAGCCGGGGCAGCACCAGCACCCCCACCACCAGCACCAGCAGCGTGGCGGACACCGGCCGGTCGATGAACACCGACCACCGCCCTTCCCCGATCGACAGCGCGTTGCGCATCTGCGCCTCGGCCATCGGCCCCAGGATCAGGCCCACGATGATGGGCGCGGTGGGGAAGTCGAAGCGCCGCATCACCACCCCCACCAGGCCCACGGCCAGCATCAGGAACAGGTCGAAGGTGCTCTGGCGCATGCCGTAGACGCCCACGGTGGCAAACACCAGGATGCCGGCGTACAGCGGCGCCCGCGGTATCTTCAGCAGCTTCACCCACAGGCCCACCAGCGGCAGGTTCAGCACCAGCAGCATGACGTTGCCGATGTACAGGCTGGCGATCAGCGCCCAGACCAGGGCCGAACTGGTCTGGAACAGCTGCGGCCCGGCGTTGATGCCGTAGTTCTGCAGCGCGCTCAGCAGGATGGCGGCCGTCACCGACGTGGGAATGCCCAGCGTCAGCAGCGGCACCAACGTGGCGGTGACGGCGGCGTTGTTGGCGGCTTCAGGCCCGGCCACGCCTTCGATGGCGCCCGTGGTGCCGAACTCTTCCTTGTGGGCGCACAGCTTGCGTTCGACGCCGTAGCTGATGAAGGTGGGGATTTCTGACCCACCTGCCGGCAGGGTGCCGAAAGGGAATCCGATGGCCGTGCCGCGCAGCCAGGCCGGCCAGGAACGGCGCCATTCGCTGCGCGTCATGTGCACCGAACCCATCGCGTTCATCGACGACCGTTCGCGGCCTTCGTACAGCGCCGAGTACAGGCATTCGCCAACCGCAAACAGGCCCACGGCGATCAGCACGACCTCGATGCCGTCCAGGAATTCAGGCACGCCACCGGTATAGCGCACCTGTGCGGTGATCTGGTCCAGCCCCACCAGCCCTAGCGCCAGGCCGATGAACAGCGCCGTCATGCCGCGCAAGGTGCTGCGGCCCAGCACGGCGCTGACGGTGGTGAAGGCCAGCAACATGAGCATGAAGTATTCGGGCGGGCCCAGCTGCACGGCGTAGTCGGCCACCAGGGGCGCGAACAGGGTCACCAGCACGGTGGCGATGGTGCCGGCCACGAAGGACCCGATGGCCGATGTCGCCAGCGCCGCGCCGGCGCGGCCGCTCTTGGCCATCTTGAAGCCCTCCAGCGCCGTCACCATGGTGCCGGTTTCGCCCGGTGTGTTCAGCAGGATGGACGTGGTGCTGCCACCGTACATCGCGCCGTAGTAGATGCCGGCGAAGAAGATCATGCTGGCCGTGGGTTCCACCTGCGACGTGATGGGCAGCAGCATCGCCACCGTCACTGCCGGGCCCAGGCCCGGCAGCACGCCGATGGCCGTGCCGATGGCGCAGCCCACGAAGGCCCACATCAGGTTGACGGGCGTGGCGGCGGTGGCAAAGCCGCCCAGCAGTTGCGTCCAGATGTCCATCACAGCCACCCCGTCTTCGTCAGGCCCGGCAGGTTCAGTCCCAGGCCCAGCGTGAACAGCCAGTAGGTGGGCGCCGCGATCAGAAACCCGGTGACGGCGTCGCGCAGCAGCCCGCGCGCGCCGCCATGCGGCTTGCCTTCCGAAACACGCAAGCCGCGCACCGCCAGCATGAAGCACAGCGTGCAGCTCAGCGGGAAGCCCAGCACGCCCAGCAAGGCCGCGTTCGCTGCAATGCCGGCCGCCACCCAGGCCAGCGCAGGCCAGTCGCCGCGCGCTGCGCCACTGGGCGCTTCCAGATGACGCCAGCCGCCGCTGCGTGCTTCAAAAATCAGCAGCACGCCGCACAGTGCCAGCACCGCCGCCACCAGCCAGGGCAGAAAGTTCGGCCCCACGCCGGCATAGCCCGACTGCCCCGGAATGCCTGCGGCCCCCCAGGCCAGCAGGGCCGCCAGCAGCAGTGCGCCGGCGCCGATCCAGGTCTGGTTTCGGCGTGCAGACGCGCGTTCGCTACCTTCCGTGCCTTCGGTGGGCTGGGCATCAGCCGGGCTTGTGGGCTTCATGCTGCGGCCCCGTTTCAGACCATGCCGGCCTTGACCATGATGGCGCGCAGGCTGGCGAATTCGCGGTCGACGAAGTCCTCGAAGGCTTGGCCGGTCAGCAGCGCGGGCGTCCAGCCGTTCTTGGCGATCGCCTCTGCCCAGCTCTTGCTGCGCGTGGCGGCCGTCACCATGTCCACCAGCGCCTGGCGCTGGGCAGGGGTGATGCCAGGGGCGGCGTAGACGCCGCGCCAGTTGCCGATCTCGACGTTGAAGCCCTGTTCCTTCATCGTCGGCACCGGGATGCCGGCCAGTCGCGTGGGCGAGGTCACGGCAATGGCGCGCATCTTGCCGCTTTCGATGTAGGGCTGGAATTCGCTGTAGCCGCTGCCGCCGATGCTGACGTTGTTGCCCAGGATGGCGGCCGTGGCCTCGCCGCCACCGCGGAAGGGCACGTAGTTGATCTTCGTCGCGTCCACACCCACGTCGCGCGCCAGCATGGCTGCGGCCACGTGTTCGGTGGCGCCGCGCGAACCGCCGCCCCACTTCACGCTGCCGGGGTCGCGCTTGAGCTGGTCCACCACGTCCTTCATGGTCTTGAAGGGCGAAGCCGCCGGCACCACGAACACGTTGTATTCGCTGGTGATGCGGGCAATGGCCGTGGCCTGGGTGATCGTGACGGGCGGCTTGCCGGTGATGATTCCGCCCAGCATCACGGCGCCCATCACCATCAGCGCGTTCGGGTCGCCCTTGGACGCGCTGACGAACTGCGCCAGGCCGATGGCCCCCGCCGCGCCGCCCTTGTTTTCGTAGGTCACGCTGCCGGCAGCACCGGCGTCCTGCAGGGCCTTGCCCAGGGCGCGCCCGGTGCTGTCCCAGCCGCCGCCGGGGTTGGCGGGCAGCATCATCTTCAGGTTCGGTGGCGATGCCAGGGCGGCCTGCGGCAGTGCGCCGGTGGCAGCCAGTGCGGCCAGGCCTTTGATGAAAGTGTCGCGACGCATGGTGGGGGTCTCCTCACGGGTGTTGAAGGCTTCAGGTCTTGCGCGAAGCCCGGTTCAGGGCTGGCCGGGGGCCAGGCCGTCCAGACCTGTCGTGCAGCGACGCCATGGTGGGCGCTGGCGCTGTCGTTTGGCTGTCAACCGGCTTGGTGTTAACCCGGCCAAGGCGCGGCAGCCGGGCGCCGCGCCGATAAGCTCGGGCCGCCCATGAAATTGCTGTTGATCGAGGACAACCCCGCCATGCAGCTGTCGCTGCAGCGCAGCTTCGAACGCCGCGGCATGCAGGTGCTGGTCTGCGGCGACGGCAGCCGCGCGCTGGCGCGCTGGCAGGCCAGCCTGCCCGACGTGGTGGTGCTGGACCTCAGCTTGCCCGGCCGGGACGGCCTGCAGGTGCTGGCCGAAGCGCGCGCGGCGGGGCTGGCCACGCCGGTGCTGATCCTCACCGCACGCAGCACCGTGGGCGACCGCGTGCTGGGCCTGAACACGGGCGCCGACGACTACCTGGCCAAGCCCTTCGACCTGGACGAACTGGAAGCCCGCGTGCGTGCCCTGGCCCGCCGCGTGCGCCAGGGCGACGCCCCAGCCACAGACTTCTGCGGCCTGAGCTGCAGTGCCGACAGCGACGCCGTTTGCCTGCACGGCCAGCCGCTGGACCTGAGCGCCCGCGAAGCCGCCCTGCTGCGCGCCCTGCTGGCCCGGCCTGGCCAGGCCGTGGCCAAGGAAAGATTGTTCGACGCCGTCTTTGCCGGCGACGCGGACGTGCAGGCCGATGCCATCGAGGTCGTTGCCTACCGGCTGCGCAAGAAGCTGCAGAGCACACAGGCGCAGCTCGTCACCCTGCGCGGGCTGGGCTACCTGCTGCGGCGGGCCAGCCCCGGCCCCGCCGAGGGCAGCCAACCCAGCCCCCCTGAGCCATGAAGCCGGGCCAGCTGTCGCTGCGGCGCTACCTGCTGCTGGGCATCCTGGTGCCGGTGCTGGCCTTTGTGGTTCTGGCGGGTGCCAGCCTGTACGCATCGGCCCTGGCAGCGGCAAACACCGCTTACGACCGTACCCTGCTGGCCACGGCGAAGGTCATCGGCGAACGCCTGCAGGTGCAGGAAACGGCGGGCCGGCTGCAGGTGCAGGCCGACCTGCCCTACAGCGCACTGGAAGCCTTCGAGGCCGACAACCGCAGCCGCCTTTACTACCGCGTGCTGGGCCTGGCGCAGGAACAGGTCTCGGGCTTCGGTGAACTGCCGCCGCCGCGGCCCCAGGGCGACCGGCAGGCCGCGCCCTACGCCGCCCTGGTGCACTTCTACGACGACGACTTCCGCGGCGACCCGGTGCGCATGGCCGTGCTGCTGCAGCCGGTGGCCGGGCCGCAGGGCTACGGCATGGCCACCATCCAGGTGGCCGAAACGCTGGAATTGCGCCACGCCCTGGCGCGCCAGCTGCTGCAGGACATGCTGTGGCAGCAGGCCCTGCTGCTGGCCCTGATTGCCGGCGTGGTGGTACTGGTGGTGCAGCGCGCCACGGCACCGGTACGCCAGCTCAGCCGTCAACTGCAGGCCCGTGCCGAAACCGACCTCAGCCCCCTGCCCACCGCCGATGTCCCGCGCGAATTGCAGCCCGTGGTGGAAGCCAGCAACCAGTTCATGGCGCGGCTGTCGCACCTGCTGGACCACCAGAAGCGCTTCGTGCGTGACGCATCGCACCAGCTGCGCACCCCGCTGGCGGTACTGAAGACCCAGGTGCAATCGGCCCGCCGCGGCGATGTCGAGCCCGGCCAGGCGCTGGCCGAGATCGCCACCACGGTGGAACGCGCCACCGATCTGGCCAACCAGATGCTGGCCCTGGCGAAGGTGGAACAGCTGCGCCAGCAGGGCCTGCGCGAAGCGGCGGCCACCGAGCGCTGGGACGAGATCGTGCGCAGCCTGGCGCTGGACATGTCGCCCCTGATCGCCGACCGCAACATCGACTTCGAGATCAGCACCGACCCCACACCGGTGCGCGCCCACGCCTGGGCCCTGCGTGAACTGGTGCGCAACCTGCTGCACAACGCGGTGAAGTTCAGCCCCCCCAGTGGCGGCCTGGCGCTGCGCCTGCAGCGCGAGGGCGCGATGGCGGTGCTGACGGTGGCCGACGGCGGCCCGGGCATCGCCCCAGCGCAGCGCGCGCGCTTGTTCCAGCCCTTCGCGTCCGGCCTGGCGGCCGGCCCCGCGCCCGACGCGCCCCACGGGTCGGGGCTGGGCCTGGCCATCTGCGACGAGATCGTGCGTTCGCTGGGCGGCAGCATCGCGCTGGACAACCGCGCCGGCGGCGGGCTGCAAGCCACTGTGCGGCTGCCGCTGGCTGGTGGCTGAGAGAATCTTGGCCATGGCCACGAAGCTCGAAAAACCCGCGAAACCCACGAAAGCCACGCTGGAACGCCTGCGGCTGGACAAATGGCTTTGGGCCGCTCGCCTGTACAAGACCCGGGCCCTGGCCGCCGAAGAAGTGGACCTGGGCCGCGTGGCCGTGAACGGCCAGCCGGCCAAGCCAGGCCGGGAACTGAAGCCCGGCGACAGCCTGACCCTGCGGCAAGGCCCCGTGCAGCGCGAACTGCGCGTGCTGGGCCTGAGCGCGATGCGCGGCCCGGCACCCGTGGCCCAGGCGCTGTATGCGGAAACCCCCGAAAGCCTGGCCGCACGCGAAGCCGCCGCGGCGCGCCGGCGCATGGGCGTGGAACCGGCCGACACCCTGGCCCACGGCCGCCCCACCAAGCGCGACCGCCGGCAGCTGGCCGACTGGCAGCGCTGGAGCGCGAGCACCGAAGACCTGGCCTGACGGGCGGCTGCTGCGGGCTGCCGGGCCGCCCGCCGTGCCCGTTTGGCGGGTTCGGCGGGTCCGGCAGCTCAAGCTTTCAGGTGTGACAAAAGCCCTCTTGAAGTCCCGGGCAACGGCCCCATGTCTCCCATGTCCCAGTCGTCTACCGCGATGAACACAGAAACCAAACCCCAAGAGCCCACCTCGGGCACCCCGGCCGACCACGCTGCCGAAACATCTGCCCAGCCGGCACAGGCCGCGCAGCCCGCCGCGCCAGACCTGGCCGCGCAGCTGGCCGAACTGCAGGCCCGGCACAACGAACTGAACGATGCTTTCCTGCGCGCCAAGGCCGAGGCGGAAAACACGCGCCGCCGCGCCGAAGAAGAGATGAGCAAGGCGCGCAAGTTCGCCGTCGAATCCTTCGCTGACAGCCTGCTGCCAGTGAAGGACAGCCTGGAAGCCGCCATCGCCCTGCAAGGCGCCACCAACGAACAGCTGCTGGAAGGCACCCACGCCACCCTGCGCCAGCTGTCGGCGGCGCTGGAACGCAACAAGGTGATGGCCATCGCCCCGCCGCCGGGCACCAAGTTCGACCCGCACCAGCACCAGGCCATCAGCGTGGTACCGGCCGAACAGGACGCCAACACCGTGGTGGCGGTGCTGCAGAAGGGCTACCTCATCGCCGACCGCGTGCTGCGCCCTGCCTTGGTGACGGTGGCTGCGGCGAAATAAGCGAATCCACAGCGAATCCACAAGCCGGGCGCCTTGAAACGCGGCGGCTTATCCACAAGTTCACAGCATCAGATCCACTCCACAGGAGCGAAGAAAAATGGGCAAGATCATCGGCATCGACCTCGGCACCACGAACTCGTGCGTCGCCATCATGGAAGGCAACACCACCAAGGTGATCGAGAACAGCGAAGGTGCGCGCACCACGCCGTCGATCATTGCGTACCAGGAAGACGGCGAGATCCTGGTCGGCGCCAGCGCCAAGCGCCAGAGCGTCACCAACCCGAAGAACACGGTCTATGCGTCCAAGCGCCTGATCGGCCGCAAGTTCACGGAAAAGGAAGTGCAGAAGGACATCGATCTGATGCCCTACAAGATTGCCGCTGCCGACAACGGCGACGCCTGGATCGAA
>JAIXRN010000054.1 GCA_027485165.1 Rubrivivax sp.
CCGAATCGATCAAGAAAAACATCGGCTCGGCCTTCCCCGGCAGCGAAGTCAAGGAAATGGAAGTCAAGGGCCGCAACCTCAGCGAAGGCGTGCCGCGCAGCTTCACGATTTCGTCCAACGAGATCCTCGAAGCCCTGACCGACCCGCTGAACCAGATGGTCAGCGCCGTCAAGAACGCGCTGGAGCAGACCCCGCCCGAACTGGGCGCCGACATCGCCGAGCGCGGGATGATGCTCACCGGCGGCGGCGCGCTGCTGCGCGACCTGGACCGCCTGCTGGCCGAAGAAACCGGCCTGCCGGTGCTGGTGGCCGAAGACCCGCTGACCTGCGTGGTACGCGGCTGCGGCATGGCCTTGGAACGGATGGAACGCCTGGGTTCCATCTTTACCTCCGAGTAAGACACGCGGGTCCAGGAGAGCGCCCCATGCCCCTGGGCACGCTGGACCGCACCCCGCCGCCCTTCTTCCGCCAGGGCCCGTCGGCCCTGAGCAAGCTGGTCTTCTTTTCCGCGCTGGCGCTGTTCCTGATGGTGGCCGACGTGCGCTTTCGCATGATGGAGCCCCTGCGTGCCGGCCTGGCCGTGGTGCTGCTGCCGGCGCAGCGCGCGCTGGCTGTGCCGGTGGAACTCTGGGCAGGCGGCAGCGGCTACCTGCAGGGCCTGGCCTCGGCCCAGGCCGAGGCTGAAGCCGCCCGCCGCACGCTGGCCGCGCAGGCCAGCAAGGCCGCCCGCAACGAAGCCCTGCAGCGTGAAAACGAAAGCCTGCGCGCCCTGCTGGACCTGCGGCCGGCACTGGCCGTGCGGGCGCAGGCAGCAGAGGTGCTGTTCGAAGCCGCAGACCCCTATTCCCGCCGCGTCGTCATCGACCGCGGCCGGGCCCAGGGCGTGCAGGCTGGCGCCCCGGTCATCAACGAAGCCGGCGTTCTGGGCCAGGTCACGCGCGTGTTTCCGCTGTCGGCCGAAGTCACCCTGCTGGCCGACCGCGACGCCGCCATCCCGGTGCTGAACCTGCGCACGCAGCAGCGCAGCGTGGCTTTTGGCGGCGGCTCGGCCAGCCAGGCCATGATGGAATTGCGCTTCCTGTCGGGCAACGCCGACGTGCAGGTGGGCGACGAACTGCACACCAGCGGCCTGGACGGCGTCTACCCGGCCGGCCTGCCGGTGGCACGCGTGACGCAGGTGGAACGCCGGGCCGAAGGCGGCTTTGCACGTGTCAGCCTGGCCCCTGCGGCTGCCAGCGACGGCGTGCGCCATGTGCTGGTGCTGGAGCCGACGGGCGTGCAGTTGCCGCCCCGGCCCGAGGCTGCGGCGTCGCAAGCACCGGCGGACGACCGCCAGTTGCGCACGCCGCGCCGGGGGGCCGCGCCATGATCATGCTGAACCGGGGGGCCGCGCCATGATCATGCTGAACCGGGGAGCCGCGCCATGATCATGCCGCGGGGGTCCGACCAGCTGCTGCTGCCCGTCAACCCTTTCTTCATCGCCTTCACGCTGCTGCTGGCGCTGGCCAGTAATCTGCTGCCGCTGGGCCGCACCCCGGCCCTGCCCGACCTGCTGGCGCTGACCCTGGTGTTCTGGAACGTGCACCAGCCGCGCCGCGTGGGCGTAGGCGTGGCCTTCGTGTTCGGGCTGCTGCTGGACGTGCACCAGGGCGCCATCCTGGGCCACCATGCGCTGGCCTACACCCTGCTCAGCTTCCTGGCCATCACCATCCACCGGCGCATCCTGTGGTTCGGCCTGCTCGAACAGTCGCTGCACGTGTTGCCGCTGTTCGTGGGCGTGCACCTGGTACTGCTGGCGGTGCGCATGCTGGCTGGCGGCATGTTCCCGGGCTGGAGCGGGCTGCTGGCACCGCTTTTCGAAGCCCTGCTGTGGCCGCTGGTGTCGATACTGCTGCTGGCGCCGCAGCGCCGCGCGCCCGATCCAGACCAAAATCGGCCCCTTTAACCCCGGCGCAAAAGCCAGCGCATGACCGAATTCAAGAACGTCGAGCAGGAAATCGGCCGCTTCCGCGGCCGGCTGCTGGCGGCTGCGCTGTTCGTGCTGCTGGGCTTTGCGTTGCTGGCCTGGCGCATGGTGCACCTGCAGGTCATCCGCCACGAAGACCTGGCCACGCAGGCGGAATCGAATCGCGTCGCGGTGCTGCCCGTGGTGCCCAACCGCGGGCTCATCGTCGACCGCAACGGCGTGGTGCTGGCCACCAACTATTCGGCCTACACGCTGGAAATCACTCCCGCCCGGCTGCCCAGCCGCAGCGCCGCGGCCATCGACGCGCTGGTGGACGAGATCGGCAGCGTCATCGACGTGCCGCCGCGCGACCGCCGCCGCTTCAAGCGCTTGCTGGAAGACAGCAAGAACGTCGACAGCGTGCCGCTGCGCACCAAGCTCAGCGACGAAGAGGTGGCGCGCTTCACCGCGCAGCGCTTCCGCTTCCCGGGGGTGGACATCAAGGCGCGCTTGTTCCGCAACTACCCGCTGGGTGAAACCGGCAGCCACCTGCTGGGTTACATCGGCCGCATCAACCAGGCCGAACGCAAGGAAATGGCCGACTGGGACGACGAGACCCAGGACAACCACAAGGGCAGCGACTACATCGGCAAGCTGGGCCTGGAACAGAAGTATGAA
>JAIXRN010000031.1 GCA_027485165.1 Rubrivivax sp.
GGCCGCTTCGTCATCGGCGGCCCGCAGGGTGACTGCGGCCTGACCGGCCGCAAGATCATCGTCGACACCTACGGCGGCGCCTGCCCGCACGGCGGTGGCGCCTTCAGCGGCAAGGACCCGTCCAAGGTCGACCGCAGCGCCGCCTACGCCACGCGCTACGTGGCCAAGAACGTGGTGGCCGCCGGCCTGGCCCGGCAGTGCCAGGTGCAGGTGGCCTACGCCATCGGCGTGGCCATGCCGATGAACATCACCGTCTACACCGAAGGCACGGGCGTGATCCCCGACGAGCAGATCGCCAAGCTGGTGGCCGAGCACTTCGACCTGCGCCCGAAGGGCATCATCCAGATGCTCGACCTGCTGCGCCCGATCTACGAAAAGACGGCGGCCTACGGGCACTTCGGGCGTGAAGAGCCGGAGTTTTCCTGGGAGCGTACGGACAAGGCCGCTGCGCTGCGCGCTGCAGCCGGGCTGTAAGCCCGCCGCGCGCAAAGCGGTGGGTCGATGCGCGGGGCAGGCTAACTTCGCGTCGCGAAGTTAAGGGGCCCCAGCCCCGGGCCTGCACCAAGGCAACCCCCGGCAAAGCCGCACTTCGGATGGGCGACGCAAGTCGCCCATCGTCGTTTCAGCGCTCGTCGAATCCCGTCTCTCGCTGCGCGCGCAGGGCCAGCACCCGCTCGTGCCGTTCTGGCTTGCCGCAGGCAATGCAGCGCGCGAGTGCTGCGCCTGCGACCGCAGCTGGTTCAGCGCGAGCCACCGGCGCAGGGCCTGTCGCCCCGGGGCCGCTATCGCACTTTTCGAAGACCTCGCATCGGCGGCTGGCCGGGTCGATCAGGACGGATTCGTGCTTCGCAGTCTGCGCAGCGTCCCAGGCCAGGAAGTCTCGTGGCGTGCTCTGCAGCTGAACTGCCGCGTGGCCCGTGCACATGCTCCGGTCGCATGGCGTCAGTTCAGGCCGTCATGCATCCACCAGTAGCCCGGCGCGGCGTGCTGCCGCGCCCTGCTGCACCAGTTCGTCCACCAGCGCCAACGCCCAGCCATCGGCCGCCGCCGCATCGGCCCCGCCTTGCTGAGCCAGCAGCCCGGCCAGCAGCGGCGTGCCCTGAGCCCAGGGCAAGACATCGGCTTCGGTCATGGCGCCCAGTTCCATCAGGTGGTACTTCACCAGCACCTTGAAGGCGTAGCGCGCATGACGCTCCGGGCTGCCGCGGAAGGCCGCCAAGCGCGAACGGGCGCGGTCCAGCGCTGCTGGCACATCGGTGAAGGGCGCGCCATGGCCGGGTACGACGGCGCGCACCGGCAGGCTGGCGATCAGGTCCAGCACCCTGGCCACGTCGTCGAAGCCGGGCTCGCCCGCCACTTCAGGAAAGACCACGCCGAAGCCGTTTTCCCACAGCGCGTCGGCCGACAGCAGCACGCCGGTGTCGGCGTTGAACAGCATCACGCTGTGCGGGTCGTGCCCAGGTGCGGCCAGCACTTGCCAGCCGGGCCAGCGCAGGCCGCCCGCCTGCAAGGCCTGGCCGGGCACCAGGCACTGCTGGGCGGCGTAGCGGTCCACGCGCTGGCCGGTGGCGCGGTAGGTCAGGGCGTCTTCGTCCCAGGCGGCCACGGCCGCGGCGTGCCCGGGCGGGATCACCAGCGGTGCGCTCAGCGCGCGCTGCAGCGTGGCATTGCCGCCGCAGTGGTCTGAATGCAGGTGCGTGTTGACGATGCCCGCCAGCGGCTGCCCGGCCAGCGCGCGCCGCACCAGGGCCAGGGTCTGCTCGGCGTGGTTCACATGCCCGGTATCCACCAGCAGGGCCCCGGCTTGGCCCGTACTGGGGTGGATGAGGATGTTGTTCGACGACAGCCAGCCGCGTTCCAGCACGGTCAGGCCTTGCAGCGGGGGGGCTTCCATGGGGGTGATTGTTCGTCAGGCCCGGGTGTTGTGCGCAGCGCTGGCCTGTTCCCGGCGCGCGGCTTCCCACACTTCCCAGGCCGCGTCGGCGTTCATCACGGCAATGCCCAGGCCCACGGCCAGGTCGGGCCAGCCCGAGACCGTGAACACGGTGGCCGCGGCCGCAGCGATGATGGCCAGGTTCGCGTAAGCGTCGTTGCGGGCCGACAGGAAGGCCGCCCGCGTCAAGCTGCCGCCCTGCTGGCGAAAGCGCGCCAGCAGGGCAGCGCAGCCGAGGTTGACAACCAGCGCACCCGCGGCTGCGGCCGACAGTGCCCAGGCTGCGGGCGGCACCGGGGCGTTGAACTTTTGCCAGGCCATCCACAGCGTGGCCAGGCCGGGCACCAGCAACACCACGGCCATCAGCATGCCCACGCGCGAACGTGCCGCCAGGCTCCAGCCCAGGGCCACGGCGATGAGCAAGTTGACCGACGCGTCTTCCAGGAAGTCGATGCTGTCGGCCAGCAGGCTGACCGAGCCGATCTGCCGCGCCACAGCGAACTCCACGCCGAAATACGCCAGGTTCAGGAAGGCGACGATGAGCACGACGCGACGCAGCGCGCTGTCTTGCGGCACCGCAGCCATCGACAGATTGGAATCAGGGGATGCGCTGGAGTCGGGTTCGGGGCTGGTCACCACGGCATCATCGCAGCATGGCCCGCCCTGTCAGCCTGGACGATCTGAAGCGCCACGCCATCGCACGGTCGCTCTTCACACCCACCACCCTGCCCCGGGCGATGGCCCGGCTGGGCTTCGTGCAAGCCGACCCCATCCGCGCCCCGGCCCGTGCGCAAGACCTGACGCTGCGCCACCGCGTGGCCGGCTATTGCGCCGGCGACCTGGAAGCGCGCTACCCGCGGCTGGCGCTGGAAGAAGACTTCTTCATCAACTACGGCTTCCTGCCACGCGCCACGCAGGCGCTGATGCACCCACGCAGCGCACACACCGCCTGGCCCGCAGCGCGCCAGGTGCAGGCCCAGGCCGTGCTGGACTTCGTGCGCGAACGCGGCGTGGTGCACCCGCGCGATGTGGACCTGCACTTCCAGCATGGCAGCGCGAGGAACTGGTTTGGCGGCAACGGCCGGGCCAGCACCCAGCTGCTGGATGGCATGCACTACCGCGGCCTGCTGCGCGTGGCGCGGCGCGATAGCGGCGTGCGCCTGTATGCCGCGGCAACGGCTGACAACGGCCTGCGCGGTAGCCGAGAAGCCTCTGACGCCGTGCAGGCCTACGACCAGCTGGCCCAGGTGGTGGTGCAGAAGTACGCGCCGCTGCCCGAACGCACGCTGGCCGAACTGGTCAGCCGCATCCGCTACGGCGCGCCGCAGTGGGCACCCCTGGTGCGCAGCGCCGTGGCGCGGGCCAAGGCGCTGTACCCCAGCGCCAGCATCGACGGGCAGCGCTGGTACTGGCCCGCTGGCGAGAACCCGGCGTCGCAGCGCTACGCCGCGCCCGAGCAGGTGCGCCTGCTGGCGCCGTTCGACCCCGTGGTCTGGTGCCGCCGGCGCTTTGAAGCCTTCTGGGGCTGGGCCTACCGCTTCGAGGCCTACACGCCGGCGCCCAAGCGCCTGCGCGGCTACTACGCGCTGCCACTGCTGTGGCGCAGCGACGTCATCGGCTGGGCCAACCTGACCTGGCGCGACGGGCAGCTGACGCCTGACATCGGCTATGTCAACGGCCGCGCGCCGCGCGAAGCCGCCTACCGCGTGGCACTGGACGAAGAGCTGCAGCGCATGACACGCTTTCTGGCCGGTCGGTCAGCGGGGCTTTAGCTGGGCTTCAACAGCGCATTCGGCGCCCGATGCCGCCGCGCGGCCAGCACCGCCTGCACCACTTCGGCAAAGCCCTGCCCGCGTTCGCCCTGCGTGATGTAGGCCGGCCAGTGCCGCAGCTGGCCGGCAAAGCGCTGCAGGTTGGCCACGCCCACGCTCAGCGGGAAGGCCTGGAACATCAGCTGGTCGTTGGTGGAGTCGCCCACGTAAACCCAGTGCGGGCGTTCTTCGGCCAGGCTGCGGCCGTACAGCCGCTGCAGCATCCACTGCGCCGCCGTCAGCTTGCTGTGCTGGCCGAACCAGCCGTTGATGTGGATGGAACTGACCGTGGCAACCATGCCTTCGGCCTGCATCAGTGCCACCACGCGGGCGATGGCGGCAGCGTCCAGATGCGCGAATTCGCTGTGGTCGATGGCGATGTCGGTGGCGCGGCCGGCGCTGTCGCGCGCCAGCGTGGCGCCCGGCACTTCGGCCAGCACGCGCGCGGCCACGGCCTGCAGGCGCAGCGCCTGGGCAGCGCGGGTAGCGGCGTCTTGCGCGAATTCGATATGCAGCTCTGCGCCCGCAGCTGCTGGCCGAGGCAGCAGGGCCACGGCGCCGTTCTCGGCCACGATGGCGGCCAGCGGCCAGCTGCGCGCAAACGGCTGGCTCCAGCCCAGCGGCCGGCCGGTGATGGCCACCACGGGCAGCCCGGCGTCGGCCAGCGCCTGCAGCGCGGCCAGGGCGGCGGGCTCGATGGCGCCGTCGCGCGTCAAGGTGTCGTCGATGTCCGTAAACAGGCCGCGCACGGCGCCCAGGGCCGCACCCGGGCATTGCGACCAGGGCCTGCTGTGTGCAACAACACCGTTCATGACGCCCAGTGTGGCATGCAGCAAATCCTGCGCTCCGCTACACTGCTAGGCTTCCGAGGAGCGTTGCAACCGGCACCCACTGCCTTCAGGCGGGGCGTGAAGGCCAGGCTCGGAACTTCAATTGCAACCGCGCTCACCTGCACGCCGAACGTCGTGGGTGAGTCGAATTCCTCCCCCCCACTGTTGTTGACGCCAGGCGTGCAGGTCCTACCACCCATGGAGCCTTCACATGAACGCCGTTCTCAAGCCCGTCAACAACACTGACTACCACGTCGCAGATCTTTCCCTGGCCGATTGGGGCCGCAAAGAGATCAAGATCGCCGAGACCGAAATGCCCGGTCTGATGGCCATGCGCGAAGAATTCGCCGCCATCCAGCCGCTGAAGGGTGCCCGCATCACCGGCAGCCTGCACATGACCATCCAGACCGCCGTGCTGGTGGAAACGCTGCAAGCCCTGGGCGCCGATGTGCGCTGGGCCAGCTGCAACATCTACAGCACGCAAGACCACGCCGCTGCCGCCCTGGTGGTGGCCGGCACGCCGGTGTTCGCCTACAAGGGCGAAACCCTGAAGGACTACTGGGACTACACCCACAGCATCTTCGAATTCGGGCCCAAGGGCAGCGCCAGCGAAGGCCCGAACATGATCCTGGACGATGGCGGCGACGCGACGCTGCTGATGCACCTGGGCAAGAAGGCCGAGACCGACCTGAGCGTGCTGAACCACCCGCACAGCGAAGAAGAGACCGTGCTGTACGCGGCCATCAAGGCCAAGCTGGCCGTGGACCCCACCTGGTACAGCCGCAAGGGCGCCCAGATCATCGGCGTGACCGAAGAAACCACGACGGGCGTGCTGCGCCTGAACGAGATGTCCGCCAAGGGCAACCTGATGTTCCGCGCCATCAACGTGAACGACAGCGTCACCAAGAGCAAGTTCGACAACCTGTACGGCTGCCGTGAGAGCCTGGTCGACGCGATCAAGCGCGCGACCGACGTGATGATTGCAGGCAAGATCGCCGTCGTCGCCGGCTACGGCGACGTGGGCAAGGGCAGCGCCCAGGCCCTGCGCGCGCTGTCGGCGCAGGTGTGGGTGACCGAGATCGACCCCATCAACGCTCTGCAGGCCGCGATGGAAGGCTACAAGATCGTCACCATGGAATACGCCGCCGACAAGGCCGACATCTTTGTGTCGGCCACCGGCAACCTGAGCGTCATCACGCGCAAGCACATGGAAGCGATGAAGGACGAGGCCATCGTCTGCAACATCGGCCACTTCGACAACGAGATCGACGTCGCTGCGCTGGCCGACTGCACCTGGGACGAGATCAAGCCCCAGGTCGACCACGTCATCTTCCCGGACGGCAAGAAGATCATCCTGCTGGCCAAGGGCCGCCTGGTGAACCTGGGCTGCGGCACGGGCCACCCCAGCTTCGTGATGAGCGCTTCGTTCGCGAACCAGACCATCGCCCAGATGGAACTGTTCCAGCACCAAGACAAGTACGAAAACGGCAAGGTCTACGTGCTGCCCAAGCACCTGGACGAGAAGGTGGCCCGCCTTCACCTGAAGAAGGTCGGCGCGATGCTGACCGAACTGACCGACGCGCAAGCCGCCTACATCGGCGTGCAGAAGAGCGGGCCGTACAAGGCCGATACGTACAGGTACTGAGGCTGGACGGACAACGCCGGAAGGCGTTGTCCGCCTGCCGAAGGCCCACCGGCGATACAAGCCGGTGGGCTGAGACCCCTGCACGCCAGCGGCCCGGCAAAGCCGGTTCCGCGGCAGCTGCTTGAATGGGCCCGCGGCGTTGCCGGCGGGCCTTTTTTCATGCTGAAAGCTTTCACGCCATGAACACACCCGTTCCGATCAGTTTCGAGTTCTTTCCCCCCAACACGCCCGTGGGCGCTGAAAAGCTGCGCACCGTGGTGCAGGACCTGTCGGTGGTGAAGCCCGAGTTCTTCAGCGTCACCTATGGCGCCGGTGGGTCCACGCGCGAAAA
The DNA here is from genome assembly GCA_027485165.1 of Rubrivivax sp. Lineage (GTDB taxonomy): Bacteria > Pseudomonadota > Gammaproteobacteria > Burkholderiales > Burkholderiaceae_C > Rubrivivax. The sequence goes on from JAIXRN010000031.1 coordinate 6,551, forward strand.
GACGCTGGCCACCGTGCAGGACATCGCGGGCCTCGGCTTCGAGGCCGCGCCGCACCTGTCTTGCGTGGGCAGCACGCGCGAAGGCATTGCCGAAATCCTGGACACCTACCGCGCTCAGGGCATCCGCCGCATCGTCGCGCTGCGCGGCGACCTGCCCAGCGGCACGGCCACGGCAGGCGAATTCCGCTATGCCAACGAACTGGTGGAATTCATCCGCAGTACCCAGGGCGCCGACTGGCACATCGAAGTCGCGGCCTACCCCGAATACCACCCGCAGCAGCGCTATGCGCGGCGCGACATCGAGCACTTCGCCACCAAGATGGCGGCCGGTGCCGACAGCGCCATCACGCAGTTCTTCTTCAACCCCGACGCGTATTTCCACTTCGTCGACGAAGCGCGCAAACTGGGTGTCACCCAGCCCATCGTGCCGGGCATCATGCCCATCCACAGCTACGCCAAGATCGCGCAGTTCGCGGCGCGCGACGGCATCGAGATTCCGCGCTGGGTGGCGCTGAAGATGGAAGGTTTCATGGACGACGCCGCCAGCGTGCGCGAATTCGGCATCGACGTGGTGACGAAGCTGTGCCAGCGGCTCATCGCCGGTGGTGCGCCCAGCATCCACTTCTACACCCTGAACCAGAGCGCGCTGAGCCTGGAAATCTGCCGCCGCCTGGCGGCCGCCTGACCGCGTGCTGCCTGGCCGATCGCATCTGCCGCGCAACGGCCAGGTTTGACCAAGGTCAAACCTGGCGCGCGCGTCCCGGCCGCCAGGTGCCGAGCTTGCGCCAGGTCAGACCGACGCAGGGCTGGCAGGCGCCGAATGGATGGAGTCGATGTCGACTGCCACCTTTCCATTCGGAGCATTGCCATGAAGACTTCCCTGGCCCCCGCCGCGTTCGCTGCTGCCCTGCTGATGATGGCCGGGCCGCTGGCCCAGGCCCAGCAAGCCGGTGACTGGCTGGTGCGCGCCCGCGCGCTGCACCTGGACCCAGCGAACAAGGACAGCACGGGGCTGAACCTGTCGGTCAACAGCAAGACTTTCCCGGAAGTCGACATCGGCTACTTCGTCACGCCGCAGTTTGCGCTGGAACTGGTGCTCACCTACCCGCAAAAGCACGACCTGCGGTCCAACGGCGTGAACATCGGCTCGCTCAAGCACCTGCCGCCCACGCTGCTGGCGCAATGGCACTTTCCGATGGGCGCGCTGCGGCCGTACGTGGGCGCGGGGCTGAACTACACGCACTTTTCCAGCGTGACGTTCACGCCCGCCGTGCAGGCCGCGCTGAACCCACGCATCGACAAGAACAGCACTGGCCTGGCGCTGCAGCTGGGTGCCGACTGGGACCTGGGCAACGGCTGGCTGCTGAACGCCGACCTGAAGAAGGTGCAGATCCGCACCGATGTCTATGCCGGCGCCAACAAGGCCGGCACCTTCAAGGTCGACCCGCTGCTGTTCAGCGTCGGCTTCGGCAAGCGCTTCTAGGGCTGCGCCGACCAGGCCAGCCCTTCGTCGCTCAGGATCACGTCCAGCGGTACGTCGTGCGGCTCGGCCTTCAGCCAGGGCAGGTAGCCCTGCGAATAGGCCAGGCCCACGGTGACGGGCCGCGGCTGCAAGCTGGCCAGGGTGCGGTCGTAAAAGCCGCCGCCATAGCCTAGGCGCACGCCGCGCGGGCCGTAGCCCACGCAGGGCACCAGCAGCAAGGCGGGTTCGAAGACCGGCGTGTCCTTGGGCTTGGGGATGCCGTAGGCGTCTTCTTCCATCTCGCAGCCCGGGTACCAGACGTGGAAGGCCAGGTGCTTGGTCTGCTTGTTCATCACGGGCAGGCCGATGCGTCGTTCGGCGTCGGCTTCGCTCCAGCGGTACAGCGCCGGCAGCGCGTCGAACTCACCCTTGATCGGCCAGTAGGCGCCGATGGTCTTTTCCTGCCGCCCCACCAGCCAGACACGCAGCACTTCCTGCAGGTGCATGGACCGCTGGTGGCGGTCGATCAGGCTTTGCCGTTCGGCCTGCAACTGGCGGCGCAGCGTCTTCTTGTCGTGTGAAGGCTCCAGGGGCGGCAAGGGCAGGCTCATGCGGGGGCTCGCGGCAGTGCAGGGGATGGAGGATTGTCGGCCCTGGCCGACCACGCTGGCGCTCTGTCTGCCGCTATGCCGGCCGCCAGGGCACCCGCGTGAAGAACAGGGCGGAGCCACTGGGCTAAATTCAGGCCATGGCGATTCCGATTTGCCCTCAAGGTCCTGCAATGGACAAGACCCTGCAACAAGACCGCATGGCCGCCGTCATGGCCGGCGGGCGGACGGTGGCCCTGGCGGCCTGCCTGGCCAGCTTTGCCTTGGCGCCCGCCTTTGCGCAGCCCAGCGCACCGGCATCCCCGACAGCGGCCAGCCCGGCTGCCACCAGCCCCACGGCGCTGGACGACACCCTGCTGCAGGCGCGCGAAGCCCTGCGCACGCGCAACGCTGCACGCCTGGCCAGCGCGCGCGACAGCCTGGTCGCGGCCCGCCACCCGCTGGCCAGCTGGGCCGACTACTGGGAACTGACGAACCGTCTGCCCCAGGCCCAGCAGGCCGAACTGGACGCCTTCTACGCCCGCTGGCCCGGCACCTACGTGGAAGACCGGCTGCGCAACGACTGGCTGCTGGAACTGGGCAAGCGCCGCGACTGGGCGAACCTGCGCGTCGAATTCCCACGCTTTCGCATGAACGACGACCGCGAGGTCACCTGCTTCTGGCTGCTGGCCCAGCACCTGGAAGGCGTGACGGTGCGCGACGCCGCCCTGCCCGCCTGGCGCGCCCAGCGCGATGCCGACGACGGCTGCCCGCTGCTGGGCCAGACGCTGATGGAAGCCGGCGTCTTCAAGCCCGAAGACGCCTGGGAAACGGCCCGCATGGCCATTGAAGCCGGCCGCTTGCGCGCGGCTGCGCGCAGCGCGGCGCTCGTCAGCCCGGCGGCCGGCGCCGCCGTGGCCGAAATGCTGCGCGACCCGGCCCGTTTCCTGAACCAGCGCGGCGGCGTGGCACTGCGGCGCGAAGCCGCCCTGCTGGCCCTGATGCGCCTGGCCGCTGGCGACCCCGACGCCGCTGCCGCCCAGCTGGAAGCCGGCTGGCAAACCGATCTGAACCCCACGCAGGCTGCCACCGCCTGGGCCCATGTGGCGCGCCACGCTGCGCAGCGCCTGCAGCCAGACGCCGCGCACTGGGCCGAACAGGCCTGGAAGCTGCGCGCCCAGGCCGAACGCACCGGCCACAGCCTGGTGTGGTCTGACGACCTGCTGGCCTGGCATGTGCGCGCTGCGCTGCGCCTGCCGGCGTCTGACGCCACGCGCTGGCCGCTGGCCGCGCGTGCCATCAGCGCGATGAGTGCCGACGAACAGCGCGACAGCGCCTGGGTCTACTGGCGCGCGCGCGCCGTGCTGGCCATGGCGCCGGCCGGCACCGCGGGCGACGAGGCCCGTGCCGTGGCCCGCGGGGCGCTGCAGGGCCTGGGCAACCAGACCGGCTTCTACCCCAAGCTGGCGACCGAAGAACTGGGCCTGCGCGTGGCCCTGCCGCCGGCACCCGTGCCGTTGTCGGCGGCCGAAAGGCTGGCCGCGCGCCAGCACCCCGGCATGACCCGCGCGCTGCAGCTCATCGCCCTGGGCCTGCGCAGCGAAGGCGTGCGCGAATGGAATTTCTCGCTGCGCGGCATGAACGACCGCGAACTGCTGGCCGCCGCCCAGCGCGCCTGCGACAACGAAGTCTGGGACCGCTGCATCAACACGAGCGAACGCACCCGGGCCGAGATCGACGTCAGCCAGCGCTTCCCCACCCCGCACCGCGACGTGCTGCGCCGCACCGCCGCCCAGGCCGGGCTGGAGCCGGCGCTGATGTACGGGCTGATCCGCCAGGAATCGCGCTTCATCGGCGACGCGCGCTCGCATGTGGGCGCTTCCGGCCTGATGCAGCTGATGCCGGCCACGGCCAGCTGGACGGCCAAGCGCATCGGCCTGAAATACGACCGCAGCATGATCAACGACCGCGACGTCAACCTGCGGCTGGGCGCGGCCTACCTGCGGCTGGTGCTGGACGATTTCGGCGGCTCGCAGGCCATGGCCACCGCCGCCTACAACGCCGGCCCGGGCCGGCCGCGGCGCTGGCGCGAAGGCCCGCCGATGGAAGCTGCTGCCTGGGCCGAGACCATCCCCTTTGCCGAGACGCGCGACTACGTGAAGAAGGTGCTGTCCAACGCCGTCTACTACACCCTGGTGCTGGAACCGGCCACGCCGGCCACCGACGCCGGCGCTTCGCTGAAGACCCGACTGGGCCCGACGGTGGGCCCGCGCGCGGCCACCGCGCCCGCGGCTGACAACCAGATTCCCTGAAAGACATTCCCCTGAACATGAACAAGGTCCTGGTCCTGGGCGGCACCGGCTTCGTGGGTCGCTCGGTCTGCGAAAGGCTGGTGGAACGCGGCGAAGGTTCCGGCCTGGTGCGCGTGCCCACGCGGCGGCTGCTGCACGGCCAGCGCGTGCGCGCCCTGCCCACGGTGGAAGTGGTGCAGGCCGACGTGCACGACAGCGCCCAGCTCACGCGCCTGCTGCAGGGCGTGGACGCGGTCATCAACCTGGTGGCCATCCTGCATGGCAGCGTGGCCGCCTTCGAACGCGCGCACGTCACGCTGCCGCAGACGCTGGTGCGCGCCTGCGCCGCCGCAGGCGTGCGGCGGCTGGTGCATGTCAGCGCCATTGGCGTGGGGCCGGGCGCGCCGTCGAACTACCTGCGCAGCAAGACCCAGGGCGAAGCCATGCTGCAGGGCTCGGCCGCGGTCGACCTGACCCTGCTGCGGCCTTCGGTCATCTTCGGCACCGAAGACCGCTTCCTCAATGTCTTCGCGCGGCTGCAGGCGCTGGCACCCGTACTGCCGCTGGCTGGAAGCGGCGCACGCTTTCAGCCGGTGTGGGTGGAAGACGTGGCCAGTGCCATCGTGCGCTGCCTGGACCAGCCCGACACGGTGGGCAAGGTCTTTGAATGTTGCGGGCCGAGCGTCTACACCCTGTCGCAGCTGGTGCGGCTGGCCGGGCGCTGGTCGGGGCACGAAAGGCCGCAGATCCCGCTGCCCGAAGCCGCCGGCCTGGCGCAGGCCTTCGTGATGGAACTGCTGCCGGGCGAACCGCTGATGTCGCGCGACAACGTGGCGTCGATGCGCCAGCCCAACGTCGCCAGCGGCACCCTGCCGGGGCTGACAGCGCTGGGCATCACGCCCACGGCGCTGGAAGCCGTGGGCCCGGGCTACCTGGGCGGAGAATTCGGCCGCGCCCGACTGGACCGCTGGCGCGCCGGGACAGGGCGCCACTAGGGTAGCCAGCACCGCCACTTTGAAAGCCCAGCATGGCCCTGCAACTGATCATCGGCAACAAGAACTACTCGTCCTGGTCGATGCGGCCCTGGGTGCTGATGCGCGCCTGCGGCATCCCCTTTTCCGAAAAGAAGCTTCGCTTTGATTTCAAGCCCGGGTCAGCCTACCGTGCCGAAGTGGCCCGCTACAGCGGCAGCGGGCTGGTACCGGTGCTCATTGACGGCCGCAACCCCGCTCCGGGGGAAACCGGGCTCGCCGTCTGGGACAGCCTGGCGATCGCCGAATACCTGCACGAAGCCTTTCCGCAAGCCGGCATCTGGCCAGCCGACAGCGCCGCCCGCGCCCTGGCACGCTGCCTGGCGGCTGAAATGCACAGCGGCTTCGGCGCGCTGCGCAGCCACTGCCCGATGAACATCGAAGCCGTGCTGCCGGACATTGGCGAGCGCGTCTGGACCGAACAGGCCGGCGTGCGCGCCGACCTGGCGCGCATCGAAGCCGCCTGGGCCGGTGCGCTGCAGGCGCATGGCGGGCCGTTCCTGTTCGGCGCCTTCGGCGCCGCCGACGCCATGTACGCCCCGGTGTGCATGCGGCTACTCACCTATGGTCTGCCCCTGTCGGACACCAGCCGCGCCTATGTGCAGCGGGTGCGGGCCACACCGGCGGTGGCCGCCTGGGTAGCCGACGCGCTGGCCGAACAGGACTTCCTGGACTTCGAAGAGCCCTACCGCACCCAGCGCGGGCCCTGAGGGCCGGCACCCCACACGGCCATGGCTGCCCGCTTCTACGTCGTCGGCGGCGCGGTGCGCGACACCCTGCTGGGCCAGCCTTCTTCCGACCGCGACTGGGTGGTGGTCGGCGCAACGGCCGACGAACTGCGCGCCGCCGGCTATCGCCCGGTGGGCAAGGACTTCCCGGTCTTCCTGCACCCGGAGACGAACGAGGAAGTGGCGCTGGCGCGCACCGAACGCAAGTCAGGCCGCGGCTACCACGGCTTCGTCTTCCACGCCGACGAACACGTCACGCTGGAACAGGACCTGGGACGGCGCGACCTGACCATCAACGCCATCGCCCAGGGCGCCGACGGTGAACTGATCGACCCCTACGGCGGCCGGCGCGACCTGGCCGCGCGGGTGCTGCGGCATGTATCGGACGCCTTCGTCGAAGACCCGGTTCGGCTGCTGCGGCTGGCCCGGCTGGCAGCGCGCTTCCACGACTTCAGCATCGCGCCCGAAACCCAGGCCTTGCTGCAGCGCATGGTGGTCGAAGGCGAAGTCGACGCCCTGGTGCCCGAACGCGTGTGGCAGGAACTGTCGCGCGGGCTGATGCAGGCCCGGCCCAGCCGCATGTTCCAGGTGCTGCGCGACTGCGGCGCGCTGGCCCGGCTGCTGCCCGAAGTGGACCGCCTGTGGGGCGTGCCGCAGCCGCCGGCGCACCACCCCGAAGTCGACACCGGCGTGCACCTGATGCTGGTGCTGGACTGGGCCGCGCGCATCGACGCCCCGCTGCCCGTGCGCTGGGCCTGCCTGGTGCACGACCTGGGCAAGGGCAGCACCCCGCCAGCGGAATGGCCGCGCCACCACGGCCACGAACAGCGCAGCGCCACCCTGGCGCAGGCCGTGGCCGAACGCCTGCGCGTGCCCAACGACTGCCGCGAACTGGCCGACGCCGTGGCGCGCGAACACGGCAACGTGCACCGCAGCGACAGCCTGGGCGCGGTCGCGCTGCTGCGGCTGTTCGAACGCTGCGACGCCATCCGAAGGCCCGACCGCTTCCCGCTGCTGCTGCAGGCCTGTGAATGCGACGCCCGCGGCCGCACCGGTCTGGAAGACCGCGTGTACACGCCGGCGCTGCGCCTGCCGGGGCTGCTGCAGACGGCGCTCGGCATCGACACAGCCACGGTGGCCGCTGCTGCGGCCACGCGCGGGCTGCGCGGACCGGCCATTGGCGACGCCGTGCGCGCGGCGCGCGTGGCGGCGCTGCACGCTGCGCTGGGCAGCGCTTTGTGACAGCATCAATCGCCGTAAGTGGAGGGCAGACGCGCGATGAAACTGGCTGAAGGCATCCAGAAGCACGGCTTTCGCAAGTGGTACGAACGGCAGCTGTTGCAAAGCCACGTGCACCTGGCACTGACGTTCCTGTGCCTGGTGGGCGTGTTCGCGGCGTTCGAGGGCCTGACGCGCTTTCGGTCCTGGGGCGACCAGGCCACCGACCTGCTGGCCATCCTGATCTGCACTGCCATCGGTCTATGGGCGCTGCGGCGCTACCTTTTCCTGCTGTCCACCGCCGAGGCCACGGCCCACCAGGCCGATTGCGGGCAGTGCCAGGCCTACGGCAGGCTGCAGTTGATGCAGGCCAGCCCGGACGGCGAACGCGCCCGGGTGCGCTGCCGCGGCTGCGGGCACGAATGGGAGATGGGTGCCTGAAGCGGGGCCTGAGACGCGCTGTGCGGCCGTGCCTGAAGCTGACCTAGAAGAACGCGCCGATCAGCATCGCCAGCACGCTCAGCACCACCGAGCTGGCCAGCGGAATGTGCCAGTCCCGGCCGCGGAAGCGGAAGCTGAAGTCGCCCGGCAGGCGCCCCAGGCCGATCTTGCGCAACCAGTGCTGCAGGCCATTGAACAGCACGCAGGCCAGCAGGAAGACGATCAGCCAGCGCATGCCGTGGCGCCCGCGTTCAGAGCGTGTGCGACCGGTCGCCGCGCACGAAACCCAGCGGCTGGAAACCCTGCAGGCCGCGAGCCAGGGCGATGACCTTGAACAGTTCGCCCATTTCGTGTTCGGTCAGCAGCTTCTGCGCGTTCGCGCGTTCACGCGGGCCGGCGTCCTGCAGCAGGTCCAGCAGGCCGCAATTCATCAGGAAGTGCGCCTGCGTGGTGTAGCCGGCCACGTCCAGCCCGGCGTCTTGCGCCACCAGGGCGATGGCGCTGAAGTCCACGTGGGCGGTGATGTCCTTGTCGCCCGCGTCCAGCAGGGGGTTGTCGTCGACGCGGTGTGCGCGGTGGCACATCAGCGTGCCGCCGCGGCGCTGCGGGTGGTAATACTCGGCCTCAGGAAAACCGTAGTCGATGAAGAAGGCCACGCCGCGCTGCAGGCGGTCTGCCAGGGTGCGGATGAGGGCCTGGGCCTGCAGGTGGATCTCTGTCACCGTGCCGGGCAGGAAATGGCCATCAGGCAGCGGCGGGCGCAGCGCGGTGGGGCGGTCGGCCCACGCGAAGCTGCCGGGCAGGCTGCCGGCCTCGAGGTCGGCCACGACGCCGCGTTCATGCCACTGCTGGCCGTCAAAATGCAGCAGCTGCACCGGCATGGCGTCCAGCACTTCGTTGCCCACCAGCACGCCGTTCAGTTCAGGCGGCAGTTCTTGCACCCACTGCACGCGGCTGCCGAAGCGCGCCAGCCGTTGGGCCTGGCGCGCCTGCAGCGCCGACGACAGCTCGACGATGGTGTAGCGGGCCACGCGCGCGCCCAAGGCTTCCAGCAGCTGTTCGGCCAGCGCGCCTGAACCGGCGCCGAATTCCCATACCGTGTCGGCGCCGGCTGCGTCCAGCGCCTGGGCCACCTGGCGTGCCAGCGCGGTGCCGAAGCCGGGCGAGAGTTCGGGCGCGGTAACGAAGTCGCTGCCCCCAGCCGCGCCCAGCGCGCCGGGCGGCAGGTGGCCGAACTGCTGGTCGCCACGGGCGTAGTAGCCCAAGCCGGGCGCGTACAGGGCCAGCGCCATGAACTGGTCAAAGGGCAGCCAGCCACCGGCCTGGGCCATGCGGCGGCTGATCAGCGTCGATAAACTGCCTGCCTTGCCTGGGGCAAGCCTGGGCTCCCCCTGATTCGATTCGCTGGCCACGCCGGCATTGTAGGAACGCATGCAACAAGCCCCTGTGGTCCTGGTGACCGGCTCGGCGCGCCGCCTGGGGCGCGCCATCGCCCTGCACTTGGGGCACCACGGCTGGCAAGTGGCCGTGCACCACCGCAGCACGCCCGAAGACGCCGCCAGCACCGTGGCCGAGCTGCAGGCCCTGGGGGTGCAAGCCCGGGCCTTCCGCGCCGATCTGGCCGACGAAGACCAGTGCCGGGCCCTGCTGCCCGCCGTGGATGCAGCCTTCGGGCGCGTGGACGCGGTGGTGAACAACGCCGCGCTGTTCGAAGTCGACCATGTCGACAGCTTCAGCTACGCCGCGATGGACCGCCACTGGCGCGCCAATACGGCACCCGCCATCGTGCTGGCGCAGGCGCTGCACACCGCACTGGCGCGGCGCGGCGCCCAGGTCCGCGGCGCGGTGGTGAACCTGCTGGACCAGAAGCTGTGGAACCCGAACCCCGACCACCTGTCGTACACGCTGAGCAAGGCGGCCCTGCAATGCGCCACCACCCTGCTGGCCCAGGCCCTGGCGCCCCAGGTGCGCGTGTGCGGCGTGGCCCCGGGCCTGACCCTGGGCAGCGAGATGATCGACGCCACGCGCCTGGCCGCGCTGCAGGCCGCCACGCCGCTGCAGCGCGGGGTGGCGCCAGAAGATGTGGCGCGCACGGTGCGCTTCCTGCTGGAAAATCCATCCGTCACCGGCAGCACCGTGCTGGTCGACGCCGGCAGCCACTTGGCGCCGGCCGCACGCGATTTCGCGTTCCTTTCCCCACCGCCTGCGGGCCCCGCGCCATGAGAACCCTGTGCATCGACCGCCTGCGCGTGCAGGCCAGTGTCGGCATCCTCGAACACGAACTGCGCTCGCGCCAGCAGCTGCTGATCAGCATCGAGGCCTGCCTGCCCCACGCCCCCACCCTGCCCGCCGCCGACGACGTGCACCACGTGCTGGACTACGCCCAGCTGCGCGACATCGCCAAGGAAGAAGCTGAAGGACCCCACGTGAACATGCTGGAAACCCTGGCCGGCCGCATCGTGCAGCGCCTGCTGGCCCTGAACGGCGTGGGCCAGGCGCGGGTGCGCGTGGTCAAGCCCGGCATCTTTCCCGACTGCGACGGCGTAGCGGTGGAAGTGGTGGCCGAACGGAGCACTGCATGAACGTCAACGACATGCCCACCGCCGCACCGCCGCGGCGCGACCCCCGCCGCGCCGCTCACGAAATCAACAAGCTGAGCAAGCGGCTGCACCACCAGGTGGGCCAGGCGATTGCCGACTTCAACATGATCGAAGCCGGCGACAAGGTGATGGTGTGCGTCTCGGGCGGCAAGGACAGCTACAGCCTGCTGGACATCCTGATCAGCCTGCGCCAGCGCGCGCCGGTGCACTTCGACATCATCGCGGTGAACCTGGACCAGAAACAGCCCGGCTTCCCGGAACATGTTCTGCCGCAGTATCTGGCCAGCCGCGACATCCCCTTCCACATCGAGAACCAGGACACCTACAGCATCGTCAAGAAGCTGGTGCCTGAAGGCAAGACGATGTGCAGCCTGTGCAGCCGGCTGCGCCGCGGCATCCTGTACCGCGTGGCGGGCGAGTTGGGTGCGACCAAGATCGCGCTGGGCCACCACCGCGACGACATGGTGGTGACGCTGCTGATGAACATGTTCTTCGGCGGGCGGCTCAAGGGCATGCCAGCCAAGCTGGCCAGCGACGACGGCCGGCACATGGTCATCCGCCCGCTGGCCTACGTGGCCGAGGCCGACCTGCAGCGCTGGGCCGAGCACAAGCAGTTCCCCATCATCCCCTGCACACTGTGCGGCAGCCAGGACAACCTGCAGCGTGTGCAGGTGAAGAAGATGATCCACGACTGGGAACGCCAATACCCCGGGCGCATCGACAACCTGTTTCACGCGATGACGCATGTGACGCCTTCGCACCTGCTGGACCGGAACCTATTCCCCTTCACCACCCTCCAAGCCAATGGCGTGCCGGCCGCTGACGGCGACAAGGCTTTCGATGACGAACCTTGCGCCCCCGCGCCCGCGCTCAAGGACGGCCTGCAGCCGCTGCAGGCGATGAACTTCGCCCGCGGCCTGCGGCTGGCGCCGCTGGCCACTGAAGAGGACTGAAGCGCTGTGAACCTGATGCGAGCCACCCCCCTGGTCCTGGCTGCGGCCCTGCTGAGCGGCTGCGCGGCGCTGAGCAGCGTCAGCAGCGACGTTTCCAGCTACGGCGAATGGCCCGCCAGCCGTGCGCCCGGCACGTATGCCTTCGAACGTCTGCCTTCGCAGCAGGCGCTGGCCGCTGAAAGCGACGCCCTGGAAGCGGCTGCCACCCCGGCTCTGGCCAAGGCCGGCTTCACTCCTGCTGCCGCCGGCCGTGAACCAGACGTGCTGGTGCAAGTCGGCTCGCGCTACCAGCGCAGCGAAGACAGCCGCTGGGACGACCGCCTGTGGTGGTCGGCCGGCTTCGGCCACTGGCGCCGCGGCTACGGGCTGTCACCCCGCTTTGGCTTTGCGTACAGCAGCGAACCTGCCCGCTATGACCGCGAAGTTGCGGTGCTGATCCGCGACCGGGCCAGCGGCAAGCCATTGTTCGAAGCGCGGGCCACGAACGAAGGCATGCGCCGCGGCGACCCGGTTATCCAGGCCGCGCTGTTCCAGGCGGCGCTGGCCGACTTCCCCAAGTTGGGCATCAACCCGCGCCGTGTGACGGTGGCGCTTCCGCCCGCACCCTGACGCCACGGGCGGCTGGCTGATGCCAGGCCGCAGGGCCCATCAGCCCGGGTTCATCAGCGCCCGCACATCGTCTTCCCAGCCCTTCAGGCGCTGCTGGGCCTTCAGCCGCTGGGCCGGTGTGGTGGCGTTGTGGATCTGGGCAGCAAATTCACAGTTGTAGGCCGTCAGCCTGCGCTGGTAGGCGCGGTAGGCGGGGTCGGGCGACAGCTGGGCGCGTTCCGCCAGGGCGCGCAGGGCGGCCAGGCGCTGGTCGCGGTCGGCCCGCTCGGCGGCCAGCCGGCGCAGGGTCGCCACGATGTCGGCTTGGCGGCGCTGGCGTTCGGCCAGCCAGATTTCAGGGTCAAAGGGCGAAGCCGCCAGGCCCGTGCTGATGACGCGGCGCTGCGCTTCGCCCAGGCTGCCGTAGATTTGTTCTGCGCGGTCCAGGGCCCGCTGGGCGCTGTCGCGGCTGCGCTTGGCGGCGTCGGCTTGCAGGTACTCGGCCCGCATTTCCTGCTGGCCCTTGGCATAGCGCTGTTCAAGGTGCTTGAAGTTCGCTTCATCCCAGCTGGGCAGCAGGTCAGCCAGCTGCACCAGGGCACGGTCGATGGACGGGTCTGCCGCTGTGCGCACCCGGGCAAACCAGCCGCAGGCCGCGTCGCCCGTGGTGGGCTGCGCCAGTACGGGCTGCAAGCTGGCCAGCAGGCCCGCCAGTTCAGGCAGCTGGGTGCGGCGGTGCCAGTCGAAGTAGGTTTCGATGGCCTGGCGTGCTGCCGGTGACTGGGCGCTGTTGAAGTCCACATAGCCGTCCGCCCACCACCACGTGAGCTGGGGGGCACTGCTGTAGGCCAGTCTTACCGTGCTGCAACCGGCCAGCGCCAGCGCGGCGGCGCCGATAATCGCCAGTCTGGCCGCATGGGCGGCTGCAATACGGAACGACGCGATGGCGCTGAATGTCGTGGTCATGGCTGCGGGCAAGGGTACCCGAATGAAATCGGCCCTGCCGAAGGTGCTGCATGGCCTGGGCGGGCGGGCACTGCTGCAGCATGTGCTGGACGCCGCGGCCCCGCTGCAGGCCCGCCGCACGGTGGTCGTTACCGGCCATGGGGCCGATGCCGTCGAAGCCATGGCCGCCACCAGCGGCGCCGTGTTCGCGCGCCAGATGCCGCAGCTGGGCACCGGCCATGCGGTACAGCAGGCTGTGCCGCTGCTGGACGACGCGGCCACGACCAGCCTGGTGCTGAATGGCGACGTGCCGCTCGTGCGCACAGACACGATCCAGGCCCTGGCTGCCGCCTGCGACGGCCGCCGGCTGGCGCTGCTGACGGTCAACCTGGCCGACGCAAGCGGCTACGGGCGCATCGTCCGCCAGGGCGACAACGTGCAGGCCATCGTCGAACACAAGGACGCCAGCGCTGCCCAACGCGAGATCCGCGAGGTCTACACCGGCATCATGGCCGCGCCCACGGCAGCCCTGAAACGCTGGCTGGCCCGGCTGGAAAACAAGAATGCCCAGGGCGAGTACTACCTGACGGATGTCGTCGCACTGGCCGTGGCCGAAGGCATGGCGGTGGTCACGTCGCCGGCCGGCAGCGAAACCGAGGTTCTCGGCGTCAACAGTCCGAAGCAGCTGGCCGACCTGGAACGCCGCTATCAGGCCCTGCAGGCCGACGCCCTGCTGGAAGCCGGGGTGCGGCTGGCCGACCCGGCCCGGCTGGACGTGCGCGGCCACCTGCAGTGCGGCAGCGACGTGTCGATCGACGTCAACTGCGTCTTCGAAGGCCGCGTGGTGCTGGGCGACGGCGTGCGGGTGGGGCCGAACTGCGTGATCCGCGATGCCCGTATCGGTGCCGGGGCTGTGATCCACGCTTTCACGCATATAGATGACGCCACAGTGGGCGCAGGTGCCCTGATCGGCCCCTACGCGCGGCTACGGCCCGGCGCCGACCTGGGCGAGGACGTGCACATCGGCAACTTCGTCGAAGTCAAGAACAGCACCCTGGCCCGCGGCGCCAAGGCCAACCACCTGGCCTACCTGGGCGATGCCACGGTCGGCGAACGGGTGAACTTCGGCGCTGGCAGCATCACCGCCAACTACGACGGCGCGAACAAGCACCGCACGGTGATTGGCAACGACGTGCACGTGGGCAGCAATTGCGTGTTGGTGGCACCACTGACGCTGGGCAACGGCGCCACGGTGGGCGGCGGGTCGACACTGAACCGCGACGCGCCCGCGGGGCAGCTGACGGTGGCCCGGGCACGCGCCGTCACCCTGCCCGGCTGGCAAAGACCGGCCAAGAACACACCGCGCTGAACCCGACACCCGGCGAAATGCCCGTGTCAGCCGGCAAGAACGCACACCGAGGCGGCTTTGACCACCCGATTACGGATGAACCCCCGGTGCGAGGGGTTGGTCGCCGCACCTGACTGCGCGCAAACTGCGCCGCAGGCCCTGAAGCAACGGATCACACCCTGCGTCGGTGGTCAAAGCCAAACGACAACGCAACGACTCCAACAACGACCTGCTCAAGCAGGCCCAGGCTCAGCAGGCCCCTGATACAGGGGGTGCTGTTTACCAGTAATCTCGCGCACACTCCGTCAACGTGTCAGCAACCTTCTCAAGGGAACGACCATGAAAACTGTCATCGCCTCGATCGTTTTGAGCGTGCCTTTGTTGGCATCCGCATCAAACCTGCTTCTGAACCCCACATTCACGGTCTCCGGCTCGCCCGCATTCGGTGCCTGGACCGCTGGCCCCAACGGCGGTACCTTCCCCGCCGCCGCGGTGGCCCCTGGCGTGCAATCCTTCGGCAACGTCATTCCGGCTGACTCAGGTGCCACGGGCGCCACTGGCAGCCTGAGCCCCACGCCGGCCGGCAACCTGGTGTACTTCGTTGACGACGCCGCGACCCAGATCGTCTACCAGACGCTCGTGTTCCCGACGGCCGGCGTGTACAACGTTGGTTTCGATTTCTTCATCCCGCAAATCGGCATCGCCAATCCGGCGCCGTCGGTGTTGAACGTGACCTTCGGTTCGTTCATTACTTCCGTCACCACCAGCACGACGCCGTTCTCGTCTAACTGGCGGCACGTCGGTGGCACGGTTGCCCTGCCCGCCGGCGCGTACACCTTCAGTTTCTCGTTCGTGTCTTCGGGCAATGGCGCTTTGGCCGCAGACGACATCGCCATCGCCCGGCCCTATGTCGCGGTGGTGCCGGAACCGTCGACCTACGGCATGTTGGCCGCTGGTTTGATTGCTGTCGGCGCCTTTGTGCGTCGTCGCAGCACGCAGGCCTGATGATGGCCGGCAAGGTGCCCATGCGGCATTTTGGAAGGTGACAAGTCGCCCTCAGCAAAAAAGCCCACCGTTAGTGGGCTTTTTTGTTTTCAGCCGCGGCTGATCTATTTTTGGGGCAAACCGGCCGTGTCAGCTGCCAGACACAGGTCAGCCCAGGCCTTGGCCTTTTCGCCAGGGCTGCGCAGCAGGTAGGACGGGTGATAGGTAACGATCACCGAGCTGCCACCCAAGCTGTGAACCCGCCCGCGCAGCTGGCCCAGCGGGGCCGGGTCGCCCAGCAGGGCCTGCGCCGCCGTTTTCCCCATCGCCAGAATCGTGCGGGGCTGCTGCAGCGCGATCTGGCGCTGCAGAAATGGCGCACAGGCCTGGAGCTCCTGCGCTTGCGGGGTGCGGTTGGCTGGCGGCCGGCACTTCAGTGCGTTGGCGATGTAGACACTGCGGTTGGGCTCGCCGTCGGTTTGGCGGGACAGCCCCAAGGCCTGCAGCATGCTGTCCAGCAGCTGGCCTGAAGGGCCAACGAAGGGCTCGCCCAAAGCGTCTTCCTGCGCGCCAGGTGCTTCGCCAACGATCAGCCATTGCCCCTGCTGATGACCGGCACCGAACACCGTCTGCGTGCGGCCCTGGCACAGCGCGCAAGCACGGCAGCCAGCCACCGTCTGCTGCAGCGCGGGCCAGTCCATACCTGCCACATCGGCGTTCGGGGCCGGCGTCCAGACAGGCACTGAAACAGTTTCCGCCGACTTGGCGATCTGCCGGCTGGCAGCTGGGGAGTCCAAAGGCCCGGTTGACAGGATCTCGTTCTGGGCTGCCCGACCAGGCGCTGACACAGCGGGTGCCGCAGCGGCTGGAAGCGGCGACGGCGCCGCGTCCGGCTGGGCGTCGGGCGCCGCGGGCTGCGCAGCGCCAACGGGCGCCGACCACAGCCGCAGGCCCATGGCCCGCAGCATGTTCATTTGGCGATCCGACCAGGCCATTTCAGGCGGCACCGTGGGCCTGCAGGCCCAGGCGCATGACGATGGCATCTTCACGCCCGCCCGCAGCGGGGTAGTAGCCTGGCCGCTGCCCGATCGCCGCAAAGCCGAACTGCCGGTACAGCGAAAGTGCGCGCTGGTTGCTGGCCCGCACTTCCAGAAGCAGCTGCGCCAGGCCGCGCTGTTGGCCCAGCGACTGCACAGCCTGCAGCAGGGCCAGCCCCAGGCCTTGCCCTTGCCAGTCAGGCGCAACCGTGATGTTCAGCAAGTGCAGCTCGTCCACGCCTGGCATGGCGACGAAGTATCCGGCCAGGACAACCTGCCCGTGGTCAAGCAGGTGCAGCACCTCGGCCGAGTAGCCGGCAGCCAGGGAGTCGATGAAGTTGCCCCGGCTCCACGGGAAGCTGTAGGCCTGTACCTCGATGGCCAGCACGGCGTCGATGTCACGTGTGTTCATCACCCTGCGCGTGCCGCGAAGCGGAGGACGGGGCACAGGCTGCGCCAGCGCAGCCGGGCGGATAGCCCCCAACAGGCCCTTCGGGCGGCCGGGCGGGGTGATCGAAGGACCTTCGTGCTCCGCACTCCGGTATTCGCCCTTCGGGCGGCCGGGCGGGGTGATAGAAGAACCTTCGTGCTCCGCACTCCGGTATTCGCCCTTCGGGCGGCCGGGCGGGCTCATGCCGCCGGTGCTCCTGCGGCGGCCCGCTGCTTGGCGGCCAGACGCTCGTCGGTGGTCAGCGCGACCTTGTCGCGCAGGTAGAGGGGGAGGGCCCCGGCGGGGTCGACGGCCTGGCCGGCATGCCAGGCGGCCGCGGCCAATCTCCCCAGGGCGCCGGCGCGGTCGACTTCGCTCAAGACGCGGCCCGGAGATGGCGGCAGCCGTTCGGCGTGCAGCGCCCAGGCCGAACCGGCCCAGTGGCCGGCTGCCGCATGGGAGGCTGCGCTGGCCGCCAGGGCTGGCAGGCTGAGCAAGGCGGGTGCGGTCAGTGTCTGCCATTCGCCGCCGCTGTGGCGGTAGCGCCCGGCGTAGGCCTCGTCCATGCGTGCGTCCATGGCCACGTCGACGCTGAAGCCGCCCGTGTCGTCCAGGCCCGCCCCGGGCTGACCGCGTGCGTCTTCGGCCACGATCAGCAGGCTGTCGATTGGCAGCAGCCCCAACCCCAGCCCCAACGCCAGGCCCTGCGCCACGGCACAGGCCGTGCGCAAGCCTGTGAACGCGCCCGGACCCTGGCCGAAAGCGATGGCGTCCAGCGACTGCCAGTTCAGGCCAGCCTGCACCAGAAGCGCCCGGGCGCGCGGCAGCAAGGTTGCTGAAGCCGCCGCGCCACCGGGTTCGTTCAAGGTCCGCCACTCGCCACCGCAGACCAGTGCCACGGCCATCTGCTCGGTGGACGTGTCGAAGGCCAGCAGCACAGGGGCGCGGGCCGAAGACGCTGCCGGCGATCGCCCTGCGCCCGTGCCCGCAGGGGCACTGCCAGGATGGGTCGGCCGCGCGCTGGTGCTCATCGCGGCACCCCTGGCGCCTGCTGCAGGCCCGCCACCGGCCGCGCCGCGGCGGGCGCCGCCGCGCGCAGGCCCACCACCAAGCCCAGGCCCACGCAGCACAGCCCGCCCAGGGCCGCCAGGCCCAGGGGTTCGCCCAGCAGCGGCACGGCCGACAAGGCCGCCAGCGGCGGCACCAGGGCGGTGAGCATGGTCGTGCGCAGCGGGCCCAGGGTCTGCACAACCTGCGTGTAGGCCAGCCCGGCCACCAGCATCGCCAGGCCGCCCTGGTAGACGGCCTGGAACGCCACTTCGCCCCAGGGCGCCTGGGGCAGGCGGCTGGGCACCCAGCCCGCCAACACGCCCAGCGCGTACGCGGGCACAGCCGTAACCAGGCAGCCGCCGGCGATCGCCAGGGTGGCGTCGACGGCGCCGATGCGCCAGCGCCGGCACAGCACGCCGTAGCTGGCCCAGGTCAGGCTGGCGGCCATGAACAGCAAGTCGCCGACCCAGGTCGTGCCGCCGTCGAAGGCCTGGGCCAGGCTGATACCGCCGACGAACACCCCGCCGCAGGCGATCAGCCCCAGGCCCAGCGCCCGGCCCCGGCTCAGGCCTTCCCCCAGCCACAGCCAGGCCAGAAGGGCCGTCCACAGCGGCAGCGAACCCGGCAACAGCACCGCGGCATGCGCCACTGGCGCGTAGAAGAAGCCGGCGTAGGCCAGGGCGCAATAGCCCACGCCTGCCACCCCAGCCAGCGCGGACCCGCGGGCCAGGGCCTGCATAGGCGTTGCCCCCAGCCCGGCCACAAAGGCCCGCCACCGCCAGGCCAACACAGGCAAGACCAGCAGGCCGGAAAAAGCGAACCTGAGCCAGGCGATGTCGAAAGGGTTCAAGCTGCGCGTGGCGCTGGACCGGGCCACCAGGATGAACGAAGTCCAGATCA
This sequence comes from Rubrivivax sp., assembly GCA_027485165.1. Classification (GTDB taxonomy): domain Bacteria; phylum Pseudomonadota; class Gammaproteobacteria; order Burkholderiales; family Burkholderiaceae_C; genus Rubrivivax. The sequence continues at coordinate 25,144 of JAIXRN010000031.1, forward strand.
GCAGGACCGTCGCCGCACACCCCGCACCGACCCAGAGCGCGCGCCGCGAAAGGGGCGTGGAAGGCATGCCGGGCAGTTTAGCCGTGACATCATCCTGACGCTGCCTCGGGGCCGTCAGCGCGGGCCGGTGCAGCGCCCCATCACTGCGCCTGAAGAGACAGCCCCTGTGAACACGGTTTTCCTGCGTCGCGGCGCGGCCTGCAAGCCCCGGCTGACAGGGCGGCCGAATCCAGCCCTGGCCCGCGCGAAGGTCCCTGCCATGGCCCTGCTGCTGGGCCTGGCACAGGCCGCGCTGCCAGCCGGTGCCGCCACCAGTCGGCGGGCTGCCGCAGGGCCTGCCGCCGCCCCGGCCACCGTCACGTCCGCCGCGCCTGAAGACCGGTCGGAACTGCGCGATCTGCCACCCGACGTCCGTGCTGCCCTGCGGCGGGCCCAGGTGCCACTGGACTCCTTGGTGGCCGTGGTGCACGACGCCGGCAGCGGGCGCCGCGTGTTGGAAGAACAGGCCAGCAAGCCCGTGAACCCCGCTTCGCTGATGAAGCTGCTGACCACCGCCGCCGCGCTGGACCGCCTGGGCCCGGCCTGGACCTGGTCCACCCCGGTCTGGCTGCGGGGCAGCGTGCGTGACGGGGTGCTGGCTGGCGACCTGCACATCCAGGGCCAGGGCGACCCCAGCATCACCCAGGAACGGCTGTGGCTGCTGCTGCGCCGCGTGCAGCAGCTGGGCGTGCGCGACATCCGCGGCGACATCGTCGTCGACCAATCGGCCTTTGCCGTGCCCGACATCGACCCCGCGGCCTTCGACGGCGAAGGCCTGCGGCCCTACAACGTGCGCCCGGCTGCGCTGCTGATCAACCTGCGCAGCCAGGTTTACAGCTTCGTGCCGGACCCGGCCGCCGGCGTGGCGCGCGTGCTGGCCGAGCCGCCCCTGGCCGGCTGGACCACGGACCGCAGCGTGCCGCTGAATGCCGGCCCCTGCGGCGACTGGCGGGCAGGCCTGAAGGCCAGCTTCGAAGCCACCCGCACGCGCTTTGCCGGCAGCTACCCCACGGCCTGCGGTGAACTGAACTGGCCCGTGGCCGACCCCGAACCCGCCAGCTACGACGCCCGCGCGCTGGCCGGCCTGTGGCGCGAGATGGGCGGCAGCCTGGCCGGTAACGTGCGCGAAGGCCCGCCCCCTGCTGGCCAGCCCCCCAGCTTCGAGGCCGCGTCGCCGCCGCTGCTGGACACGGTGCGCAACATCAACAAGTTCAGCAACAACGTGATGGCGCAGCAGCTGTTTCTGAGCCTGGCCCTGCAGGCTGCACCCCAGCAGCCGGCCACGCCCCAGGCCGCGCGCGACACGATGCAGCTGTGGCTGCAGTCGCGCCTGGGTGATGCCGCGCAGGACGCGGTGGTCGACAACGGGTCGGGCCTGTCACGTGACAACCGCGTCAGCGCGCGCCTGCTGGCCCGGCTGCTGGCCCAGACCTACGACAGCCCGGTGATGAGCGAGCTGATGTCTTCGTTGCCGATTTCAGGCGTCGACGGCACGCTCCGCCGCAGCCGCGCTACACCCGGGCGGGCGCACCTGAAGACGGGTTCGTTGCGCGACGTGGCCGGCGTGGCAGGCTACGTGCTGTCCAACAGTGGCCGACGCTATGTGCTGGTGGCCATCGTCAACCATCCGCAAGCGGCGGCGGCACGCCCGGCGCTGGAAGCGCTGGTGCAGTGGACCTTGCGCGACGCCCCCTGGCGCTGAGCCTGAATTTGTCATCCTGGCACATTGGCGCCAGGATTGGCTTGCCATGCTGGCCCCTGGCGGCTGGCGCCAGCGGTCGTCAGAACGGGTTACGCCGGGCGCGGTCCACGGCCAGCTGGGCCAGCTGGGCGTGGCCAGCGCTGCCCAGGCGCGTCTCGTCAGCCCACAGATACGTAGCTGGGTCAGCACCGGTGACAAGGGTGGCCGTGCTGCACTGCGGCAAGGCCACGGTGCAGACGCCATCGGTGACGTTGACCACTCCGAAACCACCCGGGAAGCGGTCGATGGCCTGCAACTGCAGGTCGGCCTGGACCAGGCCGACGAAACGACCGTCCAGCACCACGTTCACGCCGAGCTGTTCGTTGAAGGCCGCCGTCAGCCGGGACAGGAGCGCCGAGCGGTCCAGGTCTTCGAAGGCGCGTTTCTGCGCCTTGCCGTAGGGTGTCAGGCCCATGTCTGGCACCGTGGCCACGACCACCTTCACGCCCAGGCTCACCAGCCGGTTGATGGTGAGCGCCAGCCGCGTGCCGCGTGCACGGGCGTCGGCAATCAGGCTTGCTTCCGCCCGAGCCGGGTACTGGCCGTAAAGCTCGAGGATGTCGTTGGCACCCACCAGCAGGGTGGCCAGGTCCTTGTCGCGGAAGCCGCCGGCAGCCACCTGGGCTTCGACCTGGGCCGTGACGTCGTCAGCCTTCGTGCCTGGGCGGGCCAGCATGCGGGCGTTGGTGTCGGGCAGGAAGGTTGGGTTGCATTCCGCGAACGCCAGGCCATAGGCCGATGCCACTTGCTGCACCCAGATGGGCTCGTCGGCGCAGCTGAGCCGGTTGTTGGCATCGAGCGCGTTCACCGCGTACTTGCGACCGGTTGACTCCAGCGTGCTGGTCTCGTCACCGAAGGCGAAGTAACGCAGCGGGACGAAGGCCTCGATCTGCGACGTGCCGCCGCCGCAGCCCGCCAGAACAGCCAGGCCAGCGACAGCCAGACCCCGGGCCAAGGCACGCACCGGGCGCCGCGCCGCCGGGCCGAAAGACAGGCGAGCGGACAGACGCGAAAGCAGGCGCTGGGCCTTGCGGCTGGAAGTCATCGAAGCTCCGGCAAAGGGGTCAGTCAGGGGCGGGCTACAAGGCGGCTGCGGCACGCAGCAGGCGGTCGCGGACGCCGTCCCAATCAGGTGTGGAAGGTGGGTGTTCAACCAGGATCCGGCTGACCCCCAGGGCATCGAATTCGCGCAGCACGCCAAACAGTTCGTGGGCCGCCGCAGCGGCAGTGGCCGGCATCTGCCGCCAGACCTGCACCGCGCCAGGCAGCCCGGGCGCGTGCCGGGAATATACCCCGACGCCCCGCAGCCCCTGCGTCGACAGGCCGGCCAGCACAGCCGGCAAGCTGGCGGCTGGCAGCAGCTGCACGACGGCCGAGGGTGCGTAATGCGACAGCAAGGTGCCGGAAGCGCGGGGCGACGCCGCGTCCGGCAGGCCCAGTGGCAGGCCCAGGGCCTGCTGCAGCGCCGCCACGCCCAGCTGGCCGGGGCGCAGCAGGGCGGGCGGCTGCCGCGTGCAGTCGACGATGCTGGATTCGATGCCGACGTCGCAGGCCCCCCCGTCCAGCACCCACAGGTCGGGGCCGAGTTCGTCGACGACGTGCGCAGCGGTGGTGGGGCTGACGCGGCCAAACCGGTTGGCGCTGGGTGCAGCCACACCCCAGACGCCGTGTTCTGCTGCGGCCTGCAGCAGGGCCAGTGCCACTGGGTGCGCAGGCATGCGCAAACCGATGCTGTCTTGGCCGCCAGCCGCTGCCGTGGCCATGCCGGGGCGGCGCGGCACGATCACCGTCAGCGGGCCGGGCCAGAAGCGCGCCATCAGGCAACGCGCGGACGCACCAGGGTCGGCACTGAAACGCCGTACGGCGTCAAGGCTGGCCACATGCACGATCAGGGGGTGATCGGCCGGTCGGCCCTTGGCCGCAAAAACGCGGGCCACGGCGGCGTCGTCTTCGGCGTTCGCACCCAGCCCGTAGACCGTTTCGGTGGCAAACGCCACCAGTTGGCCAGCCGCCAGGCGCGCGGCGCAGGCCTGGACGTCAGCAACGCTGGTGCCGTGCAGCAAGGGCATAGGGGCGGTGGACGAACTGGCGTCAGAAGCCAGGCAGACCCAGCCGCGCTGCGGCTTGCAGGGCCACCGCGCGGGCCTGGTCTGCGCTGTCGGCCGTGACCGTGATATGGCCCATCTTGCGGCCTGGGCGCGCCTGCGTCTTGCCGTAGAGGTGCAGGTGTACCCCTGGCAGGGCCAGCACGGCTGGCCAGTCGGGCGGCTGGGCCTGCGCCGCACCAGCAGCAAACCAGAGGTCGCCCATCAGGTTGATCATGACCGCAGCCGAATGCTGCCGCGGCCGCCGCAACGGCCAGCCCACCAGGCTGTGCAGCTGCAGGTCGAACTGCGACAGGTCACAGGCGTCGATGCTGTAGTGGCCCGAGTTGTGCGGGCGCGGCGCCATCTCGTTGGCCACCAGGCGGCCATCGGCCAGCACGAAGAATTCGACGCACAGCACGCCCACATGGCCGAGCGACTGCGCCAGCGCCAGCGCACTGGCCACCGCCTGCTGCGCGGTGGCGGGCGCAACATCAGGCGCCGGCACCTGTGTGACGGCCAGGACGCCGTCGCGGTGCAGGTTCTGCTGCACCGGCAGGTGGACCATGGCACCGTCGCGCCCCCGCGCCACGATCACGCTGATTTCCAGCTGCAGGGGCAGCTGCTGTTCCAGCACGCAGGGCACGCCGCGCAGCGCCTGCCAGGCGTTGGCGAGTTGAGAAGCGCTGGCTACGCGCACCTGGCCCTTGCCGTCGTAGCCCAGCGTGGCGGTCTTCAGGATGCCGGGCAACAAACCCATGGCCTGTGCAGCAGCGACACCCGCTTCGTCGTCGATCACCGCAAAGGGCGCACAAGGCACAGCGGCGCGCTGGAAGCACTGCTTCTCGCGGGCCCGGTGTTGGCACACCTGCACGGCTGCAGCCAGCGGCGACACCACGCAAGCTTCTTCGGCCAGGCGCTGAAGCGCCAGGGCCGGCACGTTCTCGAACTCTGTCGTGACGGCAGCGCACTGGTCGCGCAGCGCCGCCAACGCAGCGTCATCGTCATATGGGGCAGCGATGTGGACGTCGGCAGCTGCCGCGGCAGGGCTGGCGGCGTCGGGCTCGAGCACGACCACGCGGAACCCCTGAGCCTGGGCGGCGTGCACGAACATGCGACCCAGCTGACCGCCGCCAAGCACACCCACGGCACCGGCAGGACCGGGCTGACCGGGACCGATGCGCGGCACAGAGCTGCCCGGCAGCATCAGCGCAAATCCTGCGTCATGGCCTCGGCCGCTGCGGTCTGCCGCGCGCGAAAGGCCTGCAACTGGGACAGCAACTGGGCATCTCCGCTTGCCAGCATCGCGACCGCAAACAAGGCTGCATTGGCCGCGCCTGCCGTGCCGATGGCGAAGGTGGCAACAGGCACGCCCTTGGGCATCTGCACGATCGAGTAGAGCGAGTCCAGGCCCTGCAGGTGACGGCTGGGTACGGGCACACCCAGGACCGGCACTGTGGTCTTGGCCGCCAGCATGCCTGGCAGATGCGCAGCCCCACCGGCCCCGGCAATGATGGCCTTGAGCCCGCGCGCCGACGCCTGTTCGGCGAATCGGAACATCTCGTCCGGCATCCGATGCGCCGAGATCACGTGCTTTTCGTATCCGACGTTGAACTGGTCCAGGACCTCGGCCGCATGGCGGAGAGTTTCCCAGTCGCTGGAGGAGCCCATGAGGAGGGCTATGGTGGCGGTCATAGCTTTGACATTCCTTCGCGCATTGCTAGTGCTTCAGTGATCCAACCACTGGCCAGGTGATCCCAGCTCTTGGTCTAATGTCATAAGAAGGGATGTTAAGGCAGCCGCTTGAACGCGATAATGAACCTCAAGGGTTTCAAAGGTAACCATCGCTTCCAAAACTTCGGATAATTCTGGAATTTTTGCTACAAGCTGCTTACGCACCCACGCCAATACAAGCTGATCATCAATATCAAAAGCGGATAAATCTAACTTCGCACAGGTGTGTGCGAGGATCTTCGCCTCGTCGGGCTTGTCGAGCAGTGCCAGGCACAGGGCAGACTCAAGATCGACCATTTGTTCACTGAAGTTGTATTTAGCAAAAGGGCCCGCCGAGCGAATACTCTTTAGCCCGTCATAGGCGGCCTGGTATTCGCCTTTCAGAAAAAGTACCCTGGCCTCGGACAGCGAATTCAAATTAGCAAGCGATAAATCGCGTGTCATTATCTGAAAGTTCTTTGCAGAAGCGAGTTCCATTTGTACAAGCGAGACCAGGTTATCGTCGAGGTCGCTAAAACACCGGTGAACTCGAAGCGAGGCTATCCCAAAAGCAGCACGATTATAAAGAAGTGCATCAATAGTCGCCTGATCTCCGACAAGAAGCGCGTGCTCCCGACATCTCATGAACCAGCGCTGTCCATTCTGTCGATCACCTAAGAGAAAGAAACAACTGGCCATAGTGATCGCAACTCGGGCACGGGCATCATGATTGTCTCTTGCCGCAAGCTCATACGCCTTCCTCAAGGCCGTTGCCATCGCCTCAAAGTTTGATAATTCAAACTCGACGTGCGCTCTCCATGCTGAAGTCAATGAGCCTAGCTCTGGATCCTTCATCGCCAGCGCAATCAATTGGGCCCTCGAAATTCTGTCCCTTGCCGTAGGACTAAGATTCTGAAATATTTCTGCCAGGCCCTCTGCAAGCATTATCCAAACTGATATCCTCGCGTTCTGCCCGCCTCCAAAGCTCTTTCGCAAGTCAGCAATGATTTGGCGAGATTCTTCGAAATAACCTGTTCGAGAGAGATAACAAGACCGTTTGATCTGTATCTCAGCAATTGCAACTGGGTCTACTGCCGTTTGCAACTGAGCATCAAGCCGTGCGAGCAACTGTGACATCGAAACCCCTCTCGTTTCAAGTCAATGAAAAAGGCCCGGCAAAGCCGGGCCAGACTTACTGCTATCCTGCTTCATCTGCAGGTTCAGTTCTAACGCATTCCTAGGGTTTGTTGCCCGTGGGGAAAGGCCAAGCGGCCGCTGGATTCAATGTTGTTTTCGCTGGAGCGGGCGCAGGAGCAGGGGCAGCAGGCGTAGCAGGTGCCGCCTTCTTTGCTGCTTTCTTTGCTGCAGCTTTTTTGGTCGCCGGCTTCTTCACCGCCGCTGCCTTCTTCGCCGGTGCAGCCTTTTTCACGGCCGCCTTCTTGGCCGGCGCAGCTTTCTTGGCCGGGGCGGCCTTCTTTGCTGCAGCCTTCTTGGCCGGTGCAGCCTTCTTCGCCGGTGCAGCCTTCTTGGCCGGGGCGGCCTTCTTGGCCGCAGCCTTCTTCGCCGGTGCAGCCTTCTTTGCCGGTGCAGCCTTCTTCGCCGGGGCGGCCTTCTTTGCCGCGGCCTTTTTGGCCGGAGCGGCCTTTTTCGCAGTTGCCATAACGATCTCCTTGATCAAGTTGCAAATGGCTCCAGGCCCCAGCTAAGGGCGCGGAGATTCATCGTCCGATGGTCTGCTTTCAGGCTCGTGCCCGTCGACGGTCGCCTCGGTGCGATGAATGGGTCAGCAAGCTCGGCATTGATCTGGTCTGTGCCTGCCTTGGCTTGCAATTCTTGGATTCTTGATCTTTCTCAACGCCCGCTGCGCCTGGGCGCGGCGGGTTTGCGGCTTCGGCACCGCTTGGCTGAGCCCTTCGCTCAGTCCCAAGCCAGAGCCCCGCCAGTCTGGTAGTCGATGACTCGCGTTTCGAAGAAATTGCGTTCCTTCTTCAGGTCGATCATCTCGCTCATCCACGGAAACGGGTTTTCTTCGTTCGGGAACAGTTCCTCAAGCCCGATCTGCGTGGCACGCCGGTTGGCGATGTAGCGCAGGTAGCCTTTGAACATGCTGGCGTTCAGACCCAGCACGCCGCGCGGCATGGTGTCTTCGGCATAGCGGTATTCCAGCTCGACAGCCTGTTCGAACAGCGCCTTGATCTCAGCCTTGAAGTCGGCCGTCCACAAGTGCGGGTTTTCAAGCTTGATCTGGTTGATCAGGTCGATGCCGAAATTGCAGTGCATCGACTCGTCACGCAGGATGTACTGGTACTGCTCGGCTGCGCCCGTCATCTTGTTCTGTCGGCCCAGCGCCAGGATCTGCGTGAAGCCGACGTAGAAGAACAGACCTTCCATCAGGCACGCGAAGACGATCAGGCTCTTCAGCAGGCGCTGGTCGGTTTCGGGGGTGCCGGTATGGAAGTTCGGGTCCATGATCGCCTGGATGAAGGGGATCAGGAACTCGTCCTTGTCGCGAATCGACTTCACCTCGTTGTAGGCGTTGAAGATCTCGCTCTCGTCCAGCCCCAGGCTTTCAACGATGTACTGGTAGGCGTGGGTATGGATCGCTTCCTCGAACGCCTGGCGCAGCAGGAACTGCCGGCATTCGGGCGCCGTGATGTGGCGGTAAGTGCCCAGGACGATGTTGTTGGCGGCCAGGGAATCAGCCGTGACGAAGAACCCCAGGTTGCGCTTGATGATGCGGCGCTCGTCTTCTGTCAGGCCGTTCGGGTCCTTCCAGGTCGCGATGTCGCGCGACATGTTCACCTCTTGCGGCATCCAGTGGTTGGCGCAGGTGGCCAGGTACTTTTCCCAAGCCCACTTGTACTTGAACGGCACCAGCTGGTTGACGTCGGTCTGACCATTGATGATGCGTTTGTCAGCTGCCTTGACGCGGTGTGTTGTACGCGCTTCAGCCGGCGCTGCCGGCTGGGCTGATACGGGCTGAACAGCAGCCACGATGGATACCGACACCGGCATGGAAGCCGGTACCAAGGCTGACGCGTCAACACCCCGTTTCGTGCGCACTTCGTCGCGCCGTTCATTGCGCTCTTCGTTGCGCTCTTCGTTGCGCTGTACATCCTGCCGCGCCACGACTCGGGATTCCACCCGCAGGTCGTGAATCTCGCGGCTTTCCTGGCTTTCGGCTTTGGTGTCTTCTTCCCAGACCAACATGTCTTGACTTCCTATTCGTGAATTATCTGAGTGTTGTTCTCGAACACCAAGCATTCATTGACATCAAGGGCCTGATGCTGTTGCCCGGGGGCATCGGCTGCAGGCCTCATTGCCAGAAATGCCATGGGTTTCGAGTGCAGATCTGCATTCGATGCGGCCTTATTGGCAGGCTTCGCAATCGGGGTTGTCGATCGAACAGAACTTGATGTCGGTGGCAGGTTCGCTTGCGGCGGCCACAGACGCTGCAGGCGTTGCTGCTGTAGCAGCAGCCATCGAAGCACTGCTGCCCTTCGACACTGCGTTCATCGCACCCGGTGCCACCGTGCTCTTTTCGGCATAGGTGGCGCTGGTGGTGCGCAGGTAGTAGGTGGTCTTCAAGCCGCGCAGCCAGGCCAGCTTGTAGGTCTCGTCCAGCTTCTTGCCCGAGGCACCGGCCATGTAGATGTTCAGGCTCTGGGCCTGGTCGATCCACTTCTGACGCCGGGCTGCAGCTTCCACCAGCCACTGCGTTTCGATCTCGAATGCTGTGGCGTACAGGCGCTTCAGGTCTTCCGGCACACGGTCGATGGGCAGCAGCGAACCGTCGAAGTGCTTCAGGTCCATCACGATCACGTCGTCCCACAGGCCCAGGCGCTTCAGGTCGCGTACCAGGTATTCGTTGACGACGGTGAACTCGCCTGACAGGTTGCTCTTGACCGAGATGTTGCCGAACGAAGGCTCGATCGACGCGTCCACACCGATGATGTTGCTGATGGTGGCGGTGGGCGCGATGGCCACGCAGTTGCTGTTGCGCATGCCGTGCTCGGCGATGCGCGCACGCAGCGCGTCCCAATCCAGCGTCACGCTGCGGTCCACCTGCACGTACTGCGCGCCACCACGGGCCTGGGCCAGCAGGTCCAGCGTGTCTTGCGGCAGCAGGCCCCGGTCCCACAGGCTGCCGCGGTAGCTGCTGTAGCGCCCGCGCTCAGCGGCCAGTTCGGTGCTGGCCCAGTAGGCGTGGTAGCAGACAGCTTCCATGCTGCGGTCGGCGAACTCCACCGCGGCTTCGCTGGCGTAGGGCACGCGCAGCTGGTACAGGCTGTCCTGGAAGCCCATGATGCCCAGGCCCACGGGGCGGTGGCGCAGGTTGCTGTCGCGCGCCTTCTTCACCGCGTAGTAGTTGATGTCGATGACGTTGTCCAGCATGCGCATCGCCGTGGTGGTGGTGCGCTTGAGCTTGGCGTGGTCAATCTCCTTGCCGTTGGGGCCGTCCTTCAGGTGCTGCGCCAGGTTCACGCTGCCCAGGTTGCACACCGCTATCTCGGTGTCGCTGGTGTTCAGGGTGATCTCGGTGCACAGGTTGCTGCTGTGGACCACGCCCACGTGCTGCTGCGGGCTGCGCACGTTGCAGGCGTCCTTGAAGGTGATCCAGGGGTGGCCGGTCTCGAACAGCATAGACAGCATCTTGCGCCACAGGTCCTTGGCGGCCATGCGCTTGAAGAGCTTGATCTCGCCGCGGTCGGCCTTCTCTTCGTAGGCGACGTAGGCCTGCTCGAATTCAGCGCCGAACAGGTCGTGCAGGTCCGGGCAGGTGCTGGGGCTGAACAGCGTCCACTGGCCGCCTTCCATCACACGGCGCATGAACAGGTCGGGGATCCAGTTGGCCGTGTTCATGTCGTGCGTGCGCCGGCGGTCGTCGCCGGTGTTCTTGCGCAGTTCCAGGAACTCTTCCAGGTCCAGGTGCCAGCTTTCCAGGTAGGCGCAGACGGCGCCCTTGCGCTTGCCGCCCTGGTTCACGGCCACCGCCGTGTCGTTCACCACCTTCAGGAAGGGCACCACGCCTTGGCTCTTACCGTTCGTGCCCTTGATGTAGCTGCCCAGGGCGCGCACACGCGTCCAGTCGTTGCCCAGGCCGCCAGCGAATTTGCTCAGCAGCGCGTTTTCCTTCAGCGCTTCGTAGATGCCGTCCAGGTCGTCCGCCACGGTCGTCAGGTAGCAGCTGGACAGCTGGCTGCGGCGCGTGCCGGCGTTGAACAGCGTGGGCGTGCTGCTCATGAAGTCGAAGCTCGACAGCACCTTGTAGAACTCGATGGCGCGCGCTTCGCGGTCGATCTCGTTCAGCGACAGGCCCATGGCCACGCGCATGAAGAAGGCCTGCGGCATTTCGATGCGCACTTCGTCGATGTGCAGGAAGTAGCGGTCGTACAGGGTCTGCAGGCCCAGGTAGTCGAACTGCAGGTCGCGGCTGGCGTCGATGGCGGCACCCAGACGGGCCAGGTCGAACTGCGCCAGCTTCTCATCCAGCAGTTCAGCCGCAATGCCCTTCTTGATGTACTGCGGGAAGTATTCGGCGTAGCGCTCGGCCATCTGCGCTTGCGTCACTTCACCGCCGATGATTTCGCGGCGGATGGTGTGCAGCAGCAACCGCGCAGTGGCACGGGTGTAGGCCGGGTCTTTCTCGATCAGGGTGCGGGCAGCCAGGATGCTGGCCTTGTAGACCTCGTCGATGGGCACGCCGTCGTAGAGGTTGCGGCGCGTCTCGGCCAGGATGGGTTCGGCCTTCACGTCCGCACCCAGGCCGGCGCAGCTGCTTTCCACCAGGGCCCGCAGCGCAGCCATGTCCAGCGGCACGCGCTGGCCAGCTTCCAGCACAAAGAGCTCGGCCGGCTTGGCCGCTACGGGCGCCACCTGGCGCGCGCGCTCTTGCGCGCGGCGTTCGCGGTACAGCACGTAGGCGCGGGCCACGTCGTGCTGGCCGCTGCGCATCAGGCCCAGTTCGACCTGGTCCTGCACGTCTTCGATGTGGAAGGTACCGCCACCCGGGCGCGAACGCAGCAAAGCGCGCACCACACTTTCCGTCAGCCTGTCCACCGTCTCGCGCACGCTGGCCGATGCCGCGCCCTGCGTGCCGTGCACGGCCAGAAAAGCCTTCATCAGCGCCACCGCGATTTTGTGCGGCTCGAACCCGACCACGGCGCCATTGCGGCGAATGATCTGGTAGCCGGCGTAAGCCGAAGCCGCTGGCGTTGCACCCGCCACGGTGGCAGCGCGGGGGCTGGAAAGAGTCTCAGTGCTGGCGGATGTGGCGGCGTGGGTGGCTTGCATGCGTTCCCTTCGGTCTGTTGGTCTTGGTGTGGTGTCTGGCCCAGCCCCTGCCGGCTGGCGATGGCGGTTCGGGCAGCCATGGCGCAGCCCGTTTCAGGGTCTGGTTTGAAGTCTTGTCCCAGGCGGCATTCAGGCCTCGTTCGTGCGTCTTTCAGGCTTGTTCGGCGCCGCACTGGGGGCGGGGGTTGAGCATCGCACCAGGGTGCTTGAAGCTTAACACTCGCCTTCGGCTCTGCCAGCCGCTGGGCACTATATCTGGGGGTCGGCCTGACCACAAGGCACTACAGGTAGTGTTTGCGCGGAGGGCACCCGGTGCTGCCCACCAGCCCTGGAAGGGCCTTCTGCCAGCGGCCCGCATATACCTTGCACTGCCCTGCGCCCAGGCGCATGGACAGGGGCTTTTCAGGCCACTTCGCCGCGTTCAGCCGCGCCGTCATTGGGCCCGGCGGGGCCGCCCACGCCCAGCCGCGCCATGCGATAGCGCATCTGCCGCAAAGACAGGCCCAGGCTGGCGCCTGCGGCGGTGCGGTTGTAGCGGTGGCGTTCCAGTGCCGCTTCCAGAATCTCCCGCTCCACTTCGTCCAGGTAGACCGCCAGATCGCGGGGCAGCGCGGTGTCGCGCCCCGTGCCGGCACGCGCGCCAGAAGCCGCCACGTCTGCAGCGTTGCTGGCCTCGGCGCTGCGTACCGCTTCCGCCGTCTCGCTGCCGTCTGGGCCTTCCAGCAAAGCGGCGGGCAGGCCGAGGTCGGCGCAGAAGATCATGGGCCCGCTGGCCAGTGCCACGGCGCGGTGCAGCAGGTTTTCGAGCTCGCGCACATTGCCTGGAAAGGGGTAGCGCTGCAGCTGGTCCAGCGCGTCGGGCATCAGGATGGGCAGCGGCGTGACACCGGCATCGCGCGCAATCCGCGCCAGCACGGCCTGGCAGATGGCGGGCAGGTCGGCCATGCGTTCGCGCAGCGGCGGCACGGCGATGCGGATCACGTTCAGCCGGTAGTACAGGTCTTGCCGGAAGCGGCCCGCCTGCACCTCGGCGCCCAGGTCCTTGTGCGTGGCACTGACCAGGCGCACGTTGACCGGCGTTTCGGCCACGGCACCCACGGGGCGCACGGCGCGTTCCTGGATCACACGCAGCAGCTTGCTCTGCATCTGCAGCGGCAGGTCGCCGATCTCGTCCAGGAACAGCGTGCCGCCTTGCGCGGCCTGGAAGAAGCCTTCGCGGTCGTCCTGGGCGCCCGTGAACGCGCCCTTGCGGTAACCGAAGAATTCAGCTTCCAGCAGGGCTTCCGGAATGGCGCCGCAATTCACAGCGATGAAGGGCATGGCACCGCGTGGTGACACTTCGTGGATGGCACGCGCCACCAGTTCCTTGCCGGTGCCCGATTCGCCCTGCACCAGCACGGGCGCCATGCTGCGCGCCACCTTCTCGACCATGCTGCGCACCTGATGCATGGCGCCCGAGCCGCCGGCCATGCGGTCCAGCGCGGGGTGGCTGGCCGGGCCCGACGGCGCCGCCGGGCGCGGCGTGGCGGCCTGCCGCCCAGGCAGCGCTGTCGGGCGGCCCAGGGCCGATGCCACCACGGCGCGGAACTGACGCAGGTCCACGGGCTTGGTCAGGTAATCGTAGGCACCGGCCTTCAGCGCTTCGACTGCGTTTTCGGGCGACCCATAGGCCGTGATGACGATGCCCTTTTCGCCCCGGCCGGCGTCTTCGATGCGGCGCAGCAGGTCCAGCCCGGTGCCGTCAGGCAGCCGCATGTCCGTGATCAGCAGCTGGTAGCCGTCGGGACCACGCTGTTGCAAGCGCTCCCAAGCTTCTTCCACTGTCCCGGCGCATTCGACGTCGTAGCCCTCGCGCACCAGGGTCAGTTCGTACAGGGTCCGCAGGTCAGGCTCGTCATCGACGACAAGCAGGCGCGGGCTGGGCGTGGAGGGCGGGCTCAAGGGTCCAGGGGCAGGGCGAGTGAAACCGGGTTGAGCAGCGCGCGCGGGACGCTGACGAGAAATTCATTGCGCAGCTTTTCTGCGGTGGGCCGCGGCCGGTATTCGATGCTGGCGCCGTAGCGTTCGCACAGCTCGCGGCAAATATACAAGCCCAGCCCCGAGCCCCGGCTGCGCGTTGAAAAGAAGGGTTCGAACAAGTGGCGTTCCACTTCGGGCGGGATCGGTGCGCTGTCGCTCAGCACCGACAGCACGGCCCAGGCTTCGTCGCGCGGCGCCAGGCGCAGGAAGATGCAACCCGGCGTGCCACTGGCATGGCGCAAGGCGTTGTCAAGCAGGTTGACGAGCACGCGTCGCAGGTGTTCGGGGTCGAAGGCCACACCCAGCGGCTGGGTCGGCAATTCGCAGCGCAGGCGGCTGTCTGCACCAGAGGCCACTCCGGCCGTGCGGGCCCAGTCCGCCACGGCGCGCGAAACCGCTTGGGTGGCGTCGATGGCGCTGGCTTCGGGCACATGGCCCGGGGCCACTTCCATCACGTCGTCGACCAGGCGCTTCAGGCGTTCGACGTTGTCGGCCACCATCTGCGCCAGGCGCCGCTGCGCCGGCGGCAAAGGGTCTTCCAGCAGCAGGGCGTTGGCCTGCGCGATGGCCGCCAGGGGGTTACGGATTTCGTGCGCCACGCCAGCCGACACGCGCCCCATCGCGGCCAGCCTTTCCTGGCGGATCCGCGCCTGAGCGGTGCGCACGTCTTCCAGCAGCACCACCAGCAAGGCTTCGCTGGGGCCGGTCGAAGGGACCGTGCGCGTGCTGGGCCGGTCGTCGCCGTCCAGCTGGCTCAGGCTGCGCCCGCGCATGAAGCGCACCCGCATGCGCAGCGTGCGCACATGGCCCTGGCCAAAAGCCAGGGCCAGTTCGCGCCCGGCCTCGGGCCAGTCGTCGTCGTCAAAGGCGCGCTGCACCGCCTTTGCCAGCGTGGCCCAGACCGGCCGCAGTGCCAGCATGAAAGGCGCAGGCGGGCTCAAGCCCTGGTCTACCAGCAAGGCCCGCGCGGCAGGGTTGGCCGCACGCACGCGCAGCCGGCTGTCGGCCACCAGCACGCCGTCAGCCATTTCTTCGATCACCAGCCGATTCAGCTGCGCCTGCTGGCGCGCCAGTTCCATGCTGCCGCGCGCAGCCAGCTCTTCACCCACCAGGCGGCCGGCCAGTTCACCGGCCAGCAAGGTGATGATGAACAGCCCTAGCCCGGCCAGGCCGGCCTGCAGCAAGAGGGCTGGCGCATTGCCAAGAGCCAGACCCGACATCCAGGCCACCACCAGCAGCAGCAGGGCCACGGCGGCTGCGGTGCCCAGGGCCTGCAGGCGCGATGTCAGCACCCCGGCCATCAACACCGGCAGTGCCAGCAGCGCACCGTAGTTGAAGCTGGCGCCCAGGGCCAGCACATGCAGGGCGCTGAAGCACAGCAGGTCCACGCCCAGGGTGGCCAGCCAGGGCCGCCCGCGCCCACCATTGGCCGGCTGCCACGTCGCCAGGCCGAAGCGCGGCAGCAGCCACAGGCTGATGGCCTGCGCGGCATAGGCCAGGCACAGCAAGGTCACCCATTCGTTGGCGCCAGCGCCCAGCAGGCTGCTGGTGCCCTGGGCCGCCACCAAGCCCAGGCCGATGACGGCCCGTGCCGCGGTGTAGGTGCGCGCCAGCCGGGCCAGCGCGCTGTCTTGCCGCACGGCCGCGCGGCGCGCCTGGCGGCGGCGCATGCGGCTGTCGGGCCCAGCGTCGCCCGCAGCCAACCAGCCGGGGTCGAACATGGATTCGCCGTCCAGGCCCTGCGTGTCAGCGCCGCCTATCGCGTCGAACAGGGAATCTTCGCGCCGGCGGCCTTGCGGGGCGCGGCGGTCGGTGTGGCGACGGTCGCCTTGCCGGCGCTCACCGGCGCTGCTGGCGGGCTCAGCGCGGCCCGGCGACACGGTGTTCGGGGCTGCAGTACGGCCGGCCCGCTACGTCGAAGACGGCGTCGCTGTGCGGCAGGTGTACGCCGCAGTGGGCGCAGGCCAGCATCTCGGCGGGCTTGCCGGGTGGAGCGGCTGACGCGGCTGGCGGGGGTGGGGCAGACGCATCGCCGGGGGGCTTGCGGCCCGCCCCTGGCGGCCCACCCTTGCGGCCCCGGCCGAAGAACAGCAGCAGCACGACGGCCAGGATGGCCAGCAGGACCAGGTACTTCATCGGCGGCGGCGGCGCATCAGGCGGCCGACGGGGCCATCAGCACTTCGATCACGAAGCGCGACCCCACGTACGCCAGCAGCAGCAGCGCCGCGCCGGCGTACAGCCACAGCGTGGCCCTGCGCCCGCGCCAGCCTCGGAAGTGGCGGCCCGCCAGCAGGGCTGCGATCACCCCCCAGGCCAGCACCGAGAACACGGTCTTGTGGTCCCAGCGCCAGACCTGCGCGGTCGCCACTCCCAGCAGCAGCGTGGCGGTGAGCGCAGCGAAGCCGGCCTGCACGAAGCGGAAGGTCAGCTTTTCCAGCTGCAAGAGCGGCATGCCCAGCGCACCCGGGGCCAGACCCCGTACCGCCACGCCGCCGCGCAGGTTGCGTTCAGCCCGGTCCAGCAGCGTGGCGTGCACGACGGCCGCGCCGAACAGGCCGTAAGACCCCACGCCCAGCGCGAAATGCAAGGGCGCCAGGGGTGACGACAGCGGGCGCAGTTCGCCCGGGAAGATCAGCGTCAGCAGCACCGCCGCCACGCCGCACACACCCAGCAGCACGCGGATGGACGGCAGCGGCACCATCCGGCTTTCGATGCTGTAGACGGCGATCACCAGCCACACCGTCATCGACAGCACGGGCGCAAAGCCCAGCCGCGTGCCGGGAGCGGGCTGGCCGACACCGCCGATGTCCACCACCAGCAGCACGCCGTGCAGCAACCAGCCGCCCACCAAAGCGGCCGTGGACAGGCGGCGCAAGGGCCCGGCGGGCAGCGCCGCCAGCGCATACAACACGGTGGCCACCGTGGCCAGCAGCAGCCCGCCGAACCCCGCCAATGGCGCCAGCGTGGGCGGGGGCGTCGATAGAATCATGCGGTCAAGTGTAATCACCGGCCGCGCTGCCTGCGGGGCCTCAACCGGCACCTCACCCCGATGGCTTCCGCCCTTTCCGACCGCCTGCAAAGGCTGGTGAAGACCATGCGCGGCCAGGCGCGCATCACTGAAAGCAACGTGCAGGACATGTTGCGTGAAGTGCGCATGGCCCTGCTGGAAGCCGACGTGGCCCTGCCGGTGGTGCGCGACTTCATCGCCCGCGTGAAGGACAAGGCGTTGGGCCAGGAAGTGGCCGGTTCGCTGAACCCTGGCCAGGCGCTGGTGGGCATCGTGCACAAGGAACTCGCCGCCACGATGGGCGAGGGTGTGTCGGACATCAACCTGGCCGCCCAGCCCCCGGCCGTCATCCTGATGGCTGGCCTGCAGGGCGCGGGCAAGACCACCACCACGGCCAAGCTGGCCAAGCACCTGATCGAAAAGCGCAAGAAGAAGGTGCTCACCGTCAGCGCCGACGTCTACCGCCCTGCCGCGATCGAACAGCTCAAGACGGTGACGCGCCAGGCCGGTGCCGAGTGGTTTCCGTCCACTGGCGAGCAGAAGCCGCGCGACATCGCGCTGGCTGCTCTGGACCACGCCCGGCGCCACTATTTCGACGTGCTGCTGGTGGACACCGCCGGCCGGCTGGGCATCGACGAAGCGCTGATGGCCGAGATCAGCGACCTGCACGCCGCGCTGAACCCGGTTGAAACCCTGTTCGTCGTCGACGCCATGCAGGGCCAGGACGCGGTCAACACCGCCAAGGCCTTCAAGGACGCGCTGCCGCTGACGGGCGTGATCCTGACCAAACTGGATGGCGACAGCCGCGGCGGCGCAGCACTGTCGGTGCGGCAGATCACGGGCGCGCCGATCAAATTCGCGGGCGTGTCCGAGAAGATCGACGGCCTGGAAGTCTTCGACGCCGACCGCCATGCCGGCCGCGTGCTGGGCATGGGCGACATCCTGGCCCTGGTCGAGGAAGTGCAGAAGGGCGTGGACCTGGGCGCGGCCAAGCAGCTGGCCGACAAGGTGAAGGCCGGCGGCGGCTTCGACCTGAATGACTTCCTGGCCCAGATCAGCCAGATGAAGAAGATGGGCGGCCTGAGCGGCCTGATGGACAAGCTGCCCAGCCAGCTGGCCGGCAAGGCCGCCGGTGCCGACATGGACCGCGCCGAACGCGATGTGAAGCGCATGGAAGGCATCATCTGCGCGATGACGCCGCTGGAACGCCGCAAGCCCGAACTCATCAAGGCCAGCCGCAAGCGCCGCATCGCCGCCGGGGCCGGCGTGCAGGTGCAGGAAGTCAACCGCATGCTCAACCAGTTCGAGCAGATGCAGGGGATGATGAAAAAGATGAAGGGCGGCGGCCTGATGAAGATGATGAAGCGCATGGGCGGGATGGGGGGCATGGGCGGGGGCGGCTTCCCGGGCATGCCGCGCTGACCCATCCGTTGGGCTGTCTGCGCTGACGGCGCAGATACATCGGCTCACGCACGCACACGCTTGGAAGCTGGATCGGCCGCCCGCGCGGCCGATGACACGGGCAGGTTCAACCCGGTGGCGCTGGCCGCCCGCTGCCCGATGGAATTCCTGCCCGCTTTCACCCCCTACGCCCTGCCCGGCGCAGCCGTGCTGCTGCTGACCTGGCTGGCGCTGCGACTGCGCGGCCGCAACGGGACAGGCCGGCGAGCTGCCAGCCACGGCAGCAGCGCGCTGGACACCGTGGCCGGCTGGCCACCGGAAGCTGCACGCGTCGTCAACCGCCACGAACGCCAGGCACTGGAGCTGCTACTGGCCGCCGCCCCTGGCCGGCTGGTGCTGGCCCAGGTGCCGCTGTCACGCTTTCTGCGCGTGCCGGCCCGCCACTCCTACGCCGAATGGCTGCAACGCGTGGGCAGCCTGAGCGCCGACTTGCTGCTGTGCGACCCGGACGGCCGCGTGCGCCTGGTGGTGGACATCCGCGCGGCACAGGAAACCCCGCGCAGCCAGCAGCGCCACGACCGCCTGGCGCGCGTGCTGCGCGCGGCCGGGGTGCAGGTCTGCGTCTGGCGCGAGGGCGCCCTGCCCGGCCTGGCACGGGCGCGCAGCGAGATCGCTGCGCTGGCCCCGGCGTCGCCCGAAGCGCCCGCCGCCGAAGGGTCGTCACGGCCCATGCCCTTGATACCGGTGCCCGAGATCGAAGAACTGCTGGCCCAGGGCGACCTGCGCCACGGTGACGATGCCGACGCCGGGCTGGACCCCGTGCCATCGGGCTTCTACGACGACTTCAGCGGCGCAGCGGCGAGCCGCGGCTGATCGCTCGGCGTGGGCTAGCCCAGCAAGGCCTGGGCGAATTCCTGTGCGTCGAAGGTCTGCAGGTCTTCCAGTTTCTCGCCCACGCCGATGAAGTAGACCGGCACCACGCGCCCCTGCTCGGCGCCCCAGCGCGCGATGGCCGCCAGCACGCCGCCCTTGGCTGTGCCGTCGAGCTTGGTCACCACCAGGCCCGTCAGGCCCAACGCGGCGTCGAAGGCCTTCACCTGGGCCAGCGCGTTCTGACCGGTGTTGCCGTCCACCACCAGCAGCACTTCGTGCGGCGCGCCTTCCTGCGCCTTGCCGATGGTGCGCTGGATCTTCTTGAGCTCTTCCATCAGGTGCAGCTGGGTGGGCAGGCGGCCGGCAGTGTCGGCGATGACGACGTCGCAGCCACGCGCGCGGCCGGCTGCCACGGCGTCGAAGGTGACAGCGGCCGGGTCGCCGCCTTCCTGGCTGACCACCTGCACCTGGTTGCGGTCGGCCCAGACCGAGAGCTGTTCACGCGCTGCGGCGCGGAAGGTGTCGGCGGCGGCCAGCAGCACCTTGCAGTTGGCTTCTGCCAGGTGGCGCGTGAGCTTGCCGATGGTGGTGGTCTTGCCGGCCCCGTTCACCCCCGCCACCATGATGACGGTGGGGCTGGCGTTGCCGATCACCAGCGGCTGCTGCAGCGGCCGCAGCAGGTCGGCCAGGGCCTGCGCCAGCAGGCCTTTCACGGCTGCGGGGTCGGTGACCTTGGCGTCCTTCACGCGGCGCTTCAGGTCGGCCAACAGGAATTCGGTTGCGCCGACGCCGGCATCGGCCATCAGCAGGGCTGATTCCAGGTCTTCGTACAACGCGTCGTCGATGCGCGTGCCCGTGAAGACCTGGGCGATGCTGCTGCCGGTCTTGCGCAGGCCCTGGGCCAGGCGCGACAGCCAGCCCGTGCGGGGCGCAGGTGCGGGACTGGCGGACGCCACAGGGTGCAAGGCCGCCGGCACTGCGGTGGCCGGCGCAGCAGCCGCTGGGGGCAGGCCAGCTGCAGGGCTGGTGACCACAGCCGGGGAGCTGGCCGAGGGGATGACCGGCGGGGCGGTGGCCGGGGGCGCTGCTGCCGGGGGCGGCTTCTTCTTGAAAAAGCTGAACATCGTGTACTGGTTGCGACAAAGCCGGGGGCCGCTGCCCGGCGCAGGCTGCGCCGCATGAAACGGGCGCCCCGGGGCCGCATATAATTGCGGGCTTGAGGCGCTTTAGCTCAGCTGGTTAGAGCGACGGAATCATAATCCGCAGGTCCGGGGTTCAAATCCCTGAAGCGCCACCAAACACCCCGGCTCGAGCAACCGCTCGAGCCGTTTTTCTTTCCACAGCCCCTGGATCAACACCATGCTCCGCTGTGCCCTGCCTGGCCTTGTGGCCGTGCTGTCGCTGCTCATTGCCCTGCCGTCCCAAGCGCAGCGCAATTTCCCCGCCACCGCCTTGCGCGGGGAACTGCTCATCACACAGCCGCCCGAGGCACTGCTGAACGGCCAGCCCGCTCGTCTGGCACCTGGGGCGCGCATTCGTGACACGCAGAACATGCTGGCAATGTCCGGCACGCTGACAGGCCGCCCGCTGCTGGTGCACTACACGCAAGACACCCAGGGACTGGTGCTGGACGTCTGGGTGCTGACCGAACCGGAACGCGCCCGCAAGCCCTGGCCCACCACGGCCGCACAGGCCAAGAGCTGGGTCTTCAACCCCGCCGCGCAAACCTGGAGCCGCCCATGACCCCGCCCGACGAATTGCCGCCTGCGGCCAAGAAGGTCTACATCCGCAGCTTTGGTTGCCAGATGAACGACTACGACAGCGACAAGATGGCCGACGTGCTACACGCCGCCAAGGGCTACGAGCCCACGAACGACCCCGAGCAGGCCGACCTGATCCTGTTCAACACCTGCAGCGTGCGCGAAAAGGCGCAGGAAAAAGTCTTCAGCGACCTGGGCCGGGTCAAGCACCTGAAAGCCAAGGGCGTGCTGATCGGCGTGGGCGGCTGCGTGGCCAGCCAGGAAGGTGCGGCCATCATCGACCGCGCGCCCTATGTCGACATGGTGTTCGGCCCGCAGACCCTGCACCGGCTGCCGCAGATGATTGACGCCAGGCTGGCGCAGCGCCGGCCGCAGGTGGACATCAGCTTCCCCGAAATCGAGAAGTTCGACCACCTGCCGCCCGCGCGCGTAACCGGTGCGTCGGCCTTCGTGTCCATCATGGAAGGCTGCAGCAAATACTGCAGCTACTGCGTCGTGCCGTACACCCGCGGCGAAGAGGTGAGCCGGCCTTTCGACGACGTGCTGACGGAAGTGGCGGGCCTGGCCGACCAAGGCGTGAAGGAAGTCACGCTGCTGGGGCAGAACGTCAATGGCTACCGTGGCCGAATGGGCGAGACGACAGACATCGCCGACTTCGCCCTGCTGCTGGAGGTGGTGGCTGAAATCCCCGGCATCGAGCGCATCCGCTACACCACCAGCCACCCGAACGAATTCAGCCAGCGTCTGATCGACGTCTACGGCAAGACCGCCAAGCTGGTGAACCATGTGCACCTGCCGGTGCAGCATGGCAGCGACCGCATCCTGATGGCCATGAAGCGCGGCTACACCGCGATGGAATACAAGAGCACGATCCGCAAGCTGCGCGCCGTGCGGCCGGGCATCAGCCTGTCCACCGACTTCATCGTCGGCTTCCCGGGTGAGACGCAGGACGACTTCGACAAGATGATGAAGCTGATCGACGACGTCGGCTTCGACGCGTCGTTCAGCTTCGTCTTCAGCGTGCGCCCCGGCACGCCCGCGGCCGCCCTGCCCGACGACACGCCCCAAGCGCTGAAACTGCAGCGCCTGCAGCAGCTGCAGGCGCGCATCGAAGAGAACGTGCGCCACATCAGCGCCAGCCGCGTGGGCACGGTGCAGCGCATCCTGGTGGAAGGGCCTTCGCGCAGGAACGCCAGCGAACTGATGGGCCGCACCGAATGCAACCGCATCGTCAACTTCGACGCCGGGCCGCAGGCGGCGCGGCTGGTGGGGCAGCTGGTGGACGTCACCATCACCGAAGCCCTGCCGCATTCGCTGCGGGCGGAGGTGAACACGGGCGAACGGGTGCTCAGTTCGACTTCGGCGGCTTCGGCCGGCCTGGCCCAAAACCCCGCCACCACAGCGTGAAGGCACAGGCTGTCACCATGCCGGCATACATCGTCGTGGTGCCGTCACGGCCGAAGACCACCAAACCCACCAGCACCGCGGCCGCGCTGGCGCCACAGGCAGCCTGGGCCAGGTGGCGCCAGGGCACGCTGGCCAGTTCGCGGCGCCAGGCCAGCTTGGCGGCCGCGGCCGACAGCATGCCGAATAGCACGGCCGGCAAGAACAGGTTGGCCAGATGGCCGGCAGCGTCCAGAGGTCCCATCGTGGCAAGGCTTTCTTGGCTGGAAAAACGGTCTGCACCCGGCATCGGTCGCCCCGCGCGGTGGGGCAGGGCATTTCCGACCCTTGCCAAGTGTCAACTTGAATTTACAATCAGATCGTGAGCGTCCTGGCCCTCGGGCTCAACCACACCACCGCCCCGCTCGACTTGCGGGGCCGTCTGGCCTTTGGCCCAGAACGCCTGGTGCCTGCCCTGCACGGCCTGCGTGAACGTCTGCAGCGCGCCGGGCCCGAAGCGGCCCTGGTGTCCACCTGCAACCGCACCGAACTGTACGTGGCGGCCCCCGCGCATGCGGTGAACGAACTGGTGCAGCCGGCCGTGCACTGGCTGGCTGAACAAGGCGGGGTCAGCGGCAGCCACCTGCAGGCGCATACCTACGTGATGGAAGACCACGCTGCGGCGCGGCATGCCTTCCGGGTGGCATCGGGCCTGGATTCGATGGTGCTGGGCGAGCCGCAGATCCTGGGCCAAATGAAGCAGGCCGTGCGCCAGGCCGACGAAGCCGGCACCCTGGGCAGCACCTTGCACCAGCTGTTCCAGCGCACCTTCTCGGTAGCCAAGGAAGTGCGCAGTTCCACCGAGATCGGCGCGCATTCCATCAGCATGGCCGCCGCCGCCGTGCGCCTGGCTTCGCAGCTGTTCGAAAACATGGCCGACACGCGCGTGCTGTTCGTGGGCGCGGGCGAGATGATCGAACTGGTGGCCACCCATTTCGCCGCCAAGTCGCCCAAGGCCATGGCCGTGGCCAACCGTACGCTGGAACGCGGTGAACGCCTGGCGGCACGCTTCGGCGCCAAGGCGCTGCGCCTGTCAGACCTGCCCGGTAGCCTACACGACTACGACGCCGTCATTTCCTGCACCGCCAGCACCTTGCCCATCATCGGCCTGGGCGCCGTCGAGCGTGCGCTGAAGGCGCGCCGCAACCGGCCGATGTTCATGGTCGACCTGGCCGTGCCGCGCGACATCGAACCCGAAGTGGCGCGCCTGTCGGACGTGTACCTCTACACCGTCGACGACCTGTCGCAGCTGGTGCAGACTGCCGGCGAAAAGCGCCAGGCCGCCGTGCAGCAGGCCGAAGCCATCATCGAAAGCGGTGTGCAGAGCTTTGCGCACTGGCTGGACCAGCGCAGCGCCGTGCCCTTGATCCAGGCCCTGAACCGCCAGGCTGAAGACTGGGGCGCGATCGAGATGGCGCGCGCGCGCAAGATGCTGTCGCGTGGCGAACCTGTGGAAGCCGTGCTGGAAGCGCTGACGCGCGGCCTGACGCACAAGATGCTGCACGGCGCCCTGGCAGAACTGCACACCGCGGACGGTGAAGAACGCGCCCAGCTGGCCGACACCGTGTCGCGCCTGTTCCTGCGGCAGGGCCTGCGGTCGGCCCACAGCCCCACCGGCAACGAAGGCGCCAGCGGCCGCTAGCGGCCTGGTGGCAGGCCGGCCCCGCGCTGCGGGGATGCCGGCCTGCAGCGTGCCTGCACCTACCCCCAGACTGCACCGGTCCCGCCCACCATGACCCCGCAACTGCGCGAACAGTTCGACCGGCTCGCGCTGCGCCTGACGGAGCTGGACGCCACCCTGGCCGACCCAGCCGTGGCCAGCGACATCCAGCGCTGGCGCAGCGTTTCGCGCGAACAGGCCGAAGCCGCCGGCATCGTCGAACGCTACCGCCGCTACCAGCAACGCGAACGCGACATCGCCGAAGCCCAGGCGCTGCTGGCCGACCCGGCCAGCGCCGGCGACATGGCCGAGATGGCGAAGGAAGAGATCGCCAGCGCCAGCGCCGACCTGGAACGCCTGCAGGCCGAACTACAGGCCGCCCTGGTGCCGAAGGACCCCGACGACGAACGCAACGCCTTTCTGGAAGTCCGCGCCGGCACAGGCGGCGACGAATCCGCCTTGTTTGCCGGCGACCTGGCGCGCATGTACCTGCGCCACTGCGAACGGCAGGGCTGGCGCACCGAAGTGCTGAGCGAAAGCAGCAGCGAACTGGGCGGCTACAAGGAACTGGTGCTGCGCATCGAAGGCCCGGGCGTCTATGGCGCGCTGCGGTTTGAAAGCGGCGGCCACCGCGTGCAGCGCGTGCCGGCTACTGAAAGCCAGGGCCGCATCCACACCAGCGCCTGCACCGTGGCCGTGATGCCCGAACCGGACGAAGCTGAAGAAGTGCAGCTGAACCCGGCCGACCTGCGCATCGACACCTTCCGCGCCAGCGGTGCCGGCGGCCAGCACGTGAACAAGACCGACAGCGCGATCCGCATCACCCACCTGCCCACCGGGCTGGTGGCCGAATGCCAGGACGACCGCAGCCAGCACCGCAA
>JAIXRN010000049.1 GCA_027485165.1 Rubrivivax sp.
AGGGTCTGACGAGTTGGTGGAGCGACACCGGTGAGCCCATTGCGCCGCAAGACTGGCCCGGCAGGCGAGCCCTGGGGCAGCGAGAGACGGTGGCACCGCGCCTGATGCGTGTGCGACCACAGGCGGGTGTGGAGCGGCATTTCAGTGTCGGCGCAGCGCCCCTGTTGTCCGATGACGGCAGCACGCTCGGTGCGGTCATCACGGCCCTCGACATGACCGATGAAGTCGAACTGCAGGAAAAGCTGCGCCGCGCCGAGGCGCAGATGCGCCACCTTTCGGCCAACCAGCTCGACCTGCACGAACGCGAGATGGCGGCCGTATCGCGCGAGCTGCACGACAACCTGGGCCAGGTGTTGTCGCTTCTGAAGCTGCACCTGGGTTCGGCGGCACACCCCGACACGCCTCCCGCGCGTCGAGACCTCGAAATGGGTGAAGCGCTGCCCTTGGTGGATCTGGCGCTGCGCCGCCTGCGCGAGGTGTGCGGTGAACTCTGGCCCAGCGAGCTCAGTGCCTTCGGTCTGGGCCCGGCGCTCGAGGCCCTGTGCGCTGCGGCAGCGCGCGCCGGCGGCATCGTCGTCGACATGACGCAGCACGGTGAGCCGTTCCAGCTCGATTCGCGTCTGGCCCTGGGACTGTTTCGCGTCGGCCAGCAGGCGGTGACGAACGCGCTGCGCCACTCGGGCGCGGCCACCGTTCAGCTGGCCTTGAGCTGGTCTGCCGAGGCGGTGGAACTGAGCGTCGCCGACGATGGCGCCGGCTTCGACACGCTGGCCGCGCGGCGCCCCGATCAGCAAGGCCTGCGCGGCATGCGCGAGCGCATGGAACTGCTCGGCGGAACGCTCGCCATCGAGTCGAATCTCGGTGAAGGCAGCGTGGTGCGAGCCAGCGTGCCGCGCGCATCGGTGAAGGTCGGATGATGCGCGCCGCTGCTGCTGCCTTGCGCGTCCTGCTGGTCGACGACCACGCGCTGTTTCGCGCCGGCGTGCGCACGCTGATCGAGCGCGATCTGGCGGGCGAGGTCGCGGAGGTCATCGAATGCGACACCGGTGAACAGGCCCTGCGTTCGATCGCGAGCGCACCGCCCGACATCGCCATGCTCGATATCTCGCTGCGCAGCGAAGACGGCATCGAACTCGCTCGTCGCATCCGCGAACTGCACGGCGACCGGGTGCGCTGCATCATGCTGTCGATGCACCTGAGCCCCGAGTACGTGCGCCGTGCGTTCGAGGCCGGAGCCGGGGGCTACGTCGTCAAGGACGCTGGTCCGGCCGAGTTGACGAGTGCGGTGCGTGCGGTGGCCGCAGGCCAGCGCTACCTCAGCCCGAGCGCGTCCGGTGCGCTGGTGCAGAGCCTGCAACTCGGCGATTCGGCCTTGCCGCACAGCGCGTTGTCGCCGCGCCAACTCGAGGTGCTGTGCCTGGTCGCGCGCGGCTTGAACACCAAGTTGATCGCACGTGAACTGGGCCTGTCCACCAAGACGGTGGACGCCCACCGCTACCAGATCAGCCAGCGCCTGCAGGTGCACGACGTGGCGGGCATGGTGCGCTACGCCATCCGCCACGGGTTGGTCGAGAACACCGAATAGACGTAGGTCAGGCCGGCGGCGCGTCCAGCCACTTCAACAAGCTGGCATACAGCGCCTTGAGGTTCACCGGCTTCATGATGAAGTCGTTCATGCCTGCGGCCTGGCACTGCTCGCGCTCCTCGGCAAAGGCGTTGGCAGTCAGCGCCAGGATGGGAACCGTCGCGCGTCCCGGCAGGGCCCGGATCGCCCGCGTGGCCGCCAGCCCGTCCATGCCCGGCATCTGCATGTCCATCAGGATCAGGTCGTAAGCCACCGCCTGCGCACGCTGCACCGCTTCGATGCCGTCGCTGGCCGTGTCGGCCGACAGCCCCGCACCATCCAGCCACGACAGCGCCAGCTCCCGGTTGATCTCGTTGTCCTCGGCCACCAGGATGCGCGCGCTCTGGTGCCGCTGGCGCAGTTGCATCAGCGCGTCGGTCCCGCCGGCTGCTGCCGCTGCGGGCGTGGTGGACGCGGCAGACGCGGCGGATGAGAGCTCCGGCGCAGGGCCGGGCTGAGCGCCCACGCCGCGCTGCAGCCGCGCGGTGAACCAGAAGGTGCTGCCCACCCCGGGCGTGCTCTCGACACCGGCATCGCCTCCCATCAACTGCGCCAGCCGCCGCGTGATGGCCAGCCCCAGCCCCGTGCCACCGTACTGCCGCGTGGTCGAGGTGTCGGCCTGCTCGAAGTCCTGGAACAGCCTCTCGAGCTGCTCGGCCGCGATGCCGATGCCCGTGTCCTGCACCGAAAAGCGCACCAGCGCATCACCGTCGATGTCATCGAGCCAGCGCGCACTCAATGTGATGTGCCCCTTCGGTGTGAACTTCACGGCATTGCTGGCGAAGTTGAGCAGGGCCTGGCGCAGCCGCATCGCGTCGCCACGCAGCCACGCCGGTGCCGCCAGGATGTCGACCTTGATCTGCAGCCCCTTGTCGCGGGCCGCCCCGCCCACGATGGACACCACCTGGTCGAAGACGCTCGACAGATGAAAGTCTTCGCACTCGAGTCGCGCCTGGCCGGCCTCGATCTTGGACAGGTCGAGGATGTCGTTGACGATGGCCAGCAGGTGCTGCCCTGCCGCGGCGATCTTGCCCATCTGCTCGGCCTGCCCGGGCGTCTTGGCGTCGCGCAACAGCAGGTCGTTGAGGCCGATGATGGCGTTCAGGGGCGTGCGGATCTCGTGGCTCATGTTGGCCAGGAAGCGGCTCTTCGCCACGCTGGCGCTCTCCGCCGCGTCGCGCTCGGCGCGCGTTCGCAGCGTCTCGATGCCGAAGAACAGGTTGCGTGCCAGTTCTTCGAGCAAGTCGACTTCTTCCACGTTGAAGGCATCGGGCTCGCTGGCATAGACCGTGAGGATGCCGATGCAGCGGGCGGACCCCATCAGCGGCAGCGCGGCACTGGAGCCGAAGCCGCTGCGCAAGGCCCGCTCGCGCCACGGGGCCATCAGCGGGTTGCCTTGCCAGCGCTGGATGATTTGCGGGCGGCCCTCGCGGATGGCGGTGCCTGAAGGGCCCAGGCCGTAGGGGGTGTGGCCATCCCACGAACACTGGAAGTCGGTCAGGTAGCCCGAGACGTCGCCGTACTTCGCCACCGGGCGCACCGTCTTCGCTGCATCGTCCTCGGCCCAGCCGATCCACGCCATCGTGTAGTCCCCGGTTTCGACCACGGCCCGACACACTGCATCCAGCAAC
>JAIXRN010000034.1 GCA_027485165.1 Rubrivivax sp.
CGCATCGGCAACCTCCGCGTCGACTGCCTGCCCCGCGTTCCCCCCGCCGACGCCACTTCTCAGAAGCCCTGAACGGCTCGTGCACGCGGCCTGCAACCGGCCAACTCCGGTGCCGGGATGGATCATGGAACAGGCAGAGCAATCTCTGAAACAGCAGTCCGCTTCTGCTCACTCCGATGCAAAGTCCAAACAGGCCTGAGCACTAGATCCGTCGCGGTGGAATCAAGGTCGCCATCTGGAGCAACCCGACACCCCATGGTCCTCGCCATGCCGTGACGTTCGTCCGCCTCTACCGTGACCGAGTCGACGCCTCATGAAGGTTCTCCGACACCTTCGAAGGTGGCCGCCACCCAACACCCTTCCCCTCCTCCATCGTTGTCTTCCGCCCCCACCCACCAGTGATCCTCTCCATGCCGGCACGGGTAGGCGGTCCCTAGTGCGGATGCCGATCGGTGGAGATTCCGGCGCATTGATCCGAGGACTTGGGCCTCCGACCCGATACGAATCCTGCTCAGAAAGGCGCCCCGCCAAGGGCGATGCGGCACATTGATGTGAAGGACACCAGAGGGGATCAGTGCGCAGATCGAGGAATCGACGCCGAGAAATCGAATCCCGTTGCGATGGCGTCGGAGCACGAGCGAAAATCGATTCATGACGCCTGGGTCCAGGTTCGGAGCAGTAGGAAGTCGCCAGCGCATGGTCGCAGAGTTCTTCGGGGCGGTGATCGCAGTCGTGTTGTTCCTCGCCTCGATCCTGGCTCTACAGCACCTCTGGCTCACCAGAGTTCACAAGAAGGGAGAGAATGCCCCACGGTCCAGCACCTCCCTTCCGGCCGAGGCAACAAGGGCAATGCCATTTGAGAACGGCCTAGGGATGCGATTGGTACCAGTCCCAGGGACGGATGTGCTGTTCAGTGTCTGGGAGACGCGGGTGAAGGACTATGCGGGGTTTGCCGCCGACGATTTGGATGTGGATGAGGCCTGGAGAGAGCCCATGTACCTCGGCCGTGCGGTGACGCCGTCGAACACGTGTCCCGTGGTCAATGTCAGCTGGGAAGACGCGGTTAGGTTCTGCGAGTGGCTGACCTTGAAGGAACGCCTTTCAGGGAAGATACCTGCAGGAGCGATGTACCGTCTGCCAAAGGATGCGGAATGGAGTTGGGCGGTCGGAACCGGAAGCAAAGAGGGAGTGGGCACGCCTCGGGAGAAGGCCAGGACGACCGAGATCGTCTTTCCCTGGGGCACCCAATGGCCGCCTCCAATGGGAGCAGGCAACTTCGATTCCCCCTTAGCTGGGGATCAGACCCTGAACGAAGTCCCTTTCGACGAATTCCTCCACACTTCTCCTGTCGGATCCTTCACGGCCAACGCGCACGGACTCCACGACCTCGGAGGAAACGTCTGGGAATGGTGTGAGGAGTTCTACGACGGCGAAGGCAGCTACCGGGTTCTTCGGGGAGGGTCGTGGTCGACCAGCGACCCCAGGAGTCTCCTGTCTTCCTATCGAAACGATGAACGAGCGGATGCCCGGAACATCAACTGCGGATTCCGCGTTGTTTTGTCCGGGGTGATGGAGCGCTAGGTTGGACGACTCTTCAGCATTCGGGGCGGGCGCTGGGAAAGCCCAACGGTCAGAGATCGGCCCCCCAATTGGTGGCCTCGTTTGCTACGAGCCCCATCGACAATTTCAAAGTCTCATCGATGGGGCGCTGTGGTGCCACGCACACTTCGATACGATCCAGTTGGTACAGCTTCGAACCAGGGCGCCACACGCGCAGCATTCGTCGACAACGGATCCTAGAAGCGGTCCGGGCAAAGGCCGCCGAGGGGTCCAGGTGGAGGGCAGCCCGCGAGCAATACATTGAGGCCTCGGCGGCCAGAGCCTTCCTAACGGGTTAGCCGGTGGCTCCCATGCCTCCACCCGCGCCGCCCGGGGCCTCACCCGGAGTCGGCCCCGGCTTTGGAGCAGACTCCCCATACCGGATCAGCTTCTCCACTGCCTCGAGGAAGATCTTCGGGTCCGGCTTCAGTTCGGCTCCGTGGTTGTTGTGCTTACCTCCCGGGATCCACTCGCAGAGAACGCCACGGACCAAATCCTCCGGGGTGGGTTCCCACAGCGAATACTCCAATGCGATGTAACGTGCCTTGAGGTCCCGCGGCCAATGCCTCGGGTCGAACGCCTCCGTCTCGAAGACGATGGCGATGAAGTAGGCTTCCGACACGTTTTCGGGACGCGGGCCACGGATCAGCATCGTCGGACGCTTGGCGACCCTTTCCAGCGTCATCGCCAACTCGGTAACCTTCCGGAACTGGACGCCATCCGTCTGCCAATTCGTCTGCTGAGGCACGAGTCCCACCAACTGCTCGAACATCATCCAACGCGACTGGATGAACCGGTCGTTGTTCATCGGGCGCCCTACGGCAAGCTTGGTGAAATACTCGTAGCCGAACTGGTAGGGGCTCTGGAACAGGTACGTAGGAAGGAACCGGTGCGTGAACTCGTACAACACCTGGCGCCGCCTCTCCGCTTCCGGATAGAATCCACGCAACGTCCGTGCGTCCTCTCGGATCTGTATGTTCATAGGATGGGCGGATGGGTCCAGTTCGGTGACGCAGCGTCGATCTCGAATGTTCCCGATCCGGGCGGACCGGACTGTTTCGTCCGACGCCGGTACAGATGTCCCGCGATCGCCGCGAGGAAGCCGACGGCTCCCCACGTGGACGGTTCCGGGATCGCCTGGGTCGAGGATTCCACGGTCAGGCTCCAGGAGTTCAACCGCATGGCGTTTCCGGAGACAACGTCGGACAGGAACAGGGTCCAGGTGCCCTCGGTTCCGACCCCTTGGAAGGATTCCAGCCCCGCCAGGCGCGGGCTGGTGACGTCGACCGACAAGGGATCGACGAGTCGCCCGTCCGCCTGGAAAGCGCCGGTGATCGTCGCCGGATACGGTTCACCCGGGGACAGAAGCGCATCGAGGGCATGGATGTCCGTCGTGGCCCCGGTGGAGAACTGGATCTGGGCCGCGGAGGATGCCGCTCCGAACGCGTCGCCGGCGCGGGTCCCGATGCGGTTCAGCAGGACGCTGTAGCCGCTGCCGTGCTGGAGGGAGACGAAAAGGTCCCCGACCCAGCCCGAACCTTCGACGCTCCCGAGGTCGAGGGAGACCGTGAGGCTGCGCACGTAGGGTTCGGGGATCTCGAGGATCCGGTTGTCGACCACCCCGAGCGGGTCGCCGTCCGGGATGGCCAGGGCCAGGTTCTGGAAGACGAACGTGTTGGTGGCGGCCCGGCCGGCGGTGGACACCACCGCGGCCAGGACCAGGGATTGCAACAGGGACTTTGGTTTCATGGGAATTCCGGGATCGTCGGTACGATGGGGATCTCAACGGAGGACCAGGCGGTAGAACCGCGGCGCAACGGGTTCGGGGTCGGTGAACTCGACGATGCCGGTCAGCGACGCGGTCAGGACGGGCCCCAAATCGGACCAGGCAATCGGCGAGGCGAGGCTCGAGGTGGATTGGACCACGTAGGAGCGTCCTGGAATGCCTGCGAATCGGAGACGGAGACCGCTGGACACGACGACCGTCTCCACACGGTTGGGGGCCAGATCCACACCATCTTCGTCCACACGGACCTCGACCCAACCGGTGGCGAGGCCGCCGAGACCGTCACCAAGCCGGTAGGAGAAGCCGTCCACGCCGTTGAAGTCGGGCGGCGGCGTGTAAAGGAGGACGCCGTTGGACAGCGCGAGGGTGGCTTCGGCGTCCGTCGGGAAGTCCTGGACCGAGACGAACGTCCGCGCCAAGCCGACGTCGACGACGTCGTTCGTGAGGAGGCTGGCCACCGGAATTCGAATCGCGGCGCCGCGACGCCGGACGAAGCGGTCCGTCATGGCGACCGGCGGCTCGTGGGCGAGGATCCGGAGGGTACCGCTGCGGAGTGTGACGACGTAGTTCCCCAAGCGGGACTCCGGATCGAGGAGGGTGGCCTGGATGGGATAGTCGCCCGGCGGACTGTCCTGGGTTGCGGTCGTGGAATAGACGGCGGTCACGGGATCGTTGAGCCGCAGTCCGCTGACCGTGCCTGTCAGCGGCGGATTGGGCTCCCCTTGCCGGCGTGAGACGTCCCCGGGTTGGACGAACAACGGCATCGGCGGGACCTCGATCACAAGCTCCACCGAGGCGCTGCCCCCGGTATCGGCCTTGGCGAGGAACCCACGTCGGCGTGCGTCCCCCTGCCCTGACGGACCCGCGACTAGCGTGTCGACGGCCGTGATGGTGACGACCCAGGTGCCGGCCTCGGTAGGCGTGCCGCTGAGGCGCAAGGTCACCGGATCGAAGACCACCCCCGGAGGCAGGCCGGTCGCGGTATAGGTGCGCACGTAGCTCGGCGCGGGCGGGGTGAAGACGGACGTCGGGACAGTCACCTGGACCCCGCGGCCATAGCGCTGCACCGCGGGAGGCGGCTCCTCAAGGACGACCGGAGTCCCCGGATCGCCCGGCACCCGGAGGAGGAACTCGGTGGCCAGGGCCATGCCGTAGACACCCATGACGACCGGCGAGGTAGCCGTGACCGTGATCCGGTTGGTCCCCACAGCAGTCGGGGTTCCCGAGAGCGTGCGCGAGACCGGGTCGAACGCGATCCCCGGCGGCAAACCGGACGCGGAGTAGATCCAACCACCCACGGGAGTGTACGGGCCGGCGAAGTGGGAGCCGGGGACCGTGAAGGAGAACGGACTTCCCCGGGTTCCCTCCTGGTCCGGCACGGCCGGTTCAACCAGGGGCGGCAGCACCTCGAACTGCAGTGAGCGGATGGTGGTCTGGCCCGCGCCGTCCACCACGGTCAGGGTGAGGGTTCCAGAGCCGAGGGGAAACGAGTCGAGGTTGCCGGTCTCGGCGACCCGGAAGGGGAACGGCGGCGTACCGACGGGTGTCCCGTAGGTCTTTGAGACGATCGGCATCGGGTAGAATCCCGCGACGTTGAAGGAGCGGACACCCGTGGGCGCGGAGGCGGAGAAGCGGACCGCGGGATTCGCAAAGATGACCGGGGGCTGTGTAGCTCCGATGGTTCCGCGGATCCTTTGACCTTCGGACCAGCCTTCGACCCCAATGGTGGCCGGGACGTTCTGTTCGAGGACGGTGAGCTGGAACTCGTCCTCAACCACCCGGAAGAACGGCGCGAAGCCGCCGGAACCGCGGATCCGGATGGTCGCCACGCCGGCCCGGGTCGGTGTTCCCGTGATGCGCCCCGTGGACGGATCGAGGGCCAGTCCGTCGGGAAGTCCGGTGGCGGTGAACACCGTCCCGGTGGGGCCGGGGTTGACGAAGAAGGTTCCCGTCGCAAGGACCTGGTCGAAGGGGAATCCGACGACACAGGAACGGTCCTCCAGGGCGACCACGGGCAACGCGGGCAGGACGGTCACCTCCACCGGCTCGGCGTATCCCACCACGCCGAAGATGTCGGCGGCCCGGGCCACGAGGCGCTGCGTCCCGGTGGGCAGGACCGCTGTGAGATTCGTGTCCGTCCGTTGGAGGGGCCGGGTGCCCATGGACGACACGGCGGTCTCCACCGGGATGGACAGGTTGAAGAAGGGTGTGCCCCACGCGAAACCGAGGAACCCGGTGAACCCGTCCCACAGGACCGAGCCCGAATAGAGGACGCCCAGCGGACTCGTCGCCGTCGTCGTCATGTTGGTCAGGCGGGCTCCCGGGGTGCCGGACGCCGTGTCGACGGCCCGCAGCGTGAGGCCGTTCGTAGGCCAGTCCAAGGTGACCACCGGAGCCGGATGCGATCCGAGGAGGCGGAGGTGGAACGCGTCCTCCACCACACGGAGGTAGGGGGCGGAACCGGCGGTCCCGCGGACCACGACGTCGAACTCCCCGACGTCGTTGGAGGTTCCCGAGAGGGTTCCGTCGGCCGGATCGATCTGGAATCCCGACGGAAGCCCGGACGCCTCGAAGACCGCGCCGCCGGGATTTCCGCCCGCGAAGAAGTCCGCGTTCGTGAGGACCTGACGGAAGGCCACGCCCGCGAGCCAGGTCCGATCCGATATCGGTCGCACCGGTACCGCAGGAAGGACCGTCACCTGGATGTTCGTCGAGGTTCCAACGGTCCCGAAGATGTCCTGGGCCTCGACGCGCAGGGTCCAGGTTCCAACCGGGAGGAAGACGACGACGTTGGTGAGGGTCAACACCGTCGGCTTGCTGCCGAAGAATCCCGCGGCGACCGAATCCGGCAGCGGGCTGGGAACGGGCATGTTCCCGAACACCCCCAGGAGCCCTTGCACCCGGACGGCGCCGGCCACCAGTACGCCGGCCGGGCTCCGCGCCTCCACCGTGAGGTTGGTGAACAGGTATCCGCTTCCCGAGAAGGTCGAATCCGTCGCACGGACCACCAGCCCGTCGGACGGATGGAGCACAGCGACCTCAGGTCCGGTCGGCGGCCGCGCCTCGATGGTGAAGACGAACTCGTCCTCCACGACCAGCGGCAGGAACGAACCGCCCGTGTCGAGGCGCACCTGGACCGGGAAGGTCCCGGCGGCCGTGGCGCTTCCATGGAGACGTCCGGTCACGGGATCCATCGCGATGCCGGGGGGCAATCCCACGGCGCTCAGGAACGGGCCGCCACCGGCCGCGGTCAGCCCGCCCGGCAGGTAGGTGTCGGCGGGAGGCGTGTAGTCGTACGCCAATCCCACCAGGGCCCTC
The DNA here is from genome assembly GCA_027485165.1 of Rubrivivax sp. Classification (GTDB taxonomy): domain Bacteria; phylum Pseudomonadota; class Gammaproteobacteria; order Burkholderiales; family Burkholderiaceae_C; genus Rubrivivax. The sequence goes on from JAIXRN010000034.1 coordinate 6,704, forward strand.
TGGTCCGGGATGGGACGGTTCGCCGTCGCCGGAAGGACCGTCACCTCGATCGGGTCCGACGCGTTCGTGGCGCCGTGGATGTCACGGGCGACGAACACGAGGCGGTGCACCCCGACCCCGAGGGCGGTCGGTGGAGACTCTGCGTAGGTCTGCGAAAGCGATCCCGCCAGGGTGCTCCCGCCCTCCGTCGCCACCAGGGTAACCCCGCCGACGAACGCCCCGCCCATCGCCATGTCCCGGATCGCGAGCCCCGGATACAGCCCCTGGTCGTCCGAGACTTCCAGGCTCGGCTTCAGGAGATGGAACACCCCGCCGAACGGCCCGGGCGTGGCCCTCACCACGAGTCCGTTGGTCGGGAACCCGACGGAGACCTGCGGCGGGAGGTTGGGACCGGTGATCCGATAGACGCCGTCATTCAGTGTGAACGCCCGGTTCGCCGCGAATCCGTCGAAGTCCACCACGACCGGGGTGATCGGATAGTCGCCAACCGGACTGCCGGGCGCCGCTTGGGTCCGGTACTCGACCCGGACGCCGTCCGAATACACGAGGGGATCCGGCAACGGCAGGCCGGAGCCGTCCACCGCCCGGATACGATCCACCCGTGGAATCACCACGGGGCGAGGCAGGACCCGCAGGACGAAGGTGTCGGTGACCGACAAGGTACCGTCGCCGTTGTCCGTCGCCCGCACCGTCAGCGGATACTCGCCGACCCGGACGGGGTACCCTCCAAGGGTGCGGTGTGCCGCGTCGAATTGGACGCCGGCGGGAAGGCCTTCCACCGACAGGGTCAAATCCTGGCCGGGGTCCGGATCGGAGAAGGTCTGGGGCGGAATGTAGACCGAGACGCCGCTGTCATGGACGACGGTCACGTCCGAAAGCGCCTGGACGACGATCGGCGCGCGGTTCAGGACCGCTTGGCCAGAGAAGACGAGGTCGAAGCCACTCGCTGTCGGATCATCCGAACGGATGCGCAGGGTTCCCGAACGGTTCCCCGCAGCGACCGCAGACCAGGTCACAGTCAACGTGCGGGCCTGACCCGCCGCGATCGGTTCAAGACCCGTGGGATTCTGGAGCTGGAACGACGCATCCGAACCCGGGACGAACCCGACGTCCGAAAGGAAGAGGGAACGATTCCCGGTGTTCCGAAGAAGGACCGTGCGCTGGACCGAGCCGCCCACGGACAATGGGCCGAGATCCACCGTTTGCCCCGGCGAAGCCGCCGTGCCGGAGGGCACCTCCACCACCAAAGCCGGGGTCCCGACCAACGCCCTGAGGGGAACCTCGAACGGACTCTGCATGGGATCGTTCCCGTGAATGCGGAGGGTCGCCGATTTGGCTCCCGATCCCGTGGGATTCAATGAGATCTCGATGGGCCGGACGCTTCCGAAGCCTCCGGGAACACCGGACGGGCCGCCGACGTGGAACTCGGCGGCATCCGGACCGGTGACCGAAAGCCAGATCCCGTCCAAGGTGGCCGTTCCGGAATTGGTCAGGATCAGCGAACGGGATTGGACCAGGCCCAGGGACACGTCGCCGAAATCCACAGCGGTGATCCCGTTCCACACCGGCACGCTGGGCAGGAGCGCGACTCCCATTCTGGGAACCGTCGGGACCGGGGTTGTCATCCTGGACATCGTCACCGACGACGCCTCGTAGAACCCTGTGGTGCCGGAGGTGGTGTATTGGAACCGTACCGCGCCGAATCCGCCATCCCCGGAGTCGGTGAAGTGCAGGAAGAAGTCGTCGGTCACGTTGCCTCCGCCGTAGGCGTCGTGCCTTCCCCCGATCTCGAACCGGGCCGAGTAGCCGCCCGAGGGAGTTACCAACAGGTTCCGCACGTTCAGGCTGACGTCCGCCACCGTGTGGGTCGTTCCGCCGAACTGTATCTGGACGTCGTCGAGGACGTTGGGAACCCAGCCGTTCTGCCCGTTGCCGCCGGTGTGGAGGAAGGTCGCGGCGAAGGAACCGGAGACCGTCGCGACAGGGGCTCCGGGACCGAAACCCGAGGCGGTGAACTGATGGCGAACACTGAGCACCGGTGCGGCGTCGGCACGTTCGACGACGACTGAGGTGGCCACGAAGGCCGGATTGCCGTCCGCGAGACGGAAGTCGAAGTCCGTCGCCTGGAATCCCGCGCCGGTGTCTGTGAACTGCAGCCGGAAATCGTTCTGGCCGATCCCCAACGTCTCGGCCCCGGCGCCGGGCACGCCGCCAAACACGAACCGCCCCGAGTAGCCGCCCTGCGCCTGGATCCGGCCATCCCGGACGACGAGTCGGGTGTCGGAAGGCCGGTAGGAAACGCCGCCGAGCTGGAACACCACGGCTTCCACGCGGGACTCGTTGTCCCCCGTCCCCGAAATCGGCACGAACGACGTCGTGAACGCACCGCGCACGACCGAAGGCACGCCCGCTCCGGTCCAGCCGGAGGCCGTGAAACGATAACGCGCGGTCACCCGCGGAGGCTCTGGCGCGGCCACGATCCGGAATGTCGTCGACGCCGACCCCGGCACGATCGCGTCGTCGGTGGCGGTCAACGTGGCAACGACCGTGGTCGGCGTCGGCGGCGTCCCCGAGAAGATCCGTGTCGACGGATCGAACTGGAGCCAGGAAGGAAGGCCGGACGCCGAGTAGGTCAGGCTTTGTCCGGGATTCGGATCCTGGAACAGGCCCGCCGGCACCGTGAACTGGAATGGAACTCCAACGCTCGCAGTCTGGTCCGCGATCGTCGTCGTCGTGGTCGGCGGAAGGTTTGGCCCCGAGTCGACCCACAAAGACAGGTTGTCCAACACGATCGCAGCCGGTCCGGTGAAATACTCAGGGACGTCTTCATGGACGTTCAGGAAGTAACCACCTGGCGGAAGGGAGTTGAGCAGCGCCCCTACCGGAACCTCGACGGTGCGAAGGGGCACTGAGCCCGAGGTCCATACCCCGCTCGGAAGAAGGAGGAAGGTGTGGATGACGCCGACCCCGTTTCCTTCGGCATCCAGGATCCCGACGGACAGGATCCGCGCTGCACCAGACATCGGCCCACCGTCGACGTCGTACTGGAACCGGAAGCGGGCGAACGAGTAGTCGGCCGTGTTCTGGAACGCCTGCCGTAGATGGAAGGCGATCCCGCCGGTTCCCGAAGCGCTCGTGGATCCGCCGTCGAAGCCGTTGAAGGCGGAGAATCCCGAGATGGGACCCAACGGCAGGCCGCCCCCGACGGTCGTCGCCTGCTGACGGACCTGCCAGCCGTTCTCGGTGGGTTGGTTGGCGATCGCATAAGGGCGTCCCCCGTCCGCGTAGGACGGAAGATACCCGGCGGACCAACCGGTCAGGTCGCCAGTTTCAAAGTCACCGTTCACCAGCAGTTCCGTCGCGGAAAGCCGGACGGCGAAGACTAGGATCAGCATCAGCAGGCGGTGAAGGCAGGTATTCGACGTCATCGGATGGGCAGGAGGAGGTTTCTGGAGTCCACGGAACTGCGCGGATCGGTTCCGTCCCCGTCGTGGATCAGAACGCGATGCGTGAAGCGGACCTTTCAGACAATTGAGGGAATCGGTGACGTGGGCGCAGAAGTCCGAGGCGACGGCTCCCTCGGTCCACCTCCCACTGCCGGAACGAGGCAGAAGGGATGTGCACACGCATGCGCCAAGGCGCGGTGGAAGAGAAGGAAGCCATCGATTGCCTGAAGCAGGACTAACGACAGAACAGGAACTGGCGTTTTCCGTTCCATATCCCCTGCTCCGTTCGCGTCTGGGCGGGTTTGCGTGAGGCCGGTCTTGGTTCCGTCAGAATCGTCGGTTCACGCCTCGGGACTCGCCCGACGTCCGAGCCAGAAGGCCACCGCCGAGGTGCGCCCGGTGGCGCCGATGCGGGAATAGACCGAGGAGACCTGGTTCCGGAGTGTCCCGAAACTCAGCCCCAGTGCCGCAGCGATCTCCTTGTTCGACTCGCCGCGGGAGATGCGTTCGAGGATTTCCCTTTCCCGGGGACGAAGTGCGATGGTCGTGTCGGAACCCGGTTCCACCTCCGTCTGTCGCCAAAGCGCCGAGGTGACTTCCGGAGAGAACGCAAACCGCCCCTTCGAGACGTCCTCCACGGCGCGGAGGAAATCCGTCCGATGGACCTCCCGAAGCAGGAAGCCACAGACGCCCGCCTGGCAGACGCGCCGCAACAGCGCCCCGTCGATCGAGGAGCCGAACCAGATCAACCGCGGTGGCCGCCCCGGGAACCGAAGGCGGTTCGCAGCCCGGATGGATGCCTCCGGATCCGAAGACGCCCCCAAGACCACCAGGTCCGCCCCGTGGAGTTCCATCCAGGCGACGGCTTCATCGGTCTCGGCGAACCCAGCCACCGGATCCATCCGAGGATCTGAGGCCAGCCAGGAGCGGAGGCCTTCGCGGACCACTTCCTGCGCCTCGATCAGTACGACACCGAGCCGACGCCCTGACACCGAGGGTTGGACGGGGCTCGAAGAAATAGGGAGCACGACGGTCGACATGGGATTCCGGTCCGGGAGATCGAGGGCTGGAACGGAAGAATCCCGGCGGTCGCCCACCGGGATTCCTCCGTAAACACCTGATACTCAGGAATCAGGCGGAAATGGACTTGGACTTCCGAAGGTGCCGACGCCAGATCATCGCGCCGAACGCACTCAGCGCTCCGACCATCGCATACTCGGAAGGCTCGGGGACCGGGGACGCGGCCTCGAAGGTCACGCGGACGTCGTAGATGTCTCCTGCCGCAGGGGCGAGGTCATCGAAATCCAAGGTTAGCAGGCCATTGTTCTCGAAGGTCGGAAGGGTGGTCGCTGTCACGGGTCCCCGACCGGAGACCACCGTGACCGCAAGGATGGACGACTCCACCGGAAAGGCCGGGGTCAACCCGAGGAACACCGAGGATTGGCTTCCAATCCAGGTCGGATCCCAGAGTACACCGACCATTTGTGTTACGCCGTCCAGCGAAGTGGAAATCGTGACAGGCCCTGGTGTGCTGTAGGCGACGTGATTCCACTGGAGCGTGGAACCTTGGACATTGAGTTGATCGTAGCCATCCACGTACATTTCGAATCGATATTCGAAGACTCCTCCAAACATTTTGGCTGAAAGCGCCAACGCGGCGGCGGCCATGACGATCTTATTCATATTGTTGTCGGCAGATTGTATTTTAACCTTCCTTCAGAAAGGACACTTCATTTAATACGGCATCTCAACCGATACCAAGGCGGCCGATCCCATTCCGAATGTCATCAACTCGAATGACATGTCATGTTCCCGGATCATCGTTAGAGAGCTATGAAAAGGATGCGGATCCGCGCCTCTTCAGCATCCAGAACGAGTACCCGCCCGAGAATCTTTCAGGAATCTGGTTCGCTGCGGGAATCCCCAGTTTACCTCCTCTTTTGGGCTGCTGGAACACCTTGGCGGCCTGACGTGCCAAGCCTCTTCAGTCTTGTTGGCAAAGGTCGGCGGGATCCCCGCCCCGGAAGCGAAGCGGATCGCTCCTTTGCCTCGCTCGTCAAAGTGCGTTGGGAACAGTCTTAACTTGGGGACGGGCCCTGTCGGAGGTCCCCCCTTAGGCAACGTTGGTTCAGAAATCCGGGAGCTTCGTTACTTCTTCGGCGATCGACAGTCCGACTCACATCGCAACCAGGAGTTCTACGGCTTCCGGGCATGAAGGAACAGGTTCACACCAGTCGGCTCACGGTCGACACGAAGGGACGACACCGGCAGCCCGGCTTCGGTGCCCAAGGCGAACAACCGGGCGGCACTGCGATGATGGAGATGCCATCCCGCAACGAGTTCCATGTAGGCCCGCGACGGGTTCTCCGGTCCGAAGTTGCCCACCACCAGCTCGCCTCCGGGCTTCAGGTGGCGCCATAGCCTCCGAAGCGTCAGCACGACCAGCGAGCCGGTCAGGTAGTCGAAGACGCCCGCGCTCCAGATCAGGTCGACCGGGTGGTTTGGGATGAAACGGAGCACATTGGCCTGCACCCAATCCACGCGGTTCCCGTGGTCGGCACAGAGACCGCGTCCGAAGGCGATGGCTTCGGGATCCTGGTCCACGCAGAGGATCCGGGTCTTCGAGGCGGGATTTACGGAGAACCATTCATGGACATCCCGACAGGGCCCGCTCCCCAGGTTGACCAGTTCCAAGTTCGCCCCGCGATGCTCGGCTTCGATTCGGCCCAACCACTGGTGGAAGTACCGCTTCCGGTTGCGGACAGCCACGGCGGAAGGATTCGCCTGCCACAACTGGTCCCACCACCGATGACGGGGATCCGCAGTCACGTGTCCGGTGTGGATCCGATCGATGATCTCGAAGTCGCCGGCGCGTCCGTGCGGCTTGCGAAGGGCGAGGCCCTGGAGGGTGTCGTCCAGGCAGCCGGGGAACTCGTGGGTCAGGAACGTCCGGACGTCCTGGGCATCGATCAGGCCCTGGTCGCAGGCGCGTCGAGCCGAGGTCATCCAGGCGTGGAAACGCCCAAGGCAGCCGCTGATACGGTTCGGCTCCTGGCGAAGCCCATGGAAAAGCTCCCGTCCCTCCCGGACCAACTCCCGGAGCCGAGTCTCCGGAGTCGGTTGAGTGGCGGAGTCGAGGTCGGAAGCGGCGGAAGGAATCCCGGAGGCAGCGGTTGGTAGAAGGCTCGGAGTCATGACGTTCGGGTCAGGCGGACACCGACGCCGGTTGTCCCCGCCCTCAGAACCACGCCGACTTCGCCCCCCTTTCAGGTCTCGACGAGAATCCCCGGACAACGAGGCGAAAAGGATCGCAACCAAGAACCGTCGAACCGCCGCGCAGGAAGGCAGAACCGCGGAGTTCCCGGGGCGAAAACGGACGCCGAACAGGGTTGTTTGGCGGTTTCCGTGCGTCTTTTGCGCCTGGCCTGAGGTCGATCTTCGTTCCAACGGAATCGTGGGCGCAGGAATCGGTCGACCCCGATAGGCGCGGATTGCCCAGATCGGTCGAGGACTCGGATTCTTGCCCGGGATCCGGAGTCCGGGAGCACCGGAAACAATTCAGGAAACATGACATTCGTCCTCTTGACGGCATGACGCCGAATCCGGGAACTACCGCCCCGCCAGCCTCCTGCCCATGCCCAAAGCCTATTCCCTCCTGGTCGGTCTGACCGAAGTGGACTCCGGATCCGCCTACTACCGTTCCAAAATGCCCGGATTCGACGGCCGATCCGGTTGCGAAGGCTGCGGGAAGGATGTGCGCCGGATGTCGACCTTGACGCACTACCTCGGATTGGAAGGCGTCACTGAAAAGCCGTTGCTCAACGAACGGGCGACGCGGGCCAATGTCCTCGCGGCCCTGACGACCCTGAGCCAACCCGGAATCCTAAGCCCGGGGGACTTCGTCTTCCTCTACATCTCTTCGCATGGCCGCACCCATGGCGAAGCCCCGAAAACGAGGTCCAACAGCGCCATCGGGAACTCGGTGAACAGCTTCCTCGTCTGGGATCGGCCGCTGTTCAACTTCGAGATCCTGGAACGCCTTATCCAGATCCCGGTGGGCGTCCGGATCTTCTCGATGATCGACGCCTGCCACGCCGGATTGGGCACGGCGATGGAGTTGGACCTCGGTTCTTTCGCGTCGCTCTCGGCCAAGGAGACCGTCAAACGCATCCAGTCCAACCCGGTCCTCCGGGAACGGGCCGCCCAGACGCAATTGTTCAAAGACATCTCGGTCCTCGGATTCCCGTACGACGCGCCTCCGTCGACCTCCGCCCCGGCGGCGGACCCGGGGTCCACCGCCGGACTCAAGGCCACCAATCGGAAGTTGCTGAACCTCTTGGCCTCCAACATCGCCGGCATCGCCAACCGCATCCCGGCCGCGACGGTCGGTCCCGAGATCGTCCACTACGGCGCGGCGCGCGATGAAGCCCGAGCCTATGGAGATGAGAACGGAAGCCTCTTCTCCAACCTGTTCCACGCCTTCTACAACCAATCCGGCAACGAACTGAACTACCACCGGTTCTTCCTCGAATTGGAAGCGGTGGTTCCCG
>JAIXRN010000072.1 GCA_027485165.1 Rubrivivax sp.
ATCGACCAGCACTGGCAGGCGGTCGTCGCGGTCGCGGAGGCGCTCCTCAAGTACGAGACGCTCTCCCGCGACGACGTCGAGCGCCTGATGCGCGGCGAGTCGATCGCCAAGCCAACCGTCGCCGACCTGCTCGGCGCCGAGGCCGCGAAGCCGCGCCCCGTGCTGCCCGCCGCGAAGCCCGACGAGGGCGCTGCGCCCGGCGGAGCGGTGCCGAGCCCCGCGTGACCGGGCGCGGGATGCCGCGCCTCAGTTCTTGGGCGGAATCCGCCTGACGACCGCGAACGCCGCGGCCGCCAGCAGCACCACGCCCGCGAGGCCGAGCAACGCGCGGTCCACCAGCCCGGTGAGCATCGCGTCCGCGGATGCGGTCGCCGAGGGCCAGCGTTCCGAGTCGACCAGCTCGCCGCTCGCCTCCACCAGCCGACGCGCCTCGCCGGCGGCCTGGCCTGCCTCGGCGAGGAGCCGCTCGAGGTCCGCGACCGTGAGGCCGCCTTCTGATCCGTCGTGGTCGAACCGCTCGACGAGCCGGTCGATCGCGTTGACCACCTTGAGCAGCTCGGCCGAGAGCGCCTGCGCCTCGGCCACCGTCGCGCGGGCCTCGACGAGGACCGGCTGCAGCGACTTCGACTCGCGCCCGATCGACTCGATGATGGCCTTGCGCTCCTCGGCGATGCTCGCGAAGAGGTCCTGGCGGTACTCGCCGACCTCGCGCTCGAGCACCTCGGCCATCCGGTACCCGGTCAGCTCCGCCTGCTGCCCGATCACGTAGGGATAGCGCGCCGCGTACCAGAGCGCGCGCTCGCCGAGGAGCCGCGCCTCGTCCACCGCGCCGGTCACGTCGTCGAGCTCGCGCAGGAGCCCGCCGGCAGTCTCGCGCTCGCGCAGCGTGAGCAGGTTCCTCGAGCCGGCGAAGTCGCTCAGCCGGATGAACGAGACGAGCATCTGGTCGGGGTGCGCGGCGATCCACGCGTCGATCAGCCCGCGGAGCCGGCGGAGATCGGGTTCCGGGAAGTGCGCGACCGCGGACTTCCACAGGTCGTCGCGGGTCCTGGACATGCGCGCGACGGCCAGCGTCGCTCCCTCGCGGGAGAGGCCGCTGCCGGCCCAGTTGGCCTGCACGGTCCAGGTCTGCAGGGTGCAGAGCACCAGCATGTCCATCATCGCGATCGCCGGGTTCGGGCCGCTCGCGATGTCGAGCGACGCGCCGAAGCCGTTGCGCAGGAGCCCCTGGGCCATCCAGCGCTCGCGGAGCGACGGCGTTCCCAGGCTTTCCACTGCGTAGTTGGCCTCGCCGAGCGCCGCGTTCCACTCGTCGGCCATCGACATCACGGCCGACTGCAGTCGCAGCGCCCTCGCGGTGGCGTCCGCGGTCACCGCGTCGGGAACGGTCGCCGCGTCGCGTGCCGGGGTCGATGCGCAGCCGGCTCCGAGCGCGGAGGCCGCGCCGAGGGTGACGACGATGGCTGCGCGTCGGAGCATCGGCGGAGGTGTATCAGAACGGGACCAACACGCCGACCTGGCCGCCGAAGCGTTCCTTGCCACCGGCGGCCATGCCGTTGAACGACGCGTAGACGGTCATTCCCTGCAGGTTCGCCCACTCGATGCCGGCCTCGAACGTGGCGCCGTAGCGGTCGTTCGGGCCTTCCTCGAAGGTGAACACGTTTCCTGCGTCGAACGCGTTGGTCGCGGTGGTCGACCAGTCGCCGAGCGGCACCTGCGCAAGGAACGCCGCGCCGACGAACGGCGAGAGGACGCCGCCCGACATGCGGTACGAGTGGAGGAAGCGGGCGCCCGCGGTCGGCTGGAGCTCGTTCGCCACCTGGGTGCCGTCGGTCAGGTTCAGGCTGCCGGCGCCCTGCTCCGTGTAGCCGCCGCGCCACACGTACCCGTAGTTCAGGCCGAGGTACGGCTGCAGCCACGTGTCGCTGCCCATCGAGAGGTTGAGCCCCGCCTCGCCGCCGATGTTCATGCCCCACACGTCGCTCGAGCTCGTGGCGGTGCGCACCACGCCCGGGATCAGGAGCGACCGCGTGCGGTCGACCGAGGTGTATCCGCCCATCGCGACGGCCTGCACGTACGCCGCGCCGCCGCCGGGGACCCAGCTGCCGTACACGCCGAAGTTCACGCCGTCCATCGAGTCCTGCTCCTGGCCCATCACGGTCTCGACGGTCAGGTTGCCCGGCGCGTAGCCCACGAACGCGCCCGCGAGCAGCCCGCCGTCGAGCGCCACGTCGCCGCCCACGAGGGCGCCGCCCATCGCCGCGGAGTACTCGCCCTGCGCGTAGCTCTGCGCGTCGACCTGCTCCCAGAACCCGTAGCCGCGCATCCAGCCGCGCACGCCGTCCGCGGGCGTGGGCCCGTTGAGCGCGGCGCCGAAGTCACCGTAGTTGACCGTGCCCGCGTCGCCGCCCGTCTTGGCGGCCGCGGCGCCGAGGACGCCGTCGCGCAGCTGCATCAGCCGCTTCATCGCGACGTTCCCGGCCTGCGTCATCGAGTCGATCGTCACGTCGGGAAGCGCGTTCGGGTTGGCAGACACGCCCGCGGCGACGACGGCGCCGGGCAGCACCGCCGCGGGCAGGTTGAGGAGCGCGCTCGCGACGTACTGCGCGTCCACGCTTGCCCCGGATCCCGGCGCCACGGTGGTCTGCACGTTCGTGACCGAGGTATTGATCTGGGTGTTGGTCACCGTGCCGACGTTCGGGTTCACCACCACGGTCCCGCCCGGGGTCTGCACGCTGACGGGCCCCGAGGTGTTCGTGAATCCGGGCGCGAGCGGCGCGGGCGTGAAGAGCGACACGAGGTACTGCCCGCCGGCAGCCGCGAGCGTGATCTGCGTCCCGATGGCCTGGTTGGTCCCGCCGACGCTCAGCGTCTGCACGGTCTGGAATCCGGTGACCGGGTCGACCAGCACGAGCTGCGCCGCGCCGAAGTTGCCCGTGATCGAGCCGGCGTCGAGCACCAGGTACTGGTCCAGGATGCCGGGCTGCGGCGCCAGGGTTCCGCCCGAGTTCGCAGGGTCGTAGACGACCGACAGGGTCGCGCCCGCGATGTTCGCGGCACCTCCCACCTGCAGGAGGTCCGCGTCGCCCGTGTTGGCGAACAGCTGCGTGCGCAGCACCGAGGTCGAGGAGCCGAGGTTCGCGTCACCGACCACCGCGAGCGTCCCGGAGGACGGCGCGCCGAGCAGACCGGGCTCGACCGTGCCGGCAAACGCCTGGCCGGCGGTACCGATCGCGCCGACGGTGCCGGCGCCGAAGAGCCCGGCGCCGGCGGACGCGGAACGGATCGTCGCGAGGTCCAGACGTGCGCCGTCGAGCGTCAGCGAGGACGCCTGCTCGACGTCGACCGCGCCGGCGAAGGTGGCCGACGAGTCGCCGGAGAAGTTGAGCCGGACGCCATCGAGGGCCACGATGCTCGAGAACGCGTTTCCGGTGATGGTGCTCGCGATCGAGAAGTCGACCGTCGAGCCGCCGGAGAAGTTGATGAGCGCCAGGTTGTTGGTGAGCGACAGCGGCTGCGAGGCCGCGAGGCTGAGCGCGCTCACGAGCTGGATCGTGGAGGAGTCCGCCTCGATCCCGCCGGCGCCGATCGCACGCTGGTTCTCGATCTGCACGAGCGCCTGCGAGAGCTTCAGTTTCCCGAGGTAATTGCCGCTCGTGAATCCGAGGTCCACGAGGGTTCCTCCGGACCCGTTGCCGCGGATGTGAAGGTTCGAGCCGGACCCGACGAGTCCGCCCTTCAGGGTCAGCGTCCCGGCACCGGCCGCGACCTCGATCGTGCTGTCAATCCCGACGGGGCTGTTCGTGAAGAGCAGCCCGGAGAAGGTCGCGTTGGCGGTCCCGGAGTACCGGAGCGTGCCGCCGGCCGCGCCGGAGATCAGAATCTTGCTGGTGCTGTTCAGCCATGCGGCATCCGCGACCTCGAGCGTGCCGCCTGCCGAGACCCCGAGCACGCTGGGCCCGGTTCCGAGGAACGAACCGGCCCCAAGCGTCAGCTGGCCGGTGCCGGTCGCGATGATCGACGGCCCACCGCCGGACAGGGACACCGCCGACGGAGCGAGCTCGAGCGTGGTGCCCGAACCAACGTTGAACCGAAGGTTCGTGCCCCCGAACACGCTCCACCGTCCCGTGTACCGCTGCGTGCCGGCGAGCGCCTGCATGACGAGCGTCGCGGTTCCGTTGCCGGGCCCGAACTGCAGCAGGCCGCCGATGTCCGCGGCGGTCGCACGCGTCACCGACTGACCGGCGAGGATCACCGTGTCGGCACGGACGTCCGCGAGGAGCGAGAGCGGCGGAAGAACAGCGGCGGCAAGCGCGGCGGATCGACGGGAGCGACTCTGCATCTCTTCAAGATTACCGGATTTCTGGAATCACCCCGTCGGCAGCGCCCGCGCCGCTCACGCGATGACCGCGATCCGCTCGATGGAGCACCCGCGCACCGCGAACACCTTGCGGGATGCCGACGCGCCTGCCTCGAGCGTCACCGCCTGGGCGGGGACACCGGCCGCCGCCGCGATCAGCGCCGCGATCGCCGAGTTCGCGCGCCCGCCCTCCGGCGGCGCGGCGACGCGCACCTTCAGGTGATCCCCGAGCGCACCGACGATCTCGTCGCGGCTGGCCCCGGGCACGGCCTTCACGCGAACGGCGATGCCGTCGTCACGAAGGATCACCCAGGCCGGCGGCTGACTCACGCGCGGCCGCCGCGACGGGCCTCGGCAATCGTGTAGTCGCGGAAGTGGAAGAGCGCGAAGCAATGCCGGTCTCCGCGACGACGAAG
>JAIXRN010000070.1 GCA_027485165.1 Rubrivivax sp.
CACGTTGCGCTGCTCCCGCCGGACAATCCGACGGGTAACAAGCTACGTGAGGCAACAGGTCAGCACGGGTAGCAGTTCTGCTGAGTCAATGCGCAGCTCAAGATAGTTGACGCCGGGCACGCCGTAATAGATCGTCCCCATCTCGGCCGGGGAAGTGCATTACAGCCTCCCCGGGACGAATTACCTCGGAAGCAGAGCAAGAAACCTGTGCGTACGAATAGGCTTGCACCACCTGGCGCGGCAACGCCATGGTTCAAGCGCAATGCAGCAAGCCGCCAAAGCGGTAGGTCAATGGCCACCCACGTGATGCCGTAACAACCTTACGCGCGCCAATCTGGACAGGTAGGCGGCAATCCAGCAGCAAATCAGAGGCATAGGCCCGGTGGGTCTTACGATCGCCAGCACGCTACGCGTGACTCGCTGCGAGCAGAAGAGTGTGCTCATTGACCAGCTTGTTTTCTGATTGCGCAGATGCCGCGCTGCCCACAACGTTAAGTGTGCCGTGCAGTTGCCCAGGCTCGACTTATCGCACTTAGCCCGAAAATCCTGACGCTCTGAAAGCGGCCGTGGCTCGGAGTGCAGTACTCAAACGATCCCTTCGTCCAGCAGCTCGCTGCTATATCGTTCTGAACAGCATGCTCAGCCTCGAGCCGGACAGTGGCAAGCGATGGTGCTGTGGGCAAGCTTTGACACGATAAGCATGCATCAGAGCCGCCGTTGTATAGATTCTCAGATATTGAAAGTGAGAACCTGACGTTACTCAACTTCGAAAAAGGTAAAGACGCCCGAAGTCACTTTGCTCACAATTGATGCGCTCACCCTTCAGACCGCTGCGCGCAAAGAGTTCAAGCAAGAAGCTCTCGGTAAACCCCAGCTCACACCAGCGCGTGGCCCGCACCACGGCAGCCACTTCGCTGTGCAGCCGCATGCCCCAGGGGTAGGGCACGGCCGCGTTGGGTGTCTCGACGATGGGCTCGCCGCCCAGGATCAGTCGACCATCTGGCGCAAGCATTCGGGCCAGGCGCGGCACGACACTGGCGAAATCAAGGCAGTGGTGAAAACTTTCGTAGAACCAGATGAGTTGGTAGCGCTCACCCGGCCTGGGGTGGTGCCCAAAGCGGCCGCGATGTGGCGTCAGCGGAACCTGGAAAAACGCCGCCTGCTGCGCCACGTAGTCGCAGAAACGGGCTGAGATGTCCACGGTGTCGACCTGCACCCCCATCCTGGCCAGTGCCAATGCAGACTGCCCGAAGCCCGCACCGTATTCCAGGGCCCGGTCTCCCGCTTTCAGGCCACAGTGCTTCAGCAGCATGCCAGTGGCCAACCAATGGTCGGACGCCGTCGCAATGGCACGCTCGTCGCGGCGCACGTAATAGCCCGGCTGCCGCACAGGATCGACCGCGTCCCACCCTACATCGGCCTCATGAGTCTCGGGTTCGTAGTCCACGGCAACGCCCGCCATCACCTGCCAGAGCTTCAGCTGCTGGTCGAGATAAGCAGGGCTCCACGGGTCCAGGCGATGGTCGAAGCCAACGGGCAGGCGCAGATGCGCATCTTGGTACGCAGCCCAGGCCTGTCGGGCCTCGGCGCTGTCCCCTTGGTGGTAGTAGGCCTGTGTCACCGCCGCAATGTCTTCCACCCCGAAGGTCGGGGCTTCCTGTTTCTCGCGGCCATTGGCTAAGCGAAGACGTAGCGCTCGCCACAGGCTCCAGCGGCCCGCCGGCCGAGCAAACCCTGGCGTCCTCACGTGCCGGAATGCGCGCTGCTGACCAGGCGCTGCAGGAAGCTCTGCCACTGCGGCAACACGCAGGCCGGCCGGTACAGGGCGCTCACACGGGCACCGTTGGCGCGCAAATGTTCGCGCCGTGTGGCGGCTTGTGGCGCAAGCAGCCCCGCCAGCACCGCGGCCATCTGCACCGGCGCGTAGGGGTCGAAGTACTCGCTAGCATCGCCAAAGACTTCACGGTGTACCCGCAGGTCTGAAGCCGCCACCACCCCCCCGCTGGCCATGGCCTCAACGCCAGAGAAGTCGAAGCCTTCGCCAAAGCTGGGGCAGACGGTGACTGCGGCATGGCGGTACAGCAGGCGCAGGTCCGCCGAAGGCACGTCCTGCAGCAGGTGCACGCCACCACGGCCTAGCCAGGGTGTCAGGCGCTGCAGGATGCCCTGGTGGTCCCAGCCCAAACCGCCCACACAGACCAGGTTTAGGCCTGGGTACCCGCCGGAGCGAAGCAGTTCCCAGGCTTCGATCAGCGCTTGGTGGTTCTTGCGCGGCTCCACGGTTGACACCATCAGCAGGTAAGGCAGCTTCCCGTCAACCGATTCGTCGCTGCGAACGTCCAGGCCGCCGCCGTGCGGCGCCTGTCGCTGCTTGCGGCTCCAGATGACTTCAGCTACGCGCGCCGCGGGCGAGTCTTCCAGAAAGTATTCGTCAGCGATCATGTTGGGGATCGTCAGAGAGCGCTCTGCCACCTGCGGCAAAACCGTCAGCAGATCTTGCCGCGTAGACTCGGAAACGCACACGAACCAGGCTCCATCGGCCGCATTGCGCCGCAAGGTCAGGTAGTGCATGGTGCGGTGGTACCCGCGATCCTTGATGGTGTGCGGCATGAGCAGGGGTATGGCGTCGTGGTAGCGCACCACGAGCCGGGTACCCTGCCGCACCCGCCCGGGGTAGGGCGTCTCGGCGATCATCACATCGATACCGCGGGTGTCCAGGCGCGGATACAGCGCCCGGCCAAGGGCGCCGGTACCGACACCCACCGCATTGGCCATCGACCAGGGCCAGCGCAAGACCCGGAACTCCTGTCGCGTCACAAGGTCGGCATCACTGGGCGCCAAAGTCTTTGCGAACAGCCCGCGCCACAACCAATCCTTGTAGGACGCGCCCAGGAAACCCGTCAGCGGTGTGTGCCGGCCAAAAACAGCACCTAAGGCGGCGGCAGGCGGCCCAGTCCAGCGCAACAGTTTTTTGCGCAGGTGTTCCAGCCGGTGCGACGCGGCCCCCTGCTGCAGCGAGACCACCACCTGCGACAGGCGGTCGGCTTCCTGGCCCTTCTCGATCCCCTGGCAGATCAGGCCCTGGGCGTCCAGGGGCAAGCCGGGCTCCGCCACCAGGTTGCTGCTTTGCAGCAGGCCCAGCACCTGCACGCCCGGGGTACTGGCTAGCCCCTTGAAGAGAAGCCGGGTTTCTTGCGGGATGCCGGCATGACCATCGAAGGCGGGCCGCATCTCGATCAGGATCTTCATGCGGTACGCCCTAGTCGAAGACCGGTCCGGGCGGCGGCACGTTCTGGGCTTCGTAGAACGCGAAGGCCTCGTCCACGCTGGGGAACTCGAGCAGACGGCCCTTGTGCAGCACCGCGGCCCGATCGCAATAGTTGCGAATCACGTTCGCATCATGCGAGACCAAGATGAAGGACCGGTCCTTGCGCTTCTGGAACAACTCGACATGGCAGCGGTCGCCGAAACGCGAATCACCGACCGACAGGCCTTCGTCGATGAGGAAGCAGTCGAACTCGATCGCCATCGACAATGCAAACGCCAAACGCATCATCATGCCGACCGAGTAATGGATGACCGGTTCGCGCAAGTAGATGCCGAGTTCGGTGAACTCCTCGACGAAAGGCAGCAGCGGTTTCCACTCGACACCATAAACCCGGCAGACGAACTTGAGGTTATCCAATCCTGTCAAGTGCGTTTGGAATGCGCCTGTAAAGGCCAACGGCCAACTCACGCTCATGCCGCGGTGGATGTGCCCCGAGGTGGGGTTCTCGGCCCCACTGAGCAAGCGGATCATCGTGCTCTTACCCGCGCCATTGCGGCCCAGGATGCCGATGTGCCGACCCTTTTCGAGCGTGAGATTGACATGGTCCAGCACCCGCCGGCCGCCCAGCCGCGTAGCGTAGGACTTGCAAACGTTTTCCAGGCGAATCGACGGCACAGCCGCGGGCCCGCCGCCCAGTGCGGGCATAGCCACCGGTGTCGAATCCATCATCGTCGCCTTGTCCAGTTCATCGCCATCCGTGTATCCGCCACGTCCATCCCGCCGCGGCTTGGGCGCCAGCACTCAAAGTGAGCCGACGCGGCGCCCCGCGTCACGCACCAGGAAAAGTCCCAGAAGGGTCAGCAGAAGGTTGGCCTTGGCCATATAGGCCATGTCGTAAACCGTTCTGACAGCGTCACCGAAATAGCCTTCACGCAAGATCTCGACACCATGCACCATGGGCAGCAGCAGCACCACTTGTTGACCAGCGGGCGGCAGCCAGTCGATCATGAAGGCAGCACCAGACAGCGGGAACAGCAGATAGGACACGGGGTGCCAGAGCCGTTCAATGATCTCGCTATAGGCTGTGGCAGCGCCAATCACCATGGCCAAAGCGGCACCGAACCAACCGAGCATGAGCCAGCCGAACAGGACCAGCAGCGCGTCTTGTGGCGGCTCGATCCATTCGATCCAGGCGAAAAAGACTGCCAGCAGCAGGAACGACGCCGTGGCACCTGCCTCCTCCAGCAAGATGCGGGTCCAGAAGACATCAATGACGCGCACATTCCGGTGGTAAAGCAGATTGGAGTTGCTCTGGATGCCCGCGTTGCAGCGGGACACTGTGTTTCGCCACAGAAGAACCGACGAATAACCCGTCAGGGCAAAAGCGGCGATGGGCAAGGCCGACCCATGGTTCAGGCCGGCTGCCGACCATAAGGCGGTCACCCCCAGCGTGAACATCATTGGCTCGGCCACCAGCCACAGCACGCCCAGGTTCTCGCGCCCGAAGCGGGTGATGACTTCCCGCATCATCAGAGCCCAGATCACGCGCCGCTGAATGGCCAAAGAAGCGAGCAGCGAAGGCCGGCCCGTGGTGGACGTCATTCACTGTGCTCCCGGATGCTGGCTACCACCAAGCTGACCACGCCCCACAGCACCAGGCCGATGGCGAAGACTGTGAAGATGCTGCGCAGGCGCCGCGGCTCCACGGCGCGGTCCGGCTGGTTCGGCAACACGAGACGCTCCAAATAGAGCTGCTTGCGCGCTGCCTCGCTGCGGGCCGATTCCAGCGCCGACAACGCCCCGGCCAGTTGTCGGTCAGCAAATTGCTTTTCCAGGGTCAACCGGTCGAAGTCGGGCGACTTCGCGCTCAAGCCACCCTGCTTACCCAAGACCCGCGCATTCTGGTCAGCGATGGCTCGCGTCAAGGCATCGACCCGCTGCCTCAGCCCTGCGATCTGCGGGTTGTTCGGCGCCACCTGCCGCACCTGGTCAAGCTGGCTTTGCGCGGCAAGCAACTCTTCTCGCAAGCGCTCCACACCCTGCAGCTGCAGCACGCTCTGGCGGTCTGGATCAAAGATCGTGCGGTCCGATCGAAACACCGACAGTGCGGCCGCTGAATCTTTTGATCGCTTCTCGGCCGCGACGACCTCGCGCTCAGCCACCGAGATCAGGTCTTGGCGGCTGCGCAGGTTCATCGTGTTCACCAAGCGCTCGCCCATCTCAAGCAGTTGACTATTGATGCGCACGGCCTGCTCGGGCGAATGCGCCCTCACGCGCAACACGCTGATCGACGAGACCGTGTCGTATTCGATGAGCACGTGCTTCAGGTAGTGCCGATGCAGCGCCTCGAAGCTATCGTCCCAGGGCTCGGTGGGAAAGCGATTGAGCCTGTCGATATCGAGGGCCGAGTAGGACGCGCGCAGCTTGAGCGTCGAGTCCAGTTCTTTCAATGCATCCCGGCTGCGGATGTAGTCGTGAACAGAATAGGTGTCGTCCTGCGAGCGGGAAAACACGGTGCCCTGCAGCAAGGCACCGATGCCCGTCTGCGCGGGGCGCTGCGGACTGCGAACCACAAAGCGGGATTCGGAAACGTAAACGTCGGACGCCATCAGCCCGTAGTACAGCAGGGCCAGCAGGGTGGGAACGACGACCGTGAAGAGGAAGATGGCATCGAAGTGCCGCAATGCGCGGCGGAAACGGGAGTGCTGTGTCATGAATGGGCCTCTGTGACGAGGCGGCGGTACAGATTCAAGATGCGTTCAATCATCAGTTGTGCGCCGAATTGGCGCTCATAGCGCTGCCGGGAACCCACGCCCAGCCGCGCTCTCAGGTGGTCATTCGCGAGCAGCTTACACAAGGCCTCGCTCAGCGCTGGGGCCGAGCCAGCAGGCACATTGAAGCCAGTTTCGCCATGCACGTTGACCCAGGGCACGCCAGAGCCTGGAATGTCGCTCGCCACGATGGGCTTGCCCATCACCATGGCCTCGACGATGGCCACACCATAAGCCTCGGCGCGCAAAGTCGAAGGCATGCAGAAGATGTCGCAGGCTTCGAAGTAGCTGGCGAGCTCAGCATCGTTGATGTGGCCAAGAAACTGCACCTTGCCCGCGAGGCCTTGCCTGGCCACGGACTTTCGGTATTCGTCCAGCAACTCGCCTTCTCCGCCGACGTAGACCACGCAGTCGTCCGGCAATGAGCGAGCAGCTTCAATCAGGACCTCAAACCCCTTGTAGTAGGTGACACGTCCAAGGGAAAAAATGATGCGCCGGCCACGCGCTGCGCGACGCACGGCCGCAGCCTGCACACTGCAGGCATCCGTGTGATTGTCGCTGATCCCGATCGGCACCACTTCCACCTTGCTGCGCCAAGGCTGCAAAGGCAGGGACGACTCAGCATAGGGAGGGCTCGTGGCAATCACCGCATCCGCGCGTTCCAGCAACCAGCGCTGCAGCGGCTCGTACAACCGCAGAGCGCGTCGCTGGCGAATGACGTCGCTGTGCCAGTGCACCACCACCTTGCCGCGAGGCCGCACGGCCCAGATGGCCGCGGCAGCCATGGGGTCGGGCATGTGAACGTGCACGATGTCTACATCATTCGTGCGCCGAGCCAAGTGCAAGGCCATGGCTGGCGCCACTGAGGTAGACAACAGCATGCCCCAACGGCCGGCGCGTACCACGTCGTAGCCGGTAGCAAAGCGCTCGGTGCGACCCCAGAAGCGCTGATCGGAACAGATCACCTGGTTCGCCACCCCGCTGCGCAGCAGCCCTTCGGAGATCTCCCAGGCCACGGCTTCGATGCCACCCAGCACCGGCGGGTAGAACTTGCTGATCTGCAAGACCTTCACAGGCAAGGGTCCAAGGCGGCCACCAGCTGGCGCGCCGATGCAAGCCAGGGTAGCCGGGCGGCCTGCCGGAAACCCGTTGCGCGCAGACGTTCGCGCAGCGCAGCGTCGCTGGCGATTCGCAGCAATGCCTGGCTGATCTCTTCCGGGTTGGCGGGGTCGAAGTAGATCGCGGCATCAACGCAGGTGGCCACCACGGCCGGGATGCGTGCTGCGGCCACCGGGCAGCCGCAGCGCATGGCTTCGAGCGGGGGCAGCCCGAAACCTTCGTAGGTCGACGGAAAGATCAGGCCAGCCGCGTGGCTGTAGAGGGTTTTCAATTGGCTGTCGTCGACCCAGCCCAGATGGCGCAGGCCACGCGTAGGCGCCCAGCCCTCCACCGGCGTGAAGACGCTGCCGTCGCGTCCGCCAGCAATGACAAGGGGCATGCCGATGCGCTGGCTCTGGCTGGCGTAGGCCGCCAACAGGCCTGCCAGATTCTTGGTTGCGTTCAGGCTGCCTACAGCCAGCAAGAACCCCTGCGACTGAAGACCAAGCGACTGCCACCAGGGCTCTGCCAGCGGTACCGGGTCGAGGTGATCGGCCCCGCCGGAAACCACGCTCAGGCGCTGCGGCGAGATACCCGTGACGGCGGCCAGGCGGGCCGCCGAAAAATCGCTGACCGTCAGCACATGGCAGGCCCGCTGCGCCAGCCACCGGAACAAAGCCCGATACCACCAGACAAAAGTGCGCCGGTAAGCATCCGGCCGGTCGAACACCGCGGCATCGTGCATAGTGACCACCTGCCTGGCGGCCAACCAGGGTGCACTGCCAGCCAGGCTCAGCAGCAGGCCTGCGCGTGCGGCCCAAGGCAGGCAGGCCTGTTCCCACGCATGCAACGGCATGCCGACAGGGCCTAGCACCTGCTGTTCGATGTTGACCAGTGGCATGGCTGTGCCCGCGGGTGGTCTCAACAGCACCCACTTCAGGCCGCATGGCTGCAGGTCGAGTGCTCGCACCAATTCGCGCGCGACACGCTGAACCCCCGTGGTGCGCTGTGCCAGGAACTTGCCGTTCAGATAGACCGTCAGGGCCAAGGTCTCTCCGCTTGATACTCCACCACGACTTGCCGTAGCGACTCCCGCACATCCGCCGCCAACTGAAGCTGGCTCGCCCCGGCGAGCCAGCCATGAAGAGTGGCACCTTCAACCGACAGCAAAGACGCTACGCGCAGCGCCGCTACAGCCGTCGGCACGGTGCCATCGGCGTCGGCCAGCAGCTCCTCGAAGAGCTTTTCTCCGGCCCGCATGCCGGTGAACTCGATACTGATCTCGCCCGCGCCATGCCCTGCCAGCCGGATCAGCGCCCGAGCGAGATCGACGATCTTCACCGGCTCGCCCATGTCCAGCACCAATACCTGGCCAGTCTCACCGATGGCCGAAGCCTGCAGGACCAGGCGTGCGGCCTCGGGAATGGTCATGAAGTAGCGAACCATGTCCGGGTGCGTCACCGTCACCGGACCACCCTTTGCGATCTGTTCCTTGAACTTCGGGATCACGCTGCCGCTGCTGCCCAGCACGTTGCCGAAGCGCACAGCCATGAACTTCGTGTTCGCATGCTCGGCGGCCAGCGCAGAGATCACCATCTCGGCCGCGCGCTTGGTCGCCCCCATCACGTTGGTGGGGTTCACGGCCTTGTCGGTGCTGATGAGCACGAAGCGCTCGACGCCCAATTCAGCCGCCGCCAGCGCGGCGTGATACGTCCCCAGGGTGTTGTTGCGCAGCGCCTGCGCGGCGTTGTGCTCTTCCATCAGTGGCACATGCTTGTAGGCCGCGGCGTGGAAGACGACCTGCGGCTGCCAGCGCTGGTGGGTGGCGCGCAGGTGCGTCAGGTCTTTCACGTCGCCGATCAGGCGCACCAGTTCGATGCCTGGCCAGTCTTCCGTCAGTTCCTGTTCGATGGTGTACAGGTTGAACTCGCTCAGCTCGTACAGCACCAGTCGCGCCGGCGCATAGCGCGCCACCTGGCGGCACAGCTCGCTGCCGATGCTGCCGCCCGCGCCAGTGATGAGCACGGTCTTGCCCGCCAGCGTGGCGCCGATGCCGGCTTCGTCCAGCTGAACCGGTTCGCGCCCCAGCAGGTCTTCGGGTTCGATGTCACGCAGGCGTTCGATGCGGCTTTTGCCCGTGCGCAGTTCATCCACCGTCGGCACGGTCAGCACGGGCAGGCCTGTGGTGGCCGCCAGGTCCAGCGCGCGCTTGCGCTGCGTTGCGCTGGCCCCGGGCAAGGCCACCACGATGTGCGTGGCGGCGCCGCGCAAGGCTTTGTCGCCGACGGCATCCAGCGGCCCCAGCACCTGCACGCCCGCGATGCGCGCATGGCGCTTGGCCGGGTCGTCGTCCAGCAGGCCCAGCACCACCCAGCCTTGCTGGTGGATGCCCGCCAGCAGCAGCCGCGCGGCTTCGCCCGCGCCCATCACGATGGCGCGGCGGACGTCGCGCTGGCTGCCGGTGATCTGGCTGCGCGCATGCTCATACAGCATCCTGTAAGCGATACGCAGCACGCACAGGCCCATCAGCGTGACGACCGGATGCAGCACCAGCACGGCGCGCGGCACCTTCACCAGGCCCAGGCTGATCACGACCACGGCGGCCACCACCCCTGCGGTGGCACAGGCCATCGTCAGGCGCTTGATCTCGCCAAAGCCCGAAAAGCGCCACATGCTCTGTGGCACGCGCAGCAGGGCCAGCGCCAGCAGGTAGCCGGCTACCACGCCGGCCAGCACCCAAGCGTCGTACCCCGGCCGCGCACTCCACCAGCGGTCGAAGCCCAGGCGGAAGAGGTAGGTGATGTTCCAGCAGGCCACCACCACCAGCGCGTCGGCCAGCAGCGACAGCGGTTCGCGGTGCGGCCGCAGCCGCGCCAGGAACAGGTCCAGGCGGTGCCAGAGGGTGGTGGGGGCTGCGATGTCGGTCACAAGGGGGCGGGATTTTGGCCCAACTCGGGCCAGCGTCTGGCAGCCCCATTGTCGGCCCGGGCCCGGGGCCGGCCCGGCACGGCACGATCGCCCCTGATCAGGCCTGGCCAGGGCGGCTGCGGCCACCCTGCCCCAGCAGCACGCGCAGCGTGCGCCACAGCACGCCCAGGTCGGTGGCCAGGGTGGCGTGCTCGGCGTAGGCCGCGGCGTGGGCCAGCTTGGCGGGCAGGATCTTGTCGATGTATTCGCGCTCGGGGTCGGCGGCACTGGCCAGCATTGCGGCTTCGTCGATGTGCGCCAGCGAAGCCGGGTCGGTGATGCCCGGGCGCACCGCCAGCACGCGGCTGCGCAGGTCTGGCGGGTAGTGCGCCACGTAGCGTGGCACCTCGGGGCGCGGGCCCACCAGGCTCATCGTGCCCTGCAAGACGTCGATGAACTGGGGCAGCTCGTCGATGCGGGTGCGGCGCAGCCAGGCGCCGGCACGGGTGATGCGCGGGTCGGTGCCCACCGTCAGGGGCAGGCCGCGCGCGGGGGCGTCGGCCACCATGGTGCGGAACTTGTGAATGCGAAAGGGCGCGCCGTGCCGGCCCACGCGTTCCTGGCGGAAGAACACCGGGCCGGGCGAATCGAGCTTCACCCACAGGGCCACGGCGGCCAGCAGGGGCGCCAGCAGCAGCAGGGCCAGGGCAGCGCCCAGCAGGTCGAAGAGGCGCTTCGCCAAGGGGACTGGTAGCGTTCAGCCGCTCGGCGTACCGGATCTAGGGGCTGCGGCGCCTTCGGCGGGCGGGTCCACGCCGGCAAAGACATCGGCCATGCTGACGGCACAGCCCAGGCTGCTGGCTTCCATGCCCAGGTCGTCGCTCATGTCGCGCAGCACCCATTCGCTTGCGGCATTGCGGCAGAAGGCCTCGACGCGGCGCGTTTCCGGGTCGACCAGGATGTATTCCTGCAGGCTGGGCAGGCGGCGGTAAAGCGCGAACTTCTTGCTGCGGTCGTAGGCCTGGGTGCTGGGGGGCGGCACTTCGACGACCAGCTTGGCCTCGCGGAAGATCTGGTCGGTGGCCAGGTCGGCCGGGCTGCAGGTGACGAAGACGTCGGGGTAGAGGATGGTGTCGTCGGCGACCTGCAGCTTCATGCTGTCTGCAAAGACTTGGCAGGGCGTGCCCTCCAAGGCTTCCGCCAATCGCCGCGCCAGGTTCAGCAACACCCGCCCATGCGTGCGCCGCCCGCCCGTCATCGCAAAAATCTCGCCTTGCACGAACTCGTGCTTCTCGTCCTGGGCGTTTTCCCAGTCCAGATAGGCCTGGAGCGTCAACGTGGGTTGCAGCACCGCGCTCATCGCTGTGTCTCGTGAAGGTGCGATCGCTTCATTCTGCGCCCAGCGCCTGCCGCACCGCGGTGGCCACGCGCTGCACATCGTCCACGCCCATGCGCGTGTACAGCGGCAGGCTCACCATGCGTTCATACGCGCGCTGGCTGTGCGGAAACTGCTCGGGCCGCAGGCCGTAGCGGTCGCGCCAATATGGGTGCAGGTGCAGCGGGATGTAGTGCACGCTGCAGCCGATGCCGGCGTCGAACAGGCGTTCGATGAAGCGGTCGCGTGCGATGCCGGCGTCGTCCGCGAGGCGCACCACATACAGGTGCCAGGCGTGCATGTCGCCCGCCGGCGCGCGCGGCGGCAGCAGCAGCGGCAGGCCGGCCAGCGCTTCGTCGAACGCGTCCGCCAGTTCAACGCGCTTGCGCTGGAAGGCGTGCGCCCGCCGCAGCTGGTGGATGCCCAGCGCCGCGGCGATGTCCGTCAGGTTGTACTTGAAGCCTGGCGCCACCACTTCGTAGTACCAGCTGGGCACCTTGGCGGTGAAGCGGTCGAAGGCGTCGCGGTTCATGCCGTGCAGCCGCATGGTCTTCGCGCGCTGGGCCAGCGCAGCATTGCGCGTCACCAGCATGCCGCCTTCGCCGGTGGTGATGGTCTTGTTGGCGTAGAAGCTGAAGACGGTGGCGTCGCTTTGGAGCGTGCCCACCAGCTGCCCACCGCTGCTGGTGGGCAGGGCATGCGCGGCATCTTCCACCACCTTCAGGCCGTGCCGGCGGGCGATGGCCAGGATGGCCGGCATGTCGGCCGCCAGCCCCGCAAAGTGCACCGGCATGATGGCCTTGGTGCGCGGGGTGATGGCAGCTTCCACCTGCTTCGCGTCGATGTTCAGCGTGGCCGGGTCGATGTCCACCAGCACCACGTCGGCGCCCAGATAGCGCACCACTTCGGCCGTGGCGGTGAAGGTGTGGGTGGTGGTGATGACTTCGTCGCCCGGGCCGATGCCCAGCGCTTCCAGCGCCAGGTGCAGGCCGGCAGTGGCGCTGTTCACGGCGATGCAGTGCAGTTCGCTGCCGCGCGTTTCATCGCCCAGGAAAGCCGCGAAGTCGGCTTCGAACTGCCGCGTCTTCGGGCCGGTGGTGACCCAGCCCGAACGCAGCGCGGCCACGACTTCGGCGATCTCTTCGTCGCCAATCTCGGGCAAGGCGAAGGGCAGGAAAGGGACAGCAGCAGGAGGGGTGCTCATCTTGGCTTCTCGATCCAGGCCAGGCGGTGGGTGCGCAGCAGCGGCAGGGCGTTGAACAGCGGGTACAGGCGCAGGTAAAGGCCCGGCAGCGCGCGACCCAGCGGGCGTGCGAGCGGCGGCGCCAGCGTCACGCGCCGGGCGTCGATGTGCGCTGCCGGGAACCGCTGCCGCACCCGCGCCAGGGGCATGCCGCGCACATCGGGGTTACCAGGATTGTCCCAGGTGAAGTCGTACCAGAGAACGCCCCCACCCGGGCGCAGCCAGGCCCAGATGTGCTGGGCCAGGCGCTGCTGGAAGGCGTCGTCCAGGATCGAGCTGAAGACCGTGGACAGCAGCACCATGTCCAGGCTGGCCGGCGGCAGCTGCAGCTGCAGCGCGTCGCCGCTGTGCAAGGCCGTGGCCGGCGGCAGGCGCTGGCGGGCGATGGCGGCGCGTTCGGGCAGCAGTTCGTTGCCCTGCAGCAGGCCCGGGCTGGCGCCCAGCCACAGCAGTTCCAGCAGGTTGTCGCCATGGCCACAGCCCACTTCCAGCGCCCGGGTTTCGGCCAGGGGCTGGCGCAGGTGGCGGCGCAGCAGCGCAATCAGCACGCGCTGGCGTTCCTGCCGCGCCGCGGCCACGTCGGGCTGCAGCGCGCCGTAGCGGTCATCGGTGGGGCGGCGGGCGTAGCGTTCGGCCACGCGCCCGGGTTCGTCTGCGCCGGGGGGCGCCGAAGGTGGCAGGTTCATCGCGTCAGCCGCGTGGCCGCAGCGCCGGGCGCGCGGCGCAGCACCACCACGTCGAGCAGCGCGCGCGCAAAGCCCAGGCCGTAGCCCGCGTGCATGCAGGCGCAGGCCCAGGCCACGCCCAGGGCCTGCCGGGGCGACCCGCCGGCCACAGCCCAGGCGCAGGCCAGGTCCACGGTGGCATACACGGCCAGCAGGCCAGCCAGGGCCACCCAGGCCTGGGGCCACACCAGGCCCAGGCCGGCCAGCAGGGCCAGCACGGCCACCAGGGCCACGGGCGCCAGGTGGCGCGGCGAAGCCGGCAGCCGGTGCTTGCGGATCACCGGCACCTTCCAGTAGCCATATTGATGGAACTGCCGGTACAGCGCCAGGAAGGAAGCGCGCGGCGCGTACTGCGACCGGATGGCCGCGCTTTGCCACACCTGCCCGCCATTGCGGGTGATGCGCAGGGCCAGCTCATCGTCCTGGTTGCGCACCAGCTGCTCGTCGAAACCACCCGCCTGCCGCAGCGCGCGGCGCGGCCAGGCGCCCAGGTAGACGGTGTCGACCGGGCCGCTGTAGTCCAGCCGGCGCGAAGCCGCCCCGCCTGAACCGAAGCGGCTGGAAAACCCGGCGGCAATCGCCGCCTGCGGCCAGCCCTGCCCCACCGGCCGCCAGGGCCCGCCCACGCAGCTGGCGCCCGTGGCGCGCAGGGCGTTCAGGCATTGCTGCACGTAGTCGGGCGCGTAGGTGGTGTGCACGTCCATGCGCACGACGACCGCGCCGCGGGCGGCCGCCAGCGCGCGGTTCAGCGCGGCGGAGGTGATGCGCTGTGGGTTGTCGATCACGCGCAGCCGGGGTTCGCGGGCGGCCCAGGCGGCCAGCTGTTCGCGCGTGCCGTCGTCGCTGGCGCCGTCGGCCACCAGCAGTTCCAGCGCCTGGCCGCCTTCCAGCTGCTGGGCCAGGGCGGACTGCAGGAAAGCGCCGATGGTGGCAGCTTCGTTGCGGCAGGGCACGATGACGCTGACGCAGCGGGCGTCGCCCCCGTCGCCAGAGTCGTCGGCTGGTGTCATGGGTTCGTTCATGCGCCAGGCCGCAGGCTGCGGTAAAGATCGGCCATGCGGTCCATCTGCACGCGCTGCGACGCGCCTTGCAGCACGCGCTGCAGGTTGCGCTGACCCTGGCCATGGGCCATCGCAGGGTCGTCGTGCAGGTGCAGCAGCCGGGCTGCCAGGGCCGATGCGTCTTGCGTCGGCACCAGCAGGGCCGGGTCCAGCCACTGGCGGTTGGCGGGCAGGTCGCTGGCCACCACGGGCAGGCCGCAGGCCATCGATTCCAGCACCGACACCGATGTCGCGTCGCTGTGCGGCACGCTGACGGAAACGCGGCAGCGCTGCAGCGTCTTCACCATCGTCGCCACGTCCACGCGGCCGGTGAAGCGCACCTGTTGCGCGATGCCCAGCTGCTGCGTCTGCGCGCGCAGCACAGCTTCCAGCGGACCGCCGCCCAGCAGGTGCAGCACGGCACCCGACTGCGGGCGCTGGGCCAGCAGCTGCGCAAAGGCCTGCAGCACGGTGTCGATGGCGTAGTTGGGTTCCCAGTTGCGCAGGCTCACCAGTTCAAAGCCCGCAGCCGGCGTGCCGGGTACGAAGCGGTCGGTGTCGGCGCCCCACAGCACTTCTTCCAGCCGCGCCGGGCTTCGGTAGCGGGCGATCTCGGCCAGCATGTCCTGCGAATCGGCCGTCACCAGCGCCGCGCGGCGCAGCGACCAGCCCACCAGCCCCGCCATCAGCCACCCGTGCAGGCCCGGCGCGCGCGGGGTGACGAGGATGTCCGACCCCCAGGCCGTCTGCACCAGGGGCGCGCGCACCACGCCGCTGGCCGCTGCTGCCCACAGGCCGTACGACGTGACGTAGTGCCCGTGCAGCCACTGCGGCTGCAGCCGCTGCGCCAGCCGGCGCACGGCGGGCAACGCGCTGAACCAGCCCGCGGCGCTGCTGCCGGGCTGCAGCGTGAACACGTCCTGCGCGCCCGGCACTTCGGCCTGTGCGGCTGCGGCGCGCGTGGCCAGCACGCAGCCAAAGCCGCGCTGCGCCATCGCCGCCACCCAGCGCCGCGTGTGCACGCTGGCGGCGTCGCCGAAGAAGAGGATGCGCGGGGGGCTCACGCGCGCAGGGCCCGCACTGTGCGGCCGGGCCGTGGCCAGCGGATGGAACGCGAGTCGATCACGCGCCCGCCACCCAGGCCTCGTAAGCCGCCGCCAGTGCGGCCTGCGCGTCGGCGCCTAGCGTCGCGCCCTGCGCCTGCAGCCAGGCGCGGTCCAGCGCGCGCGTGTCGCCCACCACGCGTGCGGGCTGGCCTTCGACGATGGCGAAGTCCGGCACCTCGCCGCGCACATGGCTGTAGGCCTTCACCAGCACCCCGCGCCCCAGCCGCGCGCCCGGCGCCAGCACGCTGTGCGGGCCGATGAAGCACCAGGCCCCCAGCTGCGTGGCGGCGCGCTGCAGCCCGCCGGGCTGCGGGTGGCCCCAGTAGGCCTGGCGTTCCAGCCGCAGCGCAATGTGGCTGGAATGGGTGAGGATGGAGACATGGTTGGTCACCTGGCAGCCTTCGCCGATCACCAGCCCGCCCGACGCGTCGATGAAATTGAAGTGGCCGATGAACACATGGTCGCCCAGCTGCAGCCCGGCCGGCCCTTCGATGGCGCTGTGGGTGCTGATGCGGCTGTGCGGGCACCAGCGGCCGTCCGCACTGCGCAGGCCATAGACCATCCGTGGCCGCAGGGCCTGCAGCCACAGGCTGCCCAGCGCTTGCTTGAAAGACTTGATCACGGCGCCGATTGTCGCGGCTGCACCGGCAGCCCCAGCAGCTGGCGCCAGCCCAGGCCCTGGGCGCGCAGGAAACGCGGCAGCACCACAGCCATGGTGCTGGCGTAAGCCAGCGACGTGGCCAGGGCTGCACCGCTGGCGCCCCAGCGCGGCACCGCCCAGGCCGCCAGCAGCAGCGTCAACAGCAGCGAAGCGCCGGCTACTTTGGCTGCCCACTGCGGCCGGCCCAGCGCCTGCGTGTGGAAGGCCGACAGGCCCGATGCGGCGGCATAGGCCACAACCCCTGGCAGCAACAGCAGCAGCGGGGCCCGCGCCGCAGCGTATTCAGCCCCCAGCAACGCCGGCAGTGCCCACCAGGCCAGCGCACCCAGGACGGGCGCGGCCAGCAGCGCCAGCCCGCAGCCCAGGCGCACGGTGCGCACGGCCAGCGCTGCTGCACCCGCATCGCCAGCGCGCAGCGCGTGGTAAGCCGACACCGACACCGCCGCCGACAGCACCCACAGCAGTTCGGCCACCTGCACCGCCACGGAATAGACGCCCGCCGCGGCCAGGCCGCCATGGTGCTCGACCAGGAACAACGTGGCACGCAGGTTCAGCATGCCGATGACGTTGCCGGCTGCCACCCCCAGCAGGAAGCGCCATCCGGGGGCTGCCCCAACCGGGGCGGCGGCTGGCAGCGGGCCAGCCGCCCGCCAGGCGAGCACGGCACAAACCAGCCCCAGCAGCGCACGTGCCCCAGCCCAGGCCGCCAGCAAGGCCAGTGGCGGCAGCGGGGCCGGCGCAGCCAGCCATGCCAGCGCCAGCAAGGCCAGCACGGCCAGGCCGGGGGCTGCGGCCTGCGCGGCGTTCAGGGCCAGCAGCCGCCCCTGCCCCAGCCACAGACCCTGCACCGTGGGCCCCAGCAGCAGCAGCGGCGCGGCCAGGGCCAGCAGCCACAGCTGGCCGTACCCAGGCCCAGGCGCCAGGCGCGACACCAGCGCCAACAAGGCACCCGCCGCCAGGCCAAAGCCCAGCGCCGCCAGCAGCCGCGGCCGCAGGCGCGAGCGCGGCAGTGGCCCGCCGGCGGCTTCGCGCGCCAGCGCAAGCCCCAGGCCCGAAGCGGCCGCCACCAGCAAGGCTTCCACCGCCATGAACAAGGCCAATACGCCCTGCACCTGTGGCCCCATGCGCGCCACCAACACCAGCAGCACCAGGCCCAGGGCCAGGGTCAGCACCCGGCCCGCCACATTCAGGGCCGCACCGGACAGCAGGGCTTCACGGCGCTTCAGGCGGTTCAGGCGATTCAGGGGGTTCAGATGAGGAAGGGCGACAGGGAAGGAGGAAGTGCCAGGGCATGCGAAGACGAAGCGTCGTGCGGCCTTGCGCCGCTGCAGCCGCCGCAGATTGTCAGCCCCTGGGCCTGGCCAGGCCAGCGCCTAAACTTCCCACACCCACAACGAGCTGCCGCATGAGCACCCCAACCCCCACCCCCGCCCCGGCCGACGAGAACCAGCTGATCGCCGAGCGCCGCGAAAAACTGCGCGCCATCCGCGCCCAGGGCGTGGCCTTCCCGAACGACTTCAAGCCCACGCACCACGCCGCCGACCTGCACGCCAAGTACGGCGAAGTGCCCAACGAAGAACTGGAACCCCAGGCCGTGGCGGTGAAGGTGGCAGGCCGGATGATGCTCAAGCGCATCATGGGCAAGGCCTGCTTCGCCACGCTGCAGGACGGGTCCACCGGCAAGACCCATGGCCGCATCCAGCTGTACGTGACGCAGGACGCCATCGGCCCTGATGCCCTGGCGCTTTTCAAGCATCTCGACCTGGGCGACATCCTGGCCTGCGAAGGCACGCTCTTTCGCACCAAGACCGGCGAACTGTCGATCAAGGCCAGCCAGGTGCGGCTGCTGACCAAGAGCCTGCGCCCGCTGCCCGACAAGTTCCACGGCATGACCGACCAGGAACAGAAGTACCGCCAGCGCTACGTGGACCTGGCCACCGACGAGACCGCCCGTGCGCGCTTCATCGCCCGCAGCAAGGCCGTTTCCAGCATCCGCAGCTTCATGGTGGAACACCAGTTCCTGGAAGTGGAAACGCCGATGCTGCACCCCATCCCCGGCGGTGCGAACGCCAAGCCTTTCACCACCCACCACAACGCGCTGGACCAGCAGATGTTCCTGCGCATCGCGCCCGAGCTCTACCTGAAGCGCCTGCTGGTGGGCGGCTTCGAACGCGTGTTCGAAATCAACCGCAACTTCCGCAACGAAGGCATCAGCGTCCGGCACAACCCGGAATTCACGATGATGGAGTTCTACGCGGCCTACTGGACGCACCATGACCTGATGGACTTCACCGAACAGGTGCTGCGCCACGCGGCTCGGGCGGCCACAGGCAGCGCGGCCATCAGCTACGCCGGCAAGCCCGTGCACCTGGACCAGCCTTTCGCGCGCCTGAGCGTGCGCGACAGCCTGATCGAACACGCCGGCCTGACGCCCGAGCAAGCCGACGACACGGCCCTGCTGCGCCAGCGCATCGAAGCCGCGGGCGAAGAAGCCCCCGCCCACTGGAAGCTGCCCGAACTGCAGTTCGGCCTGTTCGAAGCCGTGGTGGAAGAAAAGCTCTGGCAGCCCACCTTCATCATCGACTACCCGGTGGAAGTCAGCCCGCTGGCCCGCGCCAGCGACAGCAACCCAGCCATCACCGAACGCTTCGAGCTCTTCATCACGGGCCGCGAATATGCCAACGGCTTCAGTGAACTGAACGATGCCGAAGACCAGGCAGAGCGCTTCAGCAAACAAGTGGCCAACAAAGACGCAGGCGACGAAGAAGCCATGTACTTCGACGCCGATTTCATCCGCGCGCTGGAATACGGCATGCCCCCGGCAGGCGGCTGCGGCATCGGCATCGACCGGCTCATCATGCTGCTGACCGACAGCCCGGCGATCCGGGACGTGATCCTCTTCCCAGCCTTGCGGCGGGAGTAGTGTTCGCCTAATGGCCTTGGCGGACACTCCCCACCACCATGCCCGCACCCGTCCGGCTGACCACCTTGCAGGACATCGACGCCGCGCTCTGGCGCGAGCTCGGCCGCGCACCGCTGGACAGGCATCACGAATGGCGCACGCCCGTGCTGGCCACGGCCAGCGACACTGGTGCCGACGCGCGCACCGTTGTGCTGCGCGAGACCGACGCCGAAGCCCGTGAACTGCGCCTGTTCACCGACGCCCGTTCAGCCAAGGTCGGGCAGATCCAGCGCCAGCCGCAGGGCACGCTGGTCATGTGGTCGCGGCGCCTGTCGTGGCAACTGCGGGTCAAGGTGCAGCTGCAGGTGCAGGTCGACGGGCTGGCGGTGGCGTCGCGCTGGGCGCGCATGAAACAGTCGCCTGCAGCACAGGACTATCTCAGCCCGCTGGCCCCGGGCAGCAGCCTGGCGCCAGGCAGTGCGCCAAAAGGTGAAGATACCGGCCGGGCGCTGCCCGAGCGCGGGCACTTTGCCGTGGTGACGGCCCAGGTGCTGGCCATCGACTGGCTGGAACTGCATGCAGAAGGCCACCGGCGCGCCCTGTTCGACGCGGTCGGTGGCCGTTGGCTGGTGCCCTGACAGCAGGGCACCGCAGGGGCGCGTCTTACTGCGCGCGCTTCACGCTGCCGGCGTAGACCGGGGTGGTGGCCGGGGCCGGGGCGCGTTCGTTCAGCGCGATCGAGCCGCTGTCT
The DNA here is from genome assembly GCA_027485165.1 of Rubrivivax sp. Taxonomy (GTDB): domain Bacteria; phylum Pseudomonadota; class Gammaproteobacteria; order Burkholderiales; family Burkholderiaceae_C; genus Rubrivivax. The sequence continues at coordinate 19,848 of JAIXRN010000070.1, forward strand.
TCACCGTACCAGCGCGCCGCGTAGTTGCTGCGGTTGGCGGCGATGGCTTCGGCACGCACTTCAGCGCGGGTACGCTGCGACGTGGTGGTGGTCTGCACCGGGTTGTAGTCCAGCGCGTAGACCTTCAGCGAGCCGTCGGCACGGGCCTTGAACAGTTCAGCCTGCACCTGGGCGCGGGTCAGGCCGTTGGCTGACGGGCCGGTGGGTGCCAGGTTCATGCTTTCCACTTGGGCGTGGGCAGAAACGGCGGCCATCAGCGACAGGGCGACGATGGCGGGGTAGGCGATGTAAGCAAGCTTCTTCATGGTGAGTTTCCTTGTCGCATCCGTAGAGGTGGGGGACCGTCTGTCGGTGGATGCGGAACCGGCGCTGTCCATGGGTTGAACTGTAGATAGTTGCTTCCCATAGAAAAATACGCAGATCAGGAACGAACCATTAACGAAAACTGCAACAGCCTAGCGGCGCCAGTACCCTGGCCAGGCCCGGCTACCGCTGCTGGAAGACCGGCTTGCGCTTGTTCACGAAGGCGTCCATGCCTTCCTTCTGGTCCTCGGTGGCAAACAGCGAATGGAACACCCGGCGCTCGAAGCCCACGCCTTCGGCCAGACTGCTTTCGAAGGCGCGGTTGACGCAGTCCTTGGCCAGCATCACGCTGGGGCCGCTCAGGGTGCAAATCAGGCTGGCGGCGGCCAGGGCCTCGTCCAGCAGCTTGTCGGCCGGTACCACGCGGCTGACCAGGCCGGCGCGTTCGGCCTCGCTGGCGTCCATCATGCGGCCGGTCAGCACCATGTCCATGGCCTTGGCCTTGCCCACCGCGCGTGGCAGGCGCTGCGTGCCGCCCGCGCCGGGGATGATGCCGAGCTTGATTTCCGGCTGGCCGAACTTCGCGGTCTCGGCCGCGATGATGAAGTCGCACAGCATGGCCAGCTCGCAGCCGCCGCCCAGCGCAAAGCCGGCCACCGCGGCGATCACGGGCTTGCGCACCTGGCGCAGGGTTTCCCAGTTGCGGGTGATGAAGTCGCCCTTGTAGGCGTCCATGTAGCTGAGCCTGGCCATAGCGCCGATGTCGGCGCCGGCGGCAAAGGCTTTTTCGCTGCCGGTGATGACGATGCAGCCGATGCCGTCGTCACGGTCGAAGGCCAGCAGGGCAGCGCCCAGCTGGTCCATCAGCGCGTCGTTCAGCGCGTTCAGCTGCTGGGGGCGGTTCAGCGTGACCAGGCCCACGCGGCGTTCGGTGTCGCCGCGGATGTCGGTCAGGATCAGGGCTTCGCTCATGGTGGGGTCTCGGTCGGGAGTGGCTGTGAAGGGGTGCGGGTGAGGCGGCTGAAGGCGGCGACGCGCGCCGCCGGCGCCACGCGGCAATTGGCCTGGCGGGGCGTGAATTCGGCGCCAGTTGCGCTGTTCAGCGGGACCTGAATCACTATAAGCTGGCGGCTTTTGGAAGGTCAGGCAACGCGGCCCGCCATGCCCAGCATCTACCGCAAGACAGCCAAAGGCCAGGCTGAGATTGAGACCCGGGCGCACAAGCTGCCCCCACGCCTGCGCATGGCCCTGATCATGGTCGACGGCAAGCGCAGCGACGTCGAACTGCGCCCGATGCTGCTGCAGTCCCCTGACGAGACCCTGGCCACGCTGCTGGCCCAGGGCTTCATCGAAGTTGCCCTTCCTGCACAGGCCCCGGTGAAGACGTTGACGTCCGCTGCCAGCGCCGCACCGACGGCACCTGCATCGCCCGCAGCCCAGCCGGGGCCGCCAGCAGCAGCAACCGTATCGACCGCAACAGGCAAGACAGGGGCAACAGGCGCATCCGGGTCCACGCCCACGGCCCCCGTGGCGGCAGGCACCGCACCCGACATGCGCCCGATGCCGGTGCCTCTGCCGGTGCGCCAGCGCGAAGCCGTGCGCATGCTGACCGACCAGGTGGGCCCGATGGCCGACGCCGTGGCCGTGCGCATCGAAAAGGCACGCTCGGCCGACGAACTGCGCGCCGCCGTGCTGCTGGGCGCCCAGGTGATCGCCAACACCCGCGGCCGCCAGGCGGCGGAACGCTACATGCTGCACTTCGCCGACCTGTAGCGCAGGCGCGCTTCGGTCCGCCCGCGCTCAGCGCCCGGGCTCGGCCTGCTGCGGCAGGCGGTCCAGCACCAGGTTGATGAAGTTCTCTTCGTCCTGCCGGATGAAGATGCGCACCGGCAGGTACTGCAGGCTGGGCGCGAACCAGGCTTCGGGCACCAGGTCGCCACCGCGGCGCGCTTCGCTGGCCGCGTCGGGCCGCGGCCGCACATGCACAGCCACCACCGGGCCCGCGGGCGTGTCCAGGGTTTCGCTGTTGCCCACTTCGTATTGCCACAGCTGGATGCGGCGCGGCAGCGCCAGTGGCAGGGGCACGCGCTGGCCCGGCTGCAGCAACTCTGGCCGCACGGTGAACAGCCAGGTCAGCTGCACGAACTGGCTGGCGGTGTCCTGCAGGCCCGCTGGACGCGCCCAGGGTTCGCCGCGGGCCAGGCGTACCAGGTCCGGCCCCATCTCGATGCGCAGCTGGCGCGGGTCGCGCCACAGCATGCGGGTTTCCTCATCGAAGCGCTCGGGCCGCATGCCTTCGGCTGTGATCTCGCCAGCGCTGCTGATGCGGCGGCGCATAAGCGGCGCGAAAGCCGGGCCCACGCTGACGTCCAGGTGCACCTGGTAGCGCGTGCCGCTGCGCAGCCATTCCACTTGCGCCTGGCCGTCTACGGGACCGCGGAAGTTGCCATTCAGGCGGTAGCTCAGGCGTGTGGACGGTGGCCAATCGAAGGCCGGGGCGCTGGCATCGGCCGTAGCAGCGGGCCCTGCCGCACTTGCCGATGCCGCTGATGACGCCACTGCGGGCGCGGCTGCGGCCAACAGCGGCGGCGGGCCATCGACCGCCGCAGGGGGCGGCAGTGCCAAAGCCGGGGCGAGGTCGGGCGACGGTGGCGCCAGTGCGTCGGGCACGGGGCTGGGCTCAGACTGGGCCGGGGCCTGCGGTGCCGACGCTGCCAGCTCGGCCCGGGCTGCTGCGCGGCCGGCCGACCGCCCGGCCACATCGGCCTGCGCGGCCCGCGGGCGGGGGGCGGCAGCAGGCCCGCGCACCGCCGGCGCGGCAGGAGCCAGTTCACGCACGAAAGCGACCGCGATGCGCGCTGGGCCGTCATCAGCGCCTGCACCGTCGCCCAGCCGCGCGGGCACCAGCTGTCCGGCCAGCCACAGGTGCACGGCCGTGACGGCCACCGTCAGCGCCAGCCCGGCACGCCAGGCGCTGGCGCGTGCGGCTTCAGGTGCCGGCAGCACCGACGAAGCAGCTCAGCGCGGCCACGCTGCTCAGGCGGAAGCGCAAGGTCAGCCAGGGACCGGCGCCGTACTGCGGGTAGATGCGCCGGTCGACGGCGTAGCAGGCCAGCAGCATCAGCCCGTGGATCACCAGGCCGGCGCTGGGCGGCATCACCACTGCCACCCAGGCCACCAGCGAAGGCACCACGCCCCAGGCCAGCAGCCCAGGGGGCGCCACTGGCTCACGGAAGGCCAGGCCCCAGTGGATGCCACCCAGGAAAGACACGATCACAGCGGCATAGGCCGACAGCGCCAGCGTGACGTAGGGGTGCGCCTCCGGCCGCACCACCCACACCAGCAAGGCGCCGCCGACGAAGGGCAGCAAGCCGGCCCAGCCCAGGCGCAAGGCGGCGGTGGGCAGGGTGGCGCCGGCGGTGGTGGCGGGGTTCGACAAGCTCGACATGCTGGCATTGTGGGGCGCAAGCCCGGCACGGGCCTGGGCCTGGGCCCGTGCCTCAGCCGCGCTTGGCCGCCGCCGCCAGCTGGCGTTCGACCTGCTCGGCCGGCAGGGCGCCTGGCTTGCGCGAGCCGTCTTCGAAGAACAGTGCCGGGGTGCCGTTGATGCGGTGCTTGCGAGACAGCGCCAGGTTGCGGTCCAGCACCTCGCTGTCGCAGTTGGCAGCGGCCTTGGGCGGGGCGACGCCGTCCAGCATCCAGGCGCGCCAGGTTTTCTGCGGGTCTTTGGAACACCAGATGTCGCGCGACTTGGCCGTCGAATCAGCGCCCAGGATAGGCATCAGGAACGTGTAGATCGTGACGTCCTTGACGGTGGTCAGGTCGCGTTCAAAGCGTTTGCAATAGCCGCAGTTCGGGTCGACGAAGACCGCCATCTTGCGTGCCCCGCTGCCCTGCTTGGCCACCATCGCGTCCTTCACGGGCAGTTCGCTGAAGTCGATGGCGCTGAGCTTGTCGATGCGTTCTTCGGTCAGGTCGATCTTGGTCTTCGAATCGATCAGCGACCCGTTGACGAAGATGAAGTCGCCATTGGCGTCGCTGTACAGGATCTGGTTGCCGCCGAAGCGCACCTCGTACAGGCCGCCGGCCACCGGCGCCTTGCTGACTTCGTCGATCTTCGGCAGCTTGGGCAGGCGTTCGGCCAGGTTCTTGCGGATCGCGGCTTCCTGCGCCACCGCACCGGCGGAAGAAACCAGCAGGGCCAGCAGCCCCAGCAGGGGCAACAGGCGGGGCTTGGTCATCATCTTCTGTCTCATTTCGCTTTTCCGGGGGGGCGTTGTGGGGGCAGGCCAATGGGCGGGAGCTTAGCCACCCAGGGCGCGTGCCGTCAGGGCGCGTTTCAATGGCCCCAGGGCGTTGACCAGAGTCAGGCCGCGGTTGCGAAGTTCCTTCACCGCCGGCTGCGGGCTGGCAAACAGCTGCAACAGGCCGTCGGTCAGCTGCCCCATGGCGCGCGTGGGCAGCTCGCGTTCGCGTGCGTAGCGGCGCAGCAGGCGCAGGTCGCCCAGCGCACGCCAGGGCTCGCGTTCAGCGACCACGCGCGCCAGCGCGGCCACGTCGGCCAGGCCCAGGTTCAGGCCCTGCCCGGCCAGCGGGTGCACCAGGTGCGCGGCATCACCCAGCAGCGCCCAGCCCGGGCCGCAGACGGCTTCGGCGCGCGCCAGCTGCAGCGGCCACTGCGCGCGCGGGCCGACCAGGCGCAAGGTTCCGGCAGCGCCGCCGGTGGCGTCCATCAGCGCCTGTTCGAAGCTGGCTTCGTCCAGCGCGGCCAGCTGTTCGGCGCGCTCGTCGGGCAGCGACCACACCAGGCCCAGCCCGTGGCCGGGCTGCAGCCGGTCCATGGGCAACAGGGCCAGCACGTCGGGGCTGCGGAACCATTGCCGTGCCTGTCCGGCATGCGGCTGGCTGGACACCAGCCGGGCTGCCAGCCCGCGCTGGCCGTAGGCCTGGCGCGGCATCTTCACACCCAGGCGCTGGCGGGCCGGCGAATCGCGGCCTTCGGCCAGCAGCTGCAACGGCGCCTGCGCGTCTTCGCCCACGGCGGTGATGTGCGGGGCGAAGCGCACGGCCGCCCGCAACGCGGTGTCCAGCTCGGCAGCGTCGACGATCCAGGCCAGTTCGGCCACGCCCTGCGTCCAGGCGGAAAACTCCAGCACGGCGCCGGGTGCGTCGCCGGCCACGCGCATGTCGTGCACGGCGGTACGGGCGTCGGCAGGCAGTGCATCCCACACCTTCAGGCTGGTCAACAGCGCCACCGAAGCGGTGTTCAAAGCGAAGGCGCGGATGTCGGGAGCTGCGGCTTTCGCCGCCCCGCCCGCCCCACCTGGCCCAGCGACCAGGCCCACGCTCAAGCCCTGGCGCGACAGTGCCAGCGCCGCCGCCATGCCGACGGTGCCGGCGCCCCGAACCACGATGTCCTGTGCTGTCATCGACCCATTGTAGGGAGGCCCCCAGGGCACAATCGGCGCGAACTGGCCGCCTACCGGCCCCTGTTTTCCAGGCACCGTCCGCCTGCCCTGCGAACACCGCCATGTCGACCCTGAACTGCCAGATCGCCAGCCTGCACCTGTACCCCGTGAAAAGCTGCGGCGGGTTGAGCCTGCCCGAAGCCCTGCTGGTGGAAACCGGCCTGGACCTGGACCGCGCCTGGATGGTGGTCGACCCGCAGGGCGAGATGCTGACCCAGCGCGAACTGCCCCGCCTGGCCCTGGTGTCGACCCAGCTGCGCCACGCCGACCTGCTGCTGCGCGCCCCCGGCATGCTGGCCCTGCATTTGCGGCTGGACACGGTGGAAGACGCCACCCGCGCACGTGTTTGGGGCGACATCGTGAAGGCCTACGACATGGGCGCCCTGGCGGCGCAATGGTTCAGCGACTACCTGGGCCGCCCGGCCCGGCTGGTGCGCTTCGACCCCGAAGAACGGCGCCTGGCCGATTCCCAGTGGAGCGCGGGCACCGAAGCCGAAGCCGCCTTTGCCGATGGCTTTCCCCTGCTGGTGGCCAGTACCGCTTCGCTGGCCGACCTGAACGCCCGGCTGGCGGCGCGCGGCCAGCCCGCCGTCCGCATGGACCGCTTCCGGCCCAACCTGGTGCTGGACGGGCTGCAGGCCTTCGACGAAGACCAGCTGGGCGAGATCGTCCTGGACGCCGAAGAAGGCCCGGTGCGCCTGCGCCTGACCAAGCCCTGCGTGCGCTGCAGCATCCCCAACACCGACCCCGCCACGGCCAGCGTGGGCTTTGAGCCCGGCGACACCCTGGCGGGCTTTCGCGCCGATGCCCGCGTGGGCGGTGGCATCACCTTCGGCATGAACGCCGTGGTGTTGGAAGGCTTCGGCCGCCACCTGCGCGTGGGCCAGACCGGCCAGGCGCACTGGGCCTTCTAGCCCCCTTTCGAGCCCGGCCGCCAGGCGTTGTCAGCCCGGGCGCTTGTCGGGCAGCGGGATGAACTCGGTTTCGCCGGGCACACCAGGAAAACGGCCCGCGGCCCAATCGTCGGCCGCCTGCACGATGCGTTCCTTGCGGCTGGACACGAAGTTCCACCAGATGCGCCGCGGGCCCAGCGTGTCGCCGCCGATCAGCACCACGCGCGCGTCGCCACTGGCCGACAGCATCGGTTCATCGCCGGGCAGCAGCAACTGCAGGGTCTGCGGCTGCAGCGCCCGGCCATCAATTTCCACCGCGCCTTCGACGACATAGACCGCGCGTTCGGTGGCCGGCGGCAGCGGCAGGGCGTCGCCGGCGGCCAGGGCGATGTCCAGGTAGAGCGTGGGCGACAGCACCTGCACCGGCGACGTGGCGCCAAAGGCACTGCCGATCAGTACCCGCAGCCGCGCGCCGCCCACTTCCAATTCAGGCAGCGCTGCGGCCGGGGTGTGCGCAAACTGCGGCTCGGTTTCTTCATGCTCGGCCGGCAGCGCCGCCCACAACTGCAGGCCATGGCTGCGGCGCGGCTGGCCACGCAGGTCGGCGGGCGTGCGTTCTGAATGCACGATGCCGCGCCCGGCTGTCATCCAGTTGATCGCGCCGGGTTCGATGCGCTGCACCGCGCCGGTGGAATCGGCATGCTGCATTGCGCCTTCGAACAGGTAGGTGACGGTGGCCAGGCCGATGTGCGGATGGGCGCGCACGTCGTGGTTGTCTTCGGGGCCGGCGCTGATGGGCCCGAAGTGGTCGAAGAACAGGAAGGGCCCCACGGCCTGCCGGCTGGCGGCCGGCAGCAGGCGGCGCACGGTGAAGCCGCCGCCCAGGTCTTTGCTGTGCGGGCGCAGGGTCTGGGTGTCTGGGTGCATGGCGGCTTCCGGCAGGGGGCTTCGAGTGTAGGAAAATCCAGGCTTCGCCAGCCGGCCCTCGGCCTGCGCGCCCCCAACCGAAAGACCCCCATGAGCCTGAAGTGCGGCATCGTGGGCTTGCCCAACGTCGGCAAGTCCACCCTTTTCAATGCGCTGACGAAAGCCGGCATCGCCGCCGAGAACTACCCTTTCTGCACCATCGAACCCAACGTCGGCGTGGTCGAGCTGCCCGACCCACGGCTGGCCCAACTGGCGACCATCGTGCAGCCTGAACGGGTGATGCCGGCGATCGTGGAATTCGTCGACATCGCCGGCCTGGTGGCTGGCGCCAGCAAGGGCGAGGGCCTGGGCAACCAGTTCCTGAGCCACATCCGCGAAACCGACGCCATCGTCAACGTGGTGCGCTGCTTCGAGGACGACAACGTCATCCACGTCGCCGGCAGGGTCGACCCGAGCAGCGACATCGAGGTCATCCAGACCGAGCTCTGCCTGGCCGACCTGGGCACGGTGGAAAAGAGTCTGCACCGCTACAACAAGGCCGCGCGCAGCGGCAATGACAAGGAAGCCGCGGCACTGGTGAAGGTACTGGAAAAGTGCCAGGCCGCGCTGGACCAGGCGCAGCCCGTGCGCAGCATCGCCTTCAGCAAGGAAGAGCTCGTCATCCTGAAGCCGCTGTGCCTGATCACGGCCAAGCCGGCGATGTTCGTGGGCAACGTGTCCGAAACCGGCTTCGAGAACAACCCCTTTCTGGACCGCCTGCGCGACTACGCCAGCAAGCAGAACGCCCCGGTGGTGGCTATCTGCGCCAAGACCGAAGCCGAGCTGGCCGAGATGGCCGACGAGGACAAGGCCATGTTTCTGGCCGAAATGGGCCAGGACGAACCTGGGCTGAACCGGCTGATCCGCGCCGCCTTCACCCTGCTGGGCCTGCAGACCTACTTCACCGCCGGCGTGAAGGAAGTGCGGGCCTGGACCATCCACATCGGCGATACCGCGCCGCAGGCCGCTGGCGTCATCCACACCGACTTCGAGCGCGGCTTCATCCGCGCCCAGACCATCGCCTTCGACGACTACATCGCCCACCGCGGCGAACAGGGCGCGAAGGACGCCGGGCGCATGCGCGCCGAAGGCAAGGACTACGTGGTGAAGGACGGCGACGTGTTGAATTTCCTGTTCAACGTATGACCCCTGGCGCCGCGGCGGCGGCAGACGACCCGATCGGTCCAGCCGAACAGGCCCCCACCCGCGTGGCGCGCACCCACAGCCTGGCTGCAACAGTGCACTACTGCCCGCCCGCCTTTGGGGCTGCGGGCTAAAGTTCCTGCATGACCCTGCCCGTGGACCTGGAACCCGAGCGCCCAGGCCTGCCCGCACCGCCGCGCCGGCCCCGGCGGCCACGCCTGGCCTGGCGCCCCGTAGCCATCACGGCCCTGGCCTACGCCCTGGTCGGGCTGGCGGCCATGGTGCTGGCGGGGCCATCGGGCTACGCGTCGCCGCTCTATCCGTCGGCGGGCATCGCGCTGGCGATGGTGCTCACCTGGGGCCGGTCTGCACTGCCCGGGGTCTGGCTGGGGTCGACGACCGTCAGTGCCGTCATCGGTCTGCAGCAGGCCGAAGCGTCGCCAGCCCTGGCGCTGTCGGTGGCCGCCGTCATCGGCTTGGGGGCCGCTGGCCAGGCCTGGCTGGGCGCGCGCCTGGTACGGCGCCATACCAGCCGGCCCGTGGTGTTGAATTCGCCGCGCGACATCGCCCTGGTGGGGCTGCTGGGCGCTTTCGTGGCTTGCCTGGTGAACGCCAGCCTGTCCACGTCGGTGCTGCTGCTGGCTGGCACGCTGCAGCCCGAAGGCGCACTGCAGAACTGGTTTACCTGGTGGCTGGGCGACGCGCTGGGGGTGCTGATCGCCACGCCCATCGTGTTGACGCTGATCGGCCTCCCACGCGCCGACTGGCGCCCGCGCCGCACCACCGTCGGCCTGCCCCTGCTGCTGGCCCTGCTCTTGACAGCCACCGCCCTGCACGAACTGGACAAGCGCGACCACCAGCGCGTGCGCGCAACCTTCGAACGCGACGTCGACCGGCTGGCCAGCGACGCGCAGTCGCGCCTGCAGGTACCGCTGTATGCGCTGCAGGCCCTGCACGGCATCGCCCGGGCGCAGCCGCTGCTGGACGACACGGCGCTGCGCGAGGCGTCGCGCTGGTGGCTGAGCCTGCCGCGCCAGCTGCAGGCGATGGGCTACAGCGTGCGCGTGCCGCGGCTGGACATCGAACGCTTCGAAGCCGGCGTGCGCAGCAACGGCCTGCCCGACTACCGCGTCTTCCACCGCGACGACGGCACCGCGCTGGCCAGCGACGACGAGGTTCTGGCCATCCGCCTGATCGAGCCACTGGAAGGCAATGCCTCGGCACTGGGCGTGAACACGCTGTCGATCCCGGCCGCCCGCGACGCCGTGCTGCAGGCCCGCCGCAGCGGCAAGCCGACCGCGACCGTGGGCTTCCGGCTGACGCAGTCCAGCCAGCAGGACAAGGAAGTCGGCGTCGTCATTTATCAGGCCCTGTTCGACGGCGAGCCTGCCAGCGACCCCGAACGCGAGGTGTCGTTTCGCGGCGTGGTGTTCGTCACGCTGCGCGCGGAAGCCATGCTCGACGGCCTGGCCAGCCCTGAGAAGCGCCACCTGGCCTGGTGCCTGGTAGACCCTTCGCCGCAGGCGGCGCAGCGGCGCATCGCCGGGCCCGCGGGCTGCGAAGCGCGCAGCCTGCCGGCCGCCACCTACCAGACGGTGCGCAACCTGGAACTGGGTGGCCGCAGCTTCGAACTGCGCGTCGATTCGAACCCCAGCACGTCGCCGCTGCCGCCCGGCAGCGGGACCCTGCTGCTGTCGCTGGTGGCGATGGCCGCCGTGGCGTTGCTGGGCGCGCTGCTGTTGGTCGTCACCGGCCACAGCCGGCGCACCGAACTGGCCGTGCGCGCCGGCACTGCCGACCTGCGTCGCGAAATGGCCGAACGCGCCCAGACCCAGCAGGCCCTGGCCGACAGCGAGGAACGCCTGCGCAGCATCCTGAACCACATGCCGATCGGCGTGATGTTCCTGGACGCCCGCGGCCGGCTGCTGGAATGCAACCCGCGCCTGTGCGAGCTGCTGGGTGAAACCATGGAACAGCTGCGCGGCCTGTCGCTGGTCGACCTGATGCACCCGGAAGAGCGCAGCGAACGCACCCCCAACGAAGCCCTGGCGCGCCAGGAAGACCACGAGGCGCGCCCGCTGCGCCTGCAGCGCAGCGACGGCAGTTCGGTCTGGGTGCAGGTCAGCACCACGGCGCTGCGCGAAGGCCAGGACGAACAGGGCCGGCGCGTGGGCGTGGTGCAGGACATCACCGAGCACCTGCGCCTGCGCGACAGCGAACGCGCCCTGCAGGAAGCCGAAGCCAGCAACCGCGCGAAGAGCGAATTCGTTTCGCGCATGAGCCACGAACTGCGCACGCCGCTGAACGCGATGATCGGCTTCGCCCAGCTCCTGGGCCTGGACCGCGAGCCCGGCCTGACCACGCACCAGAAGGAATGGACGCAGCAGATCCAGCGTGCCGGCTGGCATTTGCTGGAGATGATCAACGAGACGCTGGACCTGGCGCGCATCGAATCCGGCGCCGTGCACCTGGCCAGCGAATCGGTGCCGCTGCCCAGCCTGGTGCATGGCGCGCGCGCACTGGTGTCGGCGGCAGCAGAACGGCGCGGCATCGAGATCGAGGAAAGCCTGTCGCCCGAGGCACCCGCCGTGCTGGGTGACGCCACACGCCTGAAGCAGGTGCTGACGAACCTGCTGAGCAACGCCGTCAAATACAACGTCGAGCACGGCCGCGTCTGGGTCAGCGCGCGGGCGGGGGCAGAAGGCGGCGTGGTCATCGCCGTCACCGACACCGGCCTGGGCATGACGCCGGATCAGCTGGCCGGCCTGTTCCAGCCCTACAACCGGCTGGGCCGCGAAACCAGCGACATCGAAGGCACCGGCATCGGCCTGGTCATCAGCCGCCGGCTGGTGGAACTGATGGGCGGTACGCTGGAAGCGCGCAGCGTGGCGGGCAAGGGGTCGACCTTCACCTTGCGCCTGCCCGCCGCGGCCGCCGCCGAAACGCCCGCCGAAGCGCAGCAGGCCAGCAGCGGCGCGCCTTATCAGCAGCGGCTGGTGCACTACGTCGAAGACAACCTGACCAACGTCGAAGTCATGCGCGGCGTGCTGCTGCAGCGACCGCAAGTGCGGCTGGACGTGTCGACCAGCGGGCTGGACGGGCTGGAGAACATCCGCCGCTCACGGCCCGACCTGGTGCTGCTGGACATGCACCTGCCCGACGTGAGCGGGCTGGAACTGCTGCGCCACCTGAAGGACGACGCTGACCTGGCCAATATTCCGGTGATCGTCGTGTCTGCTGACGCCACCGCCACGCGCATGGCGGAAGCCCTGACGCTGGGCGCCCTGCACTACGTCACCAAGCCTGTCGACGTGGCCCGTTTCCTGGAAACGCTGGACAGCACGCTCGAAGGCCTGGACACGCGTTGGGGCGTGTGACGACGTCGCCGGCGCCGGCCGGGCCAGCGGATGCGTGACGGCGGGCGCAGAGTCACAGCTGGCCGGTGAACGATGTCTCAGCATTCGTCGGGCGTTGCCCCCCGGCAGAATCAGCACTCGTGCCCAGAGAGTGCTAATATTTTGGGAACTCTGGTGCCCTCGCCAGGATCCGAAAGCCCCATGAACGCTTCTGCCACTGTCTCGCTGCCGTCCGGCCCGATCAGCCTGCGCGACCCGTGGGCGATGGTGCCTTCGCTGGGCAACCTGGATGCCTACATCTCCGCCGTCGGCCGCCTGCCGATGCTGACCCAGGGCGAAGAAACCTCGCTCGCCCGCCGTTTCCAGGCCACGGGCGACCTGCAGGCCGCCGGCCAGTTGGTGCTGTCGCACCTGCGCCTGGTGGTGAGTGTGTCGCGCCAGTACCTGGGCTACGGTCTGCCGCACGGTGACCTGATCCAGGAAGGCAACATCGGTCTGATGAAGGCCGTCAAGCGCTTCGACCCCGAACAGGGCGTGCGCCTAGTCAGCTACGCGCTGCACTGGATCAAGGCCGAGATCCACGAATACATCCTGAAGAACTGGCGCATGGTGAAGGTGGCCACCACCAAGGCCCAGCGCAAGCTGTTCTTCAACCTGCGCTCGATGAAGCAGGGCCTGAAGGCCGACGCCACCGACGAGGACAGCCACCGCAACACGTTGACGCCGACCGAAGTGGCCCACGTGGCAGCGCGGCTGAACGTGAAGCCCGAAGAAGTCATCGAGATGGAAACCCGCCTGTCTGGCGGCGACGTGGCCCTGGAACCGCAGACCGACGACGGCGAAGAGAGCTACGCGCCCATCGCCTACCTGGCCGACGACGCGCAGGAACCCACGCGCACGCTGGAAGCCCGGCACCGCGACTGGCTGTCGGCAGACGGCATCCAGCAAGCGCTGGAAGCACTGGACGCGCGCAGCCGCCGCGTGGTCGAAGAGCGCTGGCTGAAGGTCAACGACGACGCCTCGGGCGGCATGACCCTGCACGAACTGGCGGCCGAATATGGCGTCAGCGCCGAGCGCATCCGCCAGATCGAGGTGGCGGCGCTGAAGAAGATGCGCAAGGCGCTGGAAGAGGTCTAGCCGTCAGCTTGCCGCGGTGCCGGCGCCCTGCCCGCCGCACCGCGCGCTGTCAGCCTTCTTTCAGCAGCAGCTTCAGGTCGTGCACCAGCGCGTCATTGCCGCTGCCGTAGCGCGTGAACAGGCGCACCCGGCCGCGCGTGTCGAACACATAGGACCCGGCCGTGTGGTCCATGGTGTAGCTGCCTTCGGTGCGACCGGGCACCTTGCTGTAGAAGACCTTGAAGTGCTTGGCCACGGCACGTGTTTCGTCTGGCGTGCCGCGCAGGGCCACAAAGCCGGCACCGAAGTTGTCGACATAGGCCTGCAGCACTTCCGGCGTGTCGCGTTCGGGGTCGACGCTGACGAAGATGCCCTGCACCTTGTCGCCGTCTGAGCCCAAGGCCTTCTTCACGGCGGCCAGTTCCAGCAGGGTGGTGGGGCAGACGTCGGGGCACTGGGTGAAGCCGAAGAACACCACCACCAGCCGGCCCTTGAAATCCGCCAGACTGCGCGACCGGCCTTGCGCGTCGGGCAGGTTCAGTTCACGGGCGTAGTCGGCCCCGGTGATGTCCACGGCCTTGAAGGACGCCGCGCTGGCAGCAGGCCCAGCGGCCTGGTCGCAAGCGGGCAAGGCAGCCGCCAGCAGGGCCAGCGGCGCTAGCAAGGTCAGGCGGCGAAGGCGCTGGCCAGCCATGGGCTCAGGTAGTGGTCCAGCAACAGGGCCGCGAACAGCAGCGACAAGTGCCAGATCGAAAAGCGGAAGGTGCGGCGGGCTAGCGCGTCGCTGTATTCGCGCCACAGCTGCCAGGCCAGCACGATGAACCAGACACCCAGTACCAGGGCGGCCGCCAGGTAGATGTAGCCGCTCATCCGGTAGGTGAAGGGCAGTAGCGTGGCCGCGAACAGCACCAGCGTGTACAGCAGCACCTGCAGCCGCGTGAATTCAGGCCCGTGGGTGATGGGCAGCATCGGCAGGCCGGCCCGGCGGTAGTCTTCCACCCGGTACAGCGCCAGGGCCCAGAAATGCGGCGGCGTCCACAGGAAGATGATCAGGCAGAGCATCAGCGATTCGGCCCCCACGTCCCCCGTCATCGCGGCCCAGCCCAGCACCGGCGGCATCGCACCCGAAGCCCCGCCGATGACGATGTTCTGCGGCGTCAGCGGCTTCAGCACCACGGTGTAGACCACGGCGTAGCCGACGAAGGTGGCGAAGGTCAGCCACATCGTCAACGGGTTCACCCACAGGTACAACACGGCGCTGCCGGCCGCACACAGCAGGGCCGAAAACACCAGGGCCTGACGCGTGCTGAGTTCACCGCGTGCCGTGGGTCGCCACGAGGTGCGGGCCATGCGGCGGTCGATCTGCTGTTCGACCAGGCAGTTGAAGGCCGCCGCGGCGCCCGCCACCAGCCAGATGCCCAGCACAGCCGCCCCAGCCAGCGCCAGGTCGGGCACGCCCGGCTGGGCCAGCAACATGCCGATCAGGGCGCAGAACACGATCAGCTGCACCACGCGCGGCTTGGTCAGCGCATAGAACTGCGCAAAGCGGGAAGACCTGCCGGCACCGGCCACGAGAACTTGGGACATCAGGGCTGATTTTAGGCGGCGGCCGTATGCCGCCCAGGCTGCAACTGCACAGCCCCCTGCAAATGGGCGCTGCGGGCCAGCACCAGGGTCAGCAGCAGCACCAGGGCGGCCGCCCCGGCCGAATGCCCCAGCGCCGCCAGCAGCGGCCAGCCCAGCACCACGTTCGACAGGCCGCTGGCCAGCTGCAGCAGCAACAGCGCGGCCAAACCGCCGCCCCAGGGCCGGCCCTGCGGGTGGCGCCATAGCCGCCAGGCCAGCGCGGCCAGCACGGCGGTGGCGATCACGGCGCACAGGCGGTGCGCCATCTGGATGGCCACCAGGGCCTCGAAGCTGAGCAGCCCGCCGTCGGGCGTGCGGCCCAGGTGGCGCAGCAGGGTGAAGCCTTCGCTGAAGTTCATGCCGGGCCACCATTGCCCATTGCACTGGGGGAAGCCCTGGCAGGCGAGCACCGCGTAGTTGGTGCTGACCCAGCCGCCGCTGGCGATCTGCAGCACCAGTACCGCCAGCGCCACGCCCGCCAGCCGGCGCATGCCCGGCGGCAAGCCCAGCAGGGGCTGCGCCTGGGCCAGCCGCTGCTCCTGCTGCTGGAAACGGGTGTGCTGCACCGCCAGCAAGGCCAGCAGCATCAGCCCGCCCAGCAGGTGCAGGGTGACGATGGCCGGGTACAGCTTCAGGGTGACGGTGTATTTGCCGAACAGCCCCTGCACCAGAACCCAAACCAAGGTGAAGCTGGGCCACCAGGGCGAAAAAGGCAAGCGGCGGCGTTCGACCCAGGCCGTGGCGGCCATCACCAGGATCAGCACGCCCACCGTCATCGCCAGATAGCGGTGGATCATCTCGATCCAGGCCTTGGACCAGGTCACCGGCCCACCCGGCAGGACGCTTTCGGCGGCCTGGATGTCGGCACGGGCGCCGAACGGGCTGGCTTCGCCGTAGCAGCCCGGCCAGTCCGGGCAGCCCAGGCCGGAATCCGACAGCCGGGTGAAGGCGCCGAACACGATGAGGTCGAAGGTCAGGAACAGGGTCAACGCCGTCAGCGCCGCCAGCCGGCCGCGCGTGTCGCTGCCGCGCTGGCGCAACCAGACCCAGGACAGCGGCAGCAGCGCCACCACGGCGGCCAGCAGCAGCAGGCGCAGGGTGGGCGCCCAGTCGACCAGGGGAACTGCAGCGTCCACTTCAGCGGCCCGGCGTGTCCCAGCTGGCCGATGCGCGCAGCAGCTTTTCCAGGTCGCGCTTGACGCGCGCAGGTTCGGGCTGAGCGGGCACGCGCATCATCCATTCGCCCATCGGGTCGACGATGTACAGGTGGTCTTCCACCGCATGGCCGGCCTCGGGCTGCAGCCAGGCGGCTACCGCGGCGGGGTCGGCCAGCAGCATGGTCAGGGCGGGGGGCGCTTCAGCCGATGCGCGCAGGGCGGCGGCGGGCGGCTGGCCGTCGGTGATGAGCCAGACGCGGTCGAGGCGTTCACGTTCACGGCCCAGCATCTCGCGCAGCTGGCGTTGCATGAACAGCCGCCGGTCGCAGGCGCTGTCGCAAGTGCTGGGGCCCACCGACAGCAGCAGCCACTGGCCTTTCAGTGCCTTGGCTGCCAGGGGCTGGCCGTCCAGCGTGCGCAGGTTCAGGGCCTCGGGCAGGCTGCGTGTGGGCAGGATCAGGCTGCCGTAATTGGTGCGGGCTTCGGGGCGGATGACGAAGTAAGTGAAGTACGACGCGATCACCGGTGCCGCGCACACCAGCAGCACCAGCAGCATCTTCACGCGGCCCACACGCGTGCGATGGCCGTCGGCCTGCAGGTCGGGCGCAGGCAGGTCGTGCACGGTCATGGCCAGCGGTTCAGCGGCGGACCCGGGGGCGGATGATTTGGAACCAGACATAAAGACCCAGGATCAGCGCGGCAAGCGCAAACCATTGAAAAGCGTAGCCGTAGTGTTTGTGCACACCGGTGGAGGGGGCGGGCCAGTCGCGCCAGAGCCCGTCGGCACCGGCCCTGGGCGATGGCCCCGCAGCAGCGCCGGGCGCTGCAGCGTCCAGCTGCAGCAGGGACAGTGGCCGAAGCTTCAGCCGCCATTCCCGACCGTAGGCCTGCAGGTCGAGATTCTGTCGTATCGGCCCCGCCGCTTCGGCTTCGAATTCGTACAACCGCCCTGGCGGGGGGGCAATGCGGCCGCTGACGCGGACCAGGCCTGTCGGCGTTTCTGGAGGCTGCACGCGGCTACGGTCGGCGGCATCGCGCGGCTGCCAACCGCGCTGCACCAGCACGGCTGTGCCATCGGCCAGCAGCAGCGGCGTGACGACATAGAAACCCGGCCGACCCTGCATCTGCCGGTTGTCCAGGTAGACAGTGGCTTCGGTCTGCCACTGGCCGCTGAGCGTGATGCGCCGGTGGTGCTGGTCGGCCGCGCTGGCAGCATCCAGGGCAAGGTCGCCCATGGCCAGCGGCGGCAAGGCCCGGCGCTCGTCGAGCGCGGCCTGCAGCGCGGTCTTCTGCGCCGCACGGTCCAGCTGCCAGACACCCAGCCGCGCCGTCAGCGCCACGCTCAGGATGGCGGCCAGCAAGATGACGGCCTTGCCCCGGTTCAAGCGCATGAGCGCGACCGAGGCCGATAATGCCAGCGGATGAAAAGCTTTTTTGTCGTGATGCTCATCGGCGTACTGCTGGCACTGGCAGGCGCGGGCCTGTTCATGCTGCGCAAGAGCGACGACGGCGAGAACCAGCGCAGCAACCGGATGGCGCGTGCGCTGGCCTTGCGCGTGGCGCTGTCGGTGGCGCTGTTTGCGTTCATCCTGTTCAGCTGGTTCATGGGCTGGGTGAAGCCCGGTGGTCTGCCGATCAGCCCCTGAACGCAGGCTGAATGCTTGCAGGCTGAAGGCCCGCAGCGCGCGCCGCGGGCCCTGGCGTCAAAGCCAGTAAACCACGACGTACAGCCCTAGCCAGACCACGTCGACGAAGTGCCAGTACCAGGCTGCGCCTTCGAAGCCGAAGTGACGCTTGGGCGTGAAGTGCCCCTTCATCAGGCGCAGCGTGATGAACAGCAGCATCAGCATGCCCACCAGCACGTGGAACCCGTGGAAGCCCGTCAGCATAAAGAAGGTGCTGCCGAAGATGCCCGAGCTGAGCTTGAGGTTCAGGTCGGTGTAGGCGTGGTAGTACTCGTAGCCCTGCACCACCAGGAAGGTGGCGCCCAGGGCGACGGTGATCCACATCCAGGCGATCGTCTTCGCGCGCTGGTTGGCGATCAGCGCATGGTGGGCGATGGTCAGCGTCACGCCTGAAGTCAGCAGCAGGGCCGTGTTGATGGTCGGCAGGGGCCAGGGGCCCATGGTCGCGAAAGGCTCGACCGTGCCGGCCGGCGAAGCCGTGATGCCGCCGCCGGCGCTGGGCCAGATGGCCTTGAAGTCGGGCCACAGGATCTGGTGGTCCAGGTTGCCCAGCATCGGCACCGAATGGACGCGGGCCCAATACAGGGCGCCGAAGAAGGCAGCGAAGAACATCACCTCGCTGAAGATGAACCAGCTCATGCTCCAGCGGAACGACACATCGATGCGGTCTGAATACAGGCCGCCTTCGCTTTCCTTCACGGCTTCGCTGAACCACAGGTACATCACGCCCAGCCACACGGCCAGGCCGGCCAGCACCACGTAGGCGGCCCAGCCCGCGCCGTTCACCCACTGGCCGGCGCCGAAGATCAGCAGGAACAGGCCGGCGGCCATCATCACCGGGTACCGAGATGGCGCTGGAACGTAGTAGTACGGGGTACTGCCCGCAGGGGAGGTGGCTGCCATGTCTGTCTTGCTCCAGATGATCGGTCGGGGTGGGTTCAGGTGGCGATGCCGCTGCCCACGACCCAGCGCACCAGCAGCACGAGCACGGCAATGAACAGCAGTACACCGACGATGCCGGCAATGATGACGTGCACTGGATTGAGCTTCTGCACGTCGGCTTCAAACGCAGAGCGGCGGCGCACGCCGAAGAAGGACCAGCCCACGGCCTGCACGGTCTGCCAGAACGAGCCGCTGCGCTGGGTGGCGTCCTTCAGCTCGTCGCTCACAGCGGCTTGGCTCCGGTGGCGATGATGGCTGCAGCGGGGGCCGCAACCCCGGGGGCCGGGGCCAGGCCCAGCTGGCCCGCCGGCGCGGCCGGCACCTTGCCGCCCACTTCGAAAAAGGTGTAGGACAGGGTGATGGTGGTCACGTCCTTGGGCAACTTGGGGTCGATGACGAAGGCCACCGGCCATTCGCGCGCTTCGCCGGGCTTCAGGGTGTATTCGTTGAAGCAGAAGCATTCCAGCTTGTTGAAGTGCGGGCTGGCGTGGCGCGGTGCGTAGCTGGGAATGGCCTGCGCGGCCATGGTGCGGTTCTGGATGTTCTTGAAGCTGTACATCACCGTGGCGAGTTCGCCCGGATGCACCTGCACCGAACGCACGGCCGGCTTGAAGTCCCAGGGGCCGCGAGCATTGGCATCGAACTCGACCGTGATGGTGCGCGAGGTGTCGACCTGCGAATTCGTGCTCTTGCCATGCTTGCCCGTCCAGCTGCCGCTGGACACGCGCTGTTCGCTCAGGCTCAGGATGTTGATGCCCAGGGCTTCGCAGATGGCCCGGTACATCGGCACCAGGGCATAGCCGAAGCCGAACATCACCGCCGCCACGACCAGCAGCTTGCCCAGCAGGCGCCGGTTGTCGGCCAGGATCAGGCGCATGCGCGCAGGGCGGGCCATGCTTCAGCCGCCGATGAAGATGATCTTGGCCACGAAACCCAGGGCAAAGATGCCCGCCAGGCTGGCCAGGATCAAGGCCAGCCGGACATTGGCCTTGCGCTGCTGTTCAGTGGGCATGGGCTTGCGGGGTTCGTGGTGCTGCGGGCCTGCGGGCCGATGCCGTCAGCCCACCACGCGCGTGGCGGTGACGTCCAGCTTGGGCGGGTTTTCGAAGGTGTGCCAGGGGGCCGGCGAAGGCACTTCCCATTCCAGCCCTTCGGCCCCTTCCCAGGGCTTCTGCGGCGCCGGCTGGCCCTTGCCGCGCATCATCGGGATCACGACGAAGACGAAGAAGTAGACCTGCATCAGCCCGAAGCCAAAGGCGCCGATCGACGCCACCATGTTGAAGTCGGCGAACTGCATCGGGTAGTCGGCATACCGACGCGGCATGCCGGCCAGCCCCAGGAAGTGCATCGGGAAGAAGGTGACGTTGAAGAAGATCAGCGAGCCCCAGAAATGGATCTTGCCGCGCGTCTCGCTGTACATCACGCCGGTCCACTTCGGGCCCCAGTAGTAGACGCCCGCGAACAGGGCGTACAGCGAACCGGCTACCAGCACGTAGTGGAAGTGGGCCACGACGTAATAGGTGTCCTGTAACTGGATGTCCACCGGCGCCATGGCCAGGATCAGACCCGTGAAGCCTCCCATCGAGAACACGAACAGGAAGCCGACCGCGAACAGCATCGGGGTCTCAAAGGTCATCGAACCCTTCCACATGGTGGCGATCCAGTTGAAGATCTTCACGCCCGTGGGCACGGCGATCAGCATGGTCGCGTACATGAAGAACAGCTGGCCCGTCACCGGCATGCCAGTGGTGTACATGTGGTGGGCCCAGACGATGAACGACAGGATGGCGATCGACGACGTGGCATACACCATCGACGTGTAGCCGAACAGCCGCTTGCGCGCGAAGGCCGGGATGATGGCGCTGACGATGCCGAAGGCCGGCAAGATCATGATGGAGACCTCGGGGTGGCCGAAAAACCAGAAGATGTGCTTGTACATCACCGGGTCGCCGCCGCCGGCGGGGTTGAAGAAGCTGGTGCCGAAGTGGCGGTCGGTCAGCGTCATCGTGATGGCACCGGCCAGCACCGGCATCACGGCGATCAGCAGATAGGCCGTGATCAGCCAGGTCCAGCAGAACAGCGGCATCTTCATCAGCGTCATGCCGGGCGCGCGCATGTTCAAGATCGTGACGATGATGTTGATGCTGCCCATGATCGAGCTGGCGCCCATGATGTGCATCGCGAAGATGCCGGCGTCCATGCTGGGGCCCATCTGCAGCGTCAGCGGGGCGTAGAGCGTCCAGCCTGCCGCCGGGGCACCGCCAGGCATGAAGAAGCTGCCCACCAGCATCAGCGCGGCCGGGATCAGCAGCCAGAAGCTGAGGTTGTTCATGCGCGCGAAGGCCATGTCCGACGCGCCGATCTGCAGCGGGATCATCCAGTTCGCGAAGCCCACGAAGGCCGGCATGATGGCCCCGAAGACCATGATCAGCCCGTGCATCGTGGTCAGCTGGTTGAACAGCTGCGGGTTCACGAACTGCAGGCCGGGCTGAAACAACTCCGCGCGGATGCCCAGGGCCAGCACGCCGCCCACCATCAGCATCGCGAAGCTGAACAGCAGGTACATCGTGCCGATGTCCTTGTGGTTGGTGGCGAACAGCCAGCGCCGCCAACCATGCGGCTGGCCATGGGCGTGGTCATGGTCGTGCGCGTGACCGTGCGCGTGGCCTTGGGGGTCGAGAACTGCGCTCATGCTGGGGTGTCCTTCTTCGAATTCGCCGACGCGGCTGCGTGTTACTTGCGGGCCGCCACGATCTCGGCAGGCTGCACGAGCTTGCCGGTCTGGTTGCTCCAGGAATTCTTCGTGTAGGTGATGACGGCGGCGATCTCGGTGTCCGAAAGCTGCTTCCATGCCGGCATGGCGCCATTGTTGGCACCGTTGAGCAGGATGTTGACCTGCGCCGCCACGTCGTTCAGCACGATGGCGCTGCCGTCCAGGGGCTTGATGGGGCCGGCGCCCTTGCCGTCAGGCCGATGGCAGGCAGCGCAATTCGAGGCGTACACCTTTTCACCGCGGGCCACCAGCTCTGCCAGCTGCCAGGTCTTGCTGGGGTCGTCGGCCAGCGCGGCCAGTTCCTTCTTCTTCGTCGCCACCCAGGCCGCGTAGTCTGCCTTGCTCAGCACCTTCACGTGGATGGGCATGTAGGCGTGTTCCTTGCCGCAGAGTTCTGCGCACTGGCCGTAGAAATCGCCCGTCTTCTCGGCGCGGAACCAGGTGTCGCGCACGAAGCCGGGGATGGCGTCCTGCTTCACGCCCAGCGAAGGCACCATCCAGGCATGGATCACGTCGTTGGCAGTGGTGACGATGCGGATCTTCTGGTCCACCGGCACCACCAGCGGGTTGTCGACCTTCAGCAGGTAGTTGTCGCCGCTGGGCTTGCCGCTGTCGGACATCATGCGGTGCGACAGGTCCAGGGTGGACAGGAAGTTGATGCCTTCGCCCTCGCCCTTCAGGTAGTCGTAGCCCCACTTCCACTGGTAGCCGGTGGCCTTGATGGTGATGTCGGCGTTGCTGGTGTCCTTCATCGCCACCACGGTGCGCGTGGCCAACGCCCCCATGCCGATGACGATGGCAAACGGGATGATCGTCCAGGCGATTTCGACGGCCACGCTTTCGTGGAAGTTGGCGGCCTTGTGGCCCACCGACTTGCGGTGCTTGAGGATGGAATAAAACATCACGCCGAACACGGCGACGAAGATGACGACGCAGATCGTCAGCACGATGTAGTGCAGGGTGTGCTGCTGCTGGGCGATGGCCGTGACCGGCGGGTGCATGTCCAGCTGGCGCACAGCCGGGCCGCCAGGCAGGTCGTTCACCGCTTGCTGCGCCTGGGCGGCAGCGGTGGCCCACAGCGCCATCAGGGCTGTAGCCAGCCGCGCACCATGCGCTTGCCACGCGGCCAGGGGGGTGGTCGTCATCTTCATGCTTGCCAGTTCAGGGGGTGTCGGTGTTGTCGGGTGCCGGTGCCGCGGCCAGCGGGGCGCGACGCAAGGCGCGGCGCAGTTCCTGGGCCAGCGCGGGGCGCAATTCAGGGCGCACAAAGCGGCCGATGCAGACGGTGCGGCCTTCGCCGGACAGCTGCACCAGCGACCCCTGGCCCGCAGCGGGCTCGATGCTGAGCCACTCTGCTGTGAAATCGGTGCGCGCCATGCGGCTGCCAAAGCGCTGTTCAACGCTGAAGGAACGGCCGGCCAGCGTCAACGTTTCGCGGTCGCCGGCGTGGCGGGCAAAGGCCAGCAGCGCCACGCCCACGACCAGCAGTTCCAGCCCGGCAAACAGCAGCACGAAGGGCGCACCCTGCCACAGGAACAAACCCGAGATCAGCATCGACACTGCACACAGCGATGCGTAGAAGGCCAGCATCTGGCGCGGCGTGATCGAGCAGTTGCGCCTGAGCAGCCATTCCAGCACCGGGGCGCTGCTGCCTTGCACCAGCCGTTCGCGACCAAAAGCCCAACGCACGCCGCCATGGGCCGTTGAGGGCCATGGGCTGGACATCGAGGAAGTGCTCATCGAACAGGGTACTGCTGGGTTCGCGGGGCGGGGCCGGGGCGGGCGACACGGGTGCGAGGCAAATGAAATCCATCTGTTCGCACCCAGGCCTTCAAAAAGCCCCAGCAACAACCTTGAATTCTAGCCCAGCCGGCCCAAAGCGTCAGCCGGGTCGGACACCCCGACGCACCAGCGACCGCATATCGTCCAGCGACACCTCGGTCTGCGCGGCCATCGGCACGCGGGGTGGCGGCTTGAAGGCATGGCCATAGACCAGCTCGAACGGCAGGGCGATGCGGCCCTCTGGCGTGCCCGCCGCTTCGGTCAGCGCCGCGGCCAGTTCGCGCTTCCAGCGCGGCGTGCGCAGCCCTGCGTGGCGCTGCAAGGCCACGTTGCCGCCCAAAGTGCGCAGTTCAGCCAGGGCGGCATCAGCATCGGGCCAGGTCAGGGTGACGGTTTCCTGGTCCATCACCGGGTCGGCAAAACCTGCAGCCACCATCATGTCGCCCAGGTCGTGCATGTCGACAAAGGGCGCATGCGCGGGGCCCCAGCCCAGCGCCCGGTAGGCGCTGCGCAGGGGCTGCAGACTGCCCGGGCCGAGAGTGGAGAACATCAAAAAGCCATCCACCGCGAGCGCGCGCTGCCACTGCTGCAGTTGGGCCTGGGGGTCGGCGGCGCCGTGCAGGGCCATGTTCGACCACAGCAGCTGGCCAGCACCCACGGGCACGGCCTGCGGTGCCAGCGGCGCCAGCGGGCCGCGGCCCCAGGCCCACCAGCGGCGCACTGGGGGCGCAGCCGGGGCGAAGGCTTCCACCGCCTGCAGCTGGGCCTGCGGATAGGCCAACTGCAGGTCGGCCAGGCCGCCGCCCACCTGCGCCGCCCACACCAATACGGTCTGGGGCTGCAACCGCACGATGGGCAGCCGTTCGACCATGCGCCGCGCCACTTCGCCGTGCAGCCAGGGCACGGCGCCCGCGCGGTGCAGGCGGCGTTGCACCTGCTGCAAGGCAACGGGGTCGACGGGTCGGGCAGCGTGGCGGGCAGCGGGGTGTTCAGCCAAGGCGGGGCGCGCCGTCACCGGCGCTACAGTTGCAGGGATGCAGGAAGCGCACCTTGGGACGATGGTAAAGCGCTGGCCCCTGCCCGGCCTGTGCGAGGTCTGCCGCTGCTGGGGCAGGGGCCGCTTCTGCGGCCTGTGCCTGCAGCGCTTTGCCGCCAGCACCCCGCGCTGCGCCGGCTGCGGGCTGCGCACCGGGGTGCCGCTGGCCCGATGCGGCAGTTGCCTGCAGGAAGACTGGCCGTTCGCCAGCACTTGCTGCGCCGTGGACTACGCTTACCCCTGGGACCACCTGGTGGCACGCTTCAAATACCAGCGCCAGGTCGAACTGGCTGGGCCCCTGGCGCAGCTGATGTTGAACGGCCCACTCCCCCCTGTCGATGCCCTGGTGCCCGTACCGCTGGCCGAAAGCCGGCTGGCCGAGCGGGGCTACAACCAGGCCTGGGAACTGGCACGCCGGCTGGGTGCAGCGCGCCGCCTGCCCGCGCGGGCAGACGTGCTGCTGCGCCCGCTGGCACAGGCGGCGCAAGCCGAACAAACCGGACAGCCCCGGCACGCCACACAAGCGGCGTCGACGCGCGCTGAACGCCTGCACAACCTGCGGGCTGCCTTCATGGTGGCACCAGCCCTGCGCCCCTGGCTGCAGGGCCGGCAACTAGGGCTGGTCGACGACGTCATGACCACAGGCGCCACCGCGCGCGAAGCCGCGCACACCCTGCTGCGGGCCGGCGCAGCCAGCGTGCACCTGTGGGTGCTGGCGCGCACGCCGGCACCCAGCGCCGCAGGGCCGGCGGCATGAC
Organism: Rubrivivax sp.; assembly: GCA_027485165.1. GTDB lineage: Bacteria > Pseudomonadota > Gammaproteobacteria > Burkholderiales > Burkholderiaceae_C > Rubrivivax. Next base: position 44,852 of record JAIXRN010000070.1, read on the forward strand.
ACAGGCCGGGGGCCTGTTCAACATCGTGCTGGTGGCGCCTGAAATACCACCGAACACCGGCAACGTCATCCGCCTGGCCGCCAACACAGGCTGCCGTCTGCACCTGGTCGAACCGCTGGGCTTCAGCCTGGAAGACCGCCTGCTGCGCCGCGCCGGGCTGGACTACCACGAATACACCCCGGTGCTGCGCCACGCCAGCTGGGACGCCCTGTTGCAGGCCGAAGCCCCCGACCCGGCGCGCTGCTTCGCCTTCACCACCCGCGGCGCGCAGGGCCTGGCGGCGATGCGTTGGGCGCCGGGGGACTGGCTGGTGTTCGGCAGCGAGACCTCGGGGCTGGCACCCGCACTGCGCGACAGCTTTCCGCCCGCGCAGCGCGTGCGACTGCCGATGCGCGCCGGCCAGCGCAGCCTGAACCTGAGCAACGCCGTGGCCGTGGCGGTGTTCGACGCCTGGCGGCAGTGCGGCTACGACGGGGCCAGCTGACGCAGGCGCAGGCCGCGCCGCTTCAGGTTTCAGCCCGGGCTTCGCGCGTCATCAGGCGTTGCAGCGCCTGGGGCGGCGTCAAGCGGCCCTGCAGCACGTCGGCCACGGCCGCCGTGATGGGCATGTCCACGCCCAAGGCCTGGGCGCGAGCCAGCACCGTGACCGCGCTGTAGACGCCCTCGGCGACATGGCCGATGTTGGCCACCACCTGCGCCAGCGGCTGGCCCGCCGCCAGCAGCAGGCCCACGCGGCGGTTGCGCGACAAGTCGCCCGTGGCCGTCAGCACCAGGTCGCCCAGGCCCGACAGGCCCATGAAGGTCTCACCCCGCGCGCCCAGGGCCACGCCCAGGCGCGTCATCTCGGCCAAGCCGCGGGTGATGAGTGCTGCTCGGGCGTTCAGGCCCGGCACCATGGCGCCCGGGGCAGACGCCGCGGCCAGCCCGTCGAGGATGCCCACGGCAATGGCCAGCACGTTCTTCACCGCGCCACCCACTTCCACGCCCACCACGTCGTCGCTGGTGTAGACGCGCAGGCCGCTGCCATGAAAGGCGGCCACGGCCGCGGCCTGCAGGGCGGGGTCGTGGCTGGCCGCCAACAGTGCGGTGGGCTGGCCCCGCGCCACTTCGATGGCGAAGCTGGGCCCGGACAACACGCCGCACGGCTGGCCAGGCCGCAGCCGCTGGGCGATTTCGTGCCCCAGCGCGCCAGTTCCGGCTTCGAAGCCCTTGCACAGCCACAGCGCCGGCAGGCCAGGCGGCAGGGCCTGCAGCATCGAGCGCAGGGCCGCCGTGGGCGTGGCGATGATCAGCAGGCCGTCAGCGGCCAGACCCGCGGCGGGCGCGGCATCCGACAAAGCAGCCGGCACCGCCACATGGGCCAGGGCCTGCCTCAGATCGGCCGTCAAGCCCAGTTCGGGCGGCAGGGTGAAGCCAGGCAGATAGCGCTGGTTGCAGCGCGTGGCCTGCAAGGCCTGCAGCTGCGTTGCGTCGCGTGCCCAGAGCAGCACGTCATGCCGCGGGGCCGCGGCCGCCGCCAGGGCCGTGCCCCAGGCGCCCGCGCCCAGCACGGCGATCTTCATGCCGGGACGGCGCACGGCGCCTTCAGAAGCCGCTTCGCTGAGGCGTTCAGTTCGCGCCAGTGATGATGCGCGAGCCGCCACCGTTCTGCGCCGCAGCCTGCTGCTGCTGGGCTTCGAACATGGCCTGGAAGTTCACTTCCGTCAGCAGGATGGGCGGGAAGCCGGCGCGGGTGCAGACGTCGCTGACGATGGCGCGCAGGTAGGGGTAGATCATCTGCGGACAGACGATGCTGATGATCCCCTGCATCTGTTCTTCGGGCACGTTGCGGATCTCGAAGATGCCGGCCTGCTTGGCTTCCACCAGGAACAGCACTTTGTCCTTCACCTTGGTGGTGACGGTGGCGGTGACGGTGACTTCAAACACGCCTTCGGCCACCGGGGCGGCTGCCATACCCAGGTTGATGTCGACCTGGGGCTGGGCCTGTTCCAGCAGGATGGCCGGCGAATTGGGCTGTTCCAGCGACAGGTCCTTCAGGTACATGCGCTGGATCTGGAAAACGGGGGTCGGGTCGGCCATGGTGGGTTGTCCTGAGGAAATCCGGGGTCTGGGAAACGAGCGGGAATGCTGTGGGTTCAAGGGCGTGCGGGCGGCGCGCGTGGGCGGCTTTCACAGCAACCCACGCCAGGGCCTTAGCCGCAGCAGCGACGGATTATCCGCCAGGGCTTGCGGCCGGCCCGTGACGGGCTGCTCAGGCGGCGCTGGCGCCAGCAGCGTGAATCAGGCGGCGCTGCCGTTCAACAGCGGGAGGAGCCCGCCACGCTGGTCCAGCGCCACCAGGTCGTCGCAGCCGCCCACATGGGTGCTGCCGATGAAGATCTGCGGCACCGTGCGGCGGCCGGTGATGTCGACCATACGGGTTCGCTCGGCCGGGTCCAGGTCGACGCGCACTTCGTCGATGGCGGCCACGCCGCGTTCCTTCAGCAGGGCCTTGGCCCGTACGCAGTAGGGGCAACTGGCGGTGAGGTAAATCTTGACGGCTTGCATAGCGGCGGAAACCTTGCGGTGGACTCAGGCCGTGGCCTTGGCGGCGGCAGGCTCGGGGCTCTTGTCGATGGGCAGCCCGGCTTCGCGCCAGGCCGGCGTGCCGCCGGCCACGGCCACGGCCTTTTCATAGCCGGCCTTGCGCAGCAGCGTCACGGCCCGACCGGCGCGCGCGCCCGTGGGGCACAGCAGCAGCAGCGGCAGGGTCTTGTTGCTGGGCAGTTCCTTGGGTTTTTCCAGCTGGCCGAAGGGCACGTTCTTGGCACCGGTGGCGTGGCCGGCGGCGTATTCAGCCGGCTCGGACACGTCGATCAGCACGCCCTTTTCGCGGTTGATCAGGCGCACGGCTTCGTTCGGGCTGACGGCGCCTGCGCCCCCGCTGCGCCGGACCATCGGCCACACCAGCATGGCGCCGGAGACGAAGGCCACCAGCAGAAGAATCCAGTTGTCGACGATGAACTTCACGGCGTGGCCTTGAGCCTTGAGCAAAAGCGCAGATTATAGAATTCGGCGCATGCCTCAACTTGTCCTCATCCGCCACGGCGAATCGACGTGGAACCTGGAAAACCGCTTCACCGGCTGGACCGACGTGCCGCTGACCGACACCGGCGTGGCCCAGGCCCGCCAGGCCGGCGCGCTGCTGAAGGCCGGGGGCTTCGAATTCGACGTCGCCTATACGTCGGTGCTGAAGCGCGCCATCTGGACCTTGTGGCACTGCCTGGACGCGATGGACCGCACCTGGGTGCCCGTGCAGCACGACTGGCGCCTGAACGAACGCCACTACGGCGCCCTGCAGGGCCTGAACAAGGCCGACATGGCGAAAGAATACGGCGACGAACAGGTGCTGATCTGGCGCCGCAGCTACGACACCCCACCGCCTGTGCTGGACGCGGCCGACCCGCGCGGCCAGCGCGGCGACCCGCGCTACGCCCGGCTGGCGCCCGAACAGGTGCCATTGACCGAATGCCTGAAGGACACCGTGGTGCGCGTGCTGCCGTGCTGGAACGAACGCATCGCCCCGGCCCTGCTTTCGGGCCAGCGCCTGGTGATCGCCGCCCATGGCAACAGCATCCGCGCCCTGGTGAAGTACCTGGACGGCATCGGCGACACCGAGATCGTGGGCGTGAACATCCCCAACGGCGTGCCCCTGGTGTACGACCTGGACGCAGCGCTGAAGCCCGTCGGCAGCCGCTACCTGGACGGCACGCCGTCGCCGCGGGCAACGCTGGGCTGACCGACGAAAAGCCGCTAGACGCGTTCTCCGGTCCCGACCAAGGCCTGCGCCAGCAGCGGCACCAGGCTCAGCACGTTGCTGGCGTGGGGTACGGCATCGGTGCTCCAGACATGGCGCACGCCGCTGGCCCGCAGTTCGGCTTCGGCCGCGCCGACGAACAGCGCATGCGTCACCGCCGCGTCCACGCTGGCGGCCCCCATAGCCAGTGCACCGCGCGCCGCGGCCATCAGGGTGCGGCCGGTGCTGGCCACATCGTCCAGCAGCACCACGGCCCGGCCTTCCACGGGCGTTGCCGGCAAGGCCACGTCGACATCGCGGTCGCCATGGCGGCGCTTGTGGCACACGGCATGTTCCAGCCCGCCGGCCGCCGCTGCCACGCGCACCCACTGGCCGGCTTCCTCGTCCGGCCCCAGCAGCAGGGCGCCCGGCAGGCGCTGGGCAATGTACTGGCCCCACAGCGGGGCGGCCGTCAGCGCCAGGCCCTGGCGGCCGGGCATCACTTCGGCCAGCGTGGCCACGCGGTGCAGGTGCGGGTCGACCGTCACCACCGTGTCGAAGGCCGCCGCCAGCAAGGCGCCGATGTGGCGCTGGCTGACCACTTCACCTGGCGTGAAAGCCATGTCCTGCCGCATGTAGGCCAGGTAGGGGCAGACCAGGGTCAGCCGCTGCGCGCCCAGTTCACGCGCGCCGGCCGCGGCCAGCAGCAGTTCGGTCAGCTTGGCGTTGGGCTGCTGCAGGCCGCGCAGCAGGGCCACGCTGGCAGGCAGCCGGTGTGGCAGGCGCAGGCGCGTTTCGCCGTCGGGGAAGGCATGGCGGTCGATGAGAGCCAGGGGCCAGTCCAGCGCACGGGCCAGGCCCTGAGCCAGACGGGATTCGTCGTCGAATGCCAGCAACAGGCTCACGTGAAGACCTTCATGCAGAGCACTGCGGCACGAGCCCCTTCAGGCGGCTGGACGGGTGTCATGGGATGGGGCGGCGCCAGGCTCAGTCCAGCCGCGGCGCAACCGTCGCCCACAGCCTGTACTGCTTCACGCGCCCATCTGCGCCCCGCTCGAACACGAATTCGACACCCAGTGACCTGTCTTCGCGCACAGCGCGGAAGCGGTCGCCGCCCACATGCCGCAGCACCGTCAGGTCGGCAGACGGCGTCAGGGTCGGTATCGACAGGATCGCCAGGTCCGTGCCCCAGCGCAGCACCTCGGCTTCCGCACTCCAGGGCTGCGTGGAATAGCGGCCAACGAAATCAGCGGCATTGAAAGCCACGGCTGCAGGCTCGCGCGTGCTGGCGGCCTCTGCCGTGGGCGCGCGCTGCGCCAGCAGCATCACCTGGCGCGCGATGGGCGCCGGCGCCGGCGTGTGCGCATTGATCGCCAGCGCCACGCCCAGTTCCTTGCCTGGCAGAACCGTGACCACGCTGCGGTGGCCGGGGCAGGACCCGGTGTGGCCCACCGCCAGGTCGCTGCCCTCGCGCGACAGCGCGAAGCCCAGGCCATGCAGCGTCCTGCCATCGGGGTCTGTCCATTGCACGCGCTGCATCTCGCGCAGCGTGGCCGCGCGGATGACCTCGGTCTTGCCGGTCTTGAGCACGCGCAGCTGCCACTTCGCGAATTCACCCAGGTCGCGCATCGTCGAACTGAAACCTGCGGCGGGCAGCAGGGCCCCGGTTTCGAAGGCCGGCACCCGGTCGCGGCTGCCGTCGCCCTTGCGCGCGCTGAAGCCCACCGCCATGCGCGTAGCGAGCAACTCATTGGGCAGCCGCGGCTCGGTGGTTGCCAAGGCCAATGGCTGGATGATGGCGTCGCGCACATAGGCGTTGTAAGGCTTGCCGCTGGCCTTGGCGACGATCTCGCCCAGCATGGCCATGCCCAGATTGCTGTACTGGTAGCGCGACAGCGCGGGCGAGACCATCTCCTGCCCGGCCAGCCCCTGCAGCAGCGTGGCGCGGTCAGGGAAGGCGTAGCCGGCAGACCAGTATTCGCCCACCGCTTCGCGCGGCAAGCCCGCGGCATGCATCAGCGCCCCGCGAATGGTGGCGGGCCCGCTGCTTTCGTCACGCTGCTTCAGGCCGAATTCAGGCACCCACTGCGCCAGTTCGTCGTCCAGCCTGAGCTTGCCCTGTTCGACCAGCTGCATGATGGCTACCGACGTAAACAGCTTGGATATCGAGCAGATGCTGTAGATCGTGTCGGCCGTGGCGGGCAGCTTGCGCGCAGCGTCCACATGGCCATATCCGGCCGCGTGCACGGTCGTCTGGCCCTTGGCCAGCGTCACGCTGAGCGCGGGAATGGCCTCGAAGCGCACCGTCGATGCCAGCCAGACGTCGATGAGCCGCACGACGTCTGGGTGCACGGCCGGCTGAGCGGCCGGGGCCGAGGCCGGCTGGGCCAGCAGGTGCAGCGGGGAGCCGCACAGTCCCACCAGCATCAGCGATGCCACAAGAGGACGAAAGCGGTACGGGGACATCGACATCGCGCTCCTGGACAAGGCCCGCCTGACCCATCAATGCGCCATCGGTCGTGCGACTACGGGCCATGGCGCCATTCAAGTGAAAGGGCGTGGGCGAGGATACTGGCATCCAGCGCCAGTGCACCACCTGCTAACGGCTGGCGCGCTGGCAAAGCGGCCATGCCAGCCCGACCCCCCCCGCGGCGGCCAGCCGAATCAACCCGGGGTGACGAGCTGCGCCGCAATCTGGTCGCGCAGGTGCTCGGCCAGGGCGCGGCGATCAGCGTGCTCGGTGCCCTGGGGCGGCAGCAGGCGCACGTGCACGCGCAGACCGCGCGCACTGGCCACGCGCCACAGGCTTTGCAGCAGCGTGGTGTCGCCCAGGAATTCCACCGCCGGGCTGAAACTGCGCTGGGCGTCGGCATAGCGCAGCGCCGCCGGCTGCACGGGCGTGCCGGTGGCAATGGCGGCCTGCAGCAGGTTGGCGTGGAAAGGCAGCAGTTCGGGGCCGGGGCCCGTGGTGCCTTCGGGGAACACGGCCACGGTGTCGCCGGCGCGCAGGGCCTCGGCCATGGCGTGCACCACGCGCACGGCGTCGCGCTTGCGTTCACGTTCGATGAACAGCGTACCCGCGCCCTGGATCAACCAGCCCAGCAGCGGCCACTTCAGCACGTCGGCCTTGCTGACGAAACGCGCCTGCGGCGTGGCGGCATGCAGGGCCACGATGTCCAGCCAGCTGATGTGGTTGGCCACCAGCAGGGTGGCGCCCGGGCGCGGCAGCGTACCTTCGACCTGCAAGGCCAGGCCCAGGCTCTTCAGCACACCCACCGACCACCACTGGATGCGCTGGTGCCTGGCCTTCGCATCCAGCGCCGGGAAGCGCGTCATCACCAGCATGCCGTGCAGCACGTGCACGATGGCACGCAGCATGCGCCACAGCGCCACGGGCACGGCCACGCGGTCGGGGCCCGCCATCAGGCTGTCATCAGGCTGCTGGCCTGCGTTCAAAAGCCAAGGTGCCCGCCACCCAGGTGGCCTGCACCCGCCCCGGCAGGGCCATGCCCGTGGACGCGAAAGCAAAAGGCGTGTGCTTGCCCTGGCTCAGCAGTGCGTCAGGCGACACCGTCCATTCGACGGCCGGGTCGAACAGGCAGATGTCGGCCACGCCGCCTTCCACCAGGCGGCCGGCGCTGCTGGCCAACGAATCCAGCGAGCCGCCCAGCACGCGCACCGGGTCGCAGGTCACGCGGGCCAGCGCCTGGGCCAGCGGCAAGCCGCTGTCGGCACCCCAGCGCAGCGCCAGGCTCAGTAGCAGTTCCAGACCGGTGGCGCCGGGTTCGGCTTCGCCGAAGGGCAGCTGCTTCATGTCGTCGGCCACCGGGTTGTGGTCGGACACCAGGGCGTCCAGCGTACCGTCGGCCAGGCCCTGGCGCAGGGCTTCGCGGTCGGCGCCCTGGCGCAGCGGCGGTACCAAGCGCATGTCGGGGTTGAAGTAGCCGATGTCGACGTCGGTGAGGTGCAGCGAATTGATGCTCACATCGGCCGTGATGGGCAGGCCCACCGCCTTGGCTGCGCGCACCAGGGCTACGCCGGCGCTGCTGGACAGGCGGCACAGGTGCAGGCGCACGCCCGTGGCGCGGGCCAGTTCGATGAGGGTGTGCAGGGCCACTGTCTCGGCCTGCACGGGCACGCCGGCCAGACCCAGGCGCGTGGCCATGGCGCCGCTGGCGGCCACACCGCCGCCCAGCCAGGCGTCCAGCGGGCGCAGCCAGACTGTGTAGCCGTAGGTGGCGGCGTACTGCATGGCACGCTGCAGCACCTGGGTGTCGCGCACCGGCACGTCGACCTGCGAGAAGCCCACGCAGCCGGCTTCGGTGAGCTCGACCATCTCGGTCAGCACCGCGCCTTCCAGCCGGCGCGTCAGCGCCCCCAGCGGGAACACCCGGCAGCGGCTGAGCTTGCGGGCGCGGAACTTCAGCATTTCCACCAGGCCGGGCTCGTCCAGCACCGGGTCGGTGTCGGGCAGGCACACCAGGCTGGTGACGCCGCCGGCAGCGGCAGCGGCCAGTTCGCTTTCCAGCATGCCTTCGTGTTCCTGCCCGGGCTCGCGCAGGCGCGCGGCCAGGTCCACCAGGCCCGGGGCGACGACCAGGCCGCTGGCGTCGAATTCCCGCTCGGCCGTGAAGTCGGCCACCGCGCCGATGCGCACGATGCGGCCCGAGGCGATGGCCACATCCGCCATTTCGTCACGGCCCGAGGCGGGATCAACCACGCGGCCGTTGCGGATCAGGGTCTTCATCGGCTGCTCCGCTGAGGAGCACCAAGCAAAAGCCGCGGAACCGGCTCTGCCGGGCCGCTGGCTTTGCCCCCTTGAGGGGGAGCGGCGAAGCCGCTACGGGGGTGGTCCGTTCTCATGCTTGATTCCCCGCAATCGTGCTCATCACCGCCATGCGCACGGCGATGCCGAAAGTGACCTGCGGCAGGATCACGCTGTGCTGACCGTCGGCCACGCTGCTGTCGATTTCCACGCCACGGTTGATGGGCCCGGGGTGCATGACGATGCAGTCGGGCTTGGCCAGCGCCAGCTTCTCGGGCGTCAGGCCAAAGCTCTTGAAGAATTCGCCAGCGCTGGGCAGCAGCGCGCCGCTCATGCGTTCGTTCTGCAGGCGCAGCATGATGATGACGTCGGCGTCCTGGATGCCTTCTTCCATGCTGTAGCACACGCGTACGCCCATGGCCGCCAGGTCGCCGGGCACCAGGGTCTTGGGGCCGACGGCGCGGATTTCCGGCACGCCCAGGGTGGTGAGGGCATGGATGTCTGACCGCGCCACACGCGAATGCACGATGTCGCCCACGATGGCCACGCGCAGCTGCGTGAAGTCCTTCTTGAAGTGGCGGATCGTGTACATGTCCAGCAGCCCCTGCGTGGGGTGGGCGTGGCGGCCGTCGCCGGCATTCACCACGTGCACGTGTGGCGCCACATGCTGGGCGATGAGGTAGGGCGCGCCGCTCTCGGCATGGCGCACGATGAACATGTCGGCGTGCATCGCGCTCAGGTTGGCGATCGTGTCCAGCAGGCTTTCGCCCTTGGCCGTGCTGCTGCGCGCAATGTCGAGGTTGATGACGTCGGCAGACAGCCGCTTGGCCGCGATCTCGAAGGTGGTGCGGGTGCGCGTGCTGTTCTCGAAGAACAGGTTGAAGATGCTCTTGCCGCGCAGCAGCGGCACCTTTTTCACTTCGCGGTCGTTGACGCTGAGGAAGGTACCCGCGGTGTCCAGGATCTGCGTCAGCACCGCCTTGGGCAGGCCTTCGATGGACAGCAGGTGGATGAGTTCGCCGTGCTTGTTCAGCTGCGGGTTGCGACGCGACAGCATCAGCGCGGCTCCTGTTCACGCGGTTCGCGCAGGTCGAACTGGAAGCGGCCGTCGTCTGCACGCTTCAGCGACAGCCGCTGTGTGGCCGGCAGGCTGATGCGCGCGGCCGAGAACGCCGCGCCCACCGGCAGTTCACGCCCGCCGCGGTCCACCAGCACCGCCAGCTGCACGCTGGCCGGGCGGCCGAAGTCGAAGAGTTCGTTCACCACGGCGCGGATGGTGCGGCCGGTGTAGAGCACGTCGTCCACCAGGACGATGTGCGCGCCCTCTGTGGCGAAGGGCAGCCGCGTGGTGTCGCTGCCGCCCTTTTGCGCCGTGGACAGCCCGCGCGAACTGAAGTCGTCGCGGTGCAGGGTGCTGCTGATCACACCGTGGCCCTGTTCGCCGCCGGGCAGGCCCAGGTCGCGCTGCAGGCGTTCAGCCAGCCAGGCGCCGCCCGACCAGATGCCCACCAGCACGCCGCCGGGCCGCAGCAAGGGCTGCACGCCGGCGCGCAGGTCGGTGTAGAGCGCTTCGGCGTCAAGCTGCAGCATGGGCGGTGGGGTCGGTGGCCAGGGGGGCGCAGGTGGCACCCTGGGCAACCGGCAGGGGGTTGAGGAACTGCGTCAGGATGATGGCGGCGCTGGCGGCGTCGGCATCGAAGCCGGCACGGCCCGCACCCGCGGCCAGGGCTTCGGTGGTGCTGTAGCGTTCGTCGACTTCGTGCACCACCAGCCGGAAGCGGCCATGCAGCTGGCGCGCAAAGCGCCGCGCGCGGGCCGTGTTGTCGTGTTCAGCGCCGTCAGGGTGGAAGGGCACGCCCACCACCAGCGCCGCGGGCAGCCATTCGGCGATGAGCTTGGCGATCTCGGCGAAGTGCGCCTGGGAACCCGCCTGCACCAGCAGCGTGCCGCGGCCTTGCGCCTGCTTCAGCAGTGTGTTGCCGCTGGCCACGCCGATGCGGCGCGTGCCGAAGTCGAAGGCCAGGTAGGTCTGCGCCCCAGGGTCAGGCATGCCCGGCTTCCTGCGACAGCATGCGCGGGTCGAAGCCCAGCAGGGACACGGCGCGGTCGTAGCGCTGGTCCACCGGGGTGTCGAAGATCACGGCCGGGTCGGCGCTGACGGTGAGCCAGCCGTTGCGGCCGATCTCGTCTTCCAGCTGCCCCGCCTGCCAGCCGCTGCAGCCCAGGGTGATGAGCACACGCTTGGGGCCAGCGCCTTCGCTCATGGCTTCCAGCACGTCCTTGCTGGTCGTCATGGCCAGGCCGCCGGGCACGGCCATGGTGCTGCTGTAGGGGCTGTCTTCGCCGTCGGGCACCTGCTTGTCGTGCAGCACGAAGCCGCGTTCGGTCTGCACCGGGCCGCCGAAGAACACTGGCTGTTCGCCCAGTTCCTGCCCGGGCACGCGGAGTTCGACCTTTTCGAACAGGTTCTTCAGCTTGATGTCGATGGGCTTGTTGATCACCAGCCCCAGGGCACCGCGTTCGGTGTGTTCGCACAGGTAGACGACCGTGCCGGCGAAGGTGTCGTCGGCCATGCCCGGCATGGCGATCAGGAATTGGTTTGTCAGATCGATGCGGTTGCTGCTGGCCATGCGCCGATTTTATTCCCGGGCCACACTTACGGGGTGAACACTCCCGCCCACTCCCACACCGGCGCCAGTGCGCCGGCGCGCACGCTGGACCGCGCCCTGGTCTGGCTGCGCCGCGACCTGCGCACCGAAGACCACGCCGCCCTGCACCAGGCCCTGCGCAGCGCGCGCCAGGTGTGGGTGTGCTTTGTCTTCGACCGCGCCATTCTCGACCCCCTGCCCCGCGCCGACCGGCGGGTGGAATTCATCCGCGACAGCCTGGTGGGGGTGGACACCGAACTGCGCGCCCTGGCCGCTGCCCACGGCACAGCCGATGTCGGCCTGATCGTGCGCCACGGGTGGGCGCATGAAGAAGTGCCGGCCCTGGCAGCCCAGCTGCACGCCCAGGCCGTCTACGCCAGTCATGACGACGAACCCGACGCGCTAACACGCGACGCGAAGCTGCGCGGCCTGCTGGCCGCCGCCGGCGTGGCCCTGCACACCCACAAGGACCATGTCATCTTCGAACGCAGCGAAGTGCTGACGCTGTCCGGCGGGCCGTTTTCCGTCTTCACGCCCTACAAGAACGCCTGGCTGAAGAAGCTGCAGCCGCAGCACCTGCAGCCCTACCCGGTGGCACCGCTGGCCGACGCGCTGGCCCCGCTGCCGGCCGGCCTGCGCCAGGGCGTGCCCAGCCTGGCCGAGATCGGCTTCGAGGAGACCAATCTGCACAGCCTGAAGATGCTGGGCGAAGGGGCTGGCCCGGCCGGCGCCCGGGCGATGGTGGAAGACTTTCTGCAGCGCATCGACAGCTACAAGGACACACGCGACTTCCCGGCCGTGAAGGGCCCCAGCTACCTGAGCGTGCACCTGCGCTTCGGCACGGTGTCGGTGCGCAACCTGGCGCGGCAGGCGCATGAACGCAGCGTGGCCGGTTCGCGCGGGGCCGAGGGCTGGCTGAACGAACTGATCTGGCGCGACTTCTACCACCAGATCCTGCACCACCACCCGCGCGTAACCGAGCGCGCTTTCAAGGCCGACTACGACAAGATCGCCTGTGAACATGGCAAGACCGCCGAGGCGCTGTACACCGCCTGGTGCGAAGCGCGCACCGGCTACCCGTTGATCGACGCCGCGATGCGGCAGATCAACCAGACCGGCTACATGCACAACCGCCTGCGCATGGTGGTGGCCAGCTTCCTGACCAAAGACCTGGGCCTGGACTGGCGCTGGGGCGAACGCTACTTCGCCCTGCACCTGAACGACTTCGACCTGGCCGCCAACAACGGCGGCTGGCAGTGGGCGGCAAGTTCCGGCTGCGACGCGCAGCCCTACTTCCGCATCTTCAACCCCGTGTCGCAGAGCGAGAAGTTCGACCCGCAGGCGCGCTTCATCCGCCGCTACCTGCCCGAACTGGCAGAACTGCCCGACAAGCTGATCCACGCCCCGTGGCTGGCCAAGCCACTGGACCTGCAGGCCGCGGGCGTGGAACTGGGCAAGACCTACCCGCTGCCCGTGGTGGACCACGCCGTGGCACGCGAAAAGACGCTGGCGCGGTATGCGGTGGTGAAGCAGGCTGGCTGACGAAGATCGGAGTTCGGCTTGGGTAGGCCGAAGCTTTGCGATCAACAGAACGGCTGCAATGCATATTCCTAGGGCAGCAGGCAGGAAACTCTGATTTCGGCCCCTGGCGGTCATTCGCTGGGTTCCTTTTGGCGTGCCGACAGGGTCCCTGGGTCTGCGGCAGTCGGGTGGCCCCTTCCGCTCATGTCCCCCGCCAGCGCGTTGTATTCCAACAGTCATGCAGGCCACGGCGCTGGCTCCTCCTTGACTTCGCTCCAGGGGCCACCCAAGCCCCGCAGCCCGGCAACACGGCCGCACGCCAGCAGTGGCGC
>JAIXRN010000051.1 GCA_027485165.1 Rubrivivax sp.
TCCCGCTCTATTGCGGCGAATTCGGCGTGTATCCCGTCGCCGCGAAACCGGCGGACCGGGCGAAGTGGTTCGAGGACTTCGGCGCGGTCCTGCGCGAGAACCGCATCGGCTGGGCGGTCTGGGGATGGGACGAGCCCTTCGGGTTGAACCGCAAGGGCCGCGGCGCGGACGCGGTGCTGGACCCGGTCTTGGCGAAGGCGCTCGGCCTGGTGCCTTGAGCGCGGGGGATTCGGCCACGGAGGCGCGGAGGACACGGAGGGGAGCGCCGACTTCGCAGGACCTTCCACGGCCGGACGTCGACGGGACCCGCCCAAAAGCGGAGGAGCCCCAGGCGTTGGCGCCGGAGGCTCCCGTGGTGGATTGCAGCTCGGCGGGTCCTTCGCCCTACCGGCAGCGGCGGCTATGGGAAGGGCGAAGGCTCCTGACGAGCCGTCGGAGAGATCCTGTGCCACGGGGGGCATGGGGGTACGGAGGGGAGAAGCGCTTTCAATAGCGCGTCTAGGGCGCGAGTAGACCCAGCGAACCTCCCGTCGGAGGCCCTCCTGCGGCGGCTAGGGTTCACTTGGGAGGGACGATTCCGCCAGCGCTGGGAGGCGAAGTGCCATATCTGCGACACGAACCACTTCGGGCTGCTCCGGGAGGAATGGCCGCCGGCCGGACCCTCGACACCCCGGGATCCGGCGGCAGGATAGTCCCATGTCCGAGCACATTGCCCTCATTCGCTGGACCGCCTCCGGCGACGGGTTCCTTTCGGGGCAGTATTCGCGTGAGCACACGTGGACGTTCGATGGCGGGGTGGTGGTGCCGGCGTCGCCGTCCCCGGCGGTCGTGCGGGAGCCGTGGTCCAATCCAGCGAACGTGGACCCGGAGGAGGCCTTCGTGGCGTCCGTCTCCAGCTGCCACATGCTGACCTATCTCTTCCTCGCCTCCCGCGCCGGGTTTGCGGTGGAACGCTACGAGGACGCCGCGGTCGGGGTGATGACCCGAAACGAGCGGGGCGTGCCCTGGGTGAGCCGGATTACCCTGCATCCGCGGATCGCGCACGTCGGTTCCCGAATCCCCAGCGCGACCGAAGTGGAACACCTGCACCATCAGGCCCACGAGCAGTGCTTCATCGCGAACTCGATCCGGACGGAAGTGGTGGTGAACTGAGCCACCGGGTTTCGGAATGAGGGGGCAAAGGGTCCCCTCCGGCTCAGGTCGGCTTGAAACGCTCGGTGTTCCGCGCGCGGGAGATCGCGGTGTCGTAGCTGATGAGGCAGCGCGTGTAGAGGTCGTACAGGCAGTTGTCCATCAGCACCGTGCCGTCGCGGACTCCCAGCTGCATCGTCGTGTAGAGCTGGTGGAGCTGGTTGTCGCGGATGATCGAGCGGGAGGCGGCGGTCATCATGAGGAGCTCGTAGGCCAGCACCCGACGCGTGCGGTCGACGCTGGGCAGGAGTTCCTGGGAGATGACGCCCTGAAGCGAGTTCGAGAGCTGGAGGATCACCTGCTTCTGGGCGTTGCCCTCGAAGATCCCCACCACCCGTTCCAGCGCGTGGAGCACGCTCGGCGCGTGCAGGGTCGCGAGGACCAGATGGCCGGTTTCTGCGGCCGTCAGTGCGGTCTGGATCGTCTCGTGGTCGCGCATCTCGCCGATGCAGATGACATCCGGGTCCTGTCGCAGCGCGTGGATGAGCGCACGGCTGAAGGACCGGACATCGGTGAGCACCTCCTGCTGCACCACGATGGCGCGTCGGTTCTCGTGAACCCGCTCGATGGGGTCCTCGATGGTCAGGATCTTGCAGCGCCGCTCGCCGTTGAGCAGGTCGACCAGGTAGTTGAGCGTGGTGGTCTTGCCGGCGCCGGTCGGGCCGGTGATGAGGATCAGCCCGTTGGGTTTCCGGGCCAGCTCGTCGATGCGTGCCGGGAGCCCGAGGTCCTCGCGGCTGGGAAAGAAACTTCCGCAGAACCGGCAGCTCAGCTCGGTCGCCCCGTTGCGCCGGTAGAAGGTGACCCGGATGCGTCCGGCGACCTCGTGACGGACCGAGATGCAGAGTTCCCAGTCCCGCTCGAGCTTGTGGCGCTGGGGCTCGGTCAGGAGCGACATCGCCATGGCGTCGCACTCTTCCAGCGAGAGGGCGTCCTCGTCGGCCAGGAGGATCTCGCCCGTCACCCGGAGCGCGGGCGGCACGCCGGCGATGACGTGGAGGTCGGAGGCTCCCATCTCGTGGGCGTGGACCAGGAGCCGGTCCATCCGGGGATGGAGGGTCTCCGCGATGGAGGGATTCATGGGCGGAAGAGACGACGGAGGGCGCCGCCGACGCGGGAGGCCAGGCTGGGGCGTTGGGCGTCGTCGAGTCCCTCGCGGGCCTCGGCGTTGTCGGGGCTGATCTGCCAGGCCTGGGTGAAGGAGAGGCGGGCCTCGTCATGGAACCCGAGGACCAGTTGGCATTGGCCGCAAAGCAGCCAGGGCGCCAGTTCGCCGGGCGCGAGGGAGCAGGCCTCCCGGGCCAGCTGGAGGGCGCGGGCGAACTGCCGGTAGTGGTGCCGGATTCGGGCGCCCAGCCAAGCCACGGTCCAATCGCCGGGGCTGGCGATGCGGGCGCGCTCAAAGCAGTGGTCCACCTGCTTCTCCGACCGCGCGAGCAGGACGTCGCCCCGGGCCAGCCAGACGTAGGCGGTGTCCCCGCGTTCCTCCAGGCTGGCATCCGAGAAGGCCATGGCGTTCTCCAGGTCCCCCAGGCGGGCCAGGGCGACGGCCTTGGCCGCGAGCAGTTCCGGAGCCTGGGGAAACCGTTCCAGGGCCTTGTCGGACCAGAGGCGGGCCTCGCGGTACTCGCCCAGCTCGATCAGGGCCCGGACCTGGCCGGCCCAGGCGGCGACGTTCTCCGGATTGTGCTCCAGTACCCGGGCGAAGTGGCGCAGCGCCGGCTCGAACTCGCCGCGGTGAAACGACCGGTTGGCCTCGCCGGACCAATGCGCCTCCCCGGCCATCGGGCGCTGTTGCGTCGTCCCGGCGTGATCCGGCTCGAATTCCAGTTTTCCAAAGCGGCTCATGGAAGATCCTGTCGCTGAAAGAACCACCGGTTGTAGGCGCGGCCAAGGAATTCAGACTGCTCCACCCGCGAGATCCGTGAGAAGGCCAAGCCCAGCGAGGCCATGTCCAGGCCCGGGGCATTGTTGACCTGTACCCGGACCGTGGGCCAGACCAGCCAATGCCCGGCGTCCACCTCCAGGCCGCCCTCCGTGGGCATGGTGTCCAGCCGGGGCTGGGCCCGGCCGTTCACCCGCACGCCGCGCGGACCGAACTCCACCCGGTCCCCGGGAAGTCCGACCACCCGGCCCAGCATCGGGCCCTCGGCGGCGAGGATCGGGAGCTGCCCCAGGGCCTGGACCCGGAATCCAGGACTGTGGAAGGCGATGAGGTCCCCGCGTTGGACCTCATCCCGCTGGACGGAGGGGTTGAAGACGATGCTGCGGTTCTCGGTGACGAGGTGCAGGGGATTGGCAACGGTCCGGCGGAAGAGCCCGAAGCCGGGCCAGTACACCGCCATGGCGTAGATCGCCCAGCAGGCCAGGGGCAAAAGGATCCGGTGGGCCAAGCGCGGCGGAATCCCTTCCGAGGCCTCGATCTGGCGGAGCAGGAGGAAGCCTGGACCGCTGGCGTGGCACGACGCCATCCCTCCCACCATCCAGCCGAGCAGCAGCTCATTCGGCAGGAAGGCCAGCGCCAGGAGACCGCAGGCCGCCCAGCCGGCCAGGAAGACGCGCCCGAGGAGGACCTGACCGAGAAGAGAATAGCCGCGTCCGGGGATCAGGGCGCAGGCGAGGAGGTCGATTCCCCGGAGGGAAAGGGTGATCTCCGAGCCCAGCGGGGACCGGTGGAACCCCCGGCGAAGCGCGAGCCACAGCCGGTCGAGGCCCTGCCCGGTCCGACGCGAGATCCAACGACGGGACGCGCGCGGCGGCGAATAGCTGGAGAAGTCCGGGTCCATCCGAACGCGGGGCCGGACCGGTTCAGTGACGCTGCTCGCCGTGGATCCGGACGTCCTCCTCGGGCTCGTAGAAGCCCGAGGTGTGGCGCAGGTCCTTCGTTTCCCCGACGACCTGTTCGAAGAAGCGGATGGCTTCCAGGCAGCCGCGGCCCTTGAA
Organism: Rubrivivax sp.; assembly: GCA_027485165.1. Taxonomy (GTDB): domain Bacteria; phylum Pseudomonadota; class Gammaproteobacteria; order Burkholderiales; family Burkholderiaceae_C; genus Rubrivivax. The sequence continues at coordinate 4,135 of JAIXRN010000051.1, forward strand.
GCCGTCGACATGGACCTCCACCTCGCCGGTGGGACCGATGGTGATTTCGTATTCGCGTGCCTTCATGGGAATGGGAAGTGCCGGGAGGAGTTCAGTTCTGCCAATGGCGGACGCGGAGGCGGACCGCGTTGTTCTCGTCGACCGATTCCTCGACCAGGTCCATGCCATGGCCGGCCATCTCGCTCTTCAGCTTGGCCAGGACGTAGTGCTGGACGGTGCGTCCGGAGAGTTCCTCGCCAAGGGCGCGCAGTTCCTCCTCGGAGAACCCCTGGCCGGTGACGCAGATGGAATCGTGGCCACGGGCGTCACGGCTGAACTCGGCGGTCACGCCGTCCCGGGAAACGCGGAGGGACTGGCCGCGGCCGAGCCCGCCGGTAACGGCGGAGCTGTTGGGCACGTCGAGGGTCACGGTCAGCGGTCCCTGTCGGAGATCGCGGTTTTGTCCGGCATGGACGGTCTCGTTGGCGACGGTGAACCCCATGGAGACCGCGGCCGAGATCAGCGCGGAGCTGATCGCAGGCCAGGAGGAGATGACGATGGGGGTGATGATGGCGACGGCGCTCATGGGATGGAGGATCGGTTTCGTGGGGTTCGACCGGGGCGGATGCAATTCGTCACGTGTTTTCATGAGGGTTCCTGGCGTCCCGTGGGGACGCCGATATTCCCCGTCCCGGCGATACCGGATGACGCTGGCCCGGCGCTTCAACGCCGGAAAAGGATGCGACGCAACAGGACGCAGTCCCGGAGGGACGGCTGTTGGAAGGGAACCCGTGGGATCATCTGTCCCTCCAGGACTGGAAGGGAGATTGTCCCTTTCCCGGGGCTGAAACCCCGGGCCAGGACTTCAAAACTCCACCTTGCGAGGCAGGTGGGCACCCGGGGTGGCGGTGCGGTCGGTGCTCGCGTTCCGGGCGCGTCCCTCGGCCCAGCTGCGCAGCCGGTTGATCTGCTCGTCCATCGTGCGGGCCAGCGGGACCGTCTGGCGGATCGATCCGAGGATGTGGTCGGTAGTCAGCTCGGAGCCGGAGTAGAACGCCTCGTACAGCGCGCTGTTGATCGCCTCCTCGATCTCCGCGCCGCTGAAGTCGGCGGAGGCGGTGGCCAGCCGCGGAAGATCGAACTGGCCAGGATCGCGTCCGCGACGGCCGATGTGCACCCCAAAGATCTCCGCCCGTTCCGGCTCGCCCGGGAGGTCGACGAAGAAGATCTCGTCGAGCCGGCCCTTTCGCAGCAGTTCTGGCGGGAGGTGGGAAATGTCGTTGGCGGTGGCGATGACAAAGACCGGGGCGGTCTTCTCGCTGAGCCAGGTCAGGAAGGTGCCGAACACCCGAGCGGCCGTGCCGCCGTCGCTCGAGCCGCTGCCCTGCGAGCCGGAGAAGGCCTTGTCGATCTCGTCGACCCAGAGGATGGCCGGGGCCACCGACTCGGCCACGGAGATGGCCCGGCGGACATTCTCCTCGGAGGACCCCACCAGGCTTCCGAACATGCGCCCCATGTCGAAGCGCAGCAGGGGCAATTGCCAGAGGCTGGAGATGGCCTTCGCGCAGAGGCTCTTCCCGCAACCCTGTACGCCCAGCAGCAGCACTCCCTTCGGCGCCGGGAGGCCGAAGATGCGGGCCTCCGGGGTGAAGGCGGCCGAGCGCTTGACCAGCCAGTCCTTGAGCAGGGTCAGGCCGCCCACGTTGGCGAAGTTTTCCGTGGTGGCGTAGTACTCCAGCAGGCCGCTCTTCCGGATGATCTGCTGCTTCTCGGCGAACACGGCGTAGACGTCGTCGCCACTGAGGCGGGCATCCTGCACGATGATCTTGGCGAAGACGTTTTCCGCCTCGCCCAGGGTGAGACCGAGGGCGGCCTGGAGAAGGCGGTCGCGGCCGGCGTCGTCCAGGTCGATCTGCACCTCCTTCATCGGGCGCACGTCGTCGAGGATCCGGTCGAGCAGGTGGCCCAGGTCGTCCTTGGTGGGCAGCGGGAAGCTGAGGACGGTGATCTCCTTGTCCAGCTCGGCCGGGATCTCGAGCACCGACGAGACGAGGATCACCGTCTTGAAGCTGTTCTTCAGGTGCAGGGCGATGTCCTTGAGCTTCCGGATGACCGCGAAGTTCGAGCGGGCGAGGAAGGGGTGGAAATCCTTGAAGAGGAAGATCGCCGGCTCGACCTGGTCCAACACCTGATCGAGCGCGGCGAGGGGATCCTTGGTGCCGGCGCTCCGGCCCTTCTGGCTCTGGATGTTGGCCCCGGCCGGGACGATCCCGGTGGAGTAGGACCACTCGAAGGCCTTCTTTCCTCGGCGCGCGGCGATTTCCATCACCACCGGAAGGATGCGCAGCTCCTCGCTGGTCTGGATGTAGATCAACGGATACCGGGCCCGGATGAGGACCTCGAGTTCGGCGGCGAAGGACATGGCTTTCAGGGGAGGGAATTCAGGAGGGATCGGGTCGGGCCAGGGCCTGGCGGACGGCCTCTGCAAGCTCGGGGGTCAGGTGGTGCGCGAGGATTCGGCCATCGGGCAACAGCAACAGCTCGGAGCCCACGGCGGAGCCGGGGTCCGGCGAGGGGGATGGCTCCGGCGGGAGGGAAGGTTCGGACGGCTTCATGTCATTCGATGAGCCGGAGTCCCAGGGCCTCGCCGATGCGGCGGGCCTCGCGCTCCTCGGTGATGCGACCGGTGCGACGGAGCTCGGGATGACGTGCGCTGAACCATCCGGGCCAGAATCCGGTCCGCAGGCTCACCTCGACCTGCGGCAGCGCCGAGGCCAGCCATTGCGCCACCGGCCGCCAGCAGCAGTCGAGGTGGCCCGGCATCAGCAGGTGCCGGACGATCAACCGGGTTCGCGGTGCCGCCCACAGGAGGTTGTCCTGGATGATCCGGCCATAGTCGGAGACGCGGGCAATCCGCTGGGCACAGGCGTCGTTGCCGAACTTGAGGTCGGCCACCCAGACGTCGAAGACGCCGTCGAGCAGGGCATTGGACTCCGGAGTTCCGTGGGCATTGGTCTTCCAGACCACCGGCAGGGTCTCCGGCAGGGCCGCCACGAGCCGCAGGGCGGAGGGAAGGTGGATGGTCGGTTCTCCGCCGAGGATCATCACGCTGCGGATGGAACCGGCCTCGGCGGCCCGACGGATCCGGGCTGCCAGGCCTTCGGGCTCCACCAGGTCGGGAACGGATCCGGCCGATGGATCCCAGCTCTCGCGCCCGGTGTTGCAGAAGTCGCAGCGAAGGTCGCACCCGCTGAAAGCCACGGCGAACACCGGGGTGAGATCCGACTCGTCCCCCACCTCCACCTGGGCGTGGAAGACGCGTCCCTCGGGACCGGCATGGCAGGGCCCAAGGGCCCCGGCCAGGCGGTCCACCCCGCAGCGGTGCGCGCACAAGTGGCACGACCGCAGGTGGGCCTCGGCTTCTGCGGCGCGAAGGGCGCCGAGCCTGGCGCGGGACGCCGGACGCCGTTCCCCGGGACTCAGAAGAGCCGCGTCCACCATGGCTTCGGGGATTCGGGGGCCGATTTCTGCACCGCCCCGGAGACCCGCGGGTGCAGGGCATCGGGAACCGGCGTCCGGGTGCGGTCGAAGGCGATCAATTCCTCGGGGCTTGCGAACTCGCGGGTGGAATCGCCCTGGAGTTCCTGCTCCTGGGTGGATTCCAGCTGACCGTCGGTGGCAAGGGAGTGTCGCAACGTCTTTTTGTCGGGATTCATAGCGTCCGTTCAGGCGGTCCGGTGGAAGGCGGCGGAGAAGGCGCGCCGCGCCCGGTGGAGTTTGCCGCGGACGGCATCCGCGGTCTGCTGGGTCAAGGTCCCGACCTGCTCGTAGCTCAGCTCCTCGTCGGCGACCAGGAGGAGGAGAAGCCGGTACTCGGCCGTCAGGGTGTCGAGCGCGCGCTGGATCCGGTCGCCCAATTCCTTGGTCTCGAGGATCCGGAGGGGATCGCCGGTCCGGGCGGGCTCGTTCTCGAACACGGACTCCTCGGAAGCGGTGTGGATGTTCCGGGCGGCCCAGCTCTGGCGGAGGTGGGAGCAGTGGTTGAGCGTGATGCGATAGAGCCAGGTGCGGACCTCGGACTCGCCCCGGAACCGCCCGAAGTTGCGGAAGGCCCTCACGAAGACGTCCTGGGTGGCGTCCTGCGCCTGGGCCGGATCCCCGAGGAGGCGCAGGGCCAGGTAGAAGACCGGCTGCGCATGGGCGGCATAGACCGCCTCGAAATCGGCCGGCAAGGTGGCCGGATCGGAAGAGGCCACCACCAGCGGCGCATTGGGGCTGATCAGGTCCTCGGGCATGGTGGTCACGCACGTTTGACCGGAGACCCTGCCGGGTGTCACGCGCGAAGGCGGCCGAAGATTCAGGATACTTGATTCGGGAATGGGTGCCTTTGCCGGAGCCGGCCCGAGGCTGGCGGACCCAGGCCTCGGACCGCCGGCGTCCCGCCGGATCCTCCGCGATATCCCACGCCGTAGATTGCGCCGTAGACGCCTTGTGAAGGCGCTTCTTCCCTCCGTGCCTCCCGTGGCAAAGGAGATCCAACGGCTCGGCAGGAGCCCTCGCCCTACCCCGGGGGCTACTGGGCCGGGACGACCCGGAAGAACGCGGCGGACGCCTCGTTCAGGCCGACCGTGTAGGGCGAGGCGACCTGGAGGGTCGACCAATCGTTGGACCCCAAGTTGGGCAGGCGTTGGAGCACGTAGCCGGCGGGCCATTCCAACCGCAGCTCGGTCGAGCCCGGCGTGGGTGGCGCGAAGCGGATCACCGGCGGCTCGGTGGGGCCGTTCGAGGGATCCAGCACTCCCACGTAGAAGACGCCGAGGTCCCCGAACAGATTGCCGATGTTGAACGGGGCCAGGTTCGGCACCTGGTAGGTCTGGTCCCCGAAGTCGAGACGACCGCCTGTTTGCGGCATCAGGTTGAAGCCGGCCGTGGCCACCAGGCCATTGCCGTTCA
>JAIXRN010000088.1 GCA_027485165.1 Rubrivivax sp.
GCCTGCTTCCTGGGAAGTGGTCGACACCGAGGTCAATCCCGGCGCCGTCGATCCGGGTATCGACCATCGGGACCCCGAAGTTTAAGCGATCCGCCGACTTGCTCCCGCCGTGTTATGCGACCCGACCGGCATCCGCGACGGTCAGCCGCGCTCGACCGCTTCCGCAACCTTCTGGCCAAGGGAGCGAGCGGTGGTCCACTTCCCGCCGAAGACGGTCAGCACCGCGCCGGAGCGTTCGATCTCGTACTCCCGTGTCGCACGGCCGGGATCATCGGACGAGCGCACCAACGGGCGAACGCCGGCGAAGGTCGATGTGATCTCCCCAGCCGAGAGCGGGGACTCCATCACCCGGTCGTGGAAACGCATGAGGTACTCACGCTCCTCCGCCGAGCAAGCAATCGGTTCGCCGAGCGCCTGGCGGACCTCGGTCGTGCCGATCAGCGTCGAGCCCTTCCAGGGGAGGATGAAGGCGATTCGACGCCCGCCGTCCACCTGGGCGAGCACGGCCGAAGGGCACGGCCGGGAAACAACCAGGTGGCTGCCGCGCACCAGGTCCAGTCGGTTCCGCGACCCGATGTCGGACCGCCGAAGGAGATCCCCAGCCCAGGGACCGGCCACATTGACGATGCGATCGAAGCGCTCGGTTCCTGCCGACGTGCATAGGACGCCGTCGCGACCGAGGCGCTCGACCTCGACGTGCTCGCGGAACTCAACTCCGAGACCCTTCGCGCGCTGTGCGGCCCAGAGCCCGAGCGCGAGGTCATCCATCTGACCGTCCCAGAACGCGAACGCCCCTCGCAGTCCTTCCGCCCGCAGGCCCGGCGCGGACCGAAGCGCCTCGTCACGATTGAGCCATCGGTGTGGTTCGATCCGTGCACCGCCGGCAAGCCGGTCATAGAGCCAGAGACCGGCACGGAGGGTGAGCGTCGATCGCCCGCTCCCGGCCCAGACCGGGAGGAGCAGGCGGATCGGATGACACAGGTCGGGAGCGCTGCGCAACCACCAGGCGCGTTCCGCGAGTGCTTCCCGAACGAGTCCGAACGATCCGTGCTCGAGATAGCGGAGTCCGCCGTGCAGCAACTTGGTGGATGCGGACGAGGTCTGGGACATCAACGTGGATCGCTCGAACACGACGACCTCGTGCCCCCGGGCACGGAGCGCGGACGCGCACATCACGCCGTTGATCCCGCCGCCAACAACGGCGATCCGATTGGTGACTGCCGAAGCCATGCAGACACGCTACCAAGTGACGGGCGCTGTCCCGCGCTGTCGGCTACCAACGCTACGATCAATCGGATGTGCGGGATCGCCGGCCTGATCATGCTCGACGGCGCTCCGCCGGACCTCGAACGCCTCGCGGCGATGACCCGCGCGGTCGCGCACCGGGGGCCCGACGGCGAGGGGATCGACATCGTCGGGGCTGTCGGCTTCGGGCACCGACGGCTGGCGATCGTGGATCTGTCGCCGGCGGGCGGCCAGCCGATGGCGACGGCGGACGGCAGACTACGCATCACCTTCAACGGCGAGATCTACAACCACGTCGAGCTCCGCGACGAACTGCGCGCCCTGGGTCATGACTTCCGCACTCGGACCGACACCGAGGTGATCCTCGAGTCTTGGCGACGCTGGGGCCCGTCGTGCCTCACGCGCTTCAACGGGATGTGGGCGTTCGCGATGCACGATCGGTCCTCGGACGAGGTGTTCCTTGCAAGGGATCGGTTCGGGGTGAAGCCGCTCTACTACGCGCGGATCGGGCAGGCCCTCGCGTTCGGCTCGGAGATTCGTCAACTGCTGCCCCTCCTGCCGTCGGTGCGCGCCAACCGCAACGTGCTGGACGAGTTCCTCCTCGCCGGAATCGACGAGCCGCAGCGGGAGACCTTCTTCGAGGGCGTGAGCAAGCTGCCGGCGGCCCACTTGCTCACAGTCAGTCTGGAGGACGCTTCGCTCGCCGAGACCAGGTGGTACTCGATCGGCGAGCGGCCGGAACTCTCGAAGGCGGACGCCGAGACGGCATGGCAGGAATGCCGAGACCGCCTGGAGCATGCGGTCCGGCTGCGGCTCCGCGCCGACGTGCCCGTCGGCACGTGCCTGAGCGGTGGACTCGACAGTTCGGCGATAGCCGCGCTCGCCGCCGGTCCGTATCTGGCGATGCGCGGCGAGCGTTTCCGCGCCGTCACCGCGGTGAGCGAGGAGTCCGCGACCGACGAGTCCCCGTTCGCGCGCGCGGTGGCCGAGCGCGCGGGCCTGGACTGGATCACCGTCCGTCCCACGCCGGAGGATTTCGCGGCATCCGTCGACGACGTCGTCCGCACGCAGGAAGAGCCGTTCGGCGGTCCGTCGGTCCTAATGCAGTGGTTCGTCATGAGGACCGCCCGGGAGCACGGGATCCCGGTGATGCTCGACGGACAGGGCGGCGACGAGACGCTGCTCGGGTACCGGCGCTACTTCGCCGCGGTGATGCTCGAGCAGCTGCGTGAGCGAGGCGTGCCCGGGATGCTCCGAGAGCTCGCCGCATGCCGCAGGAACGAGGCGCAGCTGGGCACGGCGAGCATCCTCGTATCGATGGCTTTCCAGGGATTTCCGCAACTGCTCTACCTCAAGCACAGGCTGCGCGCCAGGTGGATGAGGCGGGTGCCCAGGATGCCGGCGTCGATGAGGGCCGAGGCCAGGGCCATGCGCAACGTCCGCTCGCTGCAGAGGCTCGATGTCGAGTCGGCGAATCTGCCCGCGCTTTTGCGCTTCGAGGACAAGAACTCGATGCGGTTCGCGATCGAGACCCGGCTGCCCTTCCTCGACTGGCGCTCGGTCGAGAGCTCGATCGCGATGCCGACCGGCGTCAAGCTGCTCGACGGCTGGACGAAGTGGCCCCTGCGTCGCTCCATGCAGGGCGTGCTTCCCGACGAGATCACCTGGCGCCGCTGGAAGGTCGGCTTCGATGCACCGACGGCGACATGGCTACGGATCCATGCCGCGCGCATGCGCGACACCGTCCTCTCCTCGACCCTGCTGCGTGATATCGCGCGGCCCGGATCGTTGGAGCGAGCATACGGCTCGATGCACCACGGAACCCGATGGCGCCTCTTCAGCGTCGCCGCATGGGAACGCGAGTTCTCGGTTGGCTGATCGCCCTCAGCGGAACCCAGCGCGAAGCTCGCGGCCCGCGAGGACGTATCGGTCGCCGGTGTGGGGGCAGTCCCACTCCCCGGATCCCTCGAGCGGGAGGGGGATCCGCTCGCCGTGGCGCGACATCCAGCCGAAGTGCCGCGCAGGAACCCCTGCCACGAGCGCGAAGGGCGGCACGTCGTGCGTGACGACCGCTCCCGCGCCGACGAACGCGTGCTCGCCGATGGTGGTGCCGCAGACGATCGTGCAGTTCGCGCCCAGCGTCGCGCCGCGGCGGACGAGGGTGTCCCGGTACTCGTGCTTCCGAACCACCGCGGAGCGCGGGTTGTGGACGTTCGTGAAGACCATGCTCGGGCCGCAGAACACGTCATCCTCGAGCATCACGCCGTCGTAGACAGAGACGTTGTTCTGGATCTTGACGTTGCTGCCGATGCGGACGCGGTTGCCGACGAAGACGCCCTGGCCGAGCGAGCACCGCTCGCCGATCACGGCGCCCCCGCAGACATGGGAGAAGTGCCAGACACGGGTGCCGGGCCCGATGGCCGCGCCCGGATCGACGACCGCGGTCGGATGGATGATTGCGTTCATCGGGAAGCTCCGGCGGCGAGAGGGTGGCTGCCCGGGTCCAGCCCGACGATGGGAGCGTTCCGGATCGCGTGCACCATCTCGATCGCCGCCCTGGAATCGCTGAGCGAGAAACCGCGGCCCGCGAGCACTTCGCGGTAACTCGCCGTGTGCAGGTCGGTGAAGCCCTCCGAGAACTCGACCGCCTCGTCGCCAATCGTGATGGACCTGTAGGTCCGCTGCCCACGCTCGCGCTGCTCCCGCGGCAGGTGTTCGGGATTGATCGACAGGAACCACCGGACCCTGGCCCGCTCGAGCTCGAGCAGCCCGGACGCGCAGTCCTCGCGGCGCAGGTGCACCGTCGAGCTGTGCTGTGGCCCGAAGATCCACGCGAGCATGTCGAAGAAGTGGACGCCGATGTTCGTCGCGATCCCGCCCGACTTCTGCACGTCGCCCTTCCAGCTCTGGTGGTACCAGCGTCCTCGGGAGGTCACGTACGCGATGTCGACCTCGGAGACGCCGCGGGTCGAGCGGAACCGATCGCGCAGGGCGACGATCGCGGGGTGCAGGCGCAGCTGCAGGATCGTGTGCACCCGGCGGCCGCTCTCGGCCTGCAGCTCCTCGAGCGCGTCGAGATTCCACGGGTTCAGCACGATCGGCTTCTCGCAGATCGCATGGGCGCCGCTCCGGAGCGCGAACCGGATGTGGGCGTCATGCAGGTAGTTCGGGGAGCAGACACCGACGTAATCAATGCCCTCCCCGCGGCGCCGGAGCTTGTCGAGGTGCCGGTCGAACCGTTCGAACTCCGTGAAGAAGTGCGCATCCGGGAAGTAACTGTCGATGACGCCAACGCTGTCGTTCGGATCGAGCGCCGCCACGAGGCGCCCACCGACCTCCTTGATGGCCTTCATGTGCCTCGGCGCGATGAAGCCGGCCGCGCCAATCAGCGCGAAGCTCGGAACTGCGGGAACGCCTGCATCGATCATCGCTCTCCACCCTCCCGAAGGGCATTGCCCTTCCTCATCTCGATCAGCTTCTGCTCGATCTGCAGTTCGTAGGCGCTGATGAACAGGCAGAACCTCCAGCCCGTCACGCCGTCCAGGAAACCGCCCTTCAGAACGTACATCCAGGCGAACCGAAAGAGGAAGCGCGCCGGCAGTCTGGGGTAGACGTGACGCTTGATCCAGCGCCGGCGCTCGAGCGGGCCGCCCAAGAGGCGCGCGGGGAGGCTCGCGGCGCCTTCGGCGCGCTCCTGCTCGAGGATCGCCTTCGCCTCGAGGGTCGAATACCGATTGTGCTTGGCGATGTGGTGCTCGAGCGGACGACGGTCATTGTGCTCGAGCTCGCCCGGCAGGAACCCCACCGGGCCGTCGGCGACCATGTGTTCGTGGACCTCGCGCTCCTCGTAGCGGGCCCGGCCTCGCTTCAGGAACCGAACGTTCCAGGACGGGTAGTAGCCGCAATGCCTGATCACGCCGCCGAGGAATACGAAGTGCCGATTCACGTGGAAGGCGGATTCGGGCACGGATTCCACCGGACGGGACGCAACCTCGCACAGCGCGCGACGCAGCTCGGGCGTGACGGACTCGTCGGCGTCGAGGATGAGGATCCACGGAGAAAGCAGGGGAAGCTCGTCCAGCGCCCAGTTCTTCTGCCGCGCATAGCCGAGCCATGGGCGATGCACGACCTCGGCGCCGAGCGACCGCGCGATCTCGACGGTGCGATCGGCGGAACCTGAGTCGACCACCCAGACGCGGTCGGCCCACTCGCGCACCGACCCGATCGAGTGGGGCAGGTTGAGCTCCTCGTCCCGGACGATCATCACCACCTCGATGTTCGACCGCGGTGAAGGCGAGGAGTTGGCGGGAAGGTCACGCATTCAGCTCCTTGACCAGCTCGCGCCCGAGGGACCGTCCTTGATGGTGACGCCGAGCGCGGCGAGTTCATCGCGGATTCGGTCGCTCTCGGCCCAGTCCTTCGACGCGCGGGCGGCGGCTCGGCGCGCGATCAGCCCCTCCACGGCATCCACGAACGAAGGATCCTCGCCGCGCACGGCACCGGCAACCGGCGCGTTTCGCCCGAGCACGGACAGCACCGAGTCCATTGCGAGGAGGCTCGCGAGCTCCCGGTGCACGCACTGCGCCGAGTCCGGCCGGTGCGCCACGGCACCGTTCAGCGCGGCGATCGCGCGCGCGAGGTTGAGGTCGTCGCACAGAGCGTCGGTGAACTCCCCGAGCGCACGCTCGAACGGACCCGCCGGCCTCGACTCGTCGGTCGCCGCACGCCCGGCCGATGCGTCCGCGGCTGCCGAGGCGACGAGCTGCGAGTGTGCGCGGCACCAGCGGTCAATCATCCTCTGGCAGTCCTGGAGTCCCTGCATCGTGAAGTTGGAGTTGACCCGGTAGTGGGTCCGGATCAGCTCGAGACGCAGTGCGGCGGGAGTCACACCCTTCGCGAAGAGGTCCCGGGCCGTGAAGAAGTTGCCACGCGACTTGGACATCTTCTCGCCCTCCACCTGGAGATGGCGGGTGTGGAACCACGTCCGGGCGAAGACCGGAAGCCCAGTGGCGCAGCAGGTCTGCGCGATCTCGCACTCGTGGTGAGGGAAGATGTTGTCTTCCCCGCCGGAATGGATGTCGATCTGGTCGCCGAGCAGCATGCGCGCCATCGCGCTGCATTCGATGTGCCATCCCGGGTAGCCGTCCCCCCACGGCGACGGCCACCGCATGAGGTGGCGAGGGTCTGGCTTCCAGAGCAGGAAGTCGGACGGGTGCCGCTTGGCAGCCTGATGGACCGAGTCAATCCGCTCGCCCGCTCCTTCCCGGAGGCTTTCGAGGGTGTTGCCGGAAAGCCGCCCGTAGTCCGGGAAGGAACGAACGTCGAAATAGACGGCGCCGTCCGCGCCGACATACGCGTGCCCCTTGGACACCAGCTGGGAGATCATCTCGACCATCTGCGATATGCAGCGAGTCGGGCGCGGCATGAGCCGGCCGGGGTCTCCGCCTGCCGCGCGCAATGCCTCCGCCTCGGTCGCGACCTTCAGCCCGAGGAGGCGTGCGTCCTCGAGAAAGCGATCCGCGTAGAAGTCGGCGATCGCCATGGGGTCCGAAGCATCGACCTCGGCACCCACCGGCAACTTTCCGGACTTCTTCGCTTCGGCGATGCGCCGGCCAGCGACCGCCATCTTGTCCTCCCCCGCACCGTCCGCCGCCTCGTCCTCCGTCATGTGCCCGACATCGGTGATGTTCATCACGTGGAGGACTCGGTGCCCGAGGAGCTCCAGAGCCCTGCGCAGGACGTCCGCGTTCAGGAAGGAGCGGAAGTTGCCGATGTGCGCATCGTCGTACACCGTTGGACCGCACGAATAAAACAGCGTCGGGCGATCAATGCCGCTTGGGTCGACCGTCGAGAGCGCCCTCTCTCGCGTGTTGTAGATTCGAAGTTGGGGCACTCGGTGAATGATAAGTGAGCCGGGCCCCGACTCCGACGGCATTTATGACATCGTTGGCTACACTTCGCGGCCCGGCTGGCCGATGCTGGAGGGAAGCGATGCTGCCGAGCCGATCGAGGTCCGGCCGAGGGCGAAATGGGCGAGTCCGCGACCGAAATCCCCACGAACGGACGACCGATCAGCATCCTGATCGTCAACCAGAGTTTCTGGCCGGACGTCGTCGCGACCGCGCAGCAGGCGCATGACCTGGCGAAGTTCCTCGCGGCGAGCGGCGACAAGGTGACGGTCCTGACCTCGCGGAGCCTGTACGGTCGCCGTGGCGCACGACTGCCCGTGCGAGAGCTGAAGGACGGCGTCGACATCCACCGGGTGTCGCGCAACGTCTTCGACAAGCGCGGGCTCCTGACGCGCGCCTTCGACTACCTGCGGTTCAATGTCACGGCCGCGCTCTGCGCGCTGTCCCTGCCCCGACACGACGTGGTGATCTGCCTGACGACCCCGCCGTTCGTGGCCCTGGTCGGGGCGCTGCTCCGTGCCCTGAAGGGAACGCGGTTCGTCTTCTGGACGATGGACCTCTACCCGGACCTGCCGGTCGAGGCAGGGCTGATCAAGCGCAACGGCGTGGCCCACCGGCTGCTGGCGATGGTCGACGGCTTCTGCCTCCGGCGCGCCGACATGGTCGTCACCCTCGGGCGCTGCATGCGAGAGCGAATCCTCGCGAAAGGCGTGCCGGCCGAGCGGATCGCCATGATCCACCCGTGGTCCGACCCGGAGGAGATTCCCGAGCTGCCCGTGAGGCGGCTGGAGCTGGCGGTCGACTCACTCGCCACGACCCGTCCCTCCATGCCGGTTCCCTGCGGCCCGAACCCGTTCCGGAAGGAATGGGACCTCGGCGACCGCTTCGTGATCCAGTACTCCGGGAACTTCGGCCTCGGACACGATGCGGAGACCGTGTTCGGTGCGATGCTCCGAATGAAAGACGACGACACCGTTCGGTGGGTCATCGTCGGCGACGGAGTGATGCGACCGTCGGTCGAGGAATTCGTGCGGAAGCACGACATCCGCAACGTCGTGCTGAAGCCCTACCAGCCCCGTTCGCGGCTCGGGACCCTGATCTCTCTGGGCGACGTCCATCTGGTGCTCATGGTCCCCGGCTTCGAGGGAGTGATCCTTCCCAGCAAGCTCTACGGCGTGCTGGCGGCGGGCCGGCCGGCGATCTTCGTGGGTCCGAGCGGAAGCGAGATCGCGCGCATGATCACGGAGAACCGATGCGGCATCGTGGTGCCGAACGGCAACTCGGAGGGGCTCGTCCGGGTCATCGACGAGATCCGGCGCGACCCGGCCCTCGGACTTGCCCTGGGGCATCGGGGAAGGAAGGCCCTCGAGTCCGGTTACTCGATGCGGCACGGCTGCGAGATGTGGCGCAACCTCCTCCACCTGGTGACCGCGGGCCGAACGGCGCCGGCGGCCGACCGCCGCGCGGAGGAGCGCGGAACCCGCAATTCGGAGAACTCTCAATGAACATTCTCGAGATCATCGGACGCCAGGCACCCCTCTTTGCCGACGACGTCTCGTCGCAGGAGAGCCGGCTCTCGGAGTCGGTCCGGGCCTCCCGGTTCCTCGTCATCGGCGGCGCGGGCTCGATCGGCCAGGCCGTGACGCGCGAGATCTTCCGCCGGAACCCGCGGGCGCTTCACGTCGTCGACATCAGCGAGAACAACATGGTCGAGCTCGTGCGGGACGTCCGAAGCACGCTCGGGTACATCGACGGCGACTTCAGCACGTTCGCCGTCGACTGCGGGAGCGACGAGTTCGCGGCCATGCTGCGCTCGAGCGGCGGATACGACTACGTGCTCAACCTGTCGGCACTGAAGCACGTCCGCAGCGAGAAGGATCCGTTCACGCTGATGCGGATGGTGCGGGTCAACATCCTCAACACCGTCGCGACCGTCGCGCAGGCGAGGGCGGCGGGCGCCTCGAGGTACTTCTGCGTCTCCACGGACAAGGCGGCCAACCCCGTCAACATGATGGGGGCGAGCAAGCGCATCATGGAGATGTTCCTGATGCGAGAGAGCCTGTCGATGCCGATCGCGATGGCACGGTTCGCGAACGTCGCCTTCTCGGACGGCTCCCTGCTTCATGGCTTCAACCAACGGTTCGCGAAGAGGCAGCCGATCTCCGCGCCGAACGACGTACGTCGATACTTCGTCACGCCTCAGGAGTCCGGCGAGCTCTGCCTGATGTCGTGCATGCTGGCGAACAACCGCGAGATCTTCTTCCCGAAGATGAGCGATGCCCTCAGGCTGACCCGGTTCAGCGACATTGCGGTCAGGTTCCTGGAGCAGCTCGGGTACGAGGCGTACGAGTGCGCGTCCGAGGACGAGGCCCGCGGGCGGGCGTCCGAGCTGATCGCCTCGCGCCGATGGCCCTGCTACTTCTTCGCCAGCGACACGACCGGCGAGAAGGACTTCGAGGAGTTCTTCACCGAGCGGGAGGTCCTCGACATGGACCGGTTCGGCTCCCTCGGCGTGATCAGCAACGATCCGTCGTTCGACCCCGCAAAGCTCGACCGGTTCATGGACCGGATTCGCGGGATGCTCGCTGCGGGCGCATGGCAGCGCGGCGAGCTCGTCGAGCTCTTCAACGAAATGATCCCCGAGTTCAACCACCGCGAGACGGGCAAGTTCCTGGACGGGAGGATGTGAAATGCAGCGAATCCTCGACATACTCCTCTCGGCACTCGCGCTGCTCGTGCTGTCCCCGCTCCTGGTGCCGACGGCCGTCATCCTGCTGCTGACGGGCGAGCACCACGTCTTCTACACCCAGGAACGGGTCGGCCTGGGGGGCAAGCCTTTCCGCCTCTACAAGTTCGCGACGATGCTGAAGGACAGCCCGAACATCGGGACCGGCACCATCACCGTGAAGAACGACCCAAGGATCCTGCCGTTCGGACGGTTGCTCCGAAAGACGAAGCTGAACGAGCTGCCCCAGCTGCTGAACATCCTGTTCGGCGACATGAGCGTCGTCGGGCCCCGGCCGCAGACCCGCAGGTGCTTCGACGCCTTCCCCGCGCGATCGAGGGCCGCGATCACGACGGTCCGGCCCGGGCTCTCTGGCGTCGGCTCGATCGTCTTCCGTGACGAGGAGGAGGCCCTGCACGGCCAAGCGGATCCGATTCGCTTCTACGACGAGGTCATCGCGCCCTACAAGGGTTCGCTCGAGGAGTGGTACGTGGCGCACCAGGGCCTCAAGATGTACGTGCTGGTGATCTTCGTCACGGCGTGGGTCGTCCTGAGGCCCGACTCGGGCATCGTCTGGCGCGCGTTCCCCGGCCTGCCGGAGCCGCCACCGGAACTCCGGCGGAACCGCCCGCACGCCCCGTAAACGGCACATAGCCGCCGACGGACCACCAGCACCGACACAACGCAAGCACGAGAGGACTCGAGAACATGTTCAACGGAAAGACGCTCCTTGTGACCGGAGGCACCGGTTCGTTCGGAAACGCCGTGATGCGGCGGTTCCTGAAGTCCGACGTCGGCGAGATCCGGATCTTCAGCCGCGACGAGAAGAAGCAGGACGACTGCCGAAAGCGCTACGCGGACCGGCGGCTCAAGTTCTACATCGGCGACGTGCGCGACTACGCGAGCGTGGTGAACGCGATGCGCGGCGTCGACTTCGTCTTCAACGCGGCGGCCCTCAAGCAGGTCCCGTCGTGCGAGTTCTTCCCGCTCGAGGCGGTGAAGACGAACGTGCTCGGCACCGAGAACGTGATCGAGGCAGCGGTCAACTGCGGCGTCAGGCGGGTGGTGTGCCTCAGCACCGACAAGGCGGTCTACCCGATCAACGCGATGGGCATCTCCAAGGCGATGATGGAGAAGGTGATGGTCGCCAAGTCGCGCGCGCTGGTCGGCACCGGCATGGTGGCCTGCGGAACGCGCTACGGCAACGTCATGGCATCCCGTGGGTCGGTCATCCCGCTCTTCGTGCGCCAGGTCCTCGCGGGCCAGCCGATCACCATCACGGACCCGGAGATGACCAGGTTCATGATGACGCTCGACGATGCGGTCGACCTCGTGCTGTACGCATTCGAGCACGGCAACAACGGCGAGATCTTCGTCCAGAAGGCGCCCGCGGCGACCATCTCGACCCTGACGAAGGCAATCCTGCAGCTGCTGGGTCGACCCGACCACCCGGTGAGGGTCATCGGAACCCGTCACGGCGAGAAGCTGTACGAGGCGCTGCTGAGCCGCGAGGAGATGCTCGCGTCCGAGGACCTCGGCGGCTACTTCCGCGTCCGCCCGGACATGCGGGACCTCAACTACGGCAAGTTCTTCGAGGAAGGCGAGTCGAAGCTGTCCGCCAGCGAGGACTACAACTCCCACAACACGCACCGGCTTGACGTCGAGGGCATGAAGGCGCTGCTGCTCAAGCTGTCGATCATCCAGGACGTGGTCGCCGGGCGGGAGCCGGTCGATGTCGACTGAGCGCCTCGCGGTCGCGGTCACCGGAAGCGACGGCTTCATCGGCAGGAACCTCTGCACGAGGCTGCGCGAGCGCGGGGACGTGGAGGTGGTTCCCATCACCCGTGGCTCGACGGATCGCGACCTCGAGGCCGCGATCGCCCGCGCGGGCGCGGTCTTCCACCTGGCCGGGGTGAACCGCACCACCAATCCGGACGACTTCATGCCGGGCAATCGCGACCTGTCCGCGAAAGTCGCTTCCCTTGCGCGAACCAGGCGCGGAGTCCCGGTGATCCTCACGTCGTCGAGCCAGGCGGGCAAGCCCTCCCCCTACGGGGACAGCAAGCTGGCCGCCGAGGAGGCGTTCCTGGCGGCGCTCGGCAGGGACAATCCCGACGCGCACGTGTTCCGCCTGCCGAACGTGTTCGGCAAGTGGTGCCGGCCCAACTACAACTCGGCGGTGGCAACCTTCTGCCACAACATCGCGCGGGACCTGCCGATCTCGATCCACGACCCCAACGCTCCCCTGACGCTCGTGTACGTGGACGACGTGGTCGACGCGTTCGTCGCGCTGCTTCCCGGGAACGAGGCGCGGCCCGGCGACGGACCCTACCGGGATGTGGCTCCCCAGTACCGGACCACTGTCGGCGAGATGGCTGAGGCGATCCGGGGCTTCCATCGAATGCGGCGTGCTTTCGAGGTCGATCGGGTCGGCGGAGGCTTCCTGCGGGCGCTCTACGCGACCTACCTGAGCTACCTGCCGACCACCGACTTCGCGTACCCAGTGGTCAGGCACGATGACCCGCGCGGCGGGTTCGCGGAGATGCTGCGGACCAAGGATTCGGGGCAGGTCTCGTACTTCACGAGCGCACCGGGCGTCACGCGTGGCGGGCACTACCACCACACCAAGAACGAGAAGTTCCTGGTGGTCCAGGGCCGGGCGCGCTTCAGGTTCCGAAACATCGCGACGGGCGAGGCCCACGCGATCGACGTTTCGGGCGACGCTCCGACGGTCGTAGACACCGTTCCGGGCTGGGCTCACGACATCACCAACACGGGAAGCGATCCGCTGCTGGTGCTGCTGTGGGCGAACGAGAACTTCGACCGGCAGCGGCCCGACACGATCGCTGCCCCACTCCCCTAGCGCGGCTCAGCAGAGAGGCCCTCGGAAATGGAAAGCGGCAACAAGCGGCTCAAGGTTGCGACGGTGGTCGGCACCCGCCCGGAGATCATCCGGCTGTCCCGTGTGATGGCGAAGCTGGACGAGCACTGCGACCACGTGATCGTCCACACGGGACAGAACTACGACTACGAGCTCAACCAGGTCTTCTTCGAGGATCTCGGCATACGGAAGCCCGACCACTTCCTCGGCGCCGCGGTCGGCAACGCGGCCGAGACCATCGGAAGGATCATCGCCTCGGTCGACGGCGTCCTGGACCGGGAACGGCCGGATGCGATGCTCGTGCTGGGCGACACGAACAGCTGCCTCTCCGTGATCCCCGCGAAGCGGCGAAAGATCCCGGTTTTCCACATGGAGGCAGGGAACCGCTGCTTCGACCAGCGGGTACCCGAGGAGATCAACCGCCGCATCGTCGACCACGCCGCAGACGTGAACCTCACCTACAGCTCGATCGCGCGCGAGTACCTGCTCCGGGAGGGCCTCTCGCCTGACCTGGTCATCAAGACCGGCAGCCCGATGTACGAGGTACTGACCCACTACCGCGCGAAGATCGACGCGTCGGATGCACTCGTGAGGCTCGGCCTCGAGGAGGGCGGCTATTTCGTGGTGAGCGCGCACCGCGAGGAGAACGTGGACTCCGACGCGAACCTCGCGAAGCTCGTTGCGGTGCTGAATTCGGTGGCGGAGAGGTACGGCATGCCGGTGGTCGTGTCGACGCACCCACGGACCCAGAAGCGGTTCGACGCGACCGGAAGCCGGTTCAGCCCCCTGGTGCGGCTGATGAAGCCTCTGGGACTCTCGGACTACGTCCACCTGCAGATGCGGGCGAAGGCCGTCCTCTCGGACAGCGGCACCATCACCGAGGAGTCCTCGATACTCAACTTCCCCGCACTCAACATCCGCGAGGCCCACGAGCGACCCGAGGGAATGGAGGAGGCATCAGTGATGATGGTCGGTCTCGATCCGGCGCTCGTGCTCCAGGCCCTGCAGATCCTCGAATCACAGGGACGCGGTTCGCACAGGACCCTCCGGCCCGTGTCCGACTACTCGATGCCGAACGTCTCGGACAAGGTGGTCCGGATCATCATGAGCTACACCGGATACGTGAATCGCGTGGTCTGGCGCAAGTACTGA
>JAIXRN010000002.1 GCA_027485165.1 Rubrivivax sp.
AGTCAAGGAGGAGCCAGCGCGGTGCCGAACAGAACGGTTAGCCTGCAACGCGCTGGCGGGGGACATGAGCGGAAGGGGCCACCCAAGACCCGCAGCCCCAGGGACCAAGCTGACAAGCCGAACGGTCCAAGCGAACGACCGAAAAGGGCCGAGAGCAGCCCGTCAGCCAGAGGTGGGCTGAAGCGCGCCAGAGAATCAGACGGCTGGCGCGCTGAAGCGCGCCAGGATGGCCGCGTGCTGCTGCGGCCAGGCGCTGATGGCGCTGCCATCGCCTTCGAACACGGCGCTCACAAAGGCCAGGGTCAGCGCCTGGGTGGCGGCCTTGACCTGCGGGTTCAGGGCCACGCCGCCGGTGCCGGCGCGGTCGGTGAACATGCTGTGCGAACCGCCTTCGAAGACCGCCAGCCACTTGGCCCGGCTGCCCACGGCGTCGAACACCGCCACGCGGTCTTCGGAACCGCTGTAGTAGCCAGGGATGCGGATGATGTCGTCGGTGGCGGTGACGTGCAGGCTGGGCACGGTAACGCTTTCCAGCACGCGCCGCGGCTCGCGTTCGCCGTAGAACGGCGGGGCCGAGATGGCGATGGCAGCGCGCACGCGCTCGTCCTTCAGCACGATAGAGCGGCCTTCGCGCGCCACCTTGGCGCCGGCCGCCAGCAAGGTGGTGTTGGCGCCGTAGCTGTGGCCAGCAGCGACGATGCGGCTGTCGTCCAGGCGCGGCGCCAGGTCGCCCGCCAGCAGGGTGTCCAGCGCAAAGCGCAGGTCCTGCGCGCGGGCGATGGCTTCAGCATCCTGCGCCGCACCCTGCAGCCGGCCCACCAGGCCGAAGACATTGCCCATCCACAGGTTGCGGTCGCTGCCGACGTGCTGCAGGTGCAGGCTGGCCACGCCGTTGCGGGCGAAGTGCTGGCCCAGGTAGCTGTAGCCGCGGCGCGACCCGCCGATGCCGTGCGAGAACACCACCAGCGGCAGCCGCGCGCTGCGGGCCTGCGCGGTGGCCGGCAGGTACAGGCGCACCGGCACGGCACGCTGGCGGGCGCTGTCGGCCCAGTCCAGGTCCAGCACTTCGAAGGCGCCTGTCCACTGCGCTTCGGCCGCCTGCAGCTTCATGGCCGCCAGCGCAGCGGCGCCGGCAGCGGCCTGCAGCAGGGTGCGGCGGGTCAAGTGGCGGGTCGGGTGGCGGCTCAGATGGCGGGTATCGGGCTTCATGTCGGGGCTTTCTGGGGTGTGACGGCGGCCAGGGCCGCCGGGCTGGGCGGGGCTGGACGGCCGCGGCTGGCCAGGCGCTTCAGGGCATTGACGGCGTCGTCCACGTAAGTGAACAGCACGGGGATCACCAGCAGGCTCAGAAAGGTGCTGGTGATGAGCCCGCCGATCACGACGATGGCCATGGGCGCGCGGAAGCTGGGGTCGGTGCCGATGCCCAGGGCGATGGGCAACATGCCCGCACCCATGGCGATGGTGGTCATCACGATCGGCCGGGCGCGCTTGTGGCAAGCGTCCAGGATGGCGTGCCAGCGGTCCAGGCCATGGTCGCGCCGCGCGATGATGATGTAGTCCACCAGCAGGATGCTGTTCTTGGTGGCGATGCCCATCAGCATGATCAGGCCGATCATGCTGGGCATCGACAAAGCCGTGTTCGTGACGAACAGCGCCAGGAAGGCACCCGGGATCGACAGCACCAGCGCGCCCAGGATGGTGGCGGGCTGCACGAAGTCCTTGAACAGCAGCACCAGCACGATGTAGATGCACAGCACGCCCGTCAGCATCGCCAGGCCGAAGCTGGCGAAGAGTTCGGTGAAGGCCTCGGCGTCGCCGGTTTCCGACTGCACCACGCCCGGCGGCAGGTTCTGGATGCTGGGCAGGGCCAGCGCGGCCTTCTGCACGTCGCCCAGGGCCTGGCCGTTCAGCTCGATTTCGAAGTTGACGTTGCGCAGCCGGTTGAACCGGTCGATCTGAGCCGGTCCGCTGGCAATCGACAGGCTGGCCACGTTGCCCAGCATCACCGGCCCGTGTGTACCCGGCACCGGCAGCCGCGCCAGCAGGGCCAGGTCGGTGCGCGCTTCGGGCGGCAGGCGCACGACGATGGGCACCTGGCGCTGGCTCAGGTTCAGCTTGGGCAGGCTCTGGTCGTAGTCGCCGGCGGTGGCGATGCGCAGGGTGTCGGCGATGGCCGCCGCCGTCACGCCCAGGTCGGCGGCGCGCGCCGAATCGGGCCGCACGATGAGTTCAGGCCGCACCAGGCTGGAACTGCTGGTGACGTTGCCCACGCCGGGGATGGCGCGCAGTTCGCGTTCGACGATGGCGGCATGCGCGTTCAGCGCCGCGCCGTCGTTGCCGGCCAGCACCAGCACGTACTTCTCGGCGCTCTGGCCGAAGCCGACCTTCACACGCGCACCGGGGATCACTTCCAGTGCCGTGCGCAGCTGGCGTTCGATGTCCTGCTTGCTCAGGCCGCCACGTTCGCCGCGCGGCGTCATGTTGATGGTCAGCGTGGCAGTGCGCACCTCGGGCACGCCGCCGCCGGGGCTGAAGGTGTCGGCGCCGGTGCTGCCGCCGCCCACCGCGGTGTAGACCAGCTTCACGTGCGGGTTGCCCTGCACCACGCTGCGCGCCTGTTCGGCCACGGCCAGGGTCTGGCCGTAGGTGCTGCCCGGCGGCAGGGTCACGGTCACCTGGGTCTGGCTCAGGTCGTCGGGCGGCAGGAAGCCGGTGGGCAGCTTGGTGACCAGAAAGAACGACGCGACGAAGAACACCGCCGTCACCAGCATGGTGACGACGCGGTGGCGCAGGCACCAGTCGGCCCAGCGGCCGTAGCGCAGCAGCCAGGCGGGTTCGACATGGTCCTTCTTCGGCGGCTTCAGGATGTAGGCCGCCATCATCGGCGTGAGCATGCGCGCCACCACCAGGCTGAAGAAGACCGCAATCGCTGCCGTCCAGCCGAACTGCACGAAGAACTTGCCCGGCACGCCCGACATGAAGGCGGTGGGCAGGAAAACCGCGATCAGCGTGAAGGTGGTGGCGATCACCGCCAGGCCGATCTCGTCGGCGGCTTCGGTGGCAGCCTGCAGCGGCGTCTTGCCCATGCGCAGGTGGCGCATGATGTTTTCGATCTCGACGATGGCGTCGTCCACCAGGATGCCCACCACCAGGCTCATGCTCAGCAGCGTGACGGTGTTCAGCGTGAAGCCGAACAGGTAGTACATGGCGCCGAAGGTGGGGATGATGGACAGCGGCAAGGCGGTGGCCGCCACCAGGGTGGCGCGCCAGTCGCGCAGGAACAGCCACACCACCAGCACCGCCAGCACCGCACCTTCCAGCAGCAGGTACATGCTGCCGTGGAAGTTCTCGACCACGGGGTCGACGAAGTTGAAGGCTTCGGTGATGGTCACGTCAGGGCGTTCGGCGCTGAACTTCGCCAGCGCGGCACGCACGCCGTCGGCGACTTCGGTTTCGCCAGCGCCGCGCGAACGCACGATCTCGAAGCCCACCACCGGCTTGCCGTTCAGCAGCGCGGTGCTGCGCCTCTCAGCCGTGGTGTCGGTGACCGTGGCCACCTGGTCCAGCCGGATGCGGCGGCCGTCGCTCAGGCCGATTTCGATCGCCGCCAGTTCGGCTGCGCTGGCCACCGTGGCAATGGTGCGCACGCTTTGCTCGATGCCGCCCACGTCCACGCGGCCGCCGCTGGCTTCCTGCTGCACCGCGCGCAGCTGGCGCGAGATGTCGGCCGCGCTGGCGTTCAGCGCCAGCAGCTTGGCCGGGTCCAGGTTGACCTGCACCTCACGCGCCACACCGCCCACGCGCGCCACCGACCCCACGCCGCGCACCGCCAGCATGGCCTTGGTGATGTCGTTGTCGACGAACCAGGAAAGAGCTTCGTCGTCCATCTTCGAAGAAGCCACGGTGTAGGTCAGGATCGGCGCGCCCGCCAGCTCGACCTTGCTGATGACGGGGTCGCGCAGATCGGCGGGCAGGTCTGAACGCACGCGCTGCACGGCCGCGCGCACGTCGTCCAGCGCTTCCTGGGTGGGCTTTTCCAGGCGGAATTCAGCCGTCACGTTGGCCACGCCATCCTGCACCTTGGTGTAGATGTTCTTCAGGCCCTGGATCGACGCGACGGCGTTTTCCAGCTTGCGCGCGACTTCGGTTTCCAGCTGCGCCGGCGCCGCGCCAGGCAGGCTGGCACTGATGGTGATGGTGGGCAGGTCGATGTCGGGGAACTGCTGCACCTTCATGCTCTTGAAGCCCATCGCGCCCAGCAGGGTGAGCATGATGAACAGCATCACCGCGGGGATGGGGTTGCGGATGCACCAGGCGGAAACGTTCATGGCGGGCTCTTCAGGCAGCGAAAGGGCTTCAGGGCTTCAGGGCTTGGCGGCAGCAATCGCTGGCGGGGCGTCGACCACGCGGACGGTGTCGCCGTCGCCCAGGAAACTGGCGCCGCTGGCGACCACGCGCGCGGCCGGGTCCAGCCCGCCGGTGACTTCGATACGGTCGCCCAGACGGCGGCCCACCGTCACCTTCAGCTGCCGCACCTTGTTGTCCGGCGCCAGCTGGAAGACGTAGCTGAAGCCGTCGCGCAACAGCACCGCAGACTGCGGCAGGGTCAGGGCGGGCGAACGGCCGACTTCGAATTCGCCGCGCGCGAACATGCCCGCGCGGGCCGTGCCGGGCTGGGGCAGGTCGACATAGACCAGACCGTTGCGCGTCGCGGCGTCCACGGTCGGCGCCACCATGCGCAGCCGGCCGGCTACGGCTTCGCCGCCGGCCGGCGTCACGCGCACCGGCATGCCGGGCTTCAGGCTGGCCAGCTCGGAACTGGCGACTTCGGCGCGCCATTCCAGCCGGCCCTGGCGGATCAGGCGGAACAGTTCCTGCCCCGGGCTGACGACCGCGCCGACGGTCGCCGCGCGTGCGCTGATGACGCCGTCGTCGGGCGCCAGCACCTGGGTCTGCGCCAGGCGCAGTTCGTTGGTCTTGAACAGCGCGCGCTGGGCCTGCAGCCGGGCTTCGGCGGTGCGTTCGGCCGTCAGGTACTGGTTGATCTGCTGTGCGCTCAGGGCGCCGCTGGCCTGCAGGTCGCGGGCGCGCTGGGCGTTGGCCTGGGCTTCGGCCAGCGTGGCTTCGGCCTCGGCCACGGCGGCGCGGGCCTGGGCCAGGTCGGCCTGCGGCAGCGCGGCAGCGAAGGTCGCCAGCACCTGGCCCCGGCGCACGCGGTCGCCCACGTTCACGCGCACGTCGGCCAGGCGCAGGCCGCCGGCTTCGGCGCCGACCACGGCTTCCTGCCAGGCCGCCACGCTGCCGTTGGCTGCCACCGACAGGGGCAGTTCAGCGCGCTGTGGGCTGGCCAGGGTGACGGTGAGCGCCGGCTTGGCGGCTGGCGCCGCGGCGCCGGCCTTGGGGTCTTGGGCCTGCACGGAGAGCGCCAGCAGCGCGCCGGCGGCCAGCAGGGCGCCACCGGCGCTGAACCAGGCGGCACGGGCGGGCCCGGGGCGGTTGACGGGGAAGAGCTTCATGGCGGTGTGGCTTGGTTCAGGGGGTGTTCAGGGCAGCCGTGGTGGCGCCCGCAGGCGCTGGGCCAGGTGCGGCAGCGGCCTGGGCAGCGGAAGCAGGCGGCAGCACCGGGCCCGCGCCCAGCGCGCGCACCAGGGCCACCCAGGCGGCGGCGCGTTCGCGCTGCAGTTCGATCACGGCGCCTTGTGCAGCCAGCGTGTTGCGGCGCGCGGTTTCCAGGTCCAGCAGGCTGGCCAGGCCACCGCGCTGGCGCGCTTCGGTGGCCGTGAGCGCGGCTTCGAAGTCGGCCGCGGCGCTGCGCGCGTCGTCGAAGCGCCGGGCCGTGCTGTCCAGCGCCACCAGCGCGGCTTCGACTTCGCGCACCGCACGGCGCGCAGCGGCGCGGTACTGCGCCACGGCGTTGTCGTAGTCGGCGCGCGCGGCGGCGGTGTTGGCCGCGCGGCTGCCGGCGTCAAACAGCGGGAAGCTGACCGTCAGCGGGCCGAAGGACCAGGCGCCACCAGTCTGTGTTTCGCCGCCTTGGCGGAAGGCCACTGCGCCCAGGGTGCCGGCCAGCGTCAGCTGCGGCCACTGGCGGGCGGCCGCCTGGTCGCGGTCGGCGGCGGCGGCCTGCACGGCCAAGGCAGCGTCGCGCAGGTCCGGGCGCTGGGCCAGCAGGCTGGCCGGCAGCGCCGGGGGCAACACGGCCGGCGCCTGGGGCAGCCTGGCGGTGGCCGCGGCCAGCTGCTGGCGCAGCGCGGGTTCGGGCAGGTCGCTCAGTTCGACCAGGGCCTTCACCAGGGTGTCGCACTGCCCTGCCTGCTGGGTGGCCACAGCGCGCGCCTGGGCCGCACCGGCGCGCACCAGCGCGGCATCGGCAGGTGCCACGAAGCCGGCGCGGGCGCTCAGGTCGGTCAGGCGCGCGGTTTCGGCGCGGCTGGCGGCGTCGGCCTGGGTGGTGCGGGTCTGGGCTTCGCAGGCCCGCAGGCTGACCAGGGTGCTGGTGACTTCGGCCGCCAGCGCCAGCCGGGCGTCGACCAGCGCCGACTGCGCGCCCTGCAGCCGGGCGTCGGCAGCGCGGCGCCCGGCGGCCAGGGCGCCGAAAAGATCGATTTCCCAGCCCGCCCGCAGCCCGGCCGTGGCTGTGCTGCTGGTGCTGCCGGGCGCGCCCTGGGCGCCGCGGGACTGCGTGAACGCGGCTTCGGCCGACACCTGAGGCAGCAGGGCCGCACCGGCCGCCACCTGGCTGGCACGGGCACGTTCGATGCGTGCCGCCGCCGCTGTCAGGCTGGGGCTGGCCGACTGCGCCGCCTGCAGCAGCGCCGGCAGGGCCGGGTCGCCGAAGCGCTGCCAGAACTCGGCCGCGGGCACTGCGTCGCCCGCCGCGCCGGCCATCGCGGGCAGCGCCGCCTGCCAGGCCGGGGCGACCGGCGGCGTGGCAGGCTGTGCCACCGCCGCACTGCGGGACAAGCCTGCGCCAGGGCCCGCACAGGCGCCCAGGGTCAGGCTCAGCGCCAGTGCACCCCAGGCCACCCAGCGGTGATGCCGCTGGCCCAGGCCCGAAGCCGGGCGCAGCGCCGTGCGGCAGCGGTTTGGTTTGCGGCTGTCAGGGTTCAGGGTCATGCTGATTCTCCAGACCCGGGGGGTGTGCGGCCGTCTGTGCCGGCACTTGTGCGGCCACGTGTACGACCACTCGTGCGGCGCTGGGCAGGCGTGGCAGCCGGTTCGGCGTGCTGGCCGACGTCACCGGATTCGGCGATCTCGGCAGCCGCAGCGTCCTGCCCCGCCTCGCGCAGGGCCAGGCCGCGGCGCGCGGCTTCGGCACGCACCATGGCCAGCCCGTACAGAACCAGGCGGTCTGACCAGACTTCGATCTGCTCCGGGCCCTGCATCAGCCCAGGCGCCAGGGCCTCGGTCATGTCGTAGCCCACATGCAGGTGCACGCCCAGCCCGGCCAGGCCGATGGCCAGGCGCTGCAGGTCGGCATCAGCGGCGCCGGCGTCGGTCGGCAAGCCCAGGTGCCGGCACAGCAGGGCCAACAGGCCATCGTGCAGCGGCTTGATGCCGTGCGCTGCGTCCATCGGCCACAGGCCCGTGGGTTCCAGCATCTCGCGGAAGTGCATCTTCATGCACAGGCGCAGTTTGTCGCCCTGCGTCAGCGGTTCCAGGAAGACGTCGTAGAAGCCGCGCAAGGCCTGCGCAAGGCTCAAGCGCGGGTCGCTGTAGCGCGCCAGGTCGGCTTCGGGCGACCCGCCCATCGATTCCAGGAACACCGCGCGGTACAGCCCGGCCTTGTCGCCAAAGTAGTAGCTGATGGCCGCGATGTTGACCTGCGCGGCCTCGGCCAGTTCACGCGTGCTGGTCTTGCTGTAGCCCTGCTGCGCAAACAGGCGCAGGCCGGCCAGCAGCAGACGCTGGCGGGGTTCTTCTGGCGCCGAGGCCGGCGCAGCCGTGGCCGAGGCGACGGCCACAACGGCCGGGTGGTGAGGTTCCATGGGCGGCGAGTGTAGCCGCACGAGTCAAACGTTTGATTAACCCGTCCCCATCAGCGGTTTTCGAACGCCGCCGTCGCGCCAGGCGCTAGAACAGTTCGACGTCGCTGTCGCGCACGTCTTCGCGCAGCAAACCGGCGGCCACCAGGGCGGCGTGTTCGTGCACCTGGTTGCGGCCCTGCTGCTTAGCCACGTAGACAGCCTGGTCGGCGCGTTCGAAGGCGGCGCTGGGGGTGTCGGACACCCTTACCTGCGTGAAGCCGGCACTGACGGTGATGCGGCCGGCGCGCGGGAAGTTGAAGCCCTGGACCTGGGTGCGCAAGCGCTCGAAAGCGACGGCGGCGTCGGACGGGCTGACGCAACGCATCAGCACCACGAATTCCTCGCCGCCGAAGCGGTAGAGCTGGTCGTCGAAGCGGAAGCTGTTGCGCATCAGGCGCGCCACCAGCAGCAGCACTTCGTCGCCGATCAGGTGGCCGTGCTCGTCGTTCACGCGCTTGAAGTGGTCGATGTCGATCACCCCCAGCCAGGCCGACATGCCCTGCCGTCCCCGGCGCGACCCGGGCGGCGTGGTGGCGTCCAGCTCGGCCAGGGACTGCGGGCTGGGCACTTCCGGCGGCTGCGTGAGGCTGCCCGACAGGCGCATGAAGCTTTCGTCGAAGGTCTTGCGGTTCAGCAGGCCCGTCAAGGTGTCGCGTTCGCTGTAGTCCAGCAGGCCCAGCACGTTGCCATACAGCCGCAACACGCTGCTGACCAGGCGTTGCTCGGCCGGGCCCAGGGCCTGGGCGGTCTGGACTTCCAGCACGCCCACGACCTGGCGGTCGCTGGCCAGCGGGAAGTGCATGCAGCAGCCCCCGCCAATGCCGTCGCTGGCCTGCACCACCAGCCGCTGCTGCAGGCATTGCAGCCGGGCCGGGTGGCTGTGCAGGAGCGGCAGGTCCGCCAGGGCCAGGCCCAGGCCATCGGACGCAGCGGCGGCGTCGTTCAGGCCCAGGCGGGCGCTGAGCCGCCAGCGTTCGTCGCCGCTGCCGCCGACGCAGCGCAGCACGGCCACGCTTTGCGGGCGCAGCAGGTCACGCAGTGCGCTGGCCAGGCTCACGTCCAGCAGGTCGCGGTCGCGGTGGCCGCTCAGGGTGGCCAATTGGTCGACCCACTGCGGGCTGGCTTGCAGGTCCATCGCGCCTGTCCCCCCCGTCACGCCGGCGCGGCCGCGCGCGCAGCCTGTTCGGCACCGGTGTAGCGTGCCACCAGGGACAGCAGCAGCTCTTCCGAATACGGCTTGCCCAGGTAGTGGTCCACGCCCAGTTCCATGGCGTAGTCGCGGTGCTTCTGGGCGATGCGCGAGGTGATCATCACCACCGGCAGGCCTGCCAGCTTGGCGTCGGCGCGCACGTTGCGCAGCAGGTCGAAGCCGTCCATGCGCGGCATTTCGATGTCCGACAGCAGCACGGCCGGGCGTTCTTCGGCCAGCTTTTCCAGGGCTTCCAGGCCGTCCTTGGCCAGCACGACGCGGTAACCCTCGCGCACCAGCAGGCGCTGGGTGACGCGGCGCACGGTCAGGGAATCGTCCACCACCATCACCATCGGCGCGCGCTGCGGCGCGGGGCTGTCGTCACCGTCAGCACCTGCGGCAGCGCCCGGCTGGGGCGGCTGCTGGCGCATCAGGCGGCGCGCGGCGTCGGCATACACCGCCGCCAGGGCCACCGGGTTGTAGATGAGCGACACCACGCCCGAAGGCAGCAGCGTCACCCCGGCCAGGCCGGGCAGGCGCGCCAGCTGCGGGCCGACGTTCTTCACCACCACTTCCTGGTTGCCGACGACTTCGTCGACGTGCAGGGCCACGCGCTGGGCCGCGCTGCGGATGATCACCACGTTTTGCGACCGCGAACGCGTCTCGCCGCGCTGCGCCGCCTGCAGCAGGGCCGGCAGCCAGAAGAAGGCCACCGACTCGTCGCCGAATTCGAAGTGCCCCTGTTCGTAGGCGTTGTCGATTTCGGCCGGCGCCACGCGGCGCACCACTTCCACCAGGGTGGACGGCACGGCCACGCTGGTCACGCCGCAGCGCAGCATCACCACTTGCGTGACGGCCGTGGTCAGCGGCAGCAACAGCCGGAAATGCGTGCCCTGGCCAGGCTGGCTGCGGATTTCGATGCGCCCGCCCATGGCGTTGACTTCTGCGCGCACCACGTCCATGCCAATGCCGCGGCCAGCCAGTTCGGTCACCGTGGTGGCGGTGCTGAAGCCGGGGGAAAAGATCAGCTGCGACAGCTCGTCGTCGCTGGCGTCCACGTCGGCCGCCAACAGGCCGCGTTCGATGGCGCGCTGGCGGATGCGCGGTAGGTCCAGGCCGGCACCGTCGTCACCGAAGTCGATGGCCACTTCATTGCCCGACTGCGTCACCTGGATGCTGATCTGGCCTTCGGCCGCCTTGCCTGTGGAGCGCCGCTGTTCGGCCATTTCCACGCCGTGCGCCACGCAATTGCGCAGCAGGTGC
Organism: Rubrivivax sp.; assembly: GCA_027485165.1. Lineage (GTDB taxonomy): Bacteria > Pseudomonadota > Gammaproteobacteria > Burkholderiales > Burkholderiaceae_C > Rubrivivax. Next base: position 10,480 of record JAIXRN010000002.1, read on the forward strand.
TCAAAAGGCCCGGTCATGCGTTCCAACACGCCGCGGTCGACTTCGATCGCGCCGCCCACGATGTCCAGCCGCACTTGCTTGCCGGTTTCCTTCGCCGCCTGGCGCACCGTGCGGTACAGGCGGTCGGCCATGCTTTCGAATTCGACCATGCGCGTGCGCAGCAGGTCGTCCTGCAGTTCGCGCGTCAGCCGGGCCTGGGCAGCGAGTTCGTCTTCCGTGCTCTGCAGCGTGCGCTGCAGGCTGCGCTGCAGCGTGGCCACGTCGTTGACCGACTCGGCCATGAAGCGCGTGAGTTCCTGGAAACGCGTGAAGCGGTCCATCTCCAACGGGTCGAAGGCCTGCGAAGCCGCCTTGGCCTGTTCCAGGCGCGACGAGATCTGCGTTTCGGCCTGCAGTTCGATGTCGCGCAGCTGGCGGCGCATGCGGTCCAGGCTTTCGGTCAGCTCGTGCAGGCTGCCCTGCAGGCTGCGCACGTCGGCGTCGATGCGGGCGCGCGTGATGCTCACCTCGCCCGCCTGGTTCACCAGCCGGTCCAGCAGGCCGGCGCGCACGCGGACGGCGCCGCTGCCGGCCGGGCTGCGTTCGGCCGCGGGCGGCGGCGGGGCTACAGCTGCGGCAACAGGGCGCTGGAAGCGTGCCCAGTCGATGCCGGGCGGTGCTGCCGGGTTGGCCGCAAGGCCCACCAGCGCGGACGATGCCAGCGCAGCCGCCAGGCCAGCGGCCGGGGCATCTGCCTGGGCCGGCGCTTCATGCCCTGCGGCGGCCTGTGCATCGGCTTGTGCATCGGCCGGCTGGGGCAGATCGCCTGCCTCGGCAGCGGGCGCCACCAGTGCTGGTGCTGCCGCCGTAAAGGAAGGGGCAGCAGAGGCTGCAGCGGGCTCGGCGGCTGCCCCTTCGCCCTTGTTTTCGGCTTTGTCTTCGGGCCTGGCTTCGGCCGTGGTGCCACCGTCGGGCGCGGCCAGGCGGGCAAAGGCCGCATCGGCCGGTGGCGCGTCTTGCGGCAGTGGGGCGCCGGCTGGGGCAGCCAGGGCGGGGGCCGGCAACACAGCAGCCGTTTCAGGCAGGTCAGCCGCGGCCGGGTCGCGCAGCCTGGCGAAGGCCACGGACATGTGGTCGGCCAGCGCCAGCAGCGGTTCGACGTCCTGAGGGCGCACGGCGTCGCTGGCCACCAGTTTTTCCACGGCCGATTCCAGCCGGTGCGCCATTTCGCCCAGCCGCATCGCGCCGGCCAGGCGCGCGCCGCCCTTGAAGGTGTGCAAGGTACGCATGCACGACGACGGCGAATCCCTGTCGGCTGGGTGTTCCAGCCAGTCGCGCAGGCGCGCCTGCAGCTGGGGCAGCAGTTCGTCGGCCTCTTCTTCGAAGATCGGGAACAGGTCGGGGTCGATCTGGTCTTCGGCGTCGAAGTCGTCTTCACTCAGCACCGCGGGCGCGGCGGCAGCCACCGGGGCCAGCGCCGGTTCAGCGGCGGCGGTATCGACCGTATCGGTCGCGTCGGCCGCGTCAGTCGCGTCAGTCGCGTCGGTCGCATCGGCCACGTTCGCCAGGTCGCCGGCCATGCTGTCGGCCGCCTCGGCCACAGGCAGGGGCTGTGGCAGCGGCCAGCGTTCGTGGTCTGCCAGGCGTTCCATCAGGGCAGGCGAAACCGGCCGCAGGAAGCCGGCAGCGAACTGGTGCAAGAGGCGTCGAATCTCGTCGGCGGCGTCGATGAACAGCTCGCCTTCGCCGTCGCGCCCCTGGCCCACAGCCTGCGAACGCATCAGCGCATGTTCCAGCGCCCGGGCCAGCGCCGACAGGTCGGTGTAGCCGACCGTGGCGGAATTGCCGGCCAGCGAATGCGCCAGCGCGATGCTGCTGTCGGGCACGGCCTGGGTGTCGGATTCCAGCACCCACTCGGCCAGCTCCATCCCCAGCCGGCGCGACAGTTCGTCGGCCTCGTTCAGGAAGATGTTGAACAGCGGGATGCTGATGCGCAGCGGCCCGATCACCTTGACCGGGTCTTCTGGCGGCGCCGCAGGTTCCTGGTCAGGGTCGGGGTCGGGGGCGACGTCCAGCCGGATGGGCAAGGCTGGCGCCACGGGGGCGGCCATGACCATCAGGGTGTCCAGGCCGGCCAGGCTGTCGTCTGTTTCAGCCGCAGGCGTGGCGGAAGGCTCGGGTTCAGCACCGGGCCCGGCTTCGCCGTCCAGCGTCAGGGGCAGGTCGGAAGCGATCAGCGGGGCGCTGGTGTCCAGCGGCGCGTCGTCCACGCCTGCGGGCACTTCGATTTCGGCCAGGTCCAGCACCAGTTCGTCGACACCGGGCAAGGCCGCGCGCGGCTGGCCCTCTGGCGGCAGTTCCACGGTGCCGGCCAGCGGCATGCGTTCGCTGGCGGGCGCGTCGTGGTCGGGCAGTTCGCCCGTCATCAGCAGCGCCGCCGGGGCAGCGTCGGCGCTGGCGGCTTCCGGGCTGCCCAGGCCGCCCAGGTCGAACTGGAAGGCCACGCGTTCGTCGCGCGCGGCGGGCAGGCCCAGGTCCAGGTCGGCTGCGCTGGGCAGGCCGGGCACGCGCAAGGCCAGTTCGGGCACGGCGCCGGGCGCTGGCGGGCGAGCATCGGCGTCGGCGTCAGCGTCGTCAGGCCCTTCGGTGTCGACGGTGGGTGCTGCAGGCTGGCTAGCCGTGGCAAGGGCGCTGGCCTCTTCGGGCGCGGCAGCAGCCGCTTGCGCTGGCGCGTCGAAGTGCAGTTCGAAGGGCAGCACCGGCGCATCCACCGGCAGTTCCGGGAAGCCCGGCGGCCGTGCGGTGGCGCCGCGGCCGGCGGGGTCATCGTCCACCAGCACGGCGTCGGCGTCATCGCCCAGCGGGCCGGGCGCAGCGGCGGTATCAGGCGCTGGCGGCGCGTCATCGGCCGGGGCCTGCGGCTGGGGGTCGAAGTGCAGGGCGAAGTCGGCGGCCGCCAGTTCGGCGGCCTCGGGCTGCGGCGCAGCGTCGGGCAGGCTGGGGTCTGACAGCTCGACCGGTTCGGACAGCTCGGGCAGGTCGAACAGCGGGGGAAAGTCGGGCAGCGTGGGCAAGCCCGACAAACCGGCCGGGGGGGCGGGGTCGATGGCTGCGGCTGCGACGGCTGACCCTCCGGTCGTGGTGTCGGTCGTGGTGTCAGCCGTGGTGTCGGCCGGCGTATCGGCATCCGGCACCCCGGCTTCCGGTTCAGCACCCGCGTCGGCCAGCGCTTCCTGCGCGGCCACTTCGCCCAACCGCAGGGCATCGGCCGCGGCCACCAGGGCAGCGGGGCTGTGGGCGCTGGCGTCGCCGCTGGCGATGGCGTCGGTCCAGGCCGCCAGGCTGGCCAGGGCCTGTTCGGTGAAGGCCTGCAGCGGCGCGTCCATCCGCACCGGCTGCATCGCCAGGCGGGCGTTGAAGAGCTGTTCGCAGGCCCAGGATGCTGCGCCAAAGTCCGTCAGGCCGACCATGCGGCCGCTGCCCTTCAGGGTGTGGAAGGCGCGCCGCAGTTGGGTCATGTCGGCAGCGGATTCGGGCTGGTCGGCCAGGCGGCGCAGGGCGTCGCCTGCGTCGGCCACAACTTCGCGCGCTTCTTCGATGAAGATCTCGCGCATTTCCAGGTCGTCTTCCAGGCCCGTGCTGCCGGGCGCGGCAGGCGCGTGCGGCGGTGGCACCGGGGCCGGGGGCAGGGGCGCGGGCTGCGGCACCTGGCCCAGGCCCAGCAGGCCCTGGGCCAGGTCCTGGCGCAGGGCACGGCGCGTGGCGGCGTCGCCCGCGCTGCGCAGCGCCACGCGGGCCCCGCCCAGCGTGCGGGCCAGTTCGGCCTCGTCGCCGGCCAGGGCCTGCTGTGCCAGGCGGTCCAGGCGCTGGGCCAGTTCTTCGTCCGACGGCGCCTGTTCGGGCCCGGCTTGCAGGTCGCGGGCCAGGGCCTGCACCTGATCCACCAGGGGCAGGTCGGCGGGCACGTCGGCAACGGCCGGGGCCGGCCGATGCGGCTGGCCCATCACGGCGCTGAGCCTGCCGCTGCCCGCGTCGAACTGGAACAGCTGCTTGGCCAGCTGCGGCTGCACGCTGAGCATGTCGATGAGGAAGCTCAAGGCGCCCAGGTTGTCGGCCAGGCGTTCGATCTCGCCCTGCGGCAGGCCGGCTTCGTTCTTGACCAGGGCGTCGATGTCGTCGCGCATGTGCAGCACGGCCTGCGAGGCCTGGCTCATGCCCAGCACCGACAGCACGCCCCGCATCGCCGACAGCTGCTGCGGCACCGGCACCAGCACCTGGCGGTCGTCGGGCTGGCGGAAGAACTGGTCGATGTGCTTTTCCACTTCCGACAACGAGGCGCGCAGTTCCTGCACCACGCTGCCCATGGTCTGGCGGTCGCTGACACGGCGGTACAGCTCTTCCATCCAGGCTTCCAGCGGATGCGGGTCACCGCCTTCGGCCACGTCGTCGATGCGCTGGGCCAGGCGCCGCACGCGCGCCGGCAGCTCGGGGTGGTCGAAGTCGCCGTCTTCCAGGCAGGCGTCCAGGTACAGCAGCGCGGTGGCGGCTTCCATGGCCAGCGTGGGCGCGGGTTCGGATTCGGCTGCCACGGTGCGGTCAGCGGCGGCCACCAGGGCCTGGCCCAGGCTGTCTCCGGCCGGGAAGATGCGGCGCACGGAATCGTCGACCAGGGCAAAGCTTTCGCCCAGGTTGGCCAGGCGATGCAGTTCGCCGCCGGCCACGCCCGACCAGACGTCTTTGGCGGCGGCCACGCGCTTGCGCGCCAGCGCCAGCACCGCGGGGTCGAAGCGGCCCAGGCTGGGGGTGTCGTAGTCACTGGCGGCCAAGCCCGGGGGCTGCGGCCAGGTGCTGCGCACGGCGGCCAGGCGCGGGGCCGGGTGTTCGGCGTTGGGTGCCGCCGCCTGGTGGCAGAAGAACAGCAGGTCTTGCGCCAGCCGGTCGGACAGCTCGTGCTGCCCGCGCACGTTCATGCGCAGCTGGGCCAACAGGCGCGAAGCGATGCGCTTGACGTGGACGTCGCTCTTCAGCAGCCCGCCAGCCTGGGCTTCGAACAGCGCCGAAGCCAGCTGCCAGAACGTGGCCAGCCGGCCGTCGGCAGCGCCGCTGCGCGACGCACCGGCGGCCAGGTCGGCGCAGAAGTCGCTCATGCGGGCCAGCACGCCGCTGTCGGGCTGGCGCATCAGGGCCAGCACGGCGCTTTCCATTTCGGCCCGTGCGCCTTCATCGGCTGCGCGCGGCTGGGCCGAGCGGTCGGCTGGCAGCGCATGCCAGGCCCATGAAACAGGCCACAGGTCGGCCGGGTGCACGCGGTCGGCGCCGGCCAGCTGCTGCGTGGCGCGGTACTGCGGGAACAGCATCACCGGCGACACCGGCTTGCCCGCCAGCTGGCGGGCCAGGTAGTCCAGCAGCGCAAAGCTGTTGCGTTCAATGGTCTCCAGGGCCTGCGCGTTCAGCAGGGCCGGGCGCGCCACGATGCGCTGCAGTGCGGTTTCGCTGGCGCGCAGCACCTGGGCCAGCGCGGGCTGGTCCAGCATCGACATCGCGCCCACGGCCTGGTGCAGCTGGTGGCGGGCCGCAGCCAGGGGCGCGGGGTCGGCGCTATCCAGGTCGCTGCTGCCGATGGATTCGGCTTCGCGCAGGTAGCGGCGCAAGGACTTGTGCGCGGCTTCCAGCGTGCGGCGCAACTCGGGCTGCAGCCAGGCCAGGGCACTGAGGTCGTCGGCGGACGTCGCCTCAGCGGCGTCGGACAGGGACAGGTGGTCGCGCATCCTCAGGCCACCTTGAAGCGGGAAACCGAGGCCTTCAGCTCCTCGGCCGTGCGCGACAGTTCTCGCACCATCTGCGCCGTCGAACGCGTGCCTTCGCTGGTCTGTTCGGTCACGGCAAAGATGTGCTGGATGTTGGCGGCCACGACGTTGGCACTTTCAGCTTCCTTCAGCGCTTCGGCCGAGATGCGGGCGATCAGGTCCGACAGTTCGCGCACCACGCGGTCGATGTCGGCCAGGGCCGTGCCGGCGGCGTCGGACAGGCGCGCGCCTTCGACCACGCCCTGCGTGCTGCGCTCCATCGCGGCCACGGCGTCCTGGGTGTCGGTCTGGATGGTGCGCACGATGGCCGCGATCTGCTTGGTGGCGTCGCCTGAGCGCTCGGCCAGGCGCTGCACTTCCTCGGCCACCACGCTGAAGCCGCGGCCGGCTTCACCGGCGCTGGCGGCCTGGATGGCGGCATTCAGGGCCAACACGTTGGTCTGTTCGGTGATGTCGGAAATCAGCTCGGTGATCTCGCCGATTTCCTGGCTGCTTTCGCCCAGGCGCTTGATGCGCTTGCTGGTTTCCTGGATCTGGTCGCGGATGGCGTTCATGCCGCCGATGGTGTCCTGCACCGCGGCCAGGCCGCCTTCTGCGGCCACCAGCGACTGGCGCGCCACCGAAGCCGTTTCCTGCGCCTGGGCCGACACGTCGTTGATGCGGCCGGCCATCTGCAGCACCGATTCGCCGGTGTCGCGGATCGTGCGCAGCTGCTCGGTGGACGCCGCCAGCAGCTCGGTCGATGTCTGTTCCACCTGCTGGGTGGTGTCGTTGACGCGGTCGACCGTGCTCTGCACCTGTTCGACCAGGGTGCGCAGTTCTTCGACGGTGTAGTTGACGGAATCGGCGATCGCGCCGGTGATGTCTTCGGTCACCGTGGCCTGCTGCGTCAGGTCGCCTTCGGCCACGGTCTGCAGTTCGTTCATCAGGCGCAGGATGGCGGCCTGGTTGGCGTCGTTCACGCGCTTGGCTTCCTGTTCCTGGCGCTCGGCTTCGAAGCGCTGGGCTTCGGCCAGGCGCGAACGCGCGGTCTGGTCGCTGACGAACAGGCGCAGCATGGCGAAGCCGCCGCCCAGCATGGCCAGCGTGGACAGCACGCCCAGGGCGAACTGCCAGCCGCCCAGGCCGCTCTTGCCGGCCAGGGCCTGCTGCAGGCCGTCCAGCCCGGTGCGCAGCGGTTCGCTGTCGGCCACGATGGCCTGCTGCGCTTCGCGCGCCGCCACCAGCCCCTGCAGGTTGCCCAGGATGGCCGCGGCTGCGGTGCGCGTCTGCTCGTACTGGGCGGCCAGGTTCTGCAGGGCTTCGCGCGTGGCGGTGTCCCGCGTGCCGGGCAGGCGGGCTTGGGGGTCGCCGTCGCTCAGGCCCTTGATCAGGTCGCGGAAGGCGTTCAGGTCCTTGCCCAGCAGGAACACCGCCTCGGCGCTGACGCCTTCGGCGGTGATGAATTCGTTCGCGTTCTTGCCAATGCGTTGCGTCAGCATGCTGAGCTGGCCCATGGCCACCAGCTCGGCCGGCGAAGCGCCAGCCGCCAGCTTCAGCGCGGCGATGGCTTCAGCGCTTTCCAGCAGGTCGCCGCTCTGGCGGTTGATGGCGCGCAGCGACTGGTTGACCTGCGTCAGCGTCTTTTCCTGCGCCGCCACGATGCCGGCGTTTTTCTCGGCCTTGTCGACCAGGGGCAGCAGCGGCTGCAGCTGGGCCAACAGATCGGCCGGGGCGGCCGGTACGCCTTCGGCAGCGCCGGCCGTGCCAGCCAGGCCGCGCACGTTGCCAGCCAGCACGGTGATGCTGTCGCGCACTTCGGGGAAGGCCGCGGGCTGGCCCACCAGGGCCTGCGTGACCGACTTGGCCAGGCGCTGCGACTGGGTCTGCGCCTGTGCCGCGGCCGACACCTGCAGCGCCGCCCGGTTGCTGCTGTTCAGCGTCAGCACCACGGCCGCCAGCAGGCCCAGGAGGCCCAGCCCGAAGACCACAGTGGCGATGCGCTGCTGGCGCGCCAGCGGCAGCTTGTCGATCACGGGCAGGCCGCTGCTGAAGCTGGACGGCGCGAAGCTGCTGTTGCCGGCCTGGCTGCGCGTTTCGGCGTAGTCGGCGGCCATCTCCGACGGCGAGGCTTCGGAAATGATCGACGGGCCGGCGTCGCTGCGCGGGGCACCCGACCCAGCCAGTCGCACCGTGGCTTCCATCGGGTTGTCCATCAGGGCGATGTCGTCGACGCGGCTGATGGACGACGGCGCGTCACGGTCGGCGCGGCTGGCCTTCGCCGAGTTCGCCCCGTTCGGGCCCTTGATCCTGTCCAGGAAGCTCATGTCGTCCTCATCGGTTCAAGCCGCGCCGCGCCCTACCGGGCCTGGCGCAGGCATTCATGCCGCGATGGCAAGAAACTGTTCGTGGCGGGCCAGTGCGGCCAGGTCGATTTCCTGCCAGACACGGCCTTCGGCGTCGCGCCAGCGGCCGCGCGCAAACGGCGGGCGGTCGCCGCCGTCGTCGGCTTCGGCCACCAGCTGTTCACCACTGCGCAGCCCGGCCAGGCGGTCCACCAGCAGCGCGCTGTGCGCGCCCAGGCTGCCGTTCAGCGCCAGCAGCCGGGCCTGGTCGCGCGGGGCATCCGGCGGGTGCGGGGCGCGCAGGCCCAGGAAGGCCGCCAGGTCGACCACGCCGTGCAGGCCGCCGCGCAGGTTGGCCACGCCCACGAACCAGGGCTGCGTGTGCGGCACCGGCAGCAGCGGGCCGACAGAAAAGATCTCGCCCGCCCCGGCCAGCGGCACCAGCAGGCCGGTGCCGGCACATTCCACCGCCAGCCAGGACATCGGCCGCGCTTCGGTGCGCGCCAGCTGCAGGCGTTCGGCCAGGCGGCTTTGCAGGTCGCGCAGGGCGTCTCGGTTGGACATGGTCAGGCGGTGTGTCGGGCAGCGGGCCAGGGGTGAAAGCGAGCAGCAGCCATCAGTCGAAGGCCTTGATCTTGGCGATCAGCTCGTCGCCGTTCACGGGCTTGACGATGTAGTCGCGCGCACCTTGGCGCATGCCCCAGACCTTGTCGGTTTCCTGGTTCTTGCTGGTGCACATGATCACGGGCACGTCGGCAAAGCGCGGGTCGCGGGTGATGGTGCGGGTCAGCTGGAAGCCGTTTTGCCCCGGCATCACCACGTCCATCAGCACCAGGTCGGGCTTTTCCTCGCCCAGCCGCCGCATCGCTTCTTCGCCGTTTTCGGCCGTGCGCACGGCATAGCCGCGGCGGCCCAGCAGGTCGGCCAGGTGGTGCAGCTCGGTCTTCGAATCGTCGACCACGAGGATCTTCTGGATCGTCATCTGGGGTTGTCCTGCGGCGGCGTGCGGTGGTGTGAACTCAGAGGCCACGGCGGCGGAAGCTGTCCACCGCCCGCAGCAGCTGTTCCTTCGTGAAGGGCTTGGTCAGGTAGTCCTGGCTGCCGACCATGCGGCCGCGCGCCTTGTCGAACAGGCCGTCCTTGCTGGACAACATGATCACCGGCACCTGGGCGAAGCGCGGGTTGCGCTTGATGATGGCGCAGGTCTGGTAGCCGTCCAGCCGCGGCATCAGGATGTCGCAGAAGATCAGTTCGGGGTCGTGGTCGTTGACCTTGGCCAGAGCGTCGAAGCCGTCTTCGGCCAGCACCACTTCATGCCCGCCCTGGCGCAAGAAGATTTCCGCGCTGCGGCGGATGGTGTTGCTGTCGTCGATCACCAGCACCTTGGCGCCAGCCACCACGCCAGCCAGGGCGCTGTCTTCGCGGCTGCCGGTGGCGGGGGGATCGGTCAACTGCGCGCCCGCGTCGGACATCAGGCTTTCCAAGCGGTGTTCTCCTCGAGCGGCAGCCACAGGCTGCGCGGCGTTGCGCAACCCGGGCCCGGGTCTAGATCTGGACCATCTCGAAGTCTTCCTTGCGAGCACCGCATTCCGGGCAGGTCCAGTTCATTGAGACATCGGCCCAGGCTGTGCCGGGCGCAATGCCATGTTCAGGGTCGCCAACGGATTCATCGTAGAGCCAGCCACAGATCAGGCACATCCAGGTACGGGGTTCGGTCACGATGCCTCAGTCAGCTCACTACAATGGTGAACGATTCTAGCGACCCGCATTCCTCGGAAAAGGAGCATTTGTGGGCAGCTAAACGCAGTACCCACCTCTCCGTTTGCTTCCGAGGCCCCGTCCATGAATTCCCAACCCGCCACGGCCACGGAACCCGCAGACCCCGGCATCGAACCGCCTGCCCCGGCCTGCGTGATGAGCTTCAACGCCACCGACCCCAGCGGCGCCACCGGCACCGCCGGTGACGTGGCCACCATCGCGGCCATGGGCGCGCATGCACTGCCGGTTGTCACGTCGATCGTGATGCGCGACACCGCCGACACCTTCGACCACCACCCCGTCGACGCCGACGTGGTGGCCGAGCAGGCGCGCACCATCCTGGAAGACGTCACCGTGGCCGGCTGGAAGGTGGGCTTCCTCGGGTCGGCCGACGGCGTCAGCGCCGTGGCTGAAGTGCTGTCCGACTACACCGACCTGCCCCTGGTCAGCTACATGCCCAGCCTGGCCTGGCTGGAAGAAGACCAGCTACAGCCCTACCTGGACGCCTTCCGCGAACTCATCCTGCCGGCAACCGAAGTGCTGGTGGGCAACCACAAGACGCTGCAGGACTTCCTGCTGCCCGAATGGGACAACGAACGCCCGCCTTCGGCACGCGAACTGGCCGTGGCCGCGGGCGAACATGGCACGCGCTACGTGCTGGTGACGGGCATCATGCTGCCGGCCAAGCCGGCGGCCAAATCGGCTGGGAAAGGCGGCACCCAGGGCCCGGAAAGCTACATCGACAACGTGCTGGCTTCACCCCAGGGCGCGCTGACGGGCGAGAAGTTCGAACGCTTCGACGCCGGCTTCACGGGCGCGGGCGACACGCTCTCCGCTGCCCTGGCTGCCCTGCTGGCTGCCGGCAGCGAACTGCAGGCCGCCGTGGGCGAAGCGCTGAGCTTCCTGGACCAGAGCCTGGACGCCGGCTTTCGCCCCGGCATGGGCAACATCGTGCCCGACCGCTTCTTCTGGGCCCTGCCCGGCCCTGAGGACGGCGAGGTTGAAGGCGAAGGCGGAGACTTCGGCGGCGGCGGCCCGGCCGGCCCCGAAGGCTTCGACGATGGCAAGGCCACCAAAGGCGCCCCACGACGGGTGCATTGATTCCCGCCCCACAGCAGAGACCCGGCATGAGCAGTAACGAACAGCTTTTCCAGCGCGCCCAGGGCGTGATCCCCGGCGGTGTGAATTCGCCGGTGCGCGCCTTCCGCGCCGTGGGCGGCACGCCGCGCTTCATCCAGCGCGCGCAGGGCGCCTACATGTGGGACGCCGAAGGCACGAAGTACATCGACTACATCGGCAGCTGGGGCCCGATGATCCTGGGCCACGGCCACCCGGCGGTGCTGGACGCGGTGCACCAGGCCGCGGCAGACGGCTTCAGCTTCGGCGCGCCGACTGAACGCGAAGTGCAGCTGGCCGAAGCCATCATCGCCCTCGTGCCCAGCGTGGAACAGGTGCGCCTGGTCAGCAGCGGCACCGAAGCCGGCATGAGCGCCATCCGCCTGGCGCGCGGCGCCACCGGGCGCAGCAAGATCGTGAAGTTCGAAGGCTGCTACCACGGCCATGCCGACGCGCTGCTGGTGAAGGCCGGCTCGGGCCTGGCCACCTTCGGCCACCCCACCAGCGCCGGCGTGCCGCCTGAGGTGGTGCAGCACACCCTGGTCTTGGAATACAACAACATCGAAGAACTTGAGGCCTGCTTCAAGGCCCAGGGCGACGAGATCGCCTGCGTGATGATCGAACCCATCTGCGGCAACATGAACTTCGTGCGCGCCAGCGTGCCCTTCATGAAGCGGCTGCGCGAACTGTGCACCCAGCATGGGGCGATGCTGGCGTTCGACGAGGTGATGACGGGCTTTCGCGTGGCCCTAGGCGGCGCGCAGAGCGTGTACGCCAAGTTGATCCCGGGCTTCCAGCCCGACATGAGCGTGTTCGGCAAGGTCATTGGCGGCGGCATGCCGCTGGCGGCTTTCGGCAGCAGCAAGAAAGTCATGAGCCAGCTGGCCCCGCTGGGCCCGGTCTACCAGGCCGGCACCCTGAGCGGCAACCCCGTGGCCACGGCCTGCGGGCTGGCCACGCTGAAAGAAATCAGCAAGCCCGGCTTCTACGAAGCGCTGGGCGCGCGCACGCAGTCGATGGTGGCCGGCCTGACGAAGGTGGCGCAGGCGGCCGGCGTGCCTTTCGTCGGCGACAGCGAAGGCGGCATGTTCGGCTTCTTCTTCAGCGCCACGGCCACGAGCCCGCAGCCGCAGAACTACGGCGAAGTGATGGCCACCGACAAGGACCGCTTCAACCGCTTCTTCCACGGCATGCTCAACCGTGGCGTGTACCTGGCGCCAGCGCTGTATGAGGCCGGCTTCGTCAGCGCCGCGCACACCGAGGCCGACATCGCGGCCACCGTGGCGGCCGCGGCCGAAGCGCTACAAGACTGAGCCTGCCGATGTCGCCGCCGGCCTTGCGCTGCGGCAATTGCGGCAACGCCCTGCAGGCCCTGCGCCTGGCCGGGCACTACGGCAGCGCGGTCGAGATCGACCTGTGCCCGCCCTGCCACCTGGTGTGGTTCGACGCCATCGAAAGCGCGCGCCTGTCGGGCCCGGGCCTGCTGGCGCTGATCGGCGACATGGCGGCCACCCAGAGCCTGGCCCACCAGGGCCTGCGACCCAGCCCGCCCTGCCCGCGCTGCCAGGGCCCGGTGCGCCCCGTGCACAACCAGACGCGCTGGGGCAAGTCGCAGCAGCTGGAATGCGGGCAGCGCCACGGCGCCTATCAATCGTTCGCGCAGTTCCTGTCGGAAAAGGGCCTGCTGCGGCCGATGAGCAGCGCCGACCGCCAGCGCGCCCTGCAGCGCGACCGCGCCATTCACTGCGTGAACTGCGGCGGTGCCGTGGGCGCGGCCGACGCCACCTGCCCCTGGTGCCAGAGCGTGCCGTCGGTCTTCGACGTGGCGCGCCTGGCACAGGCACTGGACCCGGAAGGCGCCACGCGTGGCCACGCCGTGCATGCCACCGGCAGCCGCAAGGGCGCCCTGGGCTGCCAGGCCTGCGGCACAGCGCTACCGGCCGACGCCGGCTGGCAATGCCCGCAATGCCAGGCCACCGTCACCACGCCTGGCCTGGCCGAGGCGCACAGGCTTGTCAGTGCCCTGGGCCCGGCCCTGGCCGCGCACGCCCACAAGCCGGCACCGCACGTGGTGCAGCAGCGCCTGGCCGCGCAAGAGGGCGGCCTGCAGCGCCAGCGCGAGCGGGCGCGCGCGATGCAGGCGGAGGCCGATGCCGCCAGCGGTCGCAAGCGCCACGAAGCGCCGGACCTGGCGGACACCTTCAGCGCCCTGGAATGGGCCGTCACCCTGCTGCGCGCGCTGCGGCGATGGTGGACCTAGCGCGCCAAGGAAAGCTGTCGACTCAGGACGGGCCCAAACATCAAGCCGGGGAAGAGCGCAGGCCGTAGGTCTTGCCGCCCAGAAACAGGTATTCGGCGCGCAGGATCGCGTCGCCCTTTTCGCCTGCGAAGGTGAAGCCCAGCACGGCCAGGGTGTCGCCGTTCTTGATCTCGGGCACGGCCCAGGCGTTCATGCGCGTCAGCGGTGCCAGCTCGACGGCCCAGCGCGTGTCCTTGCGCGTGGGCAGCTGGGCTGCCTTCAGCAAGCCGGCGCCGTCCACGCTGCTGGCTTGCGCAGGCACGGGCCGGCTGGCCAGGTCGGCCGGCAGGGCCAGGCCGGTGGGCAGTTCCAGCGTCAGTTCGGTGTGCGGGTTGCGCCAGGCCACGTTGCTGGCGCGGCCTTCCAGGTACAGCGGGCGGGCCTGGTCGAAGCTGCTCCAGCCGTGGTGCGCCCAGGCCCGGGGGGCCCCGCCGGCGGCAACCGCGCCGGTGGCGGCCAACAGAAGATGACGACGTTGCATGGCAAGGCTCCTTCAGGTCAGGGTCAGACGTAGGCGATCCAGCGGCCGCAGATGATGACGGTCACCCACAGCCCCACCGACACCAGGGTCTGCACACGGGCGGTGCCGTCCAGCAGGCGCAGGCTACCGCGCGCATGGAACCATGCGGCGTTCAGGCCCGCCAGCATCACCAGGCCCATCTTGATGACGAACAGCCGGTTGGCCAGCATCTCGCCCGGCGCGGCAGCGAACATCAGCAGGCCCGACAGCGCCAGCGCCGCAAAGCCCGCCAGCGTGACGGGCAGGGCCAGCCGCGCCAGCGGTGCCACGGCGATCTCGGGGGTGCGGCCCCAGACGCGCAGTTCCAGCAGCACCAGGCTGCCGAGCAGCAGTGCCACGCCCACGATGTGCAGCGATTCCAGCACCGGGTAAGCCCAGGGGCTGCTGGCGATGGCCGGGATGCCGGCAAAGGCCGGCAGCGCCGCCGGCGGCAAGGCTTGTGACATCACGCAACCCTAGCAGACAGGCCAAAACAGCCAGGGGCGGCTCCTAGAATGCCTGCGCATGCACATTCACATCCTGGGCATTTGCGGCACCTTCATGGGCGGCCTGGCCGCCCTGGCGCGCGAAGCCGGCCACCGCGTCACCGGTTGTGACGCCGGCGTCTACCCGCCCATGAGCGACCAGCTGCGCGCCCTGGGCATCGACCTGATCGAAGGCTTCGGCGCCGACCAGCTGGCCCTGCAGCCCGACATGTTCGTCATCGGCAACGTGGTGACGCGCGGCAACCCGCTGATGGAAGCCCTGCTGGACGCCGGCAGCCCCTACACCAGCGGCCCGCAGTGGCTGGCCGAGCAGGTGCTGCACCACCCAGCACGGCCGCGCCATGTGCTGGCGGTGGCGGGCACGCATGGCAAGACCACGACCACGTCGATGCTGGCGTGGATTCTGGAATGCGCAGGCCTGAAGCCCGGCTTCCTGGTGGGTGGCGTGCCGCAGAACTTTGGTGTCTCGGCGCGGCTGGGGTCGAGTGAAGCGGCCCCTGCCGGCCGCGTGGGCCAACCCTTCGTCATCGAAGCCGACGAATACGACACCGCGCTGTTCGACAAGCGCAGCAAGTTCGTGCACTACCGGCCGCGCACGGCTGTGCTGAACAACCTGGAACACGACCACGCCGACATCTTCCCCGACCTGGCCGCCATCGAAACCCAGTTCCACCACCTGGTGCGCACGGTGCCCGCCAGCGGCCGGCTGGTGGTGAACGCCCGCGATGACGCGCTCAAGCGCGTGCTGCAGCGCGGCTGCTGGACCGAGGTGCAACGCTTCGGCACCAAGCGCGAAGAACCCGGCGGCCTGTGCGCCCGCGGTGAGGCGCATGCCTTCGACGTGCTGCGCGGCAGCCTGAAACTGGGCCGCGTGGAATGGGCCCTGCTGGGCGAGCACAACCAGATGAACGCGCTGGCCGCCATCGGCGCAGCCGAACACGTGGGCGTGGCGCCCGACGTGGCAGCGCGCGCGCTGGCCAGTTTCGAAAACGTGCGCAGACGCATGGAACTGCGCGGCACTGCCGGCGGCGTGGCCGTCTTCGACGACTTCGCCCACCACCCCACGGCCATGCGCACCACCATCGGCGGCCTGCGCCAGAAGCTGGCACGCACGGCCGGCACCGGGCTGGCCCCGCGCATCCTGGCGGTGTTCGAACCGCGCAGCAACA
This sequence comes from Rubrivivax sp., assembly GCA_027485165.1. Lineage (GTDB taxonomy): Bacteria > Pseudomonadota > Gammaproteobacteria > Burkholderiales > Burkholderiaceae_C > Rubrivivax. The sequence continues at coordinate 25,937 of JAIXRN010000002.1, forward strand.
CCATGAAGCTGGGCAGCATGAAAGCCCAGCTGCCCTGGGCACTGGAAGAAGCCGACCAGAGCTTCTGCCTGCAGGGCGACTACGGCTGGAGCGCCCGCGAGGCCATGGCCCCGCTGGGCCACAAGGCCCAGGTGCACGACACCGTCGACGCCCTGGTGGCCGCTGTGGCCCGCACCGCCCGCCCCGGCGACCAGGTGCTGTGCATGAGCAATGGCGGCTTTGGCGGCGTGCACGCCAAGCTCTTGGTCGCCCTAGGCCAGCAAGCCGTGCCTTAAGCCAAGAGACCGCCGCAGAACTGGCAGTGCCGAGCCGCGGGCAATCGGTGTCTGGCCCGCAGGTCGTGCCTTGAACCAAGTACCCCGCCGCGGAACCGGCTTGGCCGGTCCGCTGGCGGGCGGCCCCCTTGGGGGGTAGCGAGCGCTAGCGAGCTTGGGGGCTCACTGTCGCGCGTGGGGGCCTTCGTTCACCCGCGCTGCAAGGTCGCCTTCAGCGCCTCGGTCACCAGCGCCAGCGCGTCCTGCAGGTGCGCCCGGTTTTCCACCGACAAGCCCGGCTTGCCCGCCGCCGCACGCAGCTGAGTCTGCAGTTCCACCGCCTGCAGCCGCGCCAGGCTCACGGCGTCGGCCGGCAGCTGCGGGTTCGGCCGTGTCAGGATGCCCTGCAGGCGCTTCAGGTGTTCGCGCTGCAGGCTGCGGCGCATCGGGTCGATGTCCTTGCCGGTCTTCAGTTCAGACCAGATCGCGCCCTGCACCGTGGTGTAGACCTCGTTGAGCGAAATCGCGCCGCGCTGTTCGGCCGCGGGCAGGTACAGCGGCAGTTCCAGCAGCCGGCGCGCCGTGCCCGGGGCCAGCAGGCTGTCCAGGGTCTGGGTCTGCAGGGCTAGCACGGTCTGCGGAATCGACACCAGGGTGCGCTGGAATTCCACATAGTCCGGCGTCAGGCTGGCCAGGAATTCGGGCTTGAAGCGGAAGCTGTCGGTGGCGAAGATTTCCTCGTTCAGGAACTTCAGCGCCTGGCGCTGGCGCGCCGGTTCCACAGGCTTGAAGCCCGTCTTGCCTGTGCCCTGGATGTCGCGCTCGGTGTACATGCCGCCCACGTACTTGGCAGCCATCGGTGGCACGCGGCTCATCTGGTTCAGGCCGGCCAGCAAGCTGCGGCGCAGGCGCAGCGCGTCGTCGCCAGGCTTCACGCCACGTTCCTGCACGCGCTGCCAGAGTTCCTTGCTCAGCGCCACGCGGCGCTGGGCATAGGCCAGCGGGTCTTCGCCCAGGTCGAACTGGTTGATGCGTGGATCCAGCCCGGTGAAGTTGTCGCCGTCGTCGGCAAAGGCCAGGCCGGGGTCGGTGCGGCTGCGTTCGACGATCGCCTTCAGTTCCTCGGCCTCCTTGGCTGGGGTGACGGGCTTGTAAGCGTATTCGATGGCCCAGTAGTCGTAGGTGCCCAGGCCCGTCATGTTGGGTTCGCTCTTGGGTTCGCTGGCCAGCGACAGGTTGAAGGGGTTGTAGTCCATCACCGACCCGCTGATCCCGCGCGCGGCCGCCAGGTTCTTGTCGCGCAGCTGGGTCGCCGACACCGTGGTGCTGGCGCGGAAGTTGTGCCGCATGCCCAGGGTGTGGCCGACTTCGTGGGTGATGACGTCCTTCACATAGTCCTGCGCCAGCTTTTCGGCCTCGGGGCTGTCCGGGTCCATTTCGCCGCGGGCTTCCAGCAGGTCGAGCGCGAAGTCCAGTTCCTGCGCACCTTCGGCCGCAAAGTTGCAGAAAGCGTTGGCGCCGCCCTTGGCGCTGGCGTTGGCGTCCCACAGGCTGTCCAGCGACTGGCGCCAGGCCGGCTGGCCGGCGAAGCCCGCGCTGAACGCGTCTTCGCGCGCCTGGCGTCGTGCGCCGCGGCCGAAGACGTCAGCCATGCGGATGTCGGCGTCCAGAATTTCGCCCGTACGCGGGTCGCTGTGGCTGGGGCCCTGGGCGAAGCCGACGTCGGCGCCCAGGAACCAGCGGATCGACGCATGCCCGGCGTCCATGTTGTCGAAGTCGGCGTCGTCGGCCTGCTGCCTGGCCACGATGGCGTTCTTGAAGCCGATGCGTTCAAACGCCTTGTTCCATTCCAGGATACCGGCCGTCACGGCGGCGCGGTAGCGCTGCGGAATGTTGCGGTCCAGCCAGAAGGTGATGGGCTTGACGGGTTCGCTCAAGGCCGCTGCCGGGTCTTTCTTTTCCAGCCGCCAGCGGGTGATCACGTCCACCCGGTTGTTGGGCTTCAGGTCGTCGGACAGGTCGGCATAGCTGTCGGTGAAAAAGCCCACGCGCGGGTCAGCCAGGCGCGTGGCCATCGGCTGGGCGGGCAGTTCGCGGAAGTTGTAGACGTAGGTGACGAACAGGCTGCGCGCGTCGGGCGTGGTGCGCGGCGGCGGGGGCAGCAGCGGTGCCGGTGCGCCCGGCGGCAGCAGCGGCGGCGCGGGAATGCGGGCCACGGCGTAGTGAATCTTGGCCTTCAGCGTTGTCAACCCGGCTTCGGCGCGCGTGCTTTCGAACGACGAATTGGCGCGGTCGGGCGCAAACGGCAGGCGGAAGGCGCCTTCCAGCTGGGTGCTGGTGCCGGCGATGTCGGCCAGCAGGAAGCTGGCGTCGATCAGCACCGACTTGCGTTCGGGATGCGGGGCGCTACCCACGGCGGCAGCAGCGATCAGGCTGTCGCTGAAGCCTTCGGCCACGGCACGGGCCGAAGCCGGGTCGCGGTCGCCACGGAAACCCATCTGCCGGGCCAGCACCTGCACCTGGGTGCCCACACGGCGGAATTCCACCATCCAGTCGCGCGCCATGGCGCTGGCGTACAGGCCGCGTTCACCCACCGACTGGGCGATGTTGACGGTGAACAGCAGCGGCTTGTTCAGGCGTTCGGGGGCGATCTCGAGCCAGACCTTTTCGTCCTTGCGCCAGACGGGCACGAAGCCGTCTTGCCGCGTGGCGTCCTTGATGATCTCGGCGAAGGGGTGCGGGGCGGCGGGGTCGGGCCGGGCTGCCGGGCCGGCGCCCGGCGTGGTGCCGGCTGCCGGCGTGGCGCCGGCCGACGCGCCTGCGGGCGCGGCCGGCGCCGGGGCGGGCGCGGCCGCAGGGGCGGTGGAGGCAGCCCTGGGGGCGGCTTGGGGCACGGAGGCGGTGGGCTGGCCTGTGGTGGCGCAGCCGCTCAGGACCAACAGGGCTACAGCAGCAGCGACAGCCGCCGGGCGGCCAGGGAAGCCTTGCAGGCGTGGGAAGCTTTGGATGGGGTGGTTCACAAGTCGAGCCAGTGGTGAGGTGGAAAGAAGGTCCAATGGGCCTGCAAGCCCCAGGGGCGGCCGGCAAAGCGGTGGATTCTGCGCGCCCTGCCGGCGGCTTGCAGGCGGGTTGCCCCGCAGCCCGGCGGCCGATGCGACGAAGCGGGCAGCCGGGCGGACGAAAGCCCCGCTCGCGCCGATAGACTGCATCGGTTCACCTGTTATCGGCGCAAGCCCGATGCCTGCCCCCACGCACCTGCTCTACCTGCACGGCTTTCGCTCGTCGCCGGCTTCCTTCAAGGCGCGGTGCCTGCTGGGCTGGCTGGCGCAGCACCGGCCGGCGGTGCAGGCCTGGTGCCCGCAACTGCCGCCTTCGCCGCGTGCGGCGCTGGCCCAGGTGCTGGCTGGCACGGCCGCCTGGCCGGCTGATCGGTCGGTGGTGGTGGGCAGTTCGCTAGGCGGCTTCTACGCCACCGTCGTGGCCGAAGCCCGCGGCTGGCCGGCCCTGCTGCTGAACCCGGCCGTAGACCCGGCGCGCGACCTGGCGGCGTACATCGGCGAACAGACGGGCTTTCACGACCCGGCAGAACGCTTCTTCTTCCGCCCGGAATTCGTGGCCGAACTGCAGGCGATGACGCCAGCGGCGATCACCCGGCCCGAACGCTACAGCGCCCTCATCACCCAGGGCGACGAAGTGCTGGACTGGCGCGAGATGGCCGCCTGCTACGCTGGCGGCCACCTGCGGGTACTGCCGGGCGGCGACCATGCGATATCTGACTTCGACGCCCACCTGCCCTTCGTCGCTGAACGGCTGGGCCTGGGGTGAGCAGCGACAATCCCGCCCCATGCGCTATGCCCTCTATGAAGACGCCGGGAAGTTCCACGCCGGCCGTGTGATGTCCGAAGCCGACAGCTCGATGCAGGTCGAGCTGGATTCCGGCAAGCGCGTGAAGGTCAAAGCCGCGGCCGTGATGCTGCGCTTCGACAAGCCCGCCCCGGCCGAATTGATGGCGCAAGCTCAGGCCCTGGCGCAAAGCATCGAACTCGACCTGGCCTGGGAATTCGCGCCCGAAGGCGAATTCGGTTTCGCCGAACTGGCGCGCGACTACTTCAGCGCCAGCGCCGGCCCCGACCAGCAGGCCGCCACGCTGCTGCGGCTGTTCGAAGCGCCGCACTACTTCCGCCGCCTGGGCAAGGGCAACTTCAAGAAGGCGCCCGAAGACATCGTCAAGGCGGCTTTGCTGGGCATCGAACGCAAGCGCCAGCAGGCGCTGCAGATCGAGGCCTGGGCCGCTGAACTGGCGGCAGGCCAATGCCCGGCGCCGGTGCGTGAACAGCTCTACCGCATCCTGTTCAAGCCCGACAAGAACGGCCCTGAATACAAGGCCGTGGTGGAAGCCGCCAAGCGCAGCCACCGTGCCCCGCTGGACCTGCTGAAGGCGGCCGGCGCCATCGACAGCCCTTACCAGTTCCACTGGAAGCGCTTCCTGTTCGAAACCTTCCCGCAGGGCACGGGCTTTCCGGCGCTGTCGGCACCCACCATCAAGGACGACCTGCCGCTGGCCGCCGTGCAGGCCTTTTCGATCGACGATTCGCAGACCACCGAGATCGACGACGCGCTGTCGGTGCAGGGCCTGGGCACCGGCACGGTGGTGTTCGGCATCCACATCGCCGCGCCGGCGCTGGCGGTGGCGCCCGACAGCCCGATCGACAAGCTGGCGCGCGACCGGCTGTCCACTGTCTACATGCCGGGCTGGAAGATCACCATGCTGCCCGACAGCGTGGTGCAGACCTACACCCTGGTGGCCGGCCGCGACTGCCCGGCCGTGAGCCTGTATGTGACGCTGGACGAAGCCACGCTGGCCGTGCAGGCGCGCGAAACGCGCATCGAACGCGTGCCCATCGCCGCCAACCTGCGGCACGACCAGCTGGACAGCATCGTCACCGAAGCCAGCCTCACCGGCCAGGCCGAGGCCGGCTACGACTTCGCGCCGGAACTGGCCTTCGCCTTCCGCCTGGCGCGGGCCCTGAAGGCCCAGCGCGAAGTGGTGCGCGGCAAGCCCGAGACCTTCAACCGGCCTGACTACAACTTCAAGCTCGAGCGTGCGCCGGGGCAGGAAGGCGAACCCACGGGCACCGAGCGCGTGCTGATCAGCACCCGCCAGCGCGGCGCGCCGCTGGACCTGATCGTGGCCGAGGCCATGATCCTGGCCAACAGCACCTGGGGCGGCATGCTGGCCGACCATGGCGTACCCGGCATCTACCGCAGCCAGGCCAGCATGCTGCCGGGCGTGAAGGTGAAGATGGGCACGCGCCCGGCGCCGCACGCCGGCATGGGCGTGGCGCAGTACACCTGGGCCACGTCGCCGCTGCGGCGCTACGTGGACCTGGTGAACCAGTGGCAGATCGTGGCCTGCGTGCGCCACGGCCGCACGGCCGCGCTGGCCGCGCCTTTCAAGCCGAAAGACGCGCAGCTCTTTTCCATCATCAGCGGCTTCGACACCGCCTATGCCGCGTACAACGACTTCCAGAACGCCATCGAGCGCTGGTGGACGCTAAAGTGGCTGGACCAGAACGGGGTGGGCGAACTCGACGCTGCGGTGATGAAAGACGGCCTGGTGCGGGCCGACACGCTGCCGCTGGTGTTCCGCGTCGGCGGCACCGAAAGCCTGCCGCGCAATGCGCACGTGCGGGCACGGGTGGCGGGCATCGACCTGCTGACGCTGGAGCTGCACGCCACCCTGCTGGCGCGGCTGGACGCCCCCGATGCAGCGGCGGCTGACGCCAGCGGCACAGCCCAGAGCGAGGAAGCCGATGAAGCCGATGAGGGCGACGACGCCGACGCTGCTGCTGCGGCCACAGGCGGCCTGAAGCTGGCCATCGGCGACGACGAACTGGCGGCAGCCGATACCGGTGCGGGTGAAGGTGCGGATGAAGGTGCGGGCACGGCTGCCGACGCCGCCAGCCCTGCGCCTTCCGCCGCCGCGGAAACCGGTGCCTCGGGCGCGGCCTGACACGGCGCGGCGGGCCAGCAGACCGTGGCTGCCATGACCGGGCTGCGCCTGAACACCTTGCACCTGGCCCTGCTGGTGTCGGTGGTGGTGCATGGCGCGCTGGGCGTGGTGCGCTTCGTCAACCCCGGCGCCTTTGACCGCATGTTCCGCGACGAACCGCTGGAAGTGGTGCTGGTGAACGCCCGGTCCAGCCAGGCGCCCGACGCTGCCCAGGCCATCGCCCAGGCCAACCTGCAGGGCGGGGGCAATGCCGCCGAAGGCCGCGCCACGTCGCCGCTGCCGCCCGACGCTGCGCTGCAGATGGGCGATTCAGCCGAAGACGCCCGCCGGCGCGTGGAACAGCTGCAGCAGGAACAGCAGGCGCTGCTGACGCAGATCCGGCGCGAAGTGGCGGCCCTGCCCCTGCCCGACCCCAGCCGCGAAGGCGGCACAGCCGAACAGCGCGAACAGGACGAACGCCGCCGCCAGCTGCTGCGCCTGCTGGCCGAAATCGAAAAGCGCGTGAACGAGGAAAACGCGCGCCCGAAGAAGCGCTACATCAGCCCGGCCACGCGCGAAGCGGTGTACGCGCTGTACTACGACGCGCTGCGCCGGCGCATCGAAGACCGCGGCACGCGCAACTTTCCTGAAATCAAGGGCGAGAAGCTGTATGGCGAACTGACGATGAATGTGACCGTCGACGCCAACGGCCAGGTCATCGACGCCGACATCGTGCGGCCGTCGAAGAACCGCGTGCTGGACCAGCAGGCCGTGGCCATCGTACGAGCCGCCGCGCCTTTCGGCCCCTTCAGCGCGGCGATGCGCGCCGAGGCCGACCAGATCGTCGTGACCTCGCGCTTTCGCTTCACGCGCGACGACGAACTGCAAACCACCCTGGGGGGCCGATGACAGACCGTTATGCCGTGATCGGCCACCCCGTGGCCCACAGCCGCAGCCCGGCCATCCACGCCGCGTTTGCCGCACAGACCGGGCAGGCCATCGACTACGGGCGGCTGGAATGCCCGCTGGACGGCTTCGAAGCCGCCGTACGCGCCTTTGCCGCCGGTGGGGCACGCGGCTGCAACATCACCGTGCCCTTCAAGTTCGACGCGCTGGCCCTGGCCGTGCAGGCCAGCCCGCGCGCACGCCTGGCAGGTGCAGCCAACGCGCTTCGCTTCGACGCCGGCGGCTGGCTGGCCGACAACACCGACGGCATGGGCCTGGTGCAAGACCTGCAGCAGGCCGCGGGCTGGCGCCTGGCCGGGGCCCGGCTGCTGCTGGTGGGCGCTGGCGGCGCCGCCGCCGGCGTGCTGGGCCCGCTGCTGGAAGCCGCCCCAGCCCGCCTGGTGCTGGCCAACCGCAGCCTGGACAAAGCCACCGCCCTGGTGCAGCGCCATGCCCCTGTGGCCGCGCAGCACGGCGTGGCGCTGGCCGCCTGCGGCCTGGGCGAAGCGCCAGCGCTGGGGCCTTTCGACATCGTCGTCAACGCCAGCGCCAGCAGCCTGGCCGGGCAGGCTTCGCCGGTCGACGCCAGCGTGCTGGCCCCGGGCGCCTGCGCCGTGGACCTGATGTACGGCCCTGCGGCCGCGCCCTTCCTGGCCTGGGCCCGCGCGGCCGGGGCGCAGCCGCGCGACGGCCTGGGCATGCTGGTGGCGCAGGCCGCAGAAGCCTTCTGGCTATGGCGCGGCGTGCGGCCCGCCACCGCACCCGTGCTGGAAGCCTTGCGCGCGCAGGTCGACACCGCATGACGCGGCCCAAATCCACGGTGCTGCGCCAGGCGCTGCGCGGCGCCGGCCTGCTGCTGCTGTGCGCGCTGTGCCTGCAGTTGGTGTTCATCGGCCGCATCGCGCTGATGAACCTGCTGGACCCGCAGTCCACCAGCTTCCAGCGCAGCGAAGCCTGGCGGCTGCTGACGCAAAAAGGCCAGCTGCTGTGGTCGCAGGACTGGGTGGCGGAAGACGCCCTGTCAGCGCACCTGAAGCGCGCCGTCATCGCCAGCGAAGACGCAGGCTTCAGCGACCACGGCGGCGTGGAATGGGACGCGATCGAAAAAGCCTGGCAGCGCAACCAGAAGAACGAAGCCCGTGCCGAACAGCTGCAGGCGCGCCGGCAGCGCCCGGTGTCGGTGCGGCTGGTGGGCGGGTCCACCATCACCCAGCAGCTGGCGAAGAACCTGTTTTTGAGCGGCGAACGCACCATCCTGCGCAAGGGCCAGGAACTGCTGCTGACGTTCTACCTGGAAGCGCTGCTGACGAAGCCGCGCATCCTGACCATCTACCTGAACAACGTGGAATGGGGCGAAGGCGTGTTCGGCGCCCAGGCCGCGGCGCGGCACTACTTCCGCACCGACGCCGCCCGGCTGGGCCCGGCCCAGGCCGCGCGGCTGGCGGTGATGCTGCCGGCCCCCAAGCGCTTTGAACTTCGGCCGGCTTCGCCCTACCTGCTGGGGCGCGCCCAGGCCGTCCAGGCGCGCATGGGGGATGTCGCCCTGCCCTGACAATGCCCCCATGCCCAGCACCCTGACCGACGAGATCGCCATCGCCGCCGCCCGCCTGGTGGTGGAAGAAGGCATGGAATACCAGCAGGCCAAGCAGCGTGCGGCGCGCGACCTGGGGCGGCGCAGCACCCGCCCAGCCGAACTGCCCGGCAACGAACAGGTGGAAGACGAGGTGCGCAGCCACATCGAACTGTTCTGCGCCGACACCCAGCCCGCCGAACTGCAGGCCCTGCGCGAAGTGGCGCTGCAGTGGATGCAGCGGCTGGCGGAATTCCGTCCGCACCTGTCGGGCGCGGCCTGGCGCGGCACGGCGACCCGGTTGTCGGCCGTGCACCTGGACCTGTACTGCGACGACCCCAAGGCGGCGGAGATCATGCTGGTGAACGCCGGCGTGGACTACGACGTGGGCTCGATCGAACGCCACGGCGCCGAACCCGTGAACGTGCTGACCGTGGGCCAGCGCAGCGCCGCGCTGGGCGAAGTCGTCAGCGTGCATCTGTTCCTGCGCGACCTGGACGAGCAGCGCGGCGCGCTGAAGCCCGACGCCCGCGGTCGCAGCTGGCGCGGCGACCTGCCGGCCCTGCAGCGGCTGATGGCCGCGGAGACGGCAATATGAAGCCCACACGGCGCCACTGGCTGCTGGGCGGCGTGGCGGCGGCCGGGGTGGCGGCCGGCGCGGGCAGCGCGCTGTGGCGGTACGACCGCAGCGTGCCGGCCGAAGCCCCACCTGCCAACGACCCGGAAACCGCCTTCCTGTGGGACCTGTCCTTCACCCGCCCCGACGGCAGCGCGTTGGCGCTGGCCAGTCTGCGCGGCAAGCCCCTGGTCATCAACTTCTGGGCCACCTGGTGCCCGCCCTGCGTGAAGGAGATGCCGGAATTCGACCGCTTCCACACCGACTTCGCCCCCCGCGGGTGGCAGGTTCTGGGGCTGGCGGTGGACGGGCCAACACCCGTGCGCGACTTCCTGAAACGCGTGCCGGTGCGCTATCACATCGCCCTGGCGGGCTTTGAAGGCACCGAACTGTCGCGAAAACTCGGTAACCCGCAGGGAGCCCTGCCCTACACGGTGTTGCTGGACGCCAAGGGCAAGCGCGTGAAAACACATCTGGGTGAGACCGACTACGCCCAGCTGGCCGGCTGGGCCGGCAAAAGCTGAGTGCCGGCGGAAGTTCGGGTAAAACCCAGTCAAGCGGCCGCAACGCCGTGCAAAACTGGGTCATCCAGAAAAAAAGGGCGTAGAGTCGCGGGAACCGATGAGCATCCTCGTCCTTCACGGCCCGAACCTGAATCTGCTGGGCACCCGCGAGCCCGATGTTTACGGTCGCATCACTTTGGCGCAGATCGACGAAGATCTGGCCAAGATCGCAGCACAAGCCGGGGTTGCCCTGCACAGCCTGCAAAGTAACCACGAAGGGGTGTTGATTGACCGCATCCACATTGCGCGCAGTGACGGCACCCGTTTCATCTTGATCAACCCCGGCGGGCTGACCCACACCAGCGTGGCCTTGCGCGACGCGCTGGCCGCCGTGGCCCTGCCTTTCATCGAAGTGCATCTGTCGAACATCCACCGGCGCGAAGCCTTCCGGCACCACAGCTACCTGTCGGCGCTGGCCGAGGGTGTGATCTGCGGGCTGGGCGCCGACGGTTACCGCCTGGCCCTGCAGCATGCGCTGACGCGCCTGGGTGCCAAGAGCCCCTGACCGACCCCAACTCCCTGACCCTGACCCCGACCCTGGCATGCGCGGGCTGCGGGCGGCTATGCCGGCCGACGATGTTGTCCCCGCCCCGGAACACGCCCCTGGCAGCGCCGACTGCCCCCGAACAACGACAACGCGAAGGAGCCACCTGATGGACCTGCGAAAGCTGAAGACCCTGATCGACCTGGTGTCGGACTCGAACATTTCCGAACTCGAGATCACCGAAGCCGAGGGCAAAGTGCGCATCGTCAAGGGCGGCGTGGCGGCACCTGCGGTCTACGCACCGCCCCCGCAGGCCGCGGCGGCCCCGGCGCCTGCGCCATTGGCGGCAGCGCCTGCACCCGCTGATGCCCCGGCCGAGGCACCCGGGCGCTTCATCAAGTCACCCATGGTGGGCACGTTCTACCGCTCGGCCAGCCCGGGCGCGAAGCCCTTCGTCGACATCGGCGACGCGGTGAAGGAAGGCGAGCCGGTCTGCATCATCGAAGCGATGAAGATCATGAACGAGATCGAGTCCGACGCCAGCGGCAAGATCGTGCGCATCCTGTGCGAGAACGGGCAGCCGGTGGAATTCGGCCAGCCTCTGTTCCAGATCGAATAAATGTTGCCCCCAAGCTCGCTGGCGCTCGCTACCCCCCGAGGGGGCCGCCCGCCTGCGGCCCGGCGAAGCCGGCTCCGCGGCAGGAGCTTGGGTTTGCTAACAGCAACTTGGGCGACCTTGCGTTCGCCTCTCACCACCGGCGGCTGACTCACATGTTCAAGAAAATCCTCATCGCCAACCGGGGGGAGATCGCCCTCCGCATCCAGCGCGCCTGCCGCGAGATGGGCATCAAGTCCGTCGTCGTGTATTCCGAAGCCGACCGCGAGGCGAAGTACGTCAAGCTGGCCGACGAAGCCGTGTGCATCGGGCCGGCGCAGTCGTCCATGAGCTACCTGAACATGCCGGCCATCATCAGCACGGCCGAAGTGACGGACGCCGAGGCCATCCACCCCGGCTACGGCTTCCTGAGCGAGAACGCCGACTTTGCCGAGCGGGTGGAACAGAGCGGCTTCACCTTCATCGGGCCCACACCCGAGAGCATCCGGATCATGGGCGACAAGGTCAGCGCCAAGCAGGCGATGATCAAGAGCGGCGTGCCCTGCGTGCCCGGCAGTGAAGGCGCCCTGCCCGAAGACCCGAAGGAAATCACGCGCCAGGCGCGCGCCATCGGCTACCCGGTGATCATCAAAGCCGCCGGCGGCGGTGGCGGGCGCGGCATGCGCGTGGTGCACACCGAAGCCGCGCTCATCCATGCCGTGCAAACCACGCGCGCCGAAGCCGGGGCCGCCTTCGGCAACCCGTCGGTCTACATGGAAAAGTTCCTGGAGAACCCGCGGCACATCGAGATCCAGATCCTGGCCGACCAGCACAAGAATGCCGTCTGGCTGGGCGAACGCGACTGCAGCATGCAGCGCCGGCACCAGAAGATCATCGAAGAAGCCCCGGCCCCGGGCATTGCGCGCCGCATCATCGAACGCATCGGCGACCGCTGCGTGGCGGCGTGCAAGAAGATCGGCTACCGCGGCGCCGGTACCTTCGAGTTCCTGTACGAAAACGGCGAGTTCTTTTTCATTGAGATGAACACCCGCGTGCAAGTGGAACACCCGGTGACGGAGATGGTGACGGGCGTGGACATCGTGCAGATGCAGATCCGCGTGGCAGCGGGCGAAAAGCTGCCCTTCGCCCAGCGCAACATCGAAATGCGCGGCCATGCCATCGAATGCCGCATCAATGCCGAAGACCCGTACAAATTCGTGCCCTCGCCCGGCCGCATCAGCCTGTGGCACGCCCCCGGCGGGCCTGGCGTACGCGTCGATTCGCACGTCTACACGAACTATTTCGTACCGCCGAACTACGACTCGATGATCGGCAAGGTCATCTGCCACGGCGACACCCGCGACCAAGCTTTGGCGCGCATGCGCACGGCGCTGTCGGAAACCGTGGTGGAAGGCATCCAGACCAACATCCCGCTGCACCGCGAGCTGATGGTCGACGCCAAGTTCGTTGAAGGCGGCACCAGCATCCACTACCTGGAAGGCTGGCTGGGGCAGCACAAGCGGTGATGAGGGTAGCGGCTTGCGGCACATGGCGGTCATTCGCTGGGTTGCCTTCGGCGTGCCGACAGTGTCCCCGGGTCTGCGGCAGTCGGGTGGCCCCTTCCGCTCATGTCCCCCGCCAGCGCGTTGTAAGCCAACGGTCTTGCACTCCACTGCGCTGGCTCCTCCTTGACTTCGCTCCAGGGGCCACCCGAC
>JAIXRN010000055.1 GCA_027485165.1 Rubrivivax sp.
ACCGACGTGACCGGCGCGGTGGAACTGCCGAAGGACAAGGAAATGGTCATGCCGGGCGACAACGTCAGCATCACCGTGAAGCTGATCAACCCGATCGCGATGGAAGAAGGCCTGCGCTTCGCCATCCGTGAGGGCGGCCGCACCGTCGGCGCCGGCGTCGTGGCCAAGATCATCGAGTAAGGATCATCATGTCGACCAAACAGAAGATCCGCATTCGCCTGAAGGCCTTCGATTACAAGTTGATCGACCAGTCTGCCCTGGAGATCGTCGATACCGCCAAACGCACTGGCGCCATCGTCAAGGGCCCCGTGCCCCTGCCGACGCGCATGCAGCGTTTCGACATCCTGCGCTCGCCGCACGTCAACAAGACGAGCCGTGACCAGTTCGAAATCCGCACGCACCAGCGCCTGATGGACATCGTCGACCCGACGGACAAGACCGTGGACGCGCTGATGAAGCTCGACCTGCCGGCCGGCGTGGACGTCGAAATCAAGCTGCAGTAAGAACTGTTCTGCGGGAATGGCAGTTGCGGCCCAGGCCGCGACTGCTATACTCACGGGCTTTCCCCGACCTTGGCCAACCAAGGCGGTGGACCGAACCACCCTCAAAGCTTCGGCGCAAGCCGCAGCCCCAGAGGGCCGCCCCGGGCAATCGATCTCGGGATCGTGAACAAGGCGCGCTGCATCGTTGGCGCGCTGGAGAAAACCATGAGTTTGAGCGAACAGCTCGGCTTGCTGGGTCGCAAGGTGGGCATGACGCGCATCTTCACGGACGATGGCGATGCCATCCCCGTGACCGTGCTCGACGTGTCGAACAACCGCGTCACGCAGGTCAAGACCACGGCCACCGACGGCTACGACGCCTTGCAGGTGACCTTCGGCAGCCGCAAGGCCAGCCGCGTGATCAAGCCCGCTGCTGGGCACCTGGCCAAGGCCGGTGTCGAAGCCGGTGAGGTTCTGAAGGAATTCCGCGTCAGCGCCGACATCGCCGGCCAGTACAAGCCCGGCGCCGTGGTGCCCGTGGCCTTGTTCGCTGCTGGCCAGAAGGTGGACGTGCAAGGCACGTCGATCGGCAAGGGTTTCCAGGGTGCCATCAAGCGCCACAACTTCAGCTCGCAGCGCGCGTCGCACGGCAACAGCCGTTCGCACAACGTGCCGGGCTCGATCTCGATGGCGCAGGATCCTGGCCGTGTGTTCCCGGGCAAGAAGATGACCGGCCACATGGGCGACGCCACCATCACCACCCAAAACCTCGATGTCATCCGTGTCGACGAAGCGCGCTCGCTGCTGCTCGTCCGTGGCGCGGTGCCGGGCGCCAAGAACGGCCATGTGGTCGTGCGCCCCGCCATCAAGGCCAAGATGAAGAAGGGAGCCTAAGCATGCAGCTCGAGCTCCTCAACGACCAGGGCCAGGCCACGTCCAAGGTCGACGCACCCGACACCCTGTTCGCCCGCGACTACAACGAAGCCCTGGTGCACCAGGTGGTCGTGGCCTTCCAGGCCAACGCCCGCCAGGGTACCCGCGCCCAGCTTGACCGCGGCGAAGTCAAGCACTCGACGAAGAAGCCTTTCCGCCAGAAAGGCACCGGCCGCGCTCGCGCCGGTATGACCAGCAGCCCGCTGTGGCGTGGCGGTGGTCGCATCTTCCCGAATCGGCCTGACGAGAATTTTTCGCAGAAGGTCAACAAGAAGATGTACCGCGCCGGCATGGCATCCATCCTGTCCCAGTTGGCCCGCGACGGCCGCTTGGCCGTGGTGGAATCGCTGACGCTGGAAGCCCCCAAGACCAAGCTGCTGGCGGCCAAGTTCAAGGCCATGGGCCTGGGCACGGACACCAAGAACTCGGTGCTGGTGATCGCCGACCAGATCGACGACAACCTGGCCCTGGCTTCGCGCAACCTGTCGAACGTCTTGGTTTTGGAACCGCGCTACGCCGATCCCCTGTCGCTGGTCTTCTTCAAGAAGGTTCTGGTGACCAAGGGTGCGATCGAGCAGCTCAAGGAGATGTTCGCATGAGCCGCATCAACCCATCGCCGAAGGAAACCAAGTTCGACGAAGGCCGCCTGGCCACTGTGCTGGTGGCGCCGATCATCTCGGAAAAGGCCACCCGCGTGGGCGAAAAGAACAACCAGGTGTTGTTCAAGGTGCTGCGCGACGCCACCAAGCCCGAGATCAAGGCTGCGGTCGAACTGATGTTCAAGGTCGAAGTCGCTTCTGTGTCCACCGTGAACCAGAAGGGCAAGGTCAAGCGTTTCGGGCGTTCCATCGGCCGCCGCGACCACGTCAAGAAGGCGTATGTGTCGCTGAAGGCTGGCCAGGAGCTCAACTTCTCCGGGGAGGCTGCGTAATGGCCGTCGTCAAAGTCAAGCCGACTTCGCCTGGCCGCCGTGCCGTGGTGAAGGTCGTGCACAAGCATCTGCACAAAGGCGCGCCTGAGGCTTCGCTGCTGGAACCCCAGAAGCAGAACGCCGGCCGCAACAACAACGGCCACATCACGATGCGCCACAAGGGTGGTGGCCACAAGCACCACTACCGCGTTGTCGACTTCGTGCGCAACAAGGACGGCATTCCGGCAAAGGTCGAGCGCATTGAATACGACCCGAACCGGACCGCCCACATCGCCCTGGTCTGCTACGCCGACGGCGAGCGCCGCTACATCATCGCGCCGCGCGGTGTGGAAGCGGGTGCCACGCTGCTGAGCGGCGCCGAAGCGCCGATCAAGGCTGGCAACACGCTGCCCATCCGCAACATCCCCGTGGGTTCCACCATCCACTGCGTCGAGATGCTGCCTGGCAAGGGCGCGCAAATCGCCCGTTCGGCCGGTGCTGCCGTGACGTTGATGGCGCGCGAAGGCATCTACGCCCAGGTGCGGCTGCGCTCCGGCGAAGTGCGCAAGATCCACATCGACTGCCGCGCCACGATTGGCGAAGTGTCGAACGAAGAGCACAGCCTGCGCCAGTACGGCAAGGCCGGTGCGATCCGTTGGAAGGGCATCCGCCCGACCGTTCGTGGCGTGGCCATGAACCCGGTCGACCACCCGCACGGCGGTGGCGAAGGCCGCACTGGCGAAGGCCAGCCGCAGGTTTCGCCGTGGAACACGCTGACCAAGGGCTACCGCACCCGCAGCAACAAGCGCACGCAGACGATGATCGTCTCGCGTCGCAAGAAGTGAGGCCCGAGGGAACACCACCATGACGCGTTCACTCAAGAAAGGTCCCTTCGTGGACCACCATCTGCTGGCCAAGGTCGAGCGGGCATCTGCCAACAAGGACAAGAAGCCCATCAAGACCTGGTCGCGCCGCAGCACCATCCTGCCGGAATTCATCGGCTTGACGGTCGCCGTGCACAACGGCAAGCAGCACGTCCCCGTGTACGTGACCGACCAGATGGTCGGCCACAAGCTCGGCGAATTCGCCCTCACCCGCTTGTTCAAGGGTCACCCCGCGGACAAGAAGGCCAAGAAGTAAGGAGCCGCCGCCATGGAAACCAAAGCTAGCGCCCGCGGCGTCCGCCTGTCAGTGGACAAGGGTCGCCTCGTCGCGGACATGATCCGCGGCAAGAAGGTGGACCAGGCCCTGAACATCCTGGCCTTCACGCAGAAGAAGGCGGCCGGCATCGTCAAGAAGGTGGTTGATTCCGCTGTGGCGAACGCCGAACACAACGACGGCGCCGACATCGACGAACTGAAGATCAAGTCGATCTACGTCGAGCAGGGCACCGTGCTGAAGCGCTTCTCCGCCCGGGCCAAGGGCCGTGGTGCGCGCATCAGCAAGGGCACCTGCCACATCTACGTCACTGTCGGGAACTGAGGATAGCATGGGACAAAAGATCCACCCGACCGGCTTCCGCCTGAGCGTCACGCGCGCCTGGCAGTCACGCTGGTTCGCGAACCACAAGAACTTCGCCGGCATGCTGGCCGAAGACCTGGACGTTCGTGAATACCTGAAGACCAAGCTCAAGAGCGCTGCCGTCTCGCGCATCCTGATCGAGCGTCCGGCCAAGAACGCCCGTATCACCATCTTCTCGGCACGCCCGGGCGTGGTGCTCGGCAAGAAGGGCGAGGACATCGAGAACCTGAAGGCCGAACTGGGTCGTCGCCTGGGCGTGCCCGTAGCCGTGAACATCGAAGAGGTGCGCAAGCCCGAAGTCGATGCACAGCTGATCGCCGACAGCATCACCCAGCAGCTGGAAAAGCGCATCATGTTCCGCCGTGCCATGAAGCGCGCGATGCAGAACGCCATGCGCCTGGGTGCGCTTGGCATCAAGATCATGTCTTCGGGCCGCTTGAACGGCATCGAGATCGCCCGCTGCGAGTGGTACCGCGAAGGCCGCGTGCCGCTTCACACCTTGAAGGCCGACATCGAATACGGCTTCAGCGAAGCCAAGACGACGTATGGCGTCATCGGCGTCAAGGTCTGGGTCTACCGTGGTGACCGCTTGGCCAACGGCGAAGCGCCGCAGCTGGCCAAGACCGAGGGCGACAACGACCGTCGCGACCGCCGTGGCCCGCGCCCTGGCGACCGCCCGGGTGCACCGGGTGGCCGTGGCCGCCCCGGTGGTGACCGTGGCCCGCGCACCGACGCCGCGCCCGCCACCGCAGCCGCTCCCGCTGGCGATGGGCCGAAAGGCCCGGCCGTCAAGCGCGTGCGCCGCGCTGCCCCGGCTGGCACCACGCCGGCTAGCTCGACGCCCACCCCAGGCGGCGAGACCAAAGGAGAATAACGATGCTGCAACCCGCACGTCGCAAGTTCCGCAAGGAACAAAAAGGCCGTAACACCGGCATCGCCACGCGTGGCGCGAACGTGTCCTTCGGCGAATTCGGCCTGAAGGCTACCGAGCGCGGCCGCATCACGGCGCGCCAGATCGAAGCGGCCCGCCGCGCGATCAGCCGCCACATCAAGCGCGGCGGCCGCATCTTCATCCGCATCTTCCCGGACAAGCCGATTTCGCAGAAGCCGGCCGAAGTGCGCATGGGTAACGGCAAGGGCAACCCGGAGTACTACGTGGCCGAGATCCAGCCCGGCAAGGTGCTGTACGAAATCAACGGCGTGCCCGAGCAGCTGGCGCGCGAAGCGTTCCAGCTGGCTTCAGCCAAGCTGCCGCTACGTTGCACCTTCGTGGCCCGCCAGGTCGGTACCTGACGGCCGGCACCAGGAGCACACATGAGCAAAGCATCTGAACTGCGCACCAAGGACGTTGCAGCGCTGGAAAGTGAAGTGACCTCGCTGCTGAAGGCCCATTTCGGCCTGCGTATGCAGAAGGCCACCCAGCAGCTGACCAACAATTCGCAACTCGGCAAGACCAAGCGCGACATTGCACGCGTGAAGACGATCCTGACCGAAAAGAAGAAGGCCGCCAAATGAGCGACGTCCAAACCGCGGCTGTTGCCGCACCGGTCAAGAAGAACACGCGTACCTTTGTCGGCCGCATCGTCAGCGACAAGCGCGCGAAGACGGTGACGGTACTGGTCGAGCGCCGCAACGCGCACGAGCTCTACGGCAAGATCGTGGCCCACTCGCGCAAGTACCACGCCCATGATGAAAAGGGCGAGTACAAGATGGGTGATGTGGTCGAGATCGCCGAAGGTCGGCCCATCAGCAAGACCAAATCTTGGGTGGTCACACGCCTGATCGAGAAGGCCAAGCTGGTCTGACCTGGCCCCGCTCTCTGGGCGGGTACCGTGCACTGCCAACAGCCTCGCGGCCGAACACTGGGCAACCAGGTTCGGCCGTTTCATTGCCGCTAACGGAGACATCGCCCATGTTGAAGGTCGGAGACAAGCTGCCCGAAGCCCAGCTGCAGGAATTTGTGGAAGCCGAAGGTAATGGCTGCTCGATCGGCCCTAACAGCTTCGACATCGCTGCGCTGACGGCTGGCAAGACGATCGGCGTCTTTGCCCTGCCCGGCGCTTTCACGCCCACTTGCTCGGCCAAGCACGTGCCGGGTTTTGTCGAACATGCTGCAGCCTTTCAAGCAGCTGGCGTGGACGAGCTCTGGTGCATTTCCGTCAACGACGCCTTTGTCATGGGCGCCTGGGGACGCGAGCAGAAAACGGGCGGCAAGGTGCGCATGATGGCCGACGGCAGTGCCCAGTTCACCCAGGCTACTGGCTTGACGCTGGACCTGGTCGCGCGTGGCATGGGTCTGCGTTCGCAGCGCTATTCGATGCTGGTGAAGGATGGAGTCGTCAAGACGCTCAACATCGAAGCGCCAGGCAAGTTCGACGTCAGCGACGCGGCGACACTGCTCGCCCAAGCCCAAGCGCTATGAACAATTTCTTGTTGCGAGCCCTTGACCGCAACAATCGCCTTCCCGCATAATCGCGGGCTTCGCCAGCAAAACGTGGCCGCAGGTTCCTGCGGCAACTTTGGCTGGATCCAACCCCTACACGGGCCCAAGACTGACTGCCAGCGCTGCCTGAAAGGCTGCGAATGCGGTGAAGTTGGGGTGAAAAAATGATCCAAATGCAATCGCGGCTCGACGTGGCCGACAACACGGGTGCCAAGTCCGTCATGTGCATCAAGGTGCTGGGCGGCTCCAAGCGGCGTTATGCCGGCATTGGCGATGTCATCAAGGTCAGCATCAAAGAAGCCGCGCCCCGCGGGCGTGTGAAAAAGGGCGAGGTCTACAGCGCCGTCGTCGTGCGCACCGCCAAGGGCGTGCGTCGCCAGGACGGGTCGCTCATCAAATTCGACGGCAACGCCGCCGTTTTGCTGAATGCCAAGCTCGAGCCGATCGGCACACGTATCTTCGGGCCGGTTACGCGTGAACTGCGTACCGAGCGCTTCATGAAGATCGTTTCGCTGGCCCCTGAGGTTCTGTAAGCAGAACCCAGTTACACCCAGCATTCGATTCGTCAGGAACCATCATGAACAAACTCCGCAAGGGCGACCAGGTCATCGTGACCACGGGCCGCGACAAGGGCAAGCGCGGCACGATCAGCCTGCGTGTCGATGACGAACTCATCGTCGTCGAAGGCGTGAACGTCGCCAAGAAGCACGTGAAGCCGAACCCGCTGAAGGGCACCACGGGCGGCGTTGTCGACAAGACGATGCCGATCCACCAGTCCAACGTGGCGATCTACAACCCGACGACGGCCAAAGCCGACCGTGTGGGTGTGAAGCTGTTGGCCGATGGCAAGAAGGTCCGTGTCTTCAAGTCGTCTGGCGAAGAGATCAAGGCGTAAGGCGTACAGCACCATGGCGACCCAACAAAACACCGCGGCACCTGCCGCCCGCCTGCAGACGATCTATCGCGAGAAGATCGTCCCCGAGCTGATGACCAAGTTCGGCTTCACGTCGATCATGCAGGTTCCCCGTCTCGAAAAGATCACGCTGAACATGGGCGTGAGCGAAGCCGTATCAGACAAGAAGGTCATGGAGCACGCTGTCAGCGACCTGACCAAGATTGCCGGCCAGAAGCCCGTGGTCACCAAAAGCAAAAAGCCGATTGCCGGCTTCAAGATCCGCGAAGGCGTGCCCATTGGTTGCATGGTCACGCTGCGTGGCGTGCGCATGTACGAATTCCTGGACCGCTTCGTCACCGTGGCCCTGCCCCGCGTGCGCGACTTCCGCGGCATTTCCGGGCGCGCCTTTGACGGCCGTGGCAACTACAACATCGGCGTCAAGGAACAGATCATCTTCCCGGAGATCGAGTACGACAAGATTGACGCGATCCGCGGGATGAACATCAGCATCACCACGAGCGCGCGCAACGACGACGAGTGCAAGGCACTTCTGACGGCGTTCAAGTTTCCGTTCAAGAACTGAAGGCGACACCATGGCCAAGACATCACTCATCCAGCGCGAAGAGAAGCGCGAGAAGCTGGTTGCCAAGTACGCCAAGAAGTACGCGGAACTGAAAGCCATCATCAACGACTTCCAGAAGTCTGAGGAAGAGCGCTATGCCGCTCGCTTGGAACTTCAGAAGCTGCCACGCAACGCGTACCCGACGCGCCTGCGCAACCGTTGCGAACTGACTGGCCGCCCTCGCGGCACGTTCCGCATGTTCGGCCTGGGCCGCAACAAGATTCGCGAACTCGCCTTCAAGGGCGACATCCCGGGTCTGGTCAAGGCCAGCTGGTAAGCGGCGCGACGAGCAGGAGACTGATCCATGAGCATGAGTGACCCCATCGCCGATATGCTGACGCGCATTCGCAATGCGCAAGCTGTCGACAAGGCTGTCGTGACGATGCCTTCGTCCAAGATCAAGACCGCGATCGCACAGGTCTTGAAGGATGAGGGCTACATCGACGGTTTCACCGTCCGTAGCGAAGGCGGCAAGAGCGAACTCGAAATCGCGCTGAAGTACTACGCTGGCCGCCCAGTCATCGAGCGGATTGAACGCGTCAGCCGCCCTGGCCTTCGCATCTACAAAGGCCGTGACGCCATCCCGCAGGTGATGAACGGCCTGGGTGTGGCGATCGTCACCACCCCCAAGGGCGTGATGACCGACCGCAAGGCTCGCCAGACCGGTGTCGGTGGCGAAGTGCTTTGCTTCGTCGCCTAAGCCGCCAACACGAGGAAGAACAACATGTCTCGCGTAGGAAAGATGCCGGTCGCACTGCCCAAGGGCGTGGACGTGGCCATCACCGCTGATCAGATCACCGTCAAAGGCGCCAACGGCACGTTGACGCAGCCCCTGAACGGCTTGGTCACCGTGACCAACGACGCTGGTACGCTGAAGTTTGCGCCAGCCAACGAAACCAAGGCTGCCGACGCAATGAGCGGCACCGTGCGGGCGCTGGTCGCCAACATGGTGGGCGGTGTCAGCAAGGGCTTTGAAAAGCGACTCAGTCTGGTGGGCGTGGGTTTCCGCGCTGCTGCTGCGGGCCAGAAGCTGACGCTGTCCATCGGGTTCTCGCACCCGGTTGTCAAGGACATGCCGGAAGGCATCAAGGTGGCCACGCCGACGCAGACCGAAATCGTGATTTCGGGCGCCGATCGCCAGACTGTGGGGCAGGTGGCCGCGGAAGTGCGCGCTTTCCGGCCGCCTGAGCCCTACAAGGGCAAAGGCATCCGCTACGTCGGCGAGACCGTGGTCATCAAAGAGACCAAGAAGAAGTAAGGAGCACGAGCATGCTGACCAAGAAAGAACAACGCCTGCGTCGCGCCCGCCAGACACGCCTGCGCATCGCGCAATCGGGTTCGGCCCGGCTGACCGTGTTCCGCTCCAACCTGCACATCTTCGCCAGCGTCATTTCAGACGACGGCGCCCGTGTCCTGGCCAGCGCCTCGACCGTGGAAAAGGAAGTGCGCGAACAGTTGGGTGCCGCTGGCAAGGGCGGCAATGCTGCTGCCGCCAGCCTGGTGGGCAAGCGCATCGCCGAAAAGGCCAAGGCGGCTGGTATCGAGAAGGTCGCATTCGACCGCTCGGGCTTCGCTTATCACGGCCGCGTCAAGGCTCTGGCCGAAGCGGCCCGCGAAGCCGGTCTGCAGTTCTAAGCAGCCACGGCCGCAGAAGGAAACATCAAGATGGCAAAGTTCACTCCCCGCGCCCAGACCGAAGGCAATGACGACGGTCTGAAAGAAAAGATGATCGCGGTCAACCGCGTGACCAAGGTCGTCAAGGGCGGCCGTACGCTCAGCTTTGCGGCCCTGACGGTCGTGGGTGACGGCGACGGGCGCGTCGGCATGGGCAAGGGCAAGGCCAAGGAAGTTCCGGTGGCCGTGCAGAAGGCCATGGACGCCGCTCGCCGCAACATGAGCAAGGTCAGCCTGAAGAACGGCTCGATCCACCACAGCGTGCGTGGCGAGCACGGCGCTGCCAAGGTCATCATGGCACCGGCCAAGCCAGGCGACGGCATCATCGCCGGTGGCCCGATGCGCGCCGTGTTTGAAGTGATGGGCGTGACCGACATCGTCGCCAAGAGTCTGGGCTCGAGCAACCCGTACAACATGGTGCGTGCCACCCTGGACGCGCTGAAGCGCTCCACCACGCCCGCCGAAGTGGCAGCCAAGCGCGGCAAGTCGGTCGAAGACCTCTTCAACTGAACGCACGCCGGAGAACCGACATGTCCGACAACACCGACAAGAAGACGTTGACCGTCAAGCTCGTGAAGAGCGTGGCCGGCACCCGTCAGAGCCATCGTGACACCGTGCGTGGTCTGGGCCTGCGCAAGCTGAACAGCGAGCGCACCCTGGAAGACACCCCTGCCGTGCGCGGCATGATCAACAAGGTCGACTACCTGGTGAAGGTACTGTGATGCTGATCAACACCATCAAGCCTGCCGAGGGCAGCAAGAAGGCGCGCCGCCGCGTTGGTCGCGGCATCGGTTCAGGCCTGGGCAAGACTGCCGGTCGTGGCCACAAAGGCCAGAAAAGCCGTGCCGGTGGCTACCACAAGGTGGGCTTCGAAGGCGGCCAGATGCCGCTGCAGCGTCGCTTGCCGAAGCGTGGTTTCAAGTCAGCCCAGCTAAAGTACAACGGCGAGATCACCTTGAGTGACCTGCAGCTGCTGGACGTGGCCGAAGTCGACCTGCTGACGCTGAAGGCCGCTGGCCTGGTGCGCGAACTCGTGCGTCACGTCAAGGTCATCAAGACCGGCGAACTGTCGCGCGCCGTGGTGCTGAAGGGTATCGGCGCGACGGCCAGTGCCAAGGTGGCGATCGAAGCCGCCGGCGGCAGCGTCGACACGCCGGCAGCGGCCTGACTGTACCGGGCTGAAGGAATCATCTAAGCGTGGCTACATCTGCCAACCAACTGGCCAAGAGCGGGAAGTTTGGCGACCTGCGTCGCCGGATTGTTTTCTTGCTGCTGGCCCTGGTGGTGTATCGGATCGGGACGCACATTCCCGTGCCGGGTATCGATCCGACCACGTTGCAGCAGCTGTTCGGCAGCCAGAGCGGCGGCATCCTGGGCATGCTGAACATGTTCAGCGGCGGTGCCCTGTCTCGCTTTTCGGTGTTGGCGCTGGGCATCATGCCGTACATCAGTGCGTCGATCATCATGCAGCTGATGACCTACGTCGTGCCTTCGCTCGAGGCTCTGAAGAAGGAAGGCGAGTCGGGCAAGCGCAAGATCACGCAGTACACGCGCTACGGCACGCTGGGCCTGGCCATTTTCCAAAGCCTGGGCATCGCGCTGGCGCTGGAAGGGCAGGCAGGGCTGGTAGCGGCACCGGGCTTCGGGTTCCGCATGACGGCGGTCGTCAGCCTGGTGGCGGGCACCATGTTCCTGATGTGGCTGGGCGAGCAGATTACCGAGCGCGGCCTGGGTAATGGCATCTCGATCATCATTTTCTCCGGCATCGTGGCGGGGCTGCCCAGTGCCATCGGCGGGTTGTTTGAACTGGTCCGTACAGGTGCGATGAGCATCGTGGCTTGCCTGTTCATCATCGCGGTCGTGATTGGCGTCACCTACGTGGTGGTGTTTGTAGAACGCGGCCAGCGCAAGATCTTGGTGAATTACGCCAAGCGCCAGGTGGGGAACAAGGTCTACGGTGGCCAGTCGTCGCACCTGCCGCTGAAGCTGAACATGAGCGGCGTGATCCCGCCGATCTTCGCGTCGTCGATCATCTTGCTGCCCGCCACGGTGGTGGGGTGGTTCGCCACTGGCGAAGGCATGCGCTGGTTGAAAGACCTGGCTGGCGCGCTGTCGCCCGGGCAGCCGATCTACGTGCTGCTCTACGCAGCGATGATCGTGTTCTTCTGCTTCTTCTACACGGCCCTGGTGTTCAACAGCCGCGAAACGGCAGACAACCTGAAGAGGAGCGGCGCCTTCATCCCTGGCATTCGGCCGGGTGAGCAGACGGCCCGCCACATCGACCGCATCCTTTCCCGCCTGACGCTGGCCGGCGCTGTGTACATCACCGCGGTGTGCCTGCTGCCCGAATTCCTGGTGCTGAAGTACAACGTCCCGTTTTACTTTGGTGGAACCTCGTTGCTGATTATCGTCGTCGTGACGATGGACTTCTGGGCGCAGGTCCAGAGTTACGTGATGAGCCAGCAGTACGAAAGCCTGCTCAAGAAGGCCAACTTCAAGACTTCCTGAGCACGCCATGAGCAAAGACGATGTCATCCAGATGCAGGGCGAGATTCTCGAGAACCTGCCCAACGCCACATTCCGCGTGAAGCTGGAAAACGGCCATGTGGTGCTGGGCCACATCTCGGGAAAGATGCGCATGCATTACATCCGCATCCTTCCCGGTGACAAGGTCACCGTTGAACTGACCCCCTACGATTTGACCCGTGCACGCATCGTGTTCCGGGCCAAATAACGTTGCTACCGAGATCAAGGAGAAGATCATGAAAGTCGCCGCTTCCGTCAAGAAGATGTGCCGTAACTGCAAGGTCATCCGCCGCAAGGGTGTGGTGCGCGTGATCTGCACCGACCCGCGCCACAAGCAGCGCCAAGGCTGAGATTTAAGGAAAGAACATGGCACGTATCGCCGGCATCAACATTCCTCCGCACAAGCACGCGGAGATCGGTCTGACCTCGATCTATGGCATCGGGCGCCCCACCGCGCAGAAGATCTGCGACACGGTCGGCATCCCGTATTCCAAGAAGATCAAGGACCTGAGCGACGTCGACCTCGAGCGCATTCGCGAAGAGATCGGCCGCATGACGATCGAAGGCGATCTGCGTCGCGAACTGTCCATCAGCATCAAGCGCCTGATGGACCTGGGTTGCTACCGTGGCTTCCGCCACCGCCGGGGCCTGCCCGTGCGAGGCCAGCGCACGCGCACGAACGCCCGCACCCGCAAGGGTCCGCGCAAGGGCGCCGCGGCGCTGAAGAAGTAAGCCGCAGCACACCCCGAATTCTGAAGAGAGTCATTCATGGCCAAAGCACCTGTCAACACCGCGGCGCGCCGCGTGAGCAAGAAAGTCCGCAAGAACATCGCGGACGGCATTGCTCACGTGCACGCCTCGTTCAACAACACCATCATCACCATCACCGACCGGCAGGGCGGCGCGTTGGCCTGGGCATCCAGTGGTGGCCAGGGCTTCAAGGGCTCGCGCAAGAGCACGCCGTTCGCAGCCCAGGTCGCGGCGGAAACGGCTGGTCGCGCGGCGCAGGAGCAGGGCATCAAGAATCTGGACGTCCGCATCAAGGGCCCAGGCCCTGGCCGCGAATCCAGCGTGCGTGCGTTGGCGTCGTTGGGCATCCGCATCAACTCGATCAGCGATGTGACGCCGATCCCGCACAACGGCTGCCGCCCCCAGAAGCGCCGCCGCATCTGAGCACCCGAAACTGGCGGGCAGCGGGTAAAACCGCGCGGCCGCTATACTCGTAGGTTTTCCCGCAAGCCGGCCAGCACCCGTAGGTGCCGCGTCGGCTGTTTTCCTGGCGGCAACACTTGCCGCTGTAAGCCCACCGTCCGAGCGAATCCAAGAACTTTCGCCGGACTCGCGCGGGACAGTCATCACCCCAAGGGCTTTGACCGTCTGCCGCGTCAGCACACATCTAGGACACTACCGTGGCACGTTATCTCGGCCCCAAGGCCAAACTCTCCCGCCGTGAAGGCACTGACCTCTTTCTGAAGAGTGCCCGCCGGCCGATCGCCGACAAGGCCAAGTTCGACAGCAAGCCTGGTCAGCACGGCCGCACCAGCGGTTCGCGCACCTCCGATTTCGGCCTGCAGCTGCGCGAAAAGCAGAAGGTCAAGCGCATGTACGGCGTGTTGGAACGCCAGTTCCGGCGCTACTTCGCCGAAGCCGAGCGCCGCAAGGGCAACACCGGCACGAACCTGCTGGGCCTCCTGGAAAGCCGCCTGGACAACGTCGTCTACCGCATGGGGTTCGGCAGCACCCGCGCTGAAGCGCGCCAATTGGTGTCGCACAAGGCGCTGACGGTGAACGGGCAAGTGGTGAACATCCCGTCGTATTCGGTCAAGGCCGGCGACGTGGTTGCGCTGCGCGAGAAGTCGAAGACTCAGCTGCGCGTGACCGAAGCGCTGAAGCTGGCCCAGAGCCTGGGCCTGGCTGACTGGGTGCAGGTGGACGCCACCAAGCTGGAAGGCACCTTCAAGAAAGTGCCGGACCGCGACCAGTTCGGGGCCGAGATCAAGGAAGCCCTGGTCGTCGAACTGTATTCAAGGTAATCAGAAGTCCCGGGCCCTGGCCGCATGAAGGCCAGCGCCTGGCTTCACTGCTCTGTTGTGCTTCGCCCGCCGGGCGCGACGCCAACCGCTACACCCAGCCCGGCGCGGTCCATCAGCCTTATCGGTGTAACGAGCCGAGGGTATTGACAGGAACATAAAGACGCAATGCAAACCACACTTCTGAAGCCCAAGGCCATCCAGGTCGAGCCGCTTGGCGGCCACAAGGCGAAAGCCACGCTCGAGCCTTTCGAGCGCGGCTACGGCCACACCCTCGGCAACGCTTTGCGGCGCGTGCTGCTGTCGTCGATGGTGGGCTACGCGCCGACCGAAGTCACCATCGCTGGCGTGTTGCACGAGTACTCGGCCATCGACGGGGTGCAGGAAGATGTCGTCCACATCATGCTGAACCTGAAGGGCGTGGTCTTCCGCCTGCACAACCGCGACGAAGTGACCCTGGTGCTGCGCAAGGAAGGCGAAGGCGCTGTCACCGCTGCTGACATCCAGACCCCACACGACGTTGAGATCATCAATCCCGAGCACGTGATTGCGCACCTGGCGCAGGGCGGCAAGCTCGACATGCAGATCAAGGTCGAGAAGGGCCGCGGCTACGTGCCGGGCAACCTGCGCCGCTTCGGCGACGAGCCCACGAAGAGCATTGGCCGCATCGTGCTGGACGCTTCGTTCTCGCCCGTCCGACGCGTCAGTTACTCGGTGGAAAACGCGCGCGTCGAACAGCGTACCGACCTCGACAAGCTGGTGATGGAGATCGAAACCAACGGCGCCATCCCGCCGGAAGAAGCGATCCGCCAGAGCGCCCGCATCCTGGTGGAGCAGCTGGCCTTCTTTGCCCAGATCGACGTCAGCGACAGCGGCAGCGCTTTCCCTCAGCAGGCCCCGGTGAAGAACACCCCGTTCGACCCCATCCTGCTGCGCCCGGTGGACGAGCTGGAACTGACGGTGCGTTCGGCCAACTGCTTGAAGGCCGAAAACATTTACTACATCGGCGACCTGATCCAGCGCACCGAAACCGAGCTGCTGAAGACGCCAAACCTGGGCCGCAAGAGCCTGAACGAAATCAAGGAAGTTCTGGCTTCGCGCGGGCTCACGCTCGGCGCGCGGCTGGAGAACTGGCCCCCTCAAGGGCTGGACAAACGCTGAGATCGGCGCTTTCCTGCTGCGGCCGCCGATTCCGGCCCTGCGCTGCTCGCCGTACGGGTGTACGGCTGCGCTGCTCCGGCCGGACTCGACGCCCTCGCGACGGAAATCGCTCGATCTCAGAGTGCGTCACCGTGCACCCGGCCGTACCTTGTACGGCGGCCGGCATCAAACAGAGATAGGACACAAGCACCATGCGCCACCGTAACGGCCCCCGCAAACTGAACCGCACCACCTCGCACCGCCTGGCGATGCTGAGGAACATGTGCAATTCGCTCATCAAGCACGAAGCCATCAAGACCACCGTGCCGAAGGCCAAGGAACTGCGCAGCGTCGTCGAGCCGCTGATCACCCTGGGCAAGACGCCGACCCTGGCCAACCGCCGCCTGGCCTTCAACCGCACTCGCGACCGTGACGTCGTCAGCAAGCTCTTCAACGAACTGGGCCCGCGCTACCAGGCGCGTCCCGGCGGCTACACCCGTATCCTGAAGATGGGCTTCCGCGTTGGCGACAACGCCCCGATGGCTTTCGTTGAATTGGTTGATCGTCCGGCCCCGGCCGCTGACGCTGCCGAAGCGACAGAAGCCGCTGAGTAAGGCTACGCCGAGCACGCGCACTTTGCTGGGCGTGCCGCGAACGCCGGATCGACACAAGGCTGCCCGCGGGCAGCCTTTTTCACGGCCGTTTATTTCTGGCCGGCCGGTGCTGCGGGCCGAGCGCCAGCGCCCTGGGATGCACCAGGCCCGGCACCCCCTCGTGCTGATGGCGCCAAGCTTTTGCGCCACTCGCGCTGCAGTGTGCTGGCTCGGACATTGCGGCTGTCCATCTGCAGGCTCAGTTGCAGCGTCGCCAGGGCCTTGGCAGGTTCGACCGGGTATTGCGCCTCGGCTTGTTGCAGGTACAGATCCGACAGGCTGCGCCTGGCACTGGCGTCTGACGGGCGGGCCTGGGCCAAGGGCAGCAGCAGGGCGATGGCGCCGTCCAGCTCGCCTTGCATCGCCAGCAGGCTGGCGTGTTCCAGTTCTGCGCGCACCGGGCGCCCCTGGCGCGCCGGGGCAACCCGCGCGGCTTGTGCCTGCATCTGCTGGCGCACGCGTTCCCGTTCCAGCGCGCGCAGGCCTTCGATAGCGTCTGGCTGTTCTGGCTGCGCCACCAGCGCGCGCAGGAACAGGTCGCGCGCGCTGTCCAGGTCGTTCAACTGCAGCGCCAGTCTGGCCTGCTGTACCCGTAGCGTGGACAGTGAATCAGCCGCCTGGCGCGCGCGCAGCAGCCGGGCCGCCGCTGCAGGCTCTTCGGGGCGCAAGGCCTGCAGGGCTTCCCACGCCCAGGCAGCGCGCGCCCATTCGCCACGGGCTTCGGCGTCTTCGGCCAGCTGACGCTGCCGGGCGACGAAACCGGCCAACTGACGTGCCTGGGCCTCAGCCGCCAAGGCCTCGGCGCTGGGCGGCGTCACGGCTGCGCCTGGGGCCGGCCCGCCCAGGCCGGCGCACCCGGCCAGCAGCAGGCTCGCCAGGCCAGCCATGACAAGCAGGCGCGCCGGGCGAGCCCCGTGCGCCCAGCGGCCATGATGCGGCACGGGGGGCAGGCAAGACAGCGCCCCACCCTGGCCGTTCTGCCCCGGCTGGCCTGGGGCTTTGCCTGCTTTCACGTGCGGCTGAATCATCATGGCGTCACCGTTTTCGGCAGCGGCCGCAGCCATTGCAGCTTGGCCTTGAAGTCGGCCAGGCCCTGATCGCCCAGCACCAGATGGCGCTGCAGCTGAAACGGATGGGTGAAGAAGGCGTTGCTGCCTGGCTGGCCCGTCAGCCCCAGTTCGAAGGCGTTGCGCTGCAGGGTGTCCAGCAGGCTGGCATTGGCCTGGCCGAACGGGAAGGCGAAATGCGTCACCGTCACGCCTGGCAGGCGCTGTTCGATGGCCTTCCGTGGCGCCTGCACTTCCACTTCCAGCCCGCGGCGGTAAGCCAGGTCGCTGTCTCCCGGTGCGCGCTCGACCAGGTTGCGCGCGCTTTTCGAATGGGCCTGCACGTCCACCAGGCCCGTTGCCACCATTTCCTGCAGCTGCTCCCAGGTCAGGGTTTCGCGCGTGCCCACCGCGTCGCTGGGCACGAACAGCGTGACCGGCACGCCGTGCTTGCGCAGCAACGGGAATGCCAGCCGATAAAAGGATTCGTGGCCATCGTCAACCGTGATGACCACCGACTTGGCCGGCAGCGCTTCCTGCCCCGACAGGAAACCGCGCAGGGCCGCCAGCCGCTGCACGCTGACACCGTCTTCGGCCAGTGCTTGCAGCTGCTGGTCGAAGGCCTCTGGTGTGACCACCATCTTCGACCCCGCGGCGCCGAAGCGGTGATACGCCAACACCGGCACCGCCTGCAAGCCTTCGGACTGCACACCCGTGGGGTTCGGGTGGCGCAGCGGCACGACCAGGGGCTCTCCGGGCGTCGGTGCGGCCGCCCCGCCCGCGGCGAGCCAGAAGGCCCGGTCGGTGCGGCCTAGAAAGCGCTCGGCCAGCGCGGAGTGGGTGTCGCCAGGGGCGGGCACCACCACCCACAGTCTGTCGCTGCGGCCGATGACCTGGGCCATCGCGCCCGGGCGGGCGGCGGGCACCGGGCCGGCTGCGGCCAGGGCTGAGCTGGATGACGCGGCCTGCGCCGGGGCAGGCTGCGTCGCCGATGCGGCTGCCCGTTCGGCGGTTTGCGGCTGAGCCGAGGCGGATGCCGTCAGCCCGAAGGTCCCCACGGTCAGCCCCACGGTCAGCCCCAAGGTCAGCCCCATGCCGAGACTGAAACCCGGCATCCGGCCCCGTCCCTCGGCCCCGGTCCACCCTGCTCGCTTCAGCCATCGCGGTTTGACCCGATCGCACACCACATCCCAATGCCCGTGGAGCGCGTCAAGTAAGCAGGCGCCCACATTCAAGCCCTTGCGCCAGCCGGGAGGCTGGTCGTTCATCCCCGACATCGTCATTTCCTAGTCAACGTGTCGCGCCCGGCCTCTCGGCGCTGCAGTGCCTGCGCCATGGTGTCGAAGGCCTCGTTCAGATCACTGATCTCTGCCGTGCGGCCGTGGCTGCCCAGGCGGTGTTCCAGGCGGCCCTGGGCGATGTCGGCCATGCCCGCTGTGGCCGCGCGCATGGGGCGCAGCACCAGGCTGGCCAGCCCGTAGGCGGCCAGGACCACGCCCAGCACGCCGGCGGCTGCCATCGCGGCCAGTGGCAGCCAGGCCTGGTGCGCCGCCTTCGTCAGCGGCGCCTCTGCCAGGCCCAGCACCAGCCGGCCCAGCGGCTTACCCTGGTAGACCACGGGCGCTTCGAAGCGCAGCAGCGGGCCCGTCACAGGGGCGGGTGCAGCGGCCGGGGTAGCCGCCGTCGTCCCTGGTGCCCCGGCGGCCCCGGCCGGCCCGGCCGGGCTGGACACCCGCACCGCACCCATTGCGTCCAGCACCTGCACGCTGCCGACCTTGCCGGTGCGCATGACTTCCTGCACCTGCGCTTCGACGCTGGGCCATTCATCGGCCAGCACATGCCCCGCCAGCTGGGCCGCGGTGACGGCGGCCAGCGCACGGCCCTGTTCGCCTGCCTGCGCCAGCAGAGTTTGCTGCTGACCTTGGGCCAGCAGCAGCGCGGCCAGCCCCAGCACCAGGGCGGCTGCCAGCCCCAGCGCGCCAGCGGCCAGCCCGCGCAGCGGCAGCCGGCGTGGCCGCTGGCGCAGACGTTCGGCTTCGTCCAGTTCGGCCTGCACGCGCAGCAGGGCCTGCGCCAGGTCATGCGCGGACGCGTAGCGCTGGGCAGGCTGCTTGGCCAGGCAGCGTTCCACCACGCGCCGCAGCGGCGCCGGCAGATCGGGGCGCAACTTGACCAGTGGTGTGGGGTCTTCCTGGGCAATGCGCAGCGCCAGTGCAGCGGGCGCATCGCCGCGAAAGGGTCGTTCGCCAGCCAGCATTTCGTACAGCAAGGCGCCGACCGAGAACTGGTCGCACCGGCTGTCCAGAGCTTCACCACGCACCTGTTCAGGCCAGGTGGGGGGCAGGGCTTGGGCCGCGGCACCGGCGCTGGCCTGCACGACGCCGAAGCCGGCCAGCTTCAGGCTGCGATCGGGCAGCAGGAGCACGTTGCCCGCGTGGATGTCTCGGTGCACCACACCCTGGTCGTGGGCGTGGGCCAGCGCCCGGGCCAGCTGCTGTCCGATCGTCACGACGTCTGCCACCGCCAGGCGGGGCTGCGTTTCCAGCTGCTGCGCCAGGGTTTGGGCTTCGGGGCGGTCGCTGACCAGGAAAGGGCGTTGCTCGAATTCGCCCACTTCGCGCACCGGCACGATGCCCGGGTGCACCAGGCCCGCAGCGGCCTGTGCCCCGGCCTGCAGCCGGTTGCGCAGGACCTCGTCGTCGCTGCCTTCGGCCAGCAGGAAGTGCAGCAGCACAGGCTGCCCGCTGGGCAGGTGTTCGGCGCGGTAGGCCGGTGCGGCGCGGCCGCGGTTGGCCCGTGACAGCAGCCGGTAGGCGCCCACCTGGCGCAGCGGGGCTTCGGCTGGGGCCGCCGGCTGGGCTGGCGCTACCGGGCTTGCCGGCGCTTTCGGCCGCTGCCCGGCAGCAGGCACAACGGGCAAGACCAGTGGCTCGCTGGCCGGCGCTGCGGCAGGCCGGGCCGCGCCTGAGGGCAGGGCCGGGCTCAGGGCTGCCAGTTCAGCAGCACGTTCGGCGGTGATGGGCACCGCATTCAGCCGGTCTGCCGACGATGGGTCGGCCTGCACCAGGTGGCCAGGTCGTGGTGCCGCCGGGGCCGCCTGGCGGGCAGGCGTTCTGGCTTCGGCAGCGGCAGCAGCAGCGGCGATTTGCGCCGCCAGGTGGCGCGCCATCTCCTCTTCGCTGGGCGTCACCAGCGGGGCTTCTTCGGTGGCACCTGGCGGGCCGCCATACAGCAAGGGCACCGCTTGCGTGCCCAGGGTGGAAGGTTCGGTCGGCATGAATCAGGCAGGCAGCTGCAGGGGTGGCGGGCTGGATGGGCGCAGTGTGGCATCGGCCGCGGGTGTGCGAACGCCAACTCTTGCCGGCCGCCAGGCGAGACGGTGAAACAGTGCGCGCTGGCAGCCGATACCCGGCGTCATGGCCCACAGGCTTTCACGTCCGTGGCGCCTGCAGACCGCGCTGCACTGGCGCTGCAAGACCCGTGCTGCACAGCGCCCAGCCGGTGCTGGCACGATGTCCGCATGCACAGTCCTTTGCCCGCCACCCGAACCCCAGACCCAGCCGGCGACGCCGCCGCGCCAAGGGTGACCCCGGCTGCGCCCGCCGCCGATGCGCTGTGCCCGGCCGTTGCGCCCCTGACCGTGCTGTACGACGGCGCCTGCCCGCTGTGCCGGCGCGAAATCGCGCTCTACCGCGACCTGCCAGCGCTGCAGGCGGTGCAGTACGTCGACGTGCACGCGGCTGCCAGCCCGCTGCCGCCAGGCACAACGCGGGCCCAGCTGCTGGCGCGTTTCCATGTGCAGCAAGCCGACGGCCGGCTGGTGGACGGTGCACGCGGCTTCGTTGCGCTGTGGGCCGTGCTGCCGGGCTGGCGCTGGCTGGCGCGGGTGGCGCAGCTGCCGGGCGTGCTGCCGATGATGGAGCTGTCGTACCGCGCTTTCCTGCGCCTGCGACCGGGCATGCAGCGCGTCGCTGCTGCCTTCGAGCCGCCAGCCCTGCACGTGCCGACTGAACTGGTGGCCGATCTGCGCAGCGACCATGCCGGCGAAACCGGCGCGGTGTGGATCTACCGCGGCCTGCTGGCCCTGTCGCGCGACCCTGCCGTGCGCAGCATGGCCCGCGAGCACCTGGCCACCGAGCAGGGCCACTTGGACAGCATCGCCCCGCTGCTGCCTTGGCCGCAGCGCAGCCGCCTGCTGCCCGCCTGGCGCGTGGCAGGCTTCCTGACCGGGGCCCTGCCAGCGCTGGCCGGCCCGCGCGCGGTGCACGCCACGATCGCCGCCGTCGAGACCTTCGTCGACCAGCATTACCGCGACCAGCTGGACCGCATCGACGCGCTGCCCGCTGCCCAGCGCAGCCAGGCGGCGCCGCTGCGTGCCTTGCTGGCACGCTGCCGCGACGACGAATGCGCGCACCGCGACGACGCCCAGGCCCGCCTGGCCAGCCCGCCTCGCGGGCTGCTGCGGGCCTGGTGCGGCCTGGTAGGCGCTGGGTCAAAGGCCGCCGTGGTGCTGGCGCGGCGGGTCTGACCCGGCCGCTGCTGACGCGGGCCCAAGCCAGAATGCAGGCATGCCCCGCCTGCGCTACCTGACGGCCGACCTGGCACTGGCCGCTGACGACCAGGCCGTACTGGAGGCCGTCGCCAGCACGTCTGCAGCGCAGCACCCCGCCGTGCTGGCAGAAGTGGACCAGTTGCTGGCCTGGTGCCACCAGCGCCACCCCGACACGCAGGGCCCGCTGGACGAAGGCGGCGACTGGCAGCACGACCTGCAAGTCACCCACGAAGCCGATGGCTGGCACAGCGTCAGCCTGACGCTGACGGCCCGCAGCGCCCTGGTCGACGACCTGATGCAGACCTTCTTCAACCCCTGCGACGACGACTAGTCACCCACGATGGCCGAATCCCGTTTCGACGCTGCCCATGAAGTCCTGCGCCGTCACCATGGCGCTGGCCGGCTGGCGGGCGTTTCCACCCTGGTGTTCGACGGGCACAGCGTGGTCGACAGCTTCTGCCTCGGCCATGCCGACCTGGAAGCCGGCACGCTGCTGCGGCCCGACCACATTCACCGCGCGTTTTCAAACACCAAGCTCGTCACGGCCGTGATGACGCTGATGCTGGTGGGCGAAGGCCGGCTGGCGCTGGACGCACCCGTGCGCGAATGGATTCCCGGCTTCGCCCACACTCCGGTGCTGCGGCCCGGCGCCACCACGCTGCACGACACCGAAGCCCTGGTCCGCGACATCAGCCTGCGCCATCTGCTCAGTCACACCGCTGGCCTGAGCCATGGCGTGTTCGACCCCGGCAGCCTGCTGTTCGACGCCTACGTGGCCAGCGGGCTGCGCCGCCCCGAATGCGACACGCGAGGTATCGCCGAGCGGCTGCCCAGCCTGCCGCTGCGCTTTCAGCCGGGCACGGCCTGGGAATATTCGATGGCGCCAGACGTACTGGCCCGCGTGGTGGAAGTCGTCACCGGGCTGCCCTATGCACAGGCCCTGCAGCAGCGCTTGTTCGCCCCGCTGGGCATGGTCGACACGGGCTACGTGCTGCACCCCGAACAGGCCCCGCGCCTGGCCGTGCTGTACGGCGGTGACCCTGTCGACCCCATGGCACCGGGCCTGCGGCGCCTGGACCATCTACCCTGGCCGCAAGCCCACCACCAGCGCGTGCCGCGCGAAAGCGGCGCCAGCGGCCTGGTCACCACGCAGGACGACATGCTGCGCCTGCTGCAGCGGCTGCTGCCAGGGCGGGGCGGCCCGCTGAGCGACGCCTTGCTGGCCGAAATGGCGCGCGACCATTTGCCGCCGGATCTGTGCGTCAGCTTCCCGCAGACCTGCGCATGGCCAGACCTGGGCTTCGGCCTGGCCGGCGCCGTCACGCGCAGGCCTTTCGACGCGCAGCCGAACACGCCCGTGGGCGAGCTGCAGTGGGGCGGCCTGGCCGCTACGCACTGGGCGCTGTCGCCCGCCACGGGCCAGCTGCTGGTGCTGATGACGCAGCGCTACATGGGCTTCTGGAACCCGTTCTGGTTCGAATGGAAAGCGGCTGTCTACGCCGCGCTGAATGGCGGCTGATGGCAGTGCCCGTCAGTCGCAGCGGCGGGCCTGACCAGTTGTTTTGGCCAGCCCCTGGGGCCGCCAGTACCGGCCGGTCCAGGACCGACGGGCAAATGGGCTATACTGCGAGGCTCAGTCGCGGGGTGGAGCAGCCTGGTAGCTCGTTGGGCTCATAACCCAAAGGTCGCAAGTTCAAATCTTGCCCCCGCAACCACGAAAACAGCAGCTAGATCAGCGAGTCAGCTGCGAAGCGGAAGCCGCCCAACCGGGTGGCTTTTTGCTTTGTGCCCATCCTGTGCCCACTTTGTGCCCAGGCCGTGCCCACCGGTTTGCGGACCTGGGCCAAGTTGACCGTTGGGTCATGTGCCCGGAAGTCGCACTGCACGGAGCCCAGAGCAGGCTCCCGCCGAAGCGCGCCTTCACGCCTTCGCCCTCAGCGTCCCTGCGACCAGCGCCTTGTAGTCATCTGCAGTGAACGCAGGAGTCGCGAGCAAGTCCTGAGCGAGCTTGCGCTTGCGATCCATCAGTTGCTGCAACTGGACGTCGAAGCTGTACTCCTGGGCGTCAGGCAGGACGGCCAGCGGGTAGTAGATGTGGACGGGGCGGGTTTGGCCGATTCGGTAGACGCGGTCGGAGCACTGGTCCTCGACGGCCGGGTTCCACCACCGAGAGAGATGCACCAAGTGGTTTGCCGCCGTCAGCGTCGAGCCGACACCACCGGCCTTGGGTGACAGCAGCATGACGTCGAAGCCCCGCTCGCGCTGAAAGTCGTTGACCCGGGCCTGCCTTGCCTCCGCAGCGACTTGCCCGTTGATCACCATCGGCAGTCTGGCAAGACCGTACCTTCGCTTCAACAGCAGCGGTAGTTGGTCGGCGTCCTGCAGGTCCAGTGACTCCAAGAAGACGAGCGCCTTTTCCCCCGCTTCAGCGACTCGATCAAGCACTTCCAGCGTCGCCATCATCCGAGCCGAGCCCTCAACACGGAGCTCCTCGCTACAGACGCCACCCTCAAGAAGGAGCGGGTGCAACGAAATCCGACGCAACGCGTGGATCATCCCCAGCGTGCCTTCCGGCCCCGAGAGTTCCTTCATGGCCAGCGCACGGCCGTACGCATCTGCCTGCCGTGACGGCATAGGCGTTGAGATGACATGCTCATGCTTCCTTGGCAAGCCTTCCAGCTTGTCGGTCTTGAGGCGCCTGAGCAGCATCTTGGGTGGAGCCGCTTCGCTCTGGTCTTCGTCGTGCCACACAAGCCCGCGCAGTTCGCCAACATCAGCGCCTGCCGCCTCGTACTTGGAGCTGAACGCCTTGAGATCCGCAAGCGCACCCGGCTGAACCGCATCGGCAATGCACCAGAGATCAGCTAGGCGGTTCTCGACGGGCGTGCCCGTCATGGCAACTACAAAGTCAGCGTTCAGCGCCTTCGTTGCGTTGGTCATGCGCGCTTGTGGCGATTTGATTTTCTGTGCCTCGTCGAGGATCGCTGCGACGAACGGAACTGCTCCAAAGCTCAGTTGGTAGTCAGACACTGCCTCGTAGTTGGCGAGCACGACATCTCCTCGCGCAAGGCCCGCCGTGTCTAGCCCCGCCGTGCCGTCAACGTGGCGCCCTCGTCGAAGACCAGGCAGGTGCTCCCCATAGGCTCGTACAAGGGAACCCAGGCCAGGCGTGAGCAAGTGCTCCTCGATCTCGGCTTCCCAGTTCCTCAGCAAGCCCACTGGGGCAACGATCAAGATCGGTCTCCGCTGGACCTTCCCGCTCTCGACCAGATCGCGGATCCAGCGGCAGAACGCCAGTGCTTGGAAGGTCTTGCCCAGGCCCATGTCATCGCAGAGCAGCACGCCCCGACTTCCCTCGATCCAGTGACGTTGCAGCCAGCGAATCCCCACACGTCGATGAGACTTGGGAGTGGTGCGAAGACCTTCTGGAGGATCTGCGGTGCCTGGGCGAGCCCCAACTCGGGTACGGCTGAAATCGTTCTGATCAAGATTCGCTTCAATGATCAGAACCTGAGTGCTGCGCTCTTCCGGCCGCTCCTCGGTCATGGGCCGCGCTTGCAGTGGGCCTGCTGAAACGCGACGAAATTCAAGCCCGACGCCGCGTGCAACGCGACTGCTCTGGCTCGGTTGCCGGTCGCCAGATGGTTCAAACTGGCGCCGGCTTCAACAGTTGGCCATCGGCTGCACCGGCGGCCAACACCTCTCGATGTACTTCGTCGAAAAACTGGCCCGGCGCTTCGCACCACGGGCCGTGACCCTGATCCGCCACCGCGAGCTTGACATGCGTTCGTGGGGCACTGATGTAAGGTGTACCGGCGTGGGGTGGCGGTGCGTACGATCTGGGTTGACACAGGCGCTATGCCGCACAACGAAAGCTCGGCCTTGACACCTCATCGCATCCCATTTCTCGCGCTGTGCGCCGCCGGTCTGCTGGCTGTGGCTGCGTCGGGCCAGGCCGCCGTGGTCGGCTACACCACGCAGGCCGCCTACGCCGCTGCCACGGCGAACAGCGTCGCGGTGCAAACCGTGACTTTCGAGAACGTGGCCAGCGGCACGCTGTTCGCCTCGGGCACCGGCACCGGCGGCCTGACTTTCAGCTACTCGATCCCCGGCTACACGATGACGGTCGGCAGCCTCTTCACCACCACCTCCGGCACCCGCTACCTCGGCCTGAATAACGGCGACGTTTCGTTCTATGTGGGCGACGGCTTCGGCATCAACCTCAACCGTTCGGTCAATGCCGTCGGGCTCTACGTGATCACCGGCAGCGGCGTGCTTGCTGGCGACTTCACGCTCAGCAATGGCAGCGGCTCGGTGAGCAACAGCGGGACACCCGATCGCGTGCTCAGCGACGGCAGCACGGCCTTCTTCCTCGGCCTGTTCGAGACGACACCCGGTGTGACCTTCAGCGCCGTGACGCTGAGCAGCCTGGCCGGCCCCTTGATCACCTTCAACGTCGACGACATCACGAGCGCAGTCCCCGAGCCCGCGGCCCTGTTGATGTTGCTCGGCGGCCTGGCGCTCGTCTGCGCCCAGGCGTACCGCCGCAAGCCTTGACCCACCCCTGCGCCCTTGGAGCACTACACCATGTCGATCACTCGCACCAGGTGCCGCCCGGCCCTTGCCGCGCTGGCCGCCCTCACACTGGCCGGCTGGCAGGCGCCGGCCGCGGCGCAGGCCTCAGACCCTTTCCTCGGCCAGATCATGTGCGGGATCTATAACTTCACGCCGCGCGGATGGGCACCGTTGAACGGGCAGTTGCTGTCTATCGCGCAAAACTCTGCGTTGTTTGCGCTGATAGGCACGACTTACGGCGGCAATGGCCAGACCACCTTCGGCCTGCCCGACATGCGCGGCCGCTTCCCGATGCATGTCGGCAACGGCCCGGGCCTGACGCCGCGTACGCTGGGTGAATCGTCTGGTACGGAAACGGTCAGCCTGACCACGTCGAATCTGCCGCCGCACACCCACTCCGTGACGCCACTCGGCAGCAACGCGGACGCCACCCAGGTGTCCCCGGCCAACGGTGTGCCGGCCACCAAGGGCCGCACGACGCTTTACGCGCCCGGCCCGGGCACCGTGACGATGGCGCCGACGACCAGCGGCTCGACTGGCGGTAACCAGCCGGTCAACAACATGCCGCCCTATGTGGTCGTCAACTGCTATATCGCCGTGCAGGGCGTCTTCCCGTCGCGAGACTGAGGCTGCGTCAGGCGAGCAGGTGACGCAGCAGCGCGGGTGGGGATAGGATTTTCAAACTCCCATACTCCTTCCCTATGGCCCCCCGAACACGGTACCCGACGCGTATGAGTCGGTTTCTGAAGGTGGCTTAGAACTGTTGAGCTTTGACGGCGCCGCCGAAATCGTCTCTTTCGGGCGCCGTTTGCTGGTTGTCCGTCCGCGGCAAGTTGCTTCCGGCGGCCGCGTGAACC
The DNA here is from genome assembly GCA_027485165.1 of Rubrivivax sp. Lineage (GTDB taxonomy): Bacteria > Pseudomonadota > Gammaproteobacteria > Burkholderiales > Burkholderiaceae_C > Rubrivivax. The sequence goes on from JAIXRN010000055.1 coordinate 26,860, forward strand.
CTCGGACGCAGCCCACTCCAGTGGCCCCTATGGCGGGTCGCCTGAACGGTCAGGGTTGGAGGGCGCCAGGCCGCTTGCAGCGCATGGCCACGGGCTGGTGCGGGGGGCGGTGCCACGGGCCTGGAAACCAACCTGCGTGAGGATCTTCTCAATCGCCGGCTGCTCCAAAATCACCGCGATGATCATCGGCTCGCCGTAGCAGGCCAGCAGTGCTCAAGGTCGATCGCGAGCACGCGTTCGAGCAACTGTGCCCAGCTCAGCCGCACCGGTTGGCGGTGAACAAAGGTCGCCTCACACTCGACGGGCTGTATGGCCTGGACTGGCGGCTCTGATTGTTGCGGCAATGGCTGCGCGCGCAGCTCGGCGTTGGGTGCCAGCACGCTATGGAAGCTGATCGAGGACAGCTTGGACCTTGGCATCGACCAGGTGGCGTTCATGCGCTCGATGCTCAACCTGGGCGCCATCGAGCAGCGCATCGCGGCCTGCCTGAGCTTCGAGCAGGAGTCGGTCAAGAGCGGCGTGCGCCTGGAGGCTTTGCGCCCCCTTCACTACCTGTTCGTGACTGGCCTGGAAATCGAGCGCGGCGAGTTCAAGCGGATGACCGGGCTGGGCGACCGCACGGCCGTGAACCTGGTCTCGGGGCTGGTGCGCCGCGGGCTGTTGCGCAGCGACACGGTGCAGGGCAAGGTCCGGTTCGGTTTGCCGTTGCATGCCTTGCGCTTCTACTTCCCGGCGCTGTGGCCGGAGGCCGAAGCCGACACGGCTGCGCTGTAGCGGCCAGAGGGCCTACGGCGACGGTTTGGCCAATTCAGCCAGTCGCGCTGCGGCGCCTTGGACACCTCCTAGGATGCTGTCCGCCACTTCCGCCGGGAAGCCGTGCGGCAACCGCTCACGCACCACGGCCAGCGCCTCGGGCGTTCGCGCCACGAGGTCGTCGACGACCGCCTGTGCCGGGCGCCCATCCGCCGTGACGACGCCGTGTCGCGTGCCGAGCTCCAGCCAGTGCCTGCGCAGGATGTCCTTCATCTTCCAGTGCGCGTTCTTCGTCCGCACTGCCATGGCCAGCTTGGCCTTGTGCGGCGAGATCTTCGATGGGCCCTCGCCCAGCACCGGATACGCCGACAGCACGTCGTACAGCGGCGTGAGCTGATAGCGCCCACCAGGCCGGATGAAGAGGCTGAAGTTCTTCGCATGGCCGTCGGTGGCGCACAGCATCCAGAACAGCACCTGCGCCTGGAAGAAGACCCGGCGGTCTTGCTCCCGCGTCATCGAGCCTTCCAGCAGCTGGAAGATCGCGTCGATGCCGGGTCCGCCATCGGCCTCGTACTTGGCCGTCGGCGGAAGGCCCTTGGCCTGGCACAGGTCTTCCTGCGGCAGACGCACCAGGCGCTTGTCCCCCTGTGGCGCCACCCACCAGGCGCGGTCGAAGCGTTCGACGGCCAGCACCTTCATGTCTTCGACAACGAGGGGCTCGCAGGTGGCGACGGGCAGCCCGTAGGCGGCCAGGATCTGGGCACACAGCCATTCGTTCTCGACCGAATGGCGCATGTCGAGCTTCATGCCCCCGATCAGGCCGAGCGGCAGCTTGAGGATGTGCGTGGTGGGCGTTGCGCCCCGCGGCAAGTACCACTGGCCATCCATCTGGAGCAGCGCCGTCTTCTCCTGGGCGCCGGCGATCGAGATGCGCAAGTCGGCGTCTTCGCCCGCGAGGCCCAGCACCTGGGGCGTGGTCGTGGCGCGCAGCAGCGCGGCCACTTGAGCTTCGGTCAGGGGATCCGCCTCCAGTGGTGCCACGCCGGACGATGCTGTGCCGATTGGCAGGATCTGTAGCGCGCCGGCACAGTCGCGGCCCGCTTCAGCCAGCAGGTCGAAGGCGTCGGTGGAACCCGCACGGTAGCGGCGCGCCATGCGCTCGCGGATGTCCTTGCTGTCAGGCAGCAGGTTCTCGAACCAGGCCCGCACGTGCGGGCCGCGGTGGGGGCTGTTGCCCGGGATGAAGGGCAGCGACAGCGACAACGGGCGGCCCTGCTCCGAGCGCGTCCACTCGGGGTCGTACTGCAGGGTGTCGGGCGCGTTTAGCCCGAGGCTCCAGGTGCCTACGAAGGCCCCGTTCATCCACAGTCCTAGAGTCTGGCGGGCCCGGTTCAAGCGGGGCGTCGAGCGGCGTTCCATGATGGTCACCAGGTCGGCTTGTCGCCCGCGTCGGGCTGAGTCTCGCCGGTCGGTGAATCAGCCATGCTTGCGGGCTTGCTCAGGACCAGTTCGACGCCGAGGATGCCCAGCAAATTCAGGAGCCTGCCGACACCGACGGTTTCCGCATTGCGCTCCAAGGTTGAGTAGGTCTGCTGGGTGACGCCCAGACGCAGCGCGACTTCCCTCTGGGTCAGGCCCGACTCCTTGCGGAAGGCTTGGAGCAGGACGGACAACTGCTCGACCGTGCGCAGGGGGTACTCGCTCATACAGCCTCCAGGATGTGAATGCATTTCACATATCATAGACTGTTTTGCATCATAACAGCCTTAAGACTGTATCGACTGTCGACAGGTCTGGGCCTGTGGCGCTGCGCCGCGGCGTCCTACTCGCACCTACCTCGCGCCGTCTGGTTGTGCCTCATGGGGCTCATAACCCAAAGGTCGCAAGTTCAAATCTTGCCCCCGCAACCAATAAAACAGCAGCTAGATCAACGAGTCAGCTGCGAAGCGGAAGCCACCCAACCGGGTGGCTTTTTGCTTTGCGCCCATCCTGTGCCCACGCCGATGGCGCCGCTGGCGACCTGCCAGCCTCAGGTATCACCGCTCGACAACGGGGTGGCCGGCTGGCGATGAGGTGGCGCTCTTCGGTGCCTGCCCACGCGCAGGCAGCGGCCCTGCCCACTGCAGGCCCAGCACCAGCAGGGCCGCGGCGGCCATCCACGATGCCAGCACGCGCAGCGCGACGTGCTGCCAGCCGGCCCGCGCCAGTTCGGCCACTGCGGCCACACCCAGCGCCAGCAGGGCTGCGCCCAGCCAGGTGCCGGCTACGACCACCCAGCGCTCGGCACCGACGGCCATGTCGGCCAGCCCGAAGCCGGCTGCCGCGCCCACGCAGCCTGCCAGCGCAGCCCGTGCCCACAGGGGCAACGGCAGTGCCGCCAGTGCGCAGCCGGCGGCGGCCAGCGCCGTCAGCAGCAAGGCGGTGTCGGCCAGGCGGGTGCTGTCGGCTGCCAGCCCGCTGCCCTGCCATTCCGACCCCGCCACCAGACCCAGGCACAGCATCAGGACGAAGGCCAGGGCGGCGCGGTGGCTGGTGGCCAGCCCTCGCTGGCCCAGCAGCAGGCCCAGGGACACCAGCGCGATCAGCGCTGCCGGCGCCAGCACGGGGTGCAGCATGCCGCTGTAGAAGCGGCCCAGCCCGGGCACAGGGCTGTGCGCCGAGACGCAGGCCGGGGCCAGCAGCAGCGCTGCAGCCCAGAGACGGTGTGTCAAGTGGTGGCGGCGATCAGGAAGCTCAGGCCTGCCAAGCCGATCACGCCGCCGCCAGCCCGCACCGCCCAGCGCCCGGCGGGCCAGGCTGCCAGTGCGCCGAAGGCGATGCCGCCCGCGTGCATCAAGCCCGTGGCCAGTACGAAGCCCAGGCTGTACAGCAGCGGGTCGGCCGCGCCGGGCAGTTCCGTGCCGTGGGCATGGCCGTGGAAGATGGCGAAGGCGCCCACCAGCACCGCCGCCACCCACAGCGGCGGCCGCACGGCGCCAGCCACCATCACGCCCAGCACGATGGCAGACAGCGCGATGCCGATCTCGATGCCGGGCACTGGCACACCCGTCAGCCCCAGGAAGCCGCCGAAGGCCATCACCAGCGGGAACACGATGGGCAGCACCCAGATGGCTGGCCGCCCCAGGAAGGCGCCCCACAGGCCCACGCCCACCATCGCCGCGACGTGGTCCCAGCCGGTGAAGGGGTGCAGGAAGCCGGTCATGAAGCTGCCGCCGCCCAGTGCCGCGCCGTCGCCATGGTCGCCGTGGGCCCAGGCCGGTGCGGCCAGCAGGGCCAGCAGGCTGACGACCAACAGGCGGCGGAGTGTGGAGCTGGTGTTGTCGTTCATGGCAAGAAAGAAGTGTGTGTCAACGGGCCCAGATGCCCAGGATAGCCGCCACGCGCAGCCAGGACCAATAGGCCGCCACGGCCCCCATCGCGTACAGCGCCACCGTGCGCGCCTGGTCCAGCCGCGGCAGCTTGTCCAGCACGCGCCACAGCACCCAGGCCGCAAACACCGTCAGCAACTGGCCGATCTCCACGCCCACGTTGAAGGTCAGCAGGGCCAGGGGTACGTGGGCTTCGGGCAGGCCGATTTCCTTCAGTGCACCAGCAAAACCCAGGCCATGGATGAGCCCGAAGCCGAAGGCCACCAGGGCCGGCCAACGCCGCGCCAGGGTCTGGCGCCGGTGCAAGGCTTCGGCGGCCACCAGCACGATGGACAGCGCGATGGTGGCTTCGACCGGCGGCGAGCGCAGTGCCAGCCAACCCATGGCGCTCAGGCCCAGGGTCAGGCTGTGCGCGACGGTGAAGGCGGTGATGGTCCACACCAGCTGGCGCCGGAAGCCCACCAGGAAGAGCAGGCCGATGACGAACAGCAGGTGGTCCAGGCCGGTCAGGATGTGGTCGATGCCCAGCGCAATGTAGGCCCAGGAAATTTCGCCCACGCCGCGCTGGTCGTCGGCCGAGCCGAACAGCCGCACCCGCGGCTGGCCTCCCGACAGCGTGTGGGTGCTGGACTGCCCGTCGACCCAGCGGATCTTCACGATCACGGCCGAGAACTTGCCGCCCACGCCCTTCATGGTCAGCGTGCCGCTCAGGCCGCGCGCGCCGCAGCGCAGCAGGTTCGCTTCGGCCTGGCAGTGCGTGGGCCACTCGGGGGTCAGGCTCTCGGCGGGCTGCGACTTTTCGCCCGCAGCCCAGGTGAAGACGAAGTCGCCACGTGCGGCTTCGCGCAGGTTCAGCTCGGCCATGCTGAGCTCGTGCGCGAAAGCGGCCTGGCCCAGCACAGCCAGCAGCAGGCCCCAGCACAGCTGCAGCACACCCCAACGCAGCTGCCGCAGGAACCGCAGCCGCACGGCCCCACCCAGGGCCCCGCGGCGCCAGCGGGTCGTCACGGCTGGCCCCCGGCAACGTAGCGGATCGTGTACTTCTTGGCCAGCTCGCGCACGGCTGCCGTGCGCTGGGCGGCCATGGTCTCGTCGGTCCAGTCCTGCTGGACCACGCTGCGCAGGTCTTCGAACGACGCCGCCCGGCCGGGGGTGATGGCGTCCAGCCGCATCGCCCGCCAGCCTTCGCGCGTCTTCAGCGCGCGCCATTCGCCGGGTGGCAGCTGCTCGAGCGTCTGTGCGAAGGCTTCGCCATAGCTCTGCACCAGGTTGGCATGCGGCCGTCCCTTGAAGATGCGCAGGCCGGCCTTGGCGTCGCCCGAGCTGCTGCCGTTGAGTTCGGCGACAAAGGCGCGCACGGTTTCTTCGGTGTTCTCGCCCGTCAGCACGGCTTCCTGGAAGTCGTAGCGCACGGGCTCGTCGTACTTGCTGCGGCGGGACTCGAACCAGTCGCGCAAGGTCTTCTCGTCGAAGGGGGGCAGCCGCACACCCGTCTCGACAACGTTCAGGGCCTTGAAGATGACGCGTTCGCGGATCGCCGAGTCGCCTTCATTGACGCGCAGCGCCAGGCCTTCGCGGTAGAGCACTTCGTTGTCCAGCCAGACCTGACGCAGCGCGGCCAGTTGTTCCGGTGTCGGGTCCTGGCCGCGCGCGGCCTTGAAGACTTCGCGCGCTTCCTGGTCGACCTCGGCGCCGACGACGATGGTCTTGGCCTGGTCGGCAGAACCGTTGATCAGGTGGTCGGCGGCGAACAGCAACAGGCCCAGCACAGCAAAGTGCAGCAGCGGCTCGCGCAGCCAGGCGGGAACAGAGCGCGAAGGGTTCATCGGCAGGCTGGGGGTCGATTGCGTGCGGGACAGAGGATTGATCATTGAACAGCAGAAAAGGAAAGCCAGGGCGTGCAGCCCTGGTGGGCGCGCGTCAGGACGCGTGGACGCGAGTCAACGAAAACGCAGGAAGTCGACGCTCAGGTCGGCGCGCAGCGTGCCGCCGGTTTCGAAATGCAGGCGCATCGGGTAGGTGCGGCCCACGTCCAATGGCATGCGCAGGCCCGTCAGGCGCAAGAAGGTGCCGGCTTCCGACAGCTCGGTTTCGCGACCTTCGGGGATGAAGAAACTGACGCCGGGGCGGGCGCTGTCCACGCCCGGCTCGACCATCTCGACGCCGGTGGCGATGGCGGTTTCGACGCCGATCAGGCGGTCGTCCTTCAGCACCTGGTCGAAGCGCATCGAAACGACTGCGCTGGTGTCGTGGTCGCCGCTGGCGCGTGTCCAGGGGTGCGTGACGCGCAGGTTGCTGGAAAAGAATTCGCAGGACCGCGCCGGCAGCCCGGCCAGCGCCAGTGTGCTGCCCAGGCCGACCTGCAGCAGGCGACGGCGTCCATTGGAAGCGTTCATGCTTGACCTCGAAGAAGACGGGCGGGCGCCCGAAGGCGCCGGGATGAAACGGAAAAAGCGCCGCGCAGGCCGCGCGGCGCTTGACGACCCTTGGGCCGTGGCTTCAATCTTGCCGGGTCATCGGGTGCCGATCACTTGGCCTGCGCAATGCGCTGGCCGCGCGAGGGGCTGGTAGCGACCTGAACATAGATCGGGTTGCTGTAGAACCAAAGGTCAGCCCAGGCCGCCACGTCGTACGACGAGTACTTCACGCCATTGACCACCGGCAGGTGGGTCGGGCAGCCATTGATGCTGTTGCCCGTGTACGGCTTGCGCCCGCCGACCGGGGGCACCACGGTGCCGACCGTATTGCACGGAATGCGCAGCTTGCTTTCGTCGCTGGCGTTCGTGTACAGGTCCGACAGCGGGTTGCCGCTGGCGTCGGTCTCGAAGGGCACCGAAGCCGGCAGGTTGGTGCCGCGCAGCCGGAAGTACTGCGACTGCGTGACCGTCGTCGTGTACGTCATGGCCGCCGCGGGGGCGTTGCCCACCGTGACGGGCGTCCAGTTGTTGGTGTTGAACACCGCGCGGATGGCTGCCGTCGTGTTCTTGGCGGCAGGCGGCACCACGGGCTGGCCGGCACGCGGGTCCGGGGCCTGGAACACGTCGTTGATCGTGGCCGTCGTGCCGTCCAGCCGCAGCCAGTCGGTGTTGATGGGCCAGGCACCGGCGTAGTCCGGGGCACCCGGGGTCTTGCGGCCCGTGACCAGGCCACCGATCAGGTCGATGTGGTCCAGCACCGGCAGGTTCAGCGGCTGGGTGATGCCGACCTGGCGCAACGACGGGTTCGGGAAGGTGTACGGCGAATTGCTGGGGCCTGCGGGGTCGCGTACCACGATCGCGATCGTCACGGCGGTGCCGGGCGCCACGTTCAGGCGTTCGCCCATGGTCGCGCAGCCGGCGGCACTGGGCGCCGAGCTGTTGTTGGCAGCTGCCACGGCCAGGGCCTGCACCTGGGCGGCCGACAGGCCCGTGCAGGCGACGAAGGCCAGGCGGTCGATCAACTGGCCGCTGTCGACGAAGGTATTGCCGCTGCGCAGGCCGTCAACGATGTATTGCGGGTTCAGCCGGTCGCTGCCGTTCTTCACCAGGGTGTAGTTCCTCTGGTATTCGCCCGGCTCGAAGTCTTGCGTGGTGCGGGTGTCATCCGGGCCGAACAGGCCGCGGTTGTGCCAGTCGGAACTGGCGAAGAACCAGAAATTACGGCCTTCGCCCAACAGGGCGTCCCACACGCCGCCGATGACGGCGCCGTAAACGCCAGTACCGCCGTAGGTGGTGCCGCCGACGGAATCGGTGACGACGCCGTTGATGGTCTGGCGGCGCGGCAGGTATTCACCGCGGTCGGACGAGGCGCCGTGGCCAGGCTGGGTTTCCATGCCGAAGGCCACGTTCGGGCCGGCATTGTTGAAGTTGCGCAGGTGTTCGACGTTGAAGCCGTTGTTGCCGTTCGGGTTGAACGGGCCGGCGCGTTCCAGGTGGGCCGGCACGTAGTAGCTGCCGTTCGGGTGGTTGGCCTGCATCCAGCGCACCGCTTCGGTGGTCTTGATGTGACCACGCTCACCCAGGCCAGCGGAACCGCTGACCAGAGAGGGGATCAGCTTCTGGCCAGGGGCGCTCCAGAAGGCCGTGGCAGCCGTCGAGATGGTGCTGCCCGGCACGTCGCAGGTCCACTGGTTCGAAACGCCGCGGCTCACGTCCGGGCCGTTGCCGCGGTCGAAGCAGTAGGTCCACTGCGCCATCGCGTTGGCGTTGCCCAGGATGGTGCTGGGGCCGGCGATCTGCGTGCCGTAGATCGACGCGGGCATCTGCCCGGCGATCACGGCCACCGAGGTGTGCTCATGGCCTTCGGCAACCGACTCCAGCCCCAGGAACAGCGGCAGGTTCTTGTTCGATGCCAGGTTCTCGAGGATCGGGTACTGGAACGACTGCAGAGCCTGCCAGCGCCACATGTTGGTGCCGCCGGGGTTGCCCAGGGGGGTCACGGGCGGGTTGCTGTTCGCCCAGGTGGTCGTCGGGCCCTGGTTGTTGAACGGGTAGCCGGGCGTGGCCAGGCTGGCGTCTTCGGTCAGGGTGCAGTTGCGGTTGCCGGTGCCGCCGTGGCCGGCTTGCACGAACCAGTCCAGACCCCAGGTGGCGGTCGACTTCTTCACCAGCTTCTGCATCGACAGCGAGCCGTCGGAACAGGTGGTGTGGTTGTGGAAGTCGCCGGCGACGTACTTGCCGGTCGCAGCGGTTTGCGCCACGGCGCTGCTGGCAGCGGCGGCAACGACGGCGGTGGCGACCGCGGCCATCGCGGCCAGCGCGACGGGGTGTTTGGTGAAGGGCTGGGACATGGGCATGCTGCTCCTGGGGTAATCGGTGGGGTTGATCGACTCTAGGCAGCGCGATTGACGATCTCGTGACAGAACCCAGGTCAGTTCCGTCGCCCTGGCCCGCACCCCATGGATCGGGGGGTGAGCCCCTGGCAGCGGGCGCGGGGCGACGCAGCTTCGTCACAAACGGTGCGCATAGTCCGCTCAAAACCCTGCCACCCGAGGACCTTTTATGAAACCAAGCGCCACTGCCCTGCAATCCGTCCTGGGCATCGCCCTGATCTCCGTCGCCGGCGCTGCCAGCGCTGCCATCACCTTCACGAGCACCGCCACCAACCCGGTCTTCGTGGGCGGCAGCACCGACCGCTTCACCGACCTCACGATCAACAGCATCCTGCCTGATCTGGCCATCACCCGTAACGCCGGGCCCTTCCGCTACACCGCGGCCACCAGCTTCACCGATCCGGTCGAGTCCGGTCTGTTCGTCGCGCCGCTGGCCGGCAACATCGGTTTGTCGACCACCTGGTTTGCCGATTCCCTGGTCATCAGCCTGCTGTCGTCCAACGTGCTGGGCTTCGGCGGCAATTTCTTCCTGTCCAACCTCCTGGGCGAAGCTGTTGGCGCCAACGGCGGGACCAACCCCGCACCGAACGTGACGATCACGGTGACCGACATCAACGGCCTGAGCCTGACCCGCGCCGTGAACGCGTCTTCGACCACCTTCTCGGGCTTCATTTCTGATGTGCCGCTGCGCTTTGCCACCATCAGCGTGGCTTCGCTGAACAACGAGCGCTTCATCACCGCCGACAACGTCGTGCTGTCGGCCGTGCCTGAACCCGGCACCTACGGCCTGCTGGCCGCGGGCCTGCTGGCCGTGGGCCTGCTGGCCCGTCGTCGGCAGTCGCACTGACCCCTGCAGCACGCACGCAGCGGGCAGGGCCTGCTGCAGCACGCCTCCAGCAGGCAGTGCCTGCTGCAGCGGGCGCGGCGGGGCCAGACAATGCCGCGATGAGCCACGAAGTCTTCGACCTGTTTCCCACGCCCTTGCTGCGCGCCAAGGGCGTGTTGCCGTTGCCGCTGGTCGCTGGCCTGGTGGCGCACTTCGGTGCCCAGGCCGACCGCGAGAACAACGCGTCGCCCAACCTGTCGCACACGCGCATGCTCAGCCCGTCTGAGAGTCCCTTGTTCGGGCAAGCGGCGCAGTTCATCACGCCCAAGCTGGTGGCCATGGGTGAACTGATGTTCGGCGAAAGTCTGGGCTGGTCGGTGAAGGAAATGTGGGTCAACCTGCTGGACGAAGGCGGCCGCCAGGCCATGCACAACCACGCCAACAGTTTCATTTCAGGCGTGGTCTACCTCACGCCCACGCACCCTGATTCGCAGACCGTGTTCATGAAGTCGCCCGGGGGCACCGACTTCGCCTTCCGCAACGACCACGGCAAGACCCAGCCCACACCCTACAGCGCCGACAAGTGGGTCAGCCCCCGCCCCGACCCGGGCGACATGGTGCTGTTTCCCAGCTACCTGATGCACGCCGTGCCGCCCAACCCGGGCGCGCGGCGCATCACCCTGGCCTTCAACGCCATCCCCACCCGGCTGGATTCCTGGGGCTACGCCATCCGTTTCAGTGGCTAGGACGGCCGTGCCCTGGCGCCGGCCCGCACTGCTGGCGCTGATGGTGGCTTCCGGCTTTGCCGGGCTGGGCTACCAGATCGTCTGGACGCAGCAGGCTGCGCTGTGGCTGGGGCATGAAGCGGCGGCGGTCTTTGCGGTCGTCACGGCCTTTTTCGGCGGCCTGGCCCTGGGCGCCTGGACCTTGGGGCGGCGCATCGAAGCCAGCGCGCGGCCAGCGCAGGGCTATGCCGCCTGTGAAGTGGCCATCGCCGTGTGGAGCGGCGTGCTGGCGCTGGCCATGCCGCCGCTGAGCGACGTGTTGCTGCGCCTGATCGGCGCCGAACCCGCGCCGCTGTGGCACGCCGGCCTGGCCTTCGCAGGCTGCTTCCTGCTGCTGCTGCCGGCCACCGCGGCGATGGGCGCCACGCTGCCGGCCATGGCCGCAGCCCTGTCGCGCGGGCTGGCCGGCGGGGCTGCCGAAGTGGCCGACGTTCCCGGCGTTGCCGATAGACCGGCGGCACGGTCGCCTATTGCGGCGCTGTACGCCAGCAACACCGCAGGCGCCGTGCTGGGTGTGCTGGCCACCGCCTTCTGGCTGGTGCCGCAGTACGGCCTGGCGCGCACGGCCGCGGGCTGCGCGGTGCTGAACTTGCTGTGTGCGGCGCTGGCCTGGGCGCTGGCGGCGCGCACGCCGGCAGGCCTGCCGATGCCGTCATCGCCGCCATGGCCGCCAACGTCAAAGCCAACGCCAACGCCAACGCCAACGCCAACGCCGACATCGCAGCCCGTGAGGTCAGCCACACCCTCGACGTCAGCGCCGCCGGGCCAGGGCCAGGTGCTGCCTGCTGCCCCGGGCTGGCGGCTGCTGGCCGCCACGGGCTTTCTGGGCATCGGCTACGAACTGCTGGTGGTGCGCGTGCTCAGCCAGGTGACCGAGAACACCGTCTACACCTTTGCCACCCTGCTGGCCATCTACCTGCTGGGCACGGCCGCGGGCGCAGCCTTGTATGCCCGGCTGGCCCCGGCAGCGCCCGGCACGGCGCTGCGCCACGCGCTGGTGGCCGCGGTGGCCTGGGCCTGCCTGACGGGCACCGCCAGCCTGTGGGCGGCCGAGGCCTTGCGCGACACCGCCACCGCCTGGCGCGGCCCCGATGCCGCTGCCACACTGGCCTGGGCGCTGGTCGCTGAAGCCTTGCCCGCATTGCTGGCCTTCGCCCTGCCCACCGTGGCGATGGGCGCGCTCTTCAGCCACCTGGCCACGCAGGCCCGCCAGGCCGGTGTGGCGCTGGGCCAGACGCTGGCGGCCAACACCCTGGGCGCAGCCGCCGCGCCGCCCGCGCTGGGCCTGCTGCTGGTGCCGGCGCTGGGCAGCAAGGGCGCCCTACTGGCCGTGGTGGCGGGCTACCTGCTGCTGCTGCTGGGGCCCGGCCTTCTGGCGCGCGTTCGGCAGGCTGGCCAGGGCCAGGGTGTCGGCGGCTCACAGGCTGGCCCATCGCTTGCCGTGTCGGCGGTGGCGGCTGGCGCTGGCGCGGCCGCCATCGGGCTGGCCGCCCTGGCGCCGCCGCTGGCCTTCGTTTCACTGGCGCCGGGTGGCCAGCTGCTGCGCTATGAAGAAGGCGCGCTGGCAGCGGTCAGCGTGGTGGCCGACGCCGACGGCGTGGCCCGCTTGCACATCAACAACCGGCAGCAGGAAGGCAGCAGTGCCACGCGGCTGGCCGACGCGCGCCAGGCCCTGCTGCCCCTGCTGCTGCACCCGGCGCCGCAGCGCGTGCTGTTCCTGGGGCTGGGCACCGGCGTAACAGCTGGCGCCGCTGCGGCAGACCCCGCGCTGCAGGTGGACGCTGCCGAACTGCTGCCCGAGGTCATCGCTGCCGCAGAACTGTTCCGCAGCCCCGGCGAAGCGCGCCCGCGCGTGGTGGCGGCCGACGCGCGGCGTTTCGCCCGCGCGCCAGGGCCTGCTTACGACATCGTCGTCAGCGACAACTTCCACCCGGCGCGCAGCGGCTCGGCCCTGCTGTACACGGTCGAACACTTCCGCGCCGTGCAGGCGCGGTTGCAGCCGGGCGGGCTGTTCTGCCAGTGGCTGCCGCTGCACCAGATCGACCTGAACAGCCTGCGCAGCGTGGTGCAGTCCTTCCTGGCCGTCTACCCCGGGGCGGTGGCCGTGCTGGCCACGCACAGCCTGCAGACGCCGGTGCTGGGCCTGGTGGGGCAGGCCGCCGTCGCACCTGCCGTCGCACCTGCTGTCGCACCCGCCATCGCGTCTGGCGGCAGGTCTGCCAGCACGGCCGCCCCGCGCTTCAGCGCCGCAGCGCTGCGCGCGCGCCAGGCCAGCTACCGTGCGCAGCCCTTGCACGACTACGGCCTGGGCGACGAATTCGCCGTGCTGGGCAGCATCGTGGCCGGCCCGCAGGCGCTGGCGCAGTGGTCGGCCGGCGCGCCGCTGAACACCGACGACCAGCCTCGCGTGGCCTACCTGGCCCCGCGCATCACCTACGTGCCCGAAGGCCTGCCGGCCGATCGCCTGCAAGCCCTGTTGCAGGGCCTGGCGAAGGCGCCCACCGACCCGCGCAGCGTGGTCGACTTCAGCGCCAACCCGCGCAGCGTGGTCGACGCCGGCACCGACCCGCGGAGCGCGGTCGACGCCGGTGCCGACACCGCCTGGCCGCAGCGCCTGGCGGCCTACTGGGCCGCGCGCGACCGCTTCATCGACGCCGGCCGCGCCGTGCGCCCCAGCGCCGACGCGCGCCAGATGCTGGCTCAGGTGCAGGCGCCGCTGCTGGCGGTGCTGCAGACCAGCCCCGACTTCCGCCCTGCCTTCGACCCGCTGCAGCGCATGGCGCAGCAGCTGGCGGCGGTCGACCCGGCGGCGGCGCAGGGCCTGCTGGCGGCGCTGGCAGAGATCGACGCGCGGCGCGGCCTGGCGGCTGAATCCAGGCCGGCCGTGCAGCCGTAAAAAGCAGCAGCGAAGCCGGGCGTCCGCCGCATAGACGCCATGCAGAGCCGACGCAAACGCCGCAGAGACGCCCCACAGAGCCGCCCACCCACGGACACCACAGCGTGACGCCAAGAACCGTCAGATGGGCAAGGCATTGGCTGGCCTGGGGCCTGGTGCTGGCCCTGCCCTGGCTGGGCCTGGGCCTGGCGCAAAGGCAGGCCTTGGGGCCGCTGCACGTGCACGCAACGTCGACGCCCTGGTACACGGGCACGGGTACGGGCACGGCCGCGGCGGCTGGCGCCACGACAGCAGCAGGGATGACCGAACGGGCCTGGGCCTGGTGGTGGGCACAGGTGCGGTCGCAGACTGCCAAGCGCACCGCGGCCAGGGCGGCGCCACACACGCAGGCTCTGGCGCAGCTGAATGGCCAGTCGCGGCCGCTGATGCACCCGGATCTGCACCCGGATGTGCACCGGGATGTGCACCCGGAAAGACACCCGCATATCCACCCCCACCCCCACCCCCACCCCCACCCCC
>JAIXRN010000101.1 GCA_027485165.1 Rubrivivax sp.
CGGCATGCGGGCCAGGCGCCAGCGATGCTGCAGCGGCTGCAGCAGGCCGTGATCGACAACGGCAACGTCTTTGCCGTGCTGATGGACGCCGTGCGCGTGTGCAGCCTGGGGCAGATCACGAACGCGCTGTTCGAAGTGGGCGGGCAGTACCGGCGCAGCATGTAGCACGCGTGCGCGGGCGGCCGTGGCTCGGCCAAGGCTGGCCGCGGCTGTGTGTGACTTCTTGCCCCTACATCGCATCGCTCGACTGGCACCACGCGCGCAGGCCGGGCGGTCGCTGGATAATCTGTATCAAGACGTTGCTGTTCGGGCTTTAGCCGGGCAGCAAGGTCGCCAGTCAGAACGAGGGCAAACCTGCCGAAAGGCAGGGACGCAAAGCCACCGGCCTACAGCACGCAAGTGCCAGGGTAGCGGGGTTGCCAGCACACCAGGGCCTGCCCTGGCCGCCCGGGGGGCGGGTTGCCTGTGTTGTCGGTCGTGGCCCTCGCCCTTGAACCCGTACGCCCCGTACACGTCGTTCCCGCGAGCCCGCCATGCACCAGCCAGACGCGCATTCCAGCGCCCATCACAGTTCTTCTTCGGCTGATCCGTTGCCGTCGCGTTTGCCGTCGCGCTTGCCCTCGCGTTTGCAACCACCTGCGCCCCAGCCTTCTGGCGGCATGCGCACACAAAAGCGCGGTCCACTGGCCCTGGCCTGCGCCGCCTTGTGCCTGGCCCTGGCGGCCTGCGGCGGGGGTACGTCGGAATCGGAAGTGGCCGAACCCACCGACACCAGCACAGAAATGCCTGAACGCCAGTTCACGCTGTGGGCGCCGGGCGATGAGGCCGCCATCCGCACCGAACAGGCGTTGCTGGACCCCGCCAGCGATGGCAGCAGCGTGCGCCTGATCGTGCAGCTGAACCCGGCGGCGGTGTTTGGCAACGGGCGCCTGGCCATGCTGGCCGCGCCCGGCCAGGGAGAGGCCGGCGACGTGGCCGCCCTGCGCGCCAGCCAGCTGGCGGCCAAGGCCCAGGCCGTGGCCAGCGCCGCCCAGGCCGTATTGGCACGTTCGGTGGTGCAGGTGGCCACTGATGCCGTGCTGCGCCAGCAGTTTTCACATGCGGTGGAAGCCTTTGTGGTGTCGGTGCCCTGGCAGCAGGCGGCCGCGGTGGCGGCTGAACTGGCGCGCAACCCGGCAGTCGACGCTGTCGAGCCCGACCGCGTGATCACGGTCGGCCAGGCCAGCGGCGGCGTGCGCACGCTCGACCCGCGCGCCTGGGGCCTGGACCGCATCGACCAGCGGGTGCGCCCGCTGGACGGTGCTTTCCGGCAGGCCCTGACAGGCAGCGGCGTGAACATCTTCGTGCTCGACACCGGCATCAGCCCGCACAACGAATTCGGCAGCCGCCTGGCGGCCGGCTACACGGCCATCAACGACGGCCGCGGCACGGCCGACTGCCATGGCCACGGCACCCACGTGGCCGGTACAGCGGGTGGCGCCAGCCTGGGCGTGGCCCCTGGCGCCCGCCTGGTGCCGGTGCGGGTGATGGACTGCAGCGGCAGCAGCTCGGGCAGTTCGGTACTGGCCGGGCTGGACTGGGTGGCTGCCAATGGCGCCCGCCCGGCGGTGGTGAACATGAGCCTGGGTGGCGGTGCTTCGGCCACCCTGGACGCGGCAGCACAGCGCCTGGTCGGCGCCGGCGTGACCGTAGTGGCCGCGGCGGGCAACAGCAATGTCGACGCCTGCTCGCAGTCGCCAGGGCGCGCCGCCGGCCTGGTGACGGTCGCTGCCAGCGACACGGCCGACGCCAAGGCCAGCTTTTCGAACTGGGGCAGCTGTGTGGCGCTGTGGGCGCCGGGCACGGGCATCGTGTCAGCCAGCCGCACGTCGGCCACGGCCACGGTGGCGATGAACGGCACCTCGATGGCCGCGCCGCATGCTGCGGGCGCTGCGGCCCTGCTGCTGCAGGCCAGCCCGGCGATGGCCCCAGCCCAGCTGCGCCAGCAGCTGCTGGCTCAGGCCACGCCGAACGCCGTCAGCGGGGCGCCGGCGAACAGCCCGCGTGGCCTGCTGTTCGCCGGCCAGGACGCTGGTGTGCCGCCAGCCCCGCCTGCCGCGCCAACCGTGGCCGTGGCGGCCATCCGCATGGTCGGCAGCGTGCCTTCGGTGGGCAGCTGGCGCGCCAGCACCGAAGTGCAGCTGGTGAAGGACAACGGCCAGCCGGTGGCCGGCGCCCAGCTGACGGCTCGCTATTCGAACAGCACCCAGAACCTGAGCTGCACCACCACGGCCGCCGGCCTGTGCAGCTTCACCAGCACGGTCGTGAAGTGGGCCACGGTGCCCACCCTGGGCTTTGCCATCACGGGCGTCAGAGCCACGGGCCTGGCCGATGTGGGCGGCGGTACCCGCCAGGCCCAGCTGGCAAGGCCCGAGGCGCCGCAGGCCGTGCTCACGGCACTGACCGGCACGATGCTGCGCAGCCGGCCCACGGCCGTTGAATGGGCGCCGCAGTTCCAGGCCAAGGTGGCCACCGAGCAGGGTGCGCCAGTGGTCGGGGCCATCGTGCAGACCCAGGTGCGGGTGCATGCTGGGGCCAGCGTGGTCGATCTCAAGACGCTGAGTTGCAAGACCAGCAGCACCGGCCAGTGCACGTTGAACTGGAGCGGCACGAAGCTGAATGCCAGGCACACGGGCGCCGTGCTGCAGGTGCAGGCAGTGGAACGCGATTACCTGAGCTACCGGCCTGGGTCGATCACCGCTACGAGCGTGGGTGTGGTGCGCTAGGGGTTTGCGCGGCAGAAATCGACACCCGCGCCAGGGCTCCAGATCGATGGATCGCCAGGTCACTGACGCGCCAGCGCGTCATGTCGCGACGGCGCTGGCGAAGCCGCCCCCGCTCGGCTCAGGCCTGCGACGTCAGCTGGCCGGTGGCCATCGACACCACCAGCGTGCGGCCGCCGGCCGGGATGCGTGCCGACCGGCCATCGGCCGCCAGCACGGGAGCCGCGGCCAGCCAGGGGCCCATGCGGGCCTGCTGCATGACGCGTTCTGCCGGCACACCCAGCGCTGCGACCACGGCGTCGTGGTCGTAGCTGGCCACCACGCGGTCGCGCGCGTCTAGCAACATCAGGGCCCAGCGCGACGTCACGTTGATCCACTCATCCACCAGCAGCACCTGGCCCTGCGCCGACACCAGCGCCGCGCGCGGGCCGAATTGCTGCTGCAGCAGGCGCGACCACAGCGGTGGCCGCTGGGCGCTGCGCGCGTCCAGCAGGCTGGCGCGCGGGTACAGCGTGCGCCAGTCGTCGGCGCTTTCCACCACCAGCAGGAACTGCCGGTCAGGCGACCAGAATTCGCGCCGCACTGGCGGCAGGTCGATGCTGTCGGACACCACCGTGGCTGCCGTGGGCCCTGTCACCGCTGCCAGTCTTGCGGGCGGGTTGGCTGCTGCCTGCCCGCAGGCCAGCCCGGCCAGAGCCTGCAGCCAGCGCCTGCGGGCAGCACCTGTGCCGCTGATTGCACGGTGGTGCACAGATGCTGGCGCAGCGCGCGCCGGTTCAGTGGCGCTGGCGGCGCACTGCTGCGCCCACCAGCACGCCACCCAGGGCCATCAGGGCCCAGGTGCCGGGCTCGGGGATCGGCACCAGCAGGCTGCTGGCGCGCGCGGTGGCAATGTGGTCGGCCGACAGCAGGCTGCGGCAGGTGTTGGGCGACGGGTCGGGGCAGATTTGCGCCAGGCTGGTGGGCACGTTGCGGATGCCGCCGCTGGCCATCAGGAAGTTCGGGTTGCTGTTGTCATGCCCGCCTGATGCACCGGGGCCGAAGTACAGGCCCAGGTTGTGGCCCAGTTCGTGGGCGATGGTGTCCAGCCGGCCGATGCCGCTGTTGAACGAGGTCACAGCACTCATGTTGATGGCCAGGCCGCCGGCATTGCCGTAGGCGAAGCCGTAGAGACCGGCCGAAGACAGCGAATTGGCCAGGTACATCGTCGTGCCGGTGCCGCCCAGCGGGGCCGTGAAGGCGCCGAGGTTGCCCTGGCCGTTCAGCAGCGCGCTGTTGTTGACGTTCGGCCCTTGCACGAAGGTCAGCGCGGTGATCCGGCAAGGTCCTGCGCCTGCCTAGCCAGCTTCTGGTTTGGCTCACCGCTTGAATCGGGTGCTTGGCAAGCCGCCGGAAAGCTTGTCGAGCGCGCAGACCCATGCTTCGGGCGGGCCGGCCATGGGGCTGCCTTTGCCAGAATTCGCGTCCCGGCAGGGCTGGACGGGCCGGGCAAGCGAGGTCTGGTCAGAACAGCAAGCGGGCCGAAGGACAGAAGAGCAGAACGGCAGAAGGGCAGGGGCAGGGAAGTTGGCAGCGAAGGGTCGGTGGCGGGTGGGCGCCAGATGGGCAGCAGGAACGGCAGGCGCGCTGGTGGCAGCGCTGGCACCAGCGGTGGCGTTCGCGCAGCCTGCGCCAGTGCTGGCTGGCGCCTGGGAAGTGCAGTCGCTGCTGACATCGGAACTTGCCGGCGCTGCTGCGGCCAGACCCTCGTCGCGCCGCTATCGCATCTGCATCGGCGCGGAACGCGCGCGCAGCCCGATGCTGCCGCGGCGCCTGCCGCCTGGCACCGAGCTGGTCTTCGATGGCCAGGCCTACAGCGGCAGCTTTGAAGACCCCGGCAGCAGCCCGCGCCAGGTGGCGGACTTTGCCTACCGGCGCCTGTCTGCCGCGGCCTTCGAGGGCAGCCACGATCTCACCAGCCTGGGGCGCGTACTGCGCCTGCAGTATTTCGCCCAGCACGCCGGCACCGACTGCGGCAGCCTGCGCCCGGCCTGGCCACGCGACAACGGCGAACCCTGAGGCCGGACGCAGGACGCCGGAAGGCGTTCTGCGCCTGCCGAAGGCCCGGCTGCGATTTCACGCAGCTGGGCTGAGGCCGGACGCAGGACGCCGGAAGGCGTTCTGCGCCTGCCGAAGGCCCGGCTGCGATTTCACGCAGCCGGGCTGAGGCACCCCCGGCCAAGCCTGGCTTCTAGAATGAGACGATGAACCCGGTCCGCGGAACCCGCCGCATTCGCGAACTGCCTGACGAGCTGATCAGCCAGATCGCCGCCGGTGAAGTGGTCGACCGGCCTGCAGCAGCGGTGCGCGAACTGGTCGACAACGCGCTGGACGCCGGCGCCACCCAGGTCACGGTGCGGCTGGCCGCTGGCGGGGTGCGCAGCATCGTGGTCGAAGACGACGGCGCCGGCATCGCCATCGACGACCTGCCGCTGGCCGTGAAGCGCCACGCCACCAGCAAGATCGGCAGCCTGGCCGACCTGGAATCGGTGGCCACCATGGGTTTCCGCGGCGAAGCGCTCGCTGCCATCGGTGCGGTCTCTGACCTGGCCATCACCAGCCGCACGGCCGACGCCGCCCATGCCTGGAAGCTGCACGCGCGCAGCGGCGAAATCACGGCCGCTGCGCGCGCGGTCGGCACGACGGTGGAGGTGCAGGAACTGTTCTTCAGCACCCCGGCGCGGCGCAAATTCCTGAAGACCGACGCCACCGAATTGGCGCATGGCCTGGAAGCCGTGCGCCGGCACGCCCTGGCCCGGCCCGACGTGGGCTTTGCCGTCTGGCACGAAGGCCGCCTGGTGGCGCAGTGGCGCGTGCAGCCGCCTGCGCTGCGCCGCGCCGACGTGCTGGGCGCCGACTTCAGCGCCGCCAGCCGTGAATTGAGCGTCGAACGCGGGCCCTTGCGCATTGAAGGCCGGGTCGGCCAGCCCGAGGCTGCGCGCGCGCGTGCCGACCTGCAGTACCTGTTCGTGAACGGCCGCTATGTGCGTGACCGGCTGCTGGCCCATGCCGTCCGGTCGGCCTTCGAAGACCAGCTGCACGGCAGCCGCCAGCCGGCCTATGCGCTGTTCCTGGACATCGCCCCCGAGCTGGTGGACGTGAACGTGCACCCGGCCAAGATCGAAGTGCGTTTTCGCGACGGCCGCGCCGTGCACCAGGCGCTGCGGCACGCGGTCGAGGACGCGCTCGCGCCCAGCCGCGTGGCGCTGGCGGCCGTGGTGGGTGATGGCGCAGACACTGGCGGTGTCGGGGCTACGGCCACCGTTCAGGACACTTCAGGCGCGGCAGGCCTGGCGGTTGGCCCGGCGTCTGCCGCGCCCGCCTGGCCCGCCGCCGGCGCGGCGCAGGCCCCCGCTGCTGTCCCCGGGCCGGGCGCTGGCGGCTGGCAGACGGCACTGCCGCTGGCCGAAGCCCCGCTGCTGGCCCAGGAAGCGGCGCCGCGCTGGCCCGCTGCCCCTGGCCCCTGGCGCACACCCCAAGGCACAGGCGGGCTGGCGGCCTGGGCGGCGCTGCGCGCGGAAACGCCGCCCCTTGCCGGGCCCGAACCTGCATGGCCGCTGGGCCGGGCCATCGCCCAGCTGGCCGGTGTCTACGTGCTAGCCGAAAACGCCCAGGGCCTGGTGGTGGTGGACATGCATGCGGCGCACGAGCGCATCGTTTACGAACGGCTGAAGCGGGCCGCCGCTGCTGCCGCGGGGCCCGGTGAAGGCGCGGGCAGCCTGCCGGCGCAGCCGCTGCTGCTGCCCGTCAGCTTTGCCGCCACCGCCGCTGAGGTGGCCACGGCCGAAGCCGAATCCGACGCCCTGCAGGCTCTGGGCCTGGACGTGGCGCCGTTGTCGGCCCAGACCCTGGCCGTGCGCAGCCGCCCGGCGGCCCTGCCCGACGCCGACGTGGCCGAGCTCACGCGCGCCGTGCTGGCCGAACTGGGGCAGCGCGAAAGCGGCGGCGCCAGCCGCGCCGTGCAACGCGCGCGCGACGACATCCTGGCCAGCATGGCCTGCCATGGCGCGGTGCGCGCCAACCGCCGGCTGACGCTGGAAGAGATGAACGCCCTGCTGCGTGAAATGGAAGTGACCGAACGCGCCGACACCTGCAACCACGGCCGGCCCACCTGGCGCCAGGTAGCGCTGAAGGACCTGGACGCGCTGTTCCTGCGCGGGCGCTGAGGCCGCGTCCGCATCATCGTGGCCGGCGTCGGGTGGCCCCGCCAACAGCGCGGTTCAGCCCAGCCAGCGCCGCAGCTGGCCGGCCACTTCCAGGCTGCTGAGCAAGTCCAGGTGGCCAATGCCGTGGCCCACCCATTGCCGGTCGGGCGGAAAGCCCAGGTCGAAGCGCGGGTCGGCGTGCTGGCCCAGCGCGCTGGGCAGGGGCACCAGGCCGTCGCCCAGCAGCCGCTGCGTGATGCGGTGCCGGTGCGCGCCGCTGGCCTGCCCCAGGCTGGCTGCCAGGGTGAAACAGCGCACGCCGGCCGGCAGGGGCACGGGGCTGCGTTGTGCCGCGGTGGCGCCGTCGCTGGCCAGCAGGCGACCGTGGCGCAGGTCGGTGATGCCGGCGCTGCGCAGCTGCCCCAGGCGCGCAAAGGGGGCGCTGTAGGGCGTGGCGTTCAGCAGCAGGTCCACGCCGTGGCCCGCGCGTTCCAGCGGCGCGCCGTGGTGCGGGCTGCCCAGGCACACCAGGTCGGTCAGCTGCGTGGCCCAGTTGCCCGCGGCGGGGTGGGCGACATCGGCTGAGCCTTCGGCCTGCTGCCCAGCATGGATGGCGCTGCGCGCCACCAGCCCGCCCATGCTGTGGCCCAGCAGGGCCAGCCGCGTGATGGGCTGCGGCCATGCCGCCACCAGCTGCGCCAGCAGCTGGGCCAGCAGCTGGCCGTTGCTGGCGATGTGAAGGCCGCTGTTGTAGTGCAGGTACAGCGGCGTCCAGCCGGCCTCACGGGCCAGGAGGGCGCCATGGTCGTGCCCCGCGCGTTGCCACTGCAGGTCGTTCATGCACAGCCCGTGCAGCAGCACCAGCACGCGCCCGCCGCCGGGCGCAGCAGCTGCCGGCAAGGCCGCGGCCAGGGCATCGGCCTGCAGCGTGAGCGCCAGGCCGCCGCTGCGCAGGGCCATCGTGGTGGCCAGCGGGTTGCCGGTGGCCGCCAGGTGGTCGCCCAGCACGCCGTTCAGGCCCGCCAGGATGGCTTCGCGTTCAGGTGTGGCCAGGCCGCTGGCTGGGTCTGTCACCACCGGCTGCAGCCAGCCCAGCAGCGCGTCGACGCTGCCGCCCACCACCTGCGTGACGCCGCGCACCGTCTTGTAGACCAGGCCGGTGATGCCGCGGGTGCGTTCGGGGCGTTCGGCCGATAGCGCAGACGCCGGCCGGCTGGCCGTGAGCGCGATGCGCGCATGCATCGATTCCACCAGGTCCACCAGCCCGGCCGTCGCCTGGGTGGCCAGCCGGGCGGCGGCACGCAGGTCGCCGGGCTGCAGGTGCCGGGGGGGCTGGGCGAGCGGGGCCGGGGCCGGTGGCCTGGGCGGGGTCAAGCCGGCCCTTCGGGCAGGCCGGCGTCGCCCAGCCGGCCTTGCTGGCTGCGGGCCTGGCGGCGGTAGGTGCTGCGGTCGGCCTGGTGGGCGGCAAACCACTGGCGCAGTTCGTCGTACAGCGGCTGGGCCAGCGGGCTGCCGCGGTCGACCACCTGCGGGTCGACGCGCCGGCTGTCGCGCTGCACCAGGTGCACCTGGGCGATGACGTCGCCGCGGCGCACATGCAGCGCCCCCTGCACCGGCCGGCGCACTACCAGGTTCACCGGGTGGGCATACCAGTCGGTTTCCACCAGGCCCACCAGCAGGTCCAGCGGCGCCTGGCGGTTGATGGGCGGGCCGAAATGGCTGTCCACACCGGCTGGCGTGCGCAGCACCCAGGGCAGGTGCAGCTTGAAGAACAGCGTCTGGTCAGGCCGGTCCATGAAGCTGATGCCCGGCTGCTGCGGGCGCAGTTCCATGCGCCGGCCCTGCGCGTCGGTGAAGGGCAGGGGGTCGGCGTCGAAGGCGTTGCCGAAGAAGCGGCTGGGCGCGTGGTCGTGGACGTAGAACACGCGCTCATCACCTGGCGGCCGGGCCACGTCGGGCGGCAGAAAGGGCAGGCCGCCAGCCGGCACATCAGCCTGCGCGCACAGGCCGAAGCTGAAGGGTGCGGGCACCAGCAGCCCCAGCGCGCAGGCGGCGGTGAAGGGCAGGCACTGCTCCTGTACGCCGTAGCCGCGCGGCACGTCGTTGCGCACTGCCGCCGGCGCGCGCCAAGGCAGCGGCGCATCCGGCACCAGCGACAAGAGCATCGGCGTCACGTCAGACCCCCAAGCTTCCCGACACGGAACCGGCTTCGCCGGGCCGTTGGCGGGCGGCCCCCTCGGGCGGGCTGAGCCCGGACACAAACAGTCCAGTGGACTGTTTGTGCCTGACGAAGACCAAGGCCACTGGCCTTGGCAGCGAGCGCCAGAGAGCTTGGGGGCTCCACTTCATGCGGCCAGCAGCTGCCGCAGCACGAAGGGCAGGATGCCGCCGTGCTTGTAGTAGTCCACCTCGATGGGTGTGTCGATGCGCAGCACCACGGGTTCGTGCTGCACGCTGCCGTCGGCGCGCCGGATCACCAGCCGGGCCTGCGACAGCGGTTTCACCTCGCTGGCCAGTTCCACGTCGACGGTTTCATCGCCCTTCAGGCCCAGGCTTTCCCAGCTCACGCCGGGCATGAACTGCAGCGGCAGCACGCCCATGCCGATGAGGTTGCTGCGGTGGATGCGTTCGAAGCTGCGCGCCACCACGGCCTGGATGCCCAGCAGGGCCGTGCCCTTGGCGGCCCAGTCGCGGCTGCTGCCGGTGCCGTATTCGTCGCCCGCGAAGACGACGGTGGGCACGCCGGCGGCGATGTACTTCATCGCCGCGTCGTAGATGGGCAGCAGTTCGGGCGCTGAACCCGGCGTCTGGTAGAGCGTGAAGCCGCCTTCCACGCGGCTGCCGTCGGCCAGCGCCGGCAGCATCAGGTTCTTGATGCGCACGTTGGCGAAGGTGCCGCGCATCATGACTTCATGGTTGCCGCGGCGCGCGCCGTAGCTGTTGAAGTCGGCCTTCAGCACGCCGTGTTGCAGCAGGTACTTGCCCGCGGGCGTGCCGTCCTTGAAGCTGCCGGCGGGACTGATGTGGTCGGTGGTGATGCTGTCGCCGAACAGGCCCATCACGCGCGCGCCGTGCACGCCCGCCACCAGCGTCTTGGGCTGCATCGCGAAGTCGCTGAAGAAGGGCGGCTCGGCGATGTAGGTGCTGGCCGGCCAGCTATAGACGCGGCTGTCGCTGCCCGTGTCGACGTTCTTGATCTTCTCCCACAGCTTGCCCGGGTCGCTGTCGACCTTCTCGTAGTTCTTCCGAAAGGCGCGGCCGTTCATCGCGTACTTCATCAGCTTGGCGATCTCGTCGCTGGTGGGCCAGATGTCGCCCAGGTAGATGTCGCGCGGCTTGCCATCCTTGCCTTTGCCGCGGCCCACGGGCTGCGTCATCAGGTCCTTCGTGACGTTGCCGGCAATGGCGTAGGCCACCACCAGCGGCGGGCTGGCCAGGAAGTTGGCCTTCAGGTTGGGGTGGATGCGCGCTTCGAAATTGCGGTTGCCCGACAGCACCGCCGCGCAGACCAGGTCGTTGCGGGTGATGACGTCGTTGATCTCGGCCGTCAGGTCGCCGGCATTGCCAATGCAGGTGGTGCAGCCGTAGGCCGCGACGTTGAAGCCCAGTTCTTCCAGATACGGCAGCAGACCCGCCTTTTCCAGGTATTCGGTGACGATGCGCGAGCCCGGGGCCAGCGATGTCTTCACATGCCGCTTCACCTTCAGCCCGGCCTTCACGGCCTTCTTCGCCAGCAGGCCGGCGGCCAGCAGCACGCCGGGGTTGCTGGTGTTGGTGCAGCTGGTGATGGCGGCGATCAGCACGTCGCCGTTCCGGATCTCCAGCCCCGATGCCGTCTTGAAGGGCTGGGCCAGCTTTTCGGCCGGCTGGTTGAAGCCGTTGGCGGCCGCGCCGGCGCTGAAGAGTTCGCTGAACTTCGCGCCCACGTGGCCCAGTTCGATGCGGTCCTGCGGGCGCTTGGGGCCGGCCAGGCTGGGGGCCACAGTGGCCAGGTCCAGGCTGATGAGCTGGCTGTAGTCGATGTCCTTCGCACGCGGCACGCCGAAGAGCTTCTGGGCGCGGAAGTAGGCCTCGAAGGCTTCGATCTCGGCCTTGGTGCGGCCGGTGCCTTCGAAGTAGTCGATCGTCTTTTCGTCCACCGGGAAGAAGCCCATCGTGGCGCCGTATTCAGGCGCCATGTTGGCGATGGTGGCGCGGTCGGGCAGGCTCAGCGTGCGCGTGCCTTCGCCGCAGAATTCGACGAACTTGCCCACCACCTTGTGCTGGCGCAGGACCTCGGTGACGGTGAGCACCAGGTCGGTGGCGGTGACGCCTTCGCGCAGCCGGCCTGTCAGTTCGAAGCCCACCACGTCGGGCGTCAGCATGTAGACCGGCTGGCCCAGCATCGCGGCCTCGGCTTCGATGCCGCCCACGCCCCAGCCCACCACGCCGATGCCGTTGATCATCGTGGTGTGGCTGTCGGTGCCCACCAGGGTGTCGGGGTAGTACAGCGGCGCGGTGTCGCGGTCGGCCGGCTTCGTCTTGTGAACGCCGCGTGCCAGGTATTCCAGGTTCACCTGGTGCACGATGCCGAAGCCCGGCGGCACCACGCCGAAGGTACTGAAGGCGCCCATGCCCCACTTCATGAACTGGTAGCGCTCTTCATTGCGCTGGAATTCCAGC
Source organism: Rubrivivax sp. (assembly GCA_027485165.1). Lineage (GTDB taxonomy): Bacteria > Pseudomonadota > Gammaproteobacteria > Burkholderiales > Burkholderiaceae_C > Rubrivivax. The sequence continues at coordinate 11,609 of JAIXRN010000101.1, forward strand.
CTCATGTTCAGGTCCAGCGCCTTCTTCGTGCCGAAGTGGTCGATCATCACGCTGTGGTCCACCACCAGGTCCACCGGCACCAGGGGCTCGATGCGGCCCGGGTCCTGCCCCAGCCGGGCGGCGACGTTGCGCATGGCCGCCAGGTCGGCCAACAGCGGCACGCCGGTGAAATCCTGCAGCACCACGCGCGCCACGACGAACGGGATCTCTTCCGTGCGCGGGGCCTGCGGTTGCCAGGTGGCCAGCTGGCGCACATGGTCGGCCGTCACCTTCTTGCCGTCGCAGTTGCGCAGCACGCTTTCCAGCACGATGCGCAGGCTGACCGGCAGCCGTTTGATGCCAGGGAACTGGCGCGCCAGTGCGGGCAGCGAATAGAAGCGCCCGCTGCGCCCCCCGTTGCTGGCCGAGGTCTCGAACGTTTTCAGGGTCTTGGCAAAGGCATGCACGTTGGGGCTTTCCCGATACTGGTGTGCCGGGATTATGCGGTTCAGGCTTTCCTCCACCCCACGGTTGAGGGGGGTAGATCCATTCATCTGTTTGTGTGAATTGCAGGATAGTCGTAGCACAAAACCATTGCCCGCCGGGCGGAGAGGCTTGCCGTGAACCTGAATCACTTTTATTCCCGAACTGTTCTGCACTGCCAGAAGGCGGCGTTGGGCGCTGCCCTGGTGGCGGGTGTTGCCCTGGCGGCGCCGCAGCCCGCGCAGGCCTTGACGATCGTGCTGAACTTTGTGAACGCCCCGGTCATCGACCAGTTTGGCGTGGGTTCCGTGCCCGAGACGTTTGCCAGCTGGGGCTTCACGTCGCTCGATCTGGCGGGTGTGCGTGCCGCCACCCTGGCGGCGGTGAGAGCCGACTATCTGGCCTACCCGACCGTGGCTACCAACGCCGCGAGCCCACTGCAGGCCGGCAAGGAACTGAACATCAACTTCACGTTCAGCAACGGCCTGACGGGTGCCAGCAACGGCGACCCCGAGTTCTATTACATGAACATCGGCGACGCGAACCCGAACGTCGGCTTCCTGGGCCAGGCCTGCCTGGGCTGCATCCGCAACGCCAGCGGCGTGGCGACCGTGCCCGTCGGCACCATGTTCGGTTCGACCCTGAGCGACAGCATTTCCGGCCTGTTGTCTTTGGCCACCAGCGACCAGCAGCGCATCAACCTGCTGGCCGGTACGGTCGCGCATGAAATCGGCCATGGTCTGGGGCTGCAGCACCCGAACAGCGCCCTGGCCAACCCCGGCCAGTCGCTGTTTTCGGTGATGGCCACCGGTGCGGCACCGACGTCGATGCCCAATGCTGAACGCGTCAAGGACCGGGCCTTCGCTTATGTCGAGTTCTCGACTCTGATCAACCGCATCGGCCTGCGCGACGTGACGCCCGTACCGGAACCCAGCACCTACATGCTGCTGGCCCTGGGCCTGGTGGCACTGGCCTGGCGCACGCAATCGGCCCGCCGTCAGCACTGAGTTGCTGAACGTCCGGCTTGGCTAGACAAGGGCCCGCGCTAGCGGGCCTTTTGTCGTCTGCGGCGCTGCAGCCAGGGCCAGGTCTTGCAGCGCACGGTCGAAGCGCGCCAGACTGGCGCGTTCCAGGTACAGGCAGGGCGTGCCGGTGCGCTGGCAATGCAGCTTGATGCGGTGGTAGGCGGCGTGCTGCACGCAGCCGGCCTGGCAGATGACGAGGTCGGCACGCGCCAGCCGGCCGTCCAGGACATGGGGGTTGTCGTGCAGGCCGCCGTCGTGATGTTCGAAGCACCCGCCCAGGTCTTCGATGCGGCTGCGGTAGCGCGCCACGGCGCGCTGGATGCCGCCCACGCACAGCACGCGCTGGCCTGCGACGGGTGAACTGGCGGGCGCGACGGCGGCTACGGCTGCGGTTGCCGTGGCGGTGGCTGGCCGTCGCGGTGGCGCGCTGGCCGGGGCGGCGGCCAGCGCCCGCGTGGTGGCGACCGGCCGCGGTGCCGGTGACAGGGTCGGAACGGCTGGCTCGGCATCTGTCGGCGCCGGCGGTGGTGCTGCAGCCGGGCGGCTTTCGGCTACGGCGCGCCAGCGCTGCCGTTCACCGGCCAGGGTGGCGGCTTGCAGCTCGGCCTGTTGCCGGGCCTGGTGCAGCTGCTGCTGTTGTTGCTGCAGGCGCAGCTGCAGGGCTTGCACTTCGGCCGTCAGCCGGGCCAGGGCCTGCGCGGCGCTGGCCTGGCCCTGATCGGCCTGCAGGCCGCGGCGCGCCTGTTCGTGCAGCCAGCCGCGGGCCTCGGCCAGTGCCTGCACTTCCTGGTCGCGGCCCAAGGGGTGCGTCAGCAGGGCCCACAGCTGGGCGGGCACATCGTCCTGAGGCCTGCAGGCGTGCTGCAGCGTGTGCAGCCAGGCCTGGCGCAGCGCCTGTGGGTCGCGCAGCCGGGCCAGGCGCTGCACGGCAGCAGCGTGGCGCGTGTCCAGCCGGCGGTGCAGGGCGTCCGACAAGGCATTGCGCGAGCCCAGGTCGTGCAGGGCGCTGTACAGCACGTCGGCGTCGCTGCCCTGCAGTTGCACAGGCTGGCCGCGCTGGCGGCTGAGGGCGCGTTCGATTTCGGCGCGCAAGGCGGGTGGGGGTAGGCTCAGGGCCAGCAGCAAGTCTTGCGCGCTAGCCGGCAGCTGGTGCAGGCGGCGGCGCTGTGGCGTGCTGGTGGGCGCTGCGGGCTGCGGTCTTGAAGCCAGGCTACCCCCTGCCGTGCAGCGTGCCTGGGCGGTGGCCAGGTGGCGTGTCAGCACGGCGTTTTCGTGCAGCAGGGCCGCGATCTGCGCTGCCAGCTGCGCGGTGGTGGGTTCAGCCGGGGCTTGGCGGGCCGGGGCGTGCACGTCGGGGGGGTGGGGCATGGCGCTGGGGGCTCGTGGGGTGCACGGGCTGGCGGCAGCTGGCGGTGCGGTGGGGTGCGGTCGGTTGGGGTAGGGGCCGTGGACAGGGTGGCCTGGCGCTGTCGGCAGCGTGGCAACGGGGCCCAAGCTGGCCAGAACGCGTCACTTGGTCAGGATCAGCTTGCCCTGGGCTGTCAGGCGCAGCCGGTAGAGCGCGTCGCCGTGGGCAATCTCGACTTCACGTGATGTGCCCAGCAGCTGGTGGCTGTGCCAGCGCGCTGGCGGCGTGCCCGTCAGCGAAGCTGGGGCCGTGGCCGGGGTTGGCATCTGGCAGCTGGCCGGCGGGGTAGGTGATGCGTCGGCCATCTTCAAATGGTCCGGCGCTGCGGCCGGGCGCGCGCATCGGGCGGGCTGGCCGTGCTGCCCGCCAGGGCTTGTTCGTGGAAGCGCTGGTGGGCGCAGTCGTGGCAGGCGCCGCAGGCCGTGGCCACGCGGGTCTGGTCCTGCAGTTCGTCGAAGCTGGCGCAGCCTTCACGCACGGCGCGCGTGATGTCGCGGTCAGAGACGCTGTGGCAGATGCAAATGATCATGCGCCTACTGTAATGCGAATAGTTCGCATTAGCAAGCACATCGGTTGGCCCGGCGGTGGTGGGCGCAAGCCCGCGCCCCTGCCGGGCCTGGGCCGGCCCGACCTGTCAGCTGCCGGAAACGCTGCCCATCTGCGACTGCAGGTAGTTCTGCTCGCCCACCTTGCCCACCAGGTCGAGCTGGGTTTCCAGGAAGTCGATGTGCTCCTCGGTGTCTTCCAGGATGTGCTGCAGCAGGTCGCGGCTGACGTAGTCGCGCGCCGTTTCGCAGGCGGCGATGCCGTCCTTGATGGTGGCTTGCGCCGCGAGCTCGGACTTCAGGTCGCAGCCCAGACACTCCACCAGGTTTTCGCCAATCAGCAGCTTGCCCAGGTCCTGCAGGTTGGGCAGTGCGTCCAGCGTGAACAGGCGTTCCATCAGCGCGTCGGCGTGCTTCATCTCGCCGATCGATTCCTCGTATTCCTTCTTCGCCATCTTGTCGAAGCCCCAGTGCTTGAACATGCGGTAGTGCACGAAGTACTGGTTGATGGCCGTCAGCTCGTTCTTCAGCTGGGCTTGCAGGTGGTGGATGACTTGGGGGTCGCCTTGCATGGTGAACTCTCGTGGAAGTGGATGGGGGTATTGGCGGCGGCTGAGCCCAGTTTAGGACTGCGTCGCGGCTGAACGCAGTGCGGCACCGGTCGGCGCAAGCCGGTGCAGGCCCGCTGGCAACGCCGTCCCTGGGCGCTGGCCTCAGCGCGCGCCCAGGTGATGCGCTGCGCGGTGCAGGTGCGCCATGAAGTGCCGCACGGCCGGCTTCACCGCCGTGTCGGTGCGCGCCAGCGCCACCAGTTCCAGATGCAGCGGGCCTTCCGCCACCGGGACGATCTTCAGATGCTGCTGCGCAAACGGGTGCACCGCGATCTGCTGCGGCATCAGGCCGACGCAGTTGCCACTGGCGATGAGGGCCAGCAGCCCCAGCGTGGAATTCACCAGGGCGGCCGCTGGCGGCGGCTTCAGGCCATGCTGCTCGAACAGCAGGCGCGCGTAGCCGGAATCGGGTGAAGCGCCGGTGTAGACCCAGGGCGCATCGGCCAGGTCGACCAGCCGCCGGGCGCGTGCCAGCGGGTTGCCCCTGGCCACCACGATGACCATCGACGCGGGCATCAGCGTCTCGACCACGAATTCCCCAGGCGACAGGCCCGGCGGCAGCGGGCCCAGCGCCAGGTCGACTTCGCCCTTGCGCAGGCGCGTCAGTTGCGCGATGTACAGCTCTTCCAGCACGCGCAGCTGGATGTCAGGGAACTCGGCGCCAAAGGTACGCAGGGTCTCGGGCACCAGCAACATCACCGCCAGCGGCACCGCGCCGATGGTGAGCGAACCGCTCATGCGCCCGCCCAGCTGGCGGATCTGTTCCACCGCGTGCGCCAGCTCGCGTTCAGCCGCATTGGCGCGCTCGTACAGCACCATGCCCTGCGCCGTGGCCAGCACGCCGGCGGTGGAGCGCACCAGCAGCGTGGCAGCCAGCTCGCGTTCGAGTTCGCGGATGAGCTTGCTCAGCGCCGGCTGCGTCACGCCCAGCCGGCGCGCGGCTGACCGGAGGCTGCCTTCGTCGATCGCTGCCACCAGGGCGCGCAGGCTTGTGAGCTTCATGGGAAAACCATGATAACGACCGGTTATCGCACCGCCGATTGCGCCATCTTCCCGCGCCCAGGCCCGATTTCTACATTGGGTGCTCCTCACAGGAGACAAAGTGAACGCGGAGACAACAACGCCAGCGGCCCCCGGGGCTGACTGGCTCCTGCGTCTGTGCGATGCCAGTGCCGCCGTCGGCGCGCTGGTGCTGCTGGGCATCGCCGTCATGACGACCGTCAGCGTCATCGGCCGCGCCTTCTTTGCCCACCCCATCCTGGGTGACGTGGAACTGGTGCAGTTGGGCGGCGCGGTGGTGGTGGCGTCGTTCCTGCCGTACACCCAGGCCCGGCGCGCCAACATCATCGTCGACTTCTTCACCAGCGGCGCGCGTGAACGCACCCAGCGCTGGATGGACCTGGGCGGCACTCTGCTCTACACCGGCGTGCTGGCCCTGGTGCTGTGGCGCGTGGCGGTGGGCGGTATCGACATCCACGCTGCGGGCGAGCGTTCGATGCTGATGGACCTGCCGTTGTGGCTGCCCTACCTGCTGATGCTGCCCGGCCTGGCGCTGTGCGTGCTGATCGGCCTGGTGCAGCTGGGCCGCGAATGGCGCGCGCTGGGCCAGACGCAGGAGCGGGCATGAGCGCGCCGGGCCGCTATCAAGCGCTCATCCCGGTGCGCGCGGCGCCGAGGGCAGTCCAGTGAGCACCTACCAGATCGGCCTGGCGATGTTCGGCGCCATGCTGGTGCTGATGGCGGTGCGGGTGCCGATCGCGATTGCGATGTTCGTGCCCGGCGCAGTGGGTTACCTGGCGCTGTCGGGTGCAGGGCCCTTGTTGTCGCACCTGAAGGGCGCGGTCTACGGCCGGGTGTCGGTGTACGACCTGTCGGTGATTCCCTTGTTCATGCTGATGGGCGGGCTGGCCGTGCAGGGCGGGCTGGCCAAGGCTTTGTTCGACTTCGCCAATGCCTTGCTGGGGCGGTTTCGCGGTGGCATGGCGATGGCCGGCGTGCTGGCCTGTGCAGCCTTCGGTTCCATCTCGGGCTCGACCGTCGCCACCACCGCCACGATCGCGCAGGTGGCCTACCCGCAGATGCGGCGCATCGGCTATTCCGGGCGGCTGGCCACTGCCGCGCTGGCCACCGGCGGCACCATGGGCGTGCTGCTGCCGCCGTCGGTGACGCTGATGGTCTACGCCATCCTGACCGAACAGAACATCACGAAGATGTTCCTGGCCGCCTACGTGCCGGCCTTGATCGCTGCCGTGGGCTACCTGCTGGCCATCGCTTTCGTGGTCCGCCGGGACCCCAGCCAGGCCCCGGCCGCGCAGGCCGCCACAGCGGCCGAGGTGCTGGCCGCCGGCCTGAAGGTCTGGCCCATGGTCGCGATCTTCGTGGTCGTCTTCGGCGGCATCTACGGCGGCTTGTTCACCGCCACCGAAGGCGCCGCCATCGGCGTGGTGCTGACCCTGGCGATCACGCTGTTCCGCGGCGAGATCACCCTGCCGAAGTTCAGCGCCGCAGTGCGCACCACCGCGCAGACCAGCGGCATGATCTTCCTCATCTTCATCGGCGCGGACATGATCAATGCCGCGCTGGCGCTGTCGCAGCTGCCCGCGCAACTGGCCGACACGGTGGGGCACCTGCAGCTGTCGCCGCTGGTGGTGATGGCCGGCATCATGGTGTTCTACGTGCTGCTGGGCTGCGTGATGGACGAGATGAGCATGATCCTGCTCACCGTGCCCACGCTGTTCCCGGTGATCATGGGCATGGACTTCTTCGGGCTGAACCCGGCCGACAAGGCGCTGTGGTTCGGCATCCTCATCCTCACCGTGTGCGAGATCGGGATGATCTTCCCGCCGGTGGGGCTGAACGTCTACGTGATGAACGGCCTGGCGCGCGACGTGCCGATGGTCGAGACCTACAAGGGCGTGGTGCCCTTCCTGGTGACCGATGCCATCCGGCTGACCCTGCTCATCCTGTTCCCTTCACTGGCCCTGTGGCTGGTGCACCGCCTGACCTGACCCCCTGGAGACAAGACCATGAAGATCCGCACACTCGTTGCCACGGCTGGCCTGGCGCTCGCATCGCTGGCCGCCCAGGCTCAGGAAGTGACGCTCAAGGTGCACTTCTTCCTGCCGGCAGGTTCGTTTGCCAACACCCTGTTCATCACGCCCTGGTGTGACAAGGTGGCCAAGGAATCGGCCAACCGCCTGAAGTGCCAGATCTACCCCAGCATGCAGCTGGGCGGCACGCCGCCGCAGCTGTTTGAGCAGGCACGCGACGGCGTGGCCGACATCGTCTGGACGCTGCCGGGCTACACCGCCGGCCGTTTCCCCAGCGTCGAAGCCTTCGAGCTGCCGTTCATGATGCAAAGCCCCGAGGCCACGTCCAAGGCGCTGTGGGACTTCGTGCAGCAGCACGCAGCGGCCGAGTTCAAGGACGTCAAGCCGCTGGCCTTCCATGTGCACGGCGACGGCGTCTTCCACATGACGTCCAAGCCGGTCAAGACCATGGCCGACCTGCGCGGCCTGAAGCTGCGCGCGCCCACCCGCCTGACGAACAAGTTCATCGCCATGCTGGGGGGCACGCCCGTCAGCATGCCGGTGCCGCAGGTGGGCGATGCGTTGGCCAAGGGCGTGATCGACGGCGCCGTGGTGCCCTATGAAGTGGTGCCGGCGGTGAAGATCCAGGAACTCGTGAAGTACCACTCCGAGACCGACCCCGCCGAGCCGGCCTTCTACACCTCGACCTTCATCTTCGCGATGAACAAGGCGAAGTACGAGTCGCTGCCGCCTGACCTGAAGAAGGTCATCGACGCCAACTCGGGCCAGGCGCTGTCGGGCCAGATCGGCAAGGCCTTCCTGCAGGCCGACGTCGAAGGCAAGAGGCTCACCGCGAAGAACACCACCAACGTCATCCCGGTGGCTGAACTGGCGCAGTGGAAGCAGCTGGGCAACAAGCTGGCGGCCGACTGGGTGACCGAAGTCAACGGCAAGGGCCTGCAAGGGGCCAAGTTGCTGGAAGACGCCAAGGCCTTGATCGCCAAGCACGCCGCGGCGAAGTGACGCTGCGCCCTACCACCTGCCTGGCGTCAGCCGCGCACCCCAAGGCACACCGCTGGCCCACCGAGGGCTAGCCCAGGAAAGCATTTCCATGGCCCGCATCGTTGGAGGCATTGGCGCCTCGCACTCGCCCACCATCGGCTACGCCCGCGACACCGGCAAGCACCAGGACCCGGGATGGAAGCCGATCTTCGACGGCTTCGACGCCATCCGCGCCTGGGTGCACGACAGGAAGGTGGACGTGCTGTTCACCATCTACAACGATCACGTCACCTCGTTCTTCTTCGACCATTACTCGGCCTTCACGCTGGGCATTGACGACCAGTACGTCGCGGCAGACGAAGGCGGCGGCCCGCGCGATGTGCCGCCAGCCCGCGGCCACCTGGGGCTGTCGCAGCACGTCGGTGCTTCGCTGATGGCCGATGAATTCGACATGTCCTTTTTCCAGGGCAAACCGGTGGACCACGGGTTCCTGTCGCCGCTGTCGATGCTGGGCGATGCCGATGGCCCCTGGCCAGGCCAGGTGGTGCCGCTGCAGGTGGGGGTGCTGCAGATGCCCATCCCCAGCGCCCGGCGCATGTGGAAGCTGGGCCAGAGCCTGCGCCGCGCCATCGAGAGCTACCCCGAAGACCTGAACGTCGCCATCATGGCCACGGGCGGTCTGTCGCACCAGGTGCACGGCGAGCGTGCGGGTTTCCTGAACGAAGCCTGGGACGCTGAATTCCTGGACCTGCTGGAAACCCGCCCGCAGACGCTGGTGGACATGCGCATCGCCGACTACGCGGCCCGCGGTGGCATGGAAGGCGCCGAAGTGGTGATGTGGCTGATCATGCGCGGGGCGCTGTCTGACCAGGTCAGACTGGTGCACAAGCAGACCTACGCGCCTTCGGTTACCAACATCGCCACGCTGGTGTTCGACGACCTGGGTGGCCCGCCCGATGCCGCTGCCGCCCAGGCCCATCGCCAGCATGTGGGCCGCGAACTGGATGGCGCAGGCGGCCTGCCTGGCACCTACCCGTTCACACACGCCCGCAGCCACGCCAACCTGCGCATCAATGCCTTCCTGCACGACCTGGTGCAGCCCCGGCACCGTGCGCGCTTCGTCAACGACTTCGATGCCCTGGCGGCCGAATTTGGCCTGAGCGCCGACGAGCAGGACCTGATCCGCGGCCGCCGCTGGATCGAGATGGTCCGCCGGGGCGTGAGCTTCTTCGTGCTCGAAAAGATGGCTGCTGTTCTGGGGGTGCCGAACCCCGCTGTGTACGCCGCCTTCCGCGGCGAGACGCTGGAGCAGTTCCTGGCCACGCGCAAGCTGCCGCTGACCTATTCGGTGGCGGGTGGCCAGCAGGCGCGTGCCATGGACGCGAACTGAAGCGTCCGGGCCAGCCCTGCTGGCAAGACCCCTGGGCCTTCGTGCCCCATTCCAAAAGGAGACCCCCCGTGATGACCCCATTTCCTGTTCTGAAGACTTGCCGCCTGGCCGCGGCGCTGTGTGCTGCCAGCCTGGCCAGCGCCTGCGGTGGCGGCAGCAATGACGACCTTGAAGTCGCCACCCCCGCTGCTGCGCCTGGCGTGTTCGACAGCCAGCTGGTCTTCGACAAGAACCGGTTCACCACCCTCAACGTCATGCTCGATGGCGTGGCCACGCCCGTGCGTTGGTACCGCGAGGTCTGCTATGTCGGCAAGCCCATGCCACTGGCGCCCAATCAGCGCGGCAGCCTGGTCGACAACAGGACCTGTGGCTACCAGAACATGAACATCTTCGTGCGCGAGGCCGACGCCGCCAAGCAGGGCACGGCCATCTTCCTGAATGTCAGCAACGCGGGCTGGTTCGCCAGCTACCAGGGCGGCCTGGCCGGCTGGGACGGCCAGGCCGCCATCACCGCCACCAACTACCGCGGCGCCGATGTGGTGGCCGGCCGCAGCTATGTCAGCACCAGCGACACCGACAAGGTGGGCGCGGCGCTGGCCCGCGGCATGGTGTACGTCAACATCGCGTCGCGCAGCCGCGGCGCCACCGCGCCCGACGGCGCCTACAGCGACGGCATCCACCAAGGCAAGGCGCCCGCAGCCATCGTCGATGCGAAGGCTGCCGTGCGCTACCTGCGCCTGAACGACCGCGACATGCCGGGCGATGCCAGCCGCATCGTCGTCAACGGCACCAGTGGCGGCGGTGCCCAGGTCACGCAGCTGGGCGCAACCGGCGACCATGCTGACTACCTGCCCTACCTGAAGGCGGTGGGCGCAGCTGGCGTCGACGCCAGCGGCAAGAGCTCGATCAGCGACAGCGTGTTTGCCGTGGTGGCCTACTGCCCCATCCAGGACATGGGCAGCGCCGACATCGCCTACGAATGGATGTTCAACGTGCTGGGCACGCGCGCAGCGGTGTCGGCCGACCAGCGGGCCGGCCTGATCGTGGACGCTGGCGGTGCCGAACTGGTGCGTGCCGCCAACCCCGACCCCGCAGGCAGCGCCGATCTGATGAGCAAGTTCGTGGCCTACCAGGCCAGCCTGGGCCTGAAGAACGATGCCGGCGCCGCGTTGACCACCGACAACATGCTGGCGGCGCTGATCACCGAGTTCAAGAACGCCGCCAGTGCCCACGTGAAGGCGGGCCGGCCCTTCGTGGCCTTCAACGCCACGGGCAGCGCAGCCGCCAACGGCGTGGCCGGTGGCAGCGGCACGCTGGCCTACAGGAACGACTTCATCGATGTGGACGCCACGGGCAACGTGACGTTTTTCAGTCTGCCCAACTACTTGAAGTTCGTGGCCAAGCAGGCCCGGCTGAAGGCCATGTCCAGCTTCGACCAGGTGGGGCAGACCGCCATCCTTGCCACCACGGCCACCGCCGACACCACCAGCGCCGGTGCGGCCATCTTCGGCAATTACCACGGTGGGGAATCGAACCTGTTCGGCACCGCCGCGCAGGTGTATTCCAACTTCACCGAATACGCCTGGAACAAGAACAACGGTGGCGACGCGGTGAACCCCGTGCAGGCCGACGTGGGCTTGCGCAACACCGGCTACACCTGGGCCGGCAACCCGCAACGCGACTTCCTGCTGAACCAGTACAAGCTGATCAACGCGCTGCCCTATGTGGGCAAGACCGACGGCATTACGCCGCACTGGCGCATCCGCAATGGCGCGCGCGACCGCGACACGTCATTCACCGTGGCCTTCAACCTGAGCCGCGCGCTGAAGGCCGATGCGAAGGTGAAGAACGTCGACTTCGCACTGCACTGGGACCAGGGGCACGCCGGCAACTACGACGTGCGGAACGCCTTCACCTGGATCGACGCGCGCCTGGCGGCAGGTAACTGACGCCCGCCGCAGCCAGCACTGAACCCCTGCTGAAGCTCAGCCCCCCCATCGAGACCTGCATTCGAGCCCGCCCCAGAAAACCCTCAAGAACCTGAAGAAAAGGAGACCTAGCCATGAAGATGAAGATGTCTGTTGTTGCCCTGGCCATCACCGCAGCCGCTGCACCCGCCTGGGCGCAAAGTGGCGCGCAGCTCAGCGGCGTCATCGACCTGTATGCGGGCCAGCGCCAGCTGTCAGGGGGCGTCAAGCTCAAGAGAGTGGACAGCGGCGGTCTCACAACCTCGCGCTGGTCCGTCGAGGGCAGCGAAGACCTGGGCGGTGGCAACAGGGCGGTCTATGCCCTCAGCGCTTTCATCCGCGCCGATACCGGCGATTCCGGCCGCACGCCGACCGACCGCTTCTGGGCGCGCTATGCGTACGTCGGCCTGCAGGGTGGCTGGGGCAGTCTGCGCCTGGGCCGCATCGGTACCCCGACCTTCGGCAATGCCATCCGCTTCAGCCCATTTGCTGACTCGACCACTTTCGGGCCTTACATGCAGCACGTCTACACCGGCGGCCAGTCGCTGGTGACGCCGATGAATGCCCCTGATTCGGCGGCCGACAATGCCATCGCCTATGCGTCGCCCAACCTGGGCGGTTTCACGGGCACGCTGATGCTGTCGATGGGCGAAACCACCAGCGCGGGCGACCGGACCATTGCGGCCCTGCACTATGCCGCCGGGCCGTTTGCCATTGGCCTGGGCGGCGAACGGGTGAAGGCCCCGCACTCATTGCCGGCAGGCGTGAGCCAGATCGACAACGTCCAGGCGGGCTTGTCCTGGGACTTCAAGGTGGTCAAGCTCTTCGGCACCTACAGCAGCAGTGAGATGACGCTGGCGGCCGCCACCCGCGACCTGGACACCTGGCAGGCCGGCATGACGGCGCCCGTGGGCGCCGGTCTTGTCAAGCTGGCCTATGTGTCTACCCGCAAGACCGAGACCGCGCTGGCCGATGTGACCCGCAAGACGCTGGCCCTGGGTTACGACTATGCGCTGTCCAAGCGCACCGACCTGTACCTGGTGGCCGAGCGTGACAAGGTGACCGGCCTGGCCAGTGGCAACACCCTGGTGGCGGGCATTCGGCACCGCTTCTGATCTGAAGCTGCAGGCCGGGCCGGCGATGGCCCGGCCTTAGACCGTCACTTCCTTGGCCACGTCCGCGTACTCGTCGATCTGGTCGAAGTTCATGTAGCGGTAGACCTTGGCACCGTCGGCGTTGATCACGCCCATGTCGGCGTGGTATTCGGCCACGGTCGGCAGCCGGCCCAGCTTGCTGGCGATGGCCGCCAGTTCGGCGCTGGCCAGGAACACGTTGGTGTTCTTGCCCAGCCGGTTCGGGAAGTTGCGCGTGCTGGTGCTCACCACGGTGGCACCCTCGCGCACCTGAGCCTGGTTGCCCATGCACAGGCTGCAGCCGGGCATTTCGGTGCGGGCACCGGCGCTGCCGAAGTTGGCGTAGTGGCCTTCCTTCGTCAGCTCGGCCGCGTCCATCTTGGTGGGTGGGGCCACCCACAGCTTCACCGGGATGTCGCGCTTGCCTTCCAGCAGCTTGCTGGCGGCGCGGAAGTGGCCGATGTTGGTCATGCAGCTGCCGATGAAGGCTTCGTCGATCTTGGTGCCGGCCACTTCAGACAGGAACTTGGCGTCGTCCGGGTCGTTCGGGCAGCAGAGGATGGGTTCTTTGATGTCGGCCAGGTCGATTTCGATCACGTGCGCGTATTCGGCGTCGGCATCCGGTTGCAGCAGCGTGGGCGCAGCCAGCCATTCCTGCATCTTGGCGATGCGGCGTTCCAGGCTGCGCTTGTCCTGGTAACCCTGGGCGATCATGTTCTTCAGCAGCACGATGTTGCTGTTGAGGTATTCGATGATCGGGGCCGGATTCAGCCGGATGGTGCAGCCCGCGGCGCTGCGTTCGGCCGAAGCGTCGCTCAGTTCGAAGGCCTGTTCCACCTTCAGGTCGGGCAGGCCTTCGATTTCCAGGATGCGGCCGCTGAAGGCGTTGACCTTGCCGGCCTTGGCCACCGTTAGCAGGCCTTGCTTGATGGCGTACAGCGGAATCGCGTGCACCAGGTCGCGCAGCGTGATGCCGGGCTGCATCTGGCCCTTGAAGCGCACCAGCACGCTTTCGGGCATGTCCAGCGGCATCACACCCGTGGCCGCACCGAAGGCCACCAGGCCACTGCCGGCCGGGAAGCTGATGCCAATCGGGAACCGCGTGTGGCTGTCGCCACCCGTGCCCACGGTGTCGGGCAGCAGCATGCGGTTCAGCCAGCTGTGGATGACCCCGTCGCCCGGCTTCAGGCTGATGCCGCCGCGGTTGCTGATGAAGGCCGGCAGTTCGCGGTGCGTCTTCACGTCCACCGGCTTGGGATAGGCCGCGGTGTGGCAGAAGCTCTGCATCACGAGATCTGCGCTGAAGCCCAGGCAGGCCAGGTCCTTCAGTTCGTCGCGCGTCATCGGGCCGGTGGTGTCCTGGCTGCCGACGCTGGTCATGCGCGGTTCGCAATAGGTGCCCGGGCGCATGCCCTGGCCTTCGGGCAGGCCGCAGGCGCGGCCCACCATCTTCTGCGCCAGCGTATAGCCGGCCTTCGTGGCCACGGGCGGCGTGGGCAGGCGGAACAGCGTGCTGGCCGGCAGGCTCAGGAATTCACGCGCCTTGGCCGTGAGGCTGCGGCCGATGATGAGGTTGATGCGCCCACCGGCGCGCACTTCGTCGAACAGCACGTCGCTGCGCAGCTTGAATTCGGTGACGAGCTGGCCGTTCTTCAGGATCTTGCCGGCATAGGGCTGGATGTCGATGACGTCGCCCATCTCCAGCGCCGCCACGTCCACTTCGATCGGCAGCGCGCCGCTGTCTTCCTGCGTATTGAAGAAGATCGGCGCGATCTTGCCGCCCAGCGTAACGCCGCCAAACCTTTTGTTCGGGACAAACGGGATGTCCTGCCCCGTGGCCCAGATCACGCTGTTGGTGGCGCTCTTGCGGCTGCTGCCGGTGCCCACCACGTCGCCCACGTAGGCCACCAGGTGGCCCTTGGCTTTCAGGTCGTCGATGAACTTCATCGGCCCGCGCTTGCCGTCTTCTTCCGGTGTGAAGGCGGCTCCGGCGCGCGTGTTCTTCAGCATCGCCAGGTAGTGCAGGGGGATGTCCGGGCGGCTCCAGGCGTCGGGTGCGGGGCTCAGGTCGTCGGTGTTGGTCTCGCCGGGCACCTTGAAGACGGTGACGGTGATGGTCTGCGGCACTTCGGGGCGGCTGGTGAACCACTCGCCTTCAGCCCAGCTCTGCATCACGCCCTGGGCGTGGGTGTTGCCGGCCTTGGCCTTGGTGGCCACGTCGTTGAAGAAGTCGAACATCAAGAGGGTCTTCTTCAGACCTTCAGCGGCAACAGGCGCCACGGCCGTGTCGTCCAGCAGTTCGATCAGCGGGTGCACGTTGTAGCCACCCACCATCGTGCCCAGCAGTTCGGTGGCCTTGGCCTTGCTGATCAGCGGCACGGCGATGTCGCCATGCGCCACGGCGGCCAGGAAGCTGGCCTTCACCTTCGCGGCGTCGTCCACGCCTGGGGGCACGCGGTGCGTGAGCAGGTCGAGCAGGAAGGCCTCTTCTCCAGCGGGTGGCGCCTTGATCAGTTCCACCAGCGCGGCCACCTGCTTGGCCTCCAGCGGCAGCGGCGGGATGCCGAGCGCGGCGCGTTCGGCGGTGTGTTGGCGATAGGCTTGCAGCATGGGGTGTTTCCTCTCGAAGGCGGGGCGGGTGAGCGGCAGGTAAGCGGTGGGTGGATGGGCTTGAAGCAGCGGGCGGGGGCGTCGGTCAGGCCGGCACGATGATCTTCAGACCCTTGAAGTAGTCGCGGTAGAAGCCGGCGTCGCGCGTGATCAGCGCGTTGCACTGCATCATCGCGTGGGCGCCGATCAGGAAGTCGGCCACGGTGCGCGAACGGTTGCCGCCACGTTGGCGGTACCGGCGTTGCATCTCTCCGGCGCGCAGCGCGGCCTTGGGTTCCATGGCGCTGTAGGCGATGCCCACGTCTTCCAGGTGTTCCAGCACCTGCGAGCCGCCTTGCAGCGACGTGCACAACTCGGCCAGCGCCACTTCGCACAGCACCACCGGGCCGGCGTGCAGCGCGGCGCGGATGGCGTCACTGGCAGCGTCGGCATGCGGGCCGCCGCCGATGACGTCGATGAGCACGGACGAATCGGTGGCGATCATTCTTCCGGCGGCAGTGACTCAGGCGGCAAGTACGGGTCGCCCGGCGCGTGGCCGCGGATCGCGCGCATCGCGTCATCGGTGTTCGTGAAGCCCTCGGCCAGCTTGAAGCGGCCGCGCAGGCGCGACAGCGCGTCGTCCACGTCCTTGCGCAGCACGATGCGGCCGCCGTCCAGTTCCACCTTCAACTTGGTGCCCTTGGTCAGGCCCAGTGCGTCGCGCACGGCCTTGGGCAGGGTGATCTGGCCGCGTTCGGCGACAGTGGCTTCCATGGCGGGCTCCGGGCGGGTGTTCAGGCGGAATAAGTATGTATTCCGTCTGCATACCGCGATCGTAGCGCGGCCTGGCTGCCCGGGCAAGCTGGGCCCCGCCGCCGCCTGGCTGCAACCGTGCGTCAGCGCCCGGGTCAGAGGGCTTCCGGCGGCGCCTGGTTCAGAACCCGCCCGTCAGCCGCAAGGCCAGCAGCACGCTGCGCGGCGCGCCGGGTTCGAAGACGCGGCCGTTGGCGTCGTTCACGATCACGCTGCCGGCGTGTTCGCGGTCGAACAGGTTGTCCACGCGCAAGAGCCACGTCAGGCTGCTGCCCTGGCCCAGGGGCACGGCCTTGCTCCAGCGCAGCGCGCCCAGCGCGTAGCCGGCGGCGAAGTCGGTGTTGCGGTCGTTCACCGCCACGCGGCCGGTGGCGCGCATTTCCACGCCCCATTCGCCCCAGTGGGCGTCGGCCCACACCACTTCTGCCCAGGCATTGCCGCGCGGCGCGCCGGCAATGCGCCCGCCCGGGGGCACTGCCACGGTGGGCGCGGTGCAGGGCACGGCAGCGCAGACGCGGAAGCTGTCGCGGTAGGTGGCGTCCAGCACGCCCAGCGACACCTGCGCCCGCAACGGCCCCGCCGGGCGCCAGCCGGCACCCAGTTCCAACCCGCGGCGCAGGGTACGGCCCACGTTCTGGAAGGCCGAACGCCCGCCCGCATTGGTGGCCACGGCAATCTCGTCGCTGGCGTTCACCTGGAACGCCGTGGCTTCCAGGTTCACCGAGCCTGCGCGCCACTTCAGGCCCACTTCGCCCTGCCGGCTGCCCTGGGCCTTGAGCGCGGTGTTGAAGCCGCCCGTGCCGTCTGCGCGGTAGGCCAGTTCACCCAGGGTGGGTGACTCGAAGCCCCGCGCCAGGCTGGCGTAGACCTGCAGTCCCGGTGCTGCCTGCCAGCGCAGGCCCAGCACGGGGTTGGTGTAGCTGAAGGCCAAGGCGCCGGAATCGTCGCCATTGGACAGAAACGCATCGGCCGCCGACAGTTCAACCCGCCCGCTGCGCACGCCCAGCGTGGCGCTGAAGGCCGGGTTCAGCGCCCATTCGCCCTGGGCGTACAGGTCGCGGGTTTCGGCGCGGTTGGTCTCGTCGCGGCGCAGCCGGCCCGTGGTGCCCAGCACCGGGTTGGCCACGGTGCCGGTGTAGTTCTCGAAGCCCTTGCGCGCGTCGCGTTGCTGTTCCAGCGTGGCGCCGGCCACCAGGTCCAGGCCGGCAGCGGGCCAGGCCCAGCGCAGCCGGGCGTCGGCGCCGCTGTAGCGCCGGTCGAAGGCGATCACGCCGCCGCCGTGGCGCACATTGGTTTGCGTGGCCGGCGGGATGGCCAGCCACTGCGCCACGCTGCGGTCGCCGCTGTAGACGGCCAGCTGGCTGTCGCGCAGCGCGCCTTCGTCGAAGCGGTGCAGCCAGCTCGCGCCCAGCTGCGTCTGGCGTGTGTTCTTGCGCGTGTCGTACTGCGTGGCCACATCGGCGGTCTGGTTCGGGCCCAGCTGGAACTGTTCGCGCGTCAGGCCCAGCGGGTCGTCAGCGGGCTGGTCCAGGTGGTTCAGCACCAGGCTGACGGTGTCGCGTTCGCCGCGCCAGCCCAGACGCGCCTGGGCCGTGCCTTTCTTCGCTGCGCTCTGCGGGCGGAAGCCGTCGATCTGCATTTGCGAGGCGCTGGCGCGTAGGTCGAAGCCCTGGCCCAGGGGCGCTGCCACGCCTGCGCGCAGCTGGCGCAGCCCGAAGCTGCCGATGTCGACGGCGGCGTCCCACTGCTGCCGCGTGGGCACGGCGCTGAAGATGGCGATCACGCCGCCCGAGCTGTTGCCGTACAGCACCGAAAACGGCCCGCGCAGCACTTCCACGCGCTGTGCGCCGGCGATGTCGAAGTGCGAGACCTGGCCTTGCCCGTCAGGCCCGGTGGCAGGGATGCCGTCGGCATACAGCCGCAGCCCGCGCACCCCAAAGCCAGCCCGCGCGCCGAAGCCGCGCGCGCTGATCTGCAGGTCCTGCGCGTAGTTGCTGCGGTTGTTCACCACCAGGCCCGGCACCTGCACCAGGGCTTCGCTGAGGTTGATCATCGGCCCGGCCGACTGCAGCGCTTCGGCGCTGATCACGCTGATGGCGTAGGGCGCCTGCGCCGCCAGCCGTTGCACCGGTGAACCCGTGATGACGACGCTGCCGGCGTTGGCCGCCGGTGCCTGCGCCTGGGTCTGGGCCTGGCCGGGTGCGGGCAGCGCCTGCAGGCACGCCAGGGTGGCCAGGGCCAGGGCGGTGGCGGCCCGCCGGCGGGGTATCTGTTTCTGGGTTTGCGGGGCAAGACGGGTCATTCGAGTACGCAATGTCATAGGGTGAATGACAAGCCAAAGCCCGCGCCGCCGCCAGGCGCGGGAAACCACTAAGCCGATTGCAGAATTTCTAGCTTGACCTGCCGCTGCCCGCTGGGCGCCAGTCGCGCAGGGTCAGCAGCAGTTCACGCAGCAGCGGGGTCACGGCTGCGGCGCGCTGCGGGTTCCAGGCGGGCAGGTTCCCGCCCAGGTCTTCGTCCATGTAGCAGCGCCAGCACATTTCCAGCTGCACGGCGTGCAGGCCTTCCCCGGGCCGGCCGTGCGTGCGGGTGATGTGCCCGCCGCGAAAGCGGCCGTCGACCACATGGCTGTAGTCCGGGTGCGCCGCCAGCACCTGGGCCAACGCCTGCCGCAGCGCGGGTGCGCAGCTGCTGCCGCCGACTGTGCCCAGGTTCAGGTGCGGCAGCTGGCCTTCGAACAGCCAGGGCAGTTCGCTCTTGATGCTGTGCGCATCGAACAGCACCGCGTGCCCGTGCTGCTGGCGCAGGCGCGCCAGTTCATCGGTCAGGGCCTGGCGGTAGGGGCGCCAGTAGCGCTGCACGCGGTCTGCCACTTCGGCTTGGCCCGGTGCCTGGCCTTCCAGGTACAGCGGGTCGCCGGTGAAAAAGCGCGTCGGGCACAGTTCGGTGTTGTTCTGGCCCGGGTACATGGGCGTGTTTTCGCTCGGCCGGTTCAGGTCGATGAGGTAGCGGCTGAAGCGCGGCAGCAGCAGCCCGGCGCCGATGTCGCTGGCGAAGGCGTACAGCCGCTGCAGGTGCCAGTCGGTGTCTTCCAGCGCGAGGGCGCGCCGCACCAGGCGCGGGGGCAGGTCGGGCGGCAGTTCGGTGCCGCAGTGCGGCACGCTCACCAGCAGCGGGGTACGGCCGGGCAGCAGGGTGTAGGTCATCGGCAAAGGGTGCGACAAGGGGTCTGGCCTTGCCAGCTTTGGGGGCGGCGCGCAGAACTGGGCTGCTCTATTCTCCGCCTGCTCTCAGGCCCGCTTGCCTGCTCTCTGGCCCTCTATACCCCCCTGTCTCTTGGCACATTGGTTCAACCAGACCCGCTTTGCGCTCAAGTTCGCCATCGTGGGCCTGGCCATCGCCGGGCCTTTGCTGGTGATGTCGGGCTACGCCGTCGCGTCGCTGCAGGCCCGGGTGCAGCAGCTGAAGGCGGTCGAAGCAGCGCTGGTGCGGGCCGACCACATCCGCACCCTGGCCATCTCCGTCGCACGCCACCGTGGCCTGACGGCCACCGTGCTGGCCGGGGGCGAAGACGTCAGCACCCTGCTGGTGGCCGAACAAAGCTTCATGCTGCCGCAGTTCGACCGCGTGCTGGCCTTGCTGGCCCGCCCCGGCCCCGGGTCGACAACGCTGCACGACGCTGCGCGGCTGAAGCGCGAACTGCAGGCCTTGACCCTGCTGCCACAGTCGCTGGCCCCGGCGCAGAACTTCGAACGCCACAGCGCCATCGTGAGCGCGCTGCTGGGCGCTTCGGCCAGGCTGGGCCTGGGGCTGGCGCTGCCGGCCGACCAGGCGACCGAGAACGACGCCGTGTTCGTGCGCCTGCCCCTGCTGATGGAAGAACTGGGCCGCCAGCGCGGCTGGGGCACGGCCATCCTGACCCAGCAGCAGGCCACACCCGAAGCCTGGCAGACCTACCTGCTGCATGCCGGCGCCACGGCCCGCCGCCTAGAAACCCTGCGCGCCGACCCGGCCACGCTGGCGCGGCTGGACCGGCTGCACGGCGGCCTGGGCCAGCCGCTGCAGGAAGTGATGGCCATGGCCGATGGCTTCTGGGCCCGGTCGGTGGCGGCGGTGCGCAACCCGCAGGGCGACGACGAGGCCGGGCGCCGCCACTTCGCCGACGGTACGGCCGTCATCGACCAGCTGGCGTCGGTCAACGAGACCCTGGTGTCGGTGCAGCGCATGCAGGCCGCCCGGTTGCTGGAAGATGCGCGGCGCGCGCGCGCGGGTGCGCTGCTGGGCATGGCCGCGGTGCTGCTGCTGCTGCTGTGGCTGTATCGCGAGTTTTCGCGCTCCACGGTGCAGCGCCTGCAGGCCCTGGCGGTGGCCGCGCAGCAGCTGGCGCGCAGCGATTTCGAACAGCCCATCGGCGTCGACGGCAGCGACGAAATTGCCCAGCTGGGCCAGGCCATGGACGAAGCGCGGGTGCTGCTGCGCGAAGCCGTGGCCGAGCGCGCACGCAGCCTGGCGGCGCAGCAGTCGGACCGCGCCAAAACCGATTTCCTGGCGCGCTGGAGCCACGACCTGCGCACCCCGCTGAATGCGGTGCTGGGCTTTGCCGACCTGATCGAGAGCCGGCCCGGCGCCCGGCTGTCGGAAGTGCAGCGCGCCGACCTGCAGCAGATCCGCCTGGCCGGCGCCCATCTGCTGCGCTTGGTGAACGACGTGCTGGACATCACCCGCATCGACGCCAGCCACGTCGAACTGCAGCTGGCTTCGCACAGCCTGCGCGACGCCGTGGCCGACGCGCTGGCCCTGCTGCGTTCAGAAGCCGAAGCTGCTGCCGTGGCCCTGCAGGTGGACACCGGCGGGCTGCAGGGCAGCGACCGCGTGCTGGCCGACCGCACGCGGCTGCTGCAGATCCTGGCGCACCTGGTCGGCAATGCGCTGAAGTTCAACCGCCCTGGTGGCCGCGTCGACGTGCGCCTGCGGGCCGATGGGCAGGGCCTGGCCGTGGACGTGCTGGACAACGGCCCGGGCATCGCCCTGGCCGACCAGGAGCGCCTGTTCCTGCCCTTCGAAAGCCGGCAGGCCGGCACCTCGCGGGGCAGCGGCCTGGGCCTGGCGCTGTCGCAGCGGCTGGCCTGGCTGATGGGTGGGCAGATCAGCCTGCGCAGCACGCTGGGGCAGGGCAGTTGCTTCACCCTGAGCCTGCCGCGCGCGCCTGCCGGCCCTGCTGCGGCCGGCCCTGCCGTCAACGAAGCGGTGCCGGCCCTGCCTGCCGCCGTGCCGCCCGGCCGCGTGGCCTACGTTGAAGACGACCCGGTGAACGTGCTGCTGGTGCGCGAGATGCTGGCCGGCGTGCCCGGGCTGCAGCTGTCGGTCTTCATGACCACCAGCGAAGCGCTGGCCGCGGCCGAAGGCGGTGCCGGCTTCGACCTCTGGCTGGTGGACAAGCAGCTGCCCGACGGCGACGGCGTCAGCCTGCTGGCGCGCCTGAATGCGCTGGCCAGTGCGCGCGGGCAAGCCCAGCCACGGGCCGTGATGCTGTCGGCTGATGCGCTGCCTGGCAGCGTGCAGCCGGCGTTGGCGGCCGGTTTCGTCGACTACTGGACCAAGCCCGTGGCCCTGCACGCGCTGCGCGAGGGCGTGGCCGTGCAGCTGGGCCGTGCGCGCGCCGAGGCTGTCGCGGCCGGCAGCCCGGGCGCAGACCCGGGGCTTGCGACAATCACGGGTACAGGAGAGCCCCGAACGTGACCCATATCCTTCAAACCCTGCCGGCCGGCCAGCGTGTCGGCATCGCCTTTTCCGGCGGCCTGGACACCAGCGCCGCCGTGCACTGGATGCGCGCCAAGGGCGCCATCCCCTGCGCCTACACCGCCAACCTGGGCCAGCCCGACGAGAGCGACTACGACGACATCCCGAAGAAGGCCCTGGCCTACGGCGCCGAGAAAGCCCGCCTGGTGGACTGCCGCGCGCAGCTGGTTGCCGAGGGCATCGCCGCCATCCAGTGCGGTGCCTTTCACATCAGCACCGGCGGGCAGACCTACTTCAACACCACGCCGCTAGGCCGCGCCGTCACCGGTACCGCGCTGGTGGTGGCGATGCGCGAAGACGACGTCCACATCTGGGGCGACGGCAGCACCTACAAGGGCAACGACATCGAGCGCTTTTACCGGTACGGCCTGCTGGCGAACCCGAACCTGAAGATCTACAAGCCCTGGCTGGACCAGCGCTTCATCGACGAGCTGGGCGGCCGCAAGGAGATGAGCGAATACCTCATCCAAGCCGGCTTCGACTACAAGATGAGCGTGGAAAAGGCCTACAGCACCGACAGCAACATGCTGGGCGCCACGCACGAAGCCAAGGACCTGGAATTCCTGAACAGCGGGATGCACATCGTCAAGCCCATCATGGGCGTGGCCTTCTGGCGTGACGATGTCGAGGTGAAGCGCGAAACGGTGAGCGTGCGCTTCGAGGAAGGCCAGCCCGTGGCGCTGAACGGCAGAACCTTCGCCACGGCAACGGACCTGTTCATGGAAGCCAATGCCATCGGCGGCCGTCACGGCCTGGGCATGTGCGACCAGATCGAGAACCGCATCATCGAAGCCAAGAGCCGCGGCATCTACGAAGCCCCGGGCATGGCGCTGCTGCACATTGCCTATGAACGGCTGGTGACGGGCATCCACAACGAAGACACCATCGGCCAGTACCGCGCCAATGGCCGGGTGCTGGGCAAGCTGCTCTACCAGGGCCGCTGGTTCGACCCGCAATGCCTGATGCTGCGCGAAACCGCGCAACGCTGGGTGGCGCGCGCCGTCACCGGCGAGGTGACGCTGGAACTGCGCCGCGGCAACGACTACAGCATCCTGAACACCGAAAGCCCCAACCTCACCTACCACCCTGAACGCCTGACGATGGAAAGTGGGCAGGGTGCCTTCACCCCGGCCGACCGCATCGGGCAGCTGACGATGCGCAACCTGGACATCGCCGACACGCGCGCCAAGCTGGGCATCTACAGCCAGGTGGGGCTGCTGGGGGCCGATTCCGAAGGCACGCTGCCGCTGCTGTCGGGGCCTGGCGCCAGCGACTGAGCGCATTCACGCGCCTGCCGTGTGTTGTAGGGGGGTACCCATCCACCATCGGGGCGACGCTGGCGGCAGCGACGCCGGGTGCAATCACGCCACGGTGCTGCCTTGCACCCGTCGGGTTGGCAGGGCGGCGCTTCAGGAGTAAGCCATGCGCAGCCACACCCCCAAGCCGACCGAACTTCCGGTCGGCCCCCACTTCGACCCGTGCGTCGACCCCCATTTCGACCCGCGCTACGAACGCCGCGTGGCCTGGTTCACGGCCCTGTGGGCCGCCGTGACGGTGCTGGCGGTGGCCACCGAACTGTGGCGCTGGGTGGCGTGATTGAGGGTGGCTGGCGGTGCCTGCGGGCTGCCGGGGCACTGGCCTTCCCGATGGTGACCCGGCCGCAGGCCAGGGCCCGGCCCCTAGCCTGAGCCCCGGCCCAGCCCCCGGCAGGCCGCTGCCGCCTGCAACTGGCCCACTTCGACGCCGTTCCAGTTCTTCAGCACCTGTCGGCTGTAGCTGGCAACGCAGGCCATGTCGGCATCGTCCAGCGTCAGCAGCTGCTCGATCAGCGCTGCCATCACCACTTCGCAGGCACGGGCGGTATTGCCGTCGTCCATCTTGATGGCCACGCCCAGGCCCAATTCAGGCAACGCAGCGCAGTAGACGCCTTCGGCACCCACCTTGCAGAACACGCGCTCGCCGAAGTGCGCCATCACCCGGCTGTCGAAGCGGCCGGTGCCGGCCACCATCTCGGGCGCGCGCGCCACGGCGGCGCGCAGGCGGCGGGCAGCGCTGGCCTGGCCCGGGCGCAGGCCGATGCCGGTACCGGCGCGCGCAAAGGCCCGCGCCAGGTGGCGCAGTGGCACGGCAAAAGTGGGGATGCTGCAGCCGTCGGTGCCCACGGGTGTGCGCGACAGGTCCCAGCCTGTGGTGGATTGCAGGGCGGCCGTCACTTCGCGCATCACCGGGTGGGTGGGCTGCACGTAGCCCGACAGGAAGGCGCGGCGGTCGCTGCCCTGCCCGCCGTCCTGCGCCATCAGGCAGCCCAGGCAGACGAAGCCGGCATGCTTGCCCGAGCAGTTGTTGTTCAGTGCCGTGGGGGTGCCACCGGCGGCGGCCATGGCCTTGATCGCGCCGTCGTAGTAAGGCCAATGCGCACCGCATTCCAGCGCCTGCACGTCGACGCCGGCCTTGGCCAGCATGCTGGCGGCCGTGCGGGTGTGCTGTTCTTCGCCGCCATGCGAAGCGCAGGCCAGGGCCAGTTCTTCGTCCGTCAGGCCGAAGCGGTCGGCGGCGCCGCTTTCCACCAGCGGCAGGGCTTGCAGCAGCTTGACGGCGCTGCGCGGGAAGATGGGGCGGTCGATGTCGCCCAGGGCGCTGTGTACGCCGCCTTCGGCGTCGACCACGGCCAGCGCACCGCGGTGCAGGCTTTCAACGGCGCCGCCTCTCAGCGCTTCGACCAGGATGGGGTTGGGTGTCATGCCCGGGACTCTAGCCTGTGCGCTTTCAGGGTGAAATCCGGCGATGCCGCTGTCTGCCCTGGCTCTGGTGATTGCCGCCGCGCTGCTGCACGCGCTGTGGAACATCGCCGCCAAGCGGGCCGGCGGCAACCACCACTTCGCCATGGTGTCGGGGCTGATGGTGTGCGTGCTGTGGTTGCCGGCCGGCTTGTGGTCGGGCTGGAATGAGGTGCCGCGCTGGACGCCGCTGCAGTGGGCCCTGGTGGCCGCCAGCGCCTTCGTGCACCTGCTGTACTACAACGCCTTGCTGGCCGGCTACCGCGCGGCCGACCTGACCGTGGTGTACCCGGTGGCGCGCGGGCTGGGCCCGCTGCTGTCGGCGCTGGGGGCGGTGCTGCTACTGGGCGAGCGGGGCGGCTGGATGACAGCAGCGGGCGTCGCGCTGGTCTGCGCAGGCGTGTTCTTCATTGCTGGCGGCCCGGCGCTGTGGCGGCAGGCGCAGCACGTCGCTGACAGCCCGCTACAGCGCCAGCGCGTGCTGGCCGGGCTGCGCTGGGGCGCGCTGACCGGCGCGCTGATCGCCTGCTACACCGTCATCGACGGCTATGCCATCAAGGTGGCGCTGATGGGCCCCATCGTCTTCGACTACGTCTGCAACCTGCTGCGCACGCTGATGATGCTGCCGCTGCTGGCGCGTGACCTGCCGGGCTTTCGCGCCGCCTGGCGGCTGCAGTGGCGGCACGCGCTGGTGGTGGCGGCCATCAGCCCGCTGGCCTACATCCTGGTGCTGTATGCACTGCAGCAGGCGCCGCTGTCGCACGTGGCGCCGGCACGGGAGATGTCGATGCTGTTTGCCGCCGCGCTGGGCGGCCGGCTGCTGGGCGAAGGCGACCGCGGCCTGCGGCTGCTGGGCGCGGCCTGCATCGCCGCTGGCGTGGCGGCGCTGGCGCTGGGCGGCTGATCGATCCCATGCTGCGCACCGGCACTGCGCCCGACGGGGCGGCTGCGATGGTGTCAGGCGCTGGCTGGTGGTACCGCTTTGCGCAAGCCCAGCAGGCGTGAGGCGTTGTCCTTCAGGATCAGCGGCTTCACGCTGTCCTTGAAGCCGGCTTCGTCGAAGTCCTTCATCCAGCGGTCCGGCGCGATCAGCGGGAAGTCACTGCCGAACAGCACGCGGTCCTTCAGCAGCGTGTTGGCGTACTGCACCAGTTGCGGCGGAAAGTATTTCGGGCTCCAGCCGGACAGATCGATCCAGATGTTGGGCTTGTGCATGGCCAGGCTCAGCGCCTCGTCCTGCCAGGGCCAGCTGGGGTGGGCGATGACGATCTGCATGTCGGGGAAGGCGATGGCCACGTCTTCCAGCAGCATGGGGTTGCTGTTTTGCAGCCGCAGGCCGCCGCCGCAGCGCATGCCGCTGCCAATGCCGCTATGCCCGCTGTGGAAGATGGCCGGCAGCTTGTGTTCGTTGATGACTTCGTAGATGGGCCAGGCCATGCGGTCGGCGGGTTCGAAGCCCTGCACCGTGGGGTGGAACTTGAAGCCGCGCACGCCCAGCGTTTCCACCAGCCGGCGGGCTTCGCGCGCGCCCATCTTGCCTTTGTGCGGATCGATGCTGCCGAAGGCGATCATGATGTCTGGGTTGGCCAGCGCGGCTTCGGCAATTTCTTCGTTGCTGATGCGTTGCCGGCCCAGCTGCGATTCGGCGTCGACGGTGAAGTTGACGAAGCCGATGTTCTTCTCCCGGTAGTAGGCCAGGGTCTCCGCCATCGTCGGCCGGCGGCTGCTCTTGAAGTACTTGTCGGCCGCGCGGTCGTATTCCTCGCCGTAGTTGTCGAAGGGGTTGCGGCAGGAGACTTCCAGATGGGTGTGCGTGTCGATCGCCAGCAGGGTGTCGGGGTTCATCGGGTGCTCCGGGGCTGAGAAGACGGGCGGTTTGCCGACGGTTCCGGAACGACTTTGGCGGCGGCATGCGCTGCTGCGTATTCTGGCCTTGCCCATGGCAACGGCCCCGCCCAGGCACGGCCGGCGCCTGCTGGCGACAATGCCGGCATGACCCTGGCACCGCCCCCGGCCCTGATCGGCATCGACTTCAGCTGCGCGCCCACGCGCAGGAAGCCCATTACGGTCGCGCGCGGCCGCCTGGCCGGCAGCGTGCTGCGCCTGGAAGCCAGCCAGGCCCTGCCCAGCCTGGCCGAATTCGAAGCCCTGCTGGCCGAGCCCGGCCCCTGGGTGGGTGCATTCGACTTTCCCTTCGGCCTGCCGCGCGGCTTTGTCGATGCGCAGCAGCTGGGCAGCAGCGCCAGCGCCGTGATGCACGAACTGCTGCGCCGCTGCGCCACGCGCATGGATTTCCGCGCCTTGGTGGACGCGTGGGGCAACACCCGACCTTCCGGCCAGCGGCTGATCCACCGCGCCACCGACGGTGCGATGCCCGGCGTCAGCAGCACCAGCCCGCTGCAGACGCGCTATGTACCAGTGGGCTTCATGTACTTCGAAGGCTTTTCGCGTCTGCTGCGCGCTGGCGTGCACGTGCCCGGCCTGCATGAAGGCGACACGGCGCGCACGGCGCTGGAAGCCTACCCCGGCCTGCTGGCGCATGAACTGGCGGGCCGGCGTTCGTACAAGAACAGCAGCGAACCCGACCGGCTGATCGCGCGCAAGGACATCGTCGACGCCCTGGAACAGGGCCGCACCCGGCTGGGCCTGCGCCTGAAGCTCACGCACGCGCAGCGCGAAGCGCTGGTGGACGACGCCAGTGGCGACCGTCTGGACGCCGCGTTGTGCCTGGTGCAGGCGGCCTGGGCCAGCACGCAGCCGCGTTACGGCCTGCCGGCGGCGGTGGACCCGATCGAAGGCTGGATCGTCACAGCCTGACTGCGCGTGGATCGATCCGAGCCTCCCGCCACGGAACCGGCTTTGCCGGGCCGTCGGCGGGCGGCCCCCCCGGGGGGTAGCGAGCGCCAGCGAGCTTGGGGGCTTTGTGAGTCCTGGTTCGCGGCACGCGGCTGGCAGCCTTTCGACTTCCAGCGCGAATGCTGGGCAGCCATGCAGGCAGGCGACAGCGGCCTGTTGCACGCCACCACTGGCAGCGGCAAGACCTTTGCGGTGTGGATGGGCGCCTTGCTGCGCGGCCGCGATGCGGCAGCGCCAGCGGCGGGCCTGCAGGTGCTGTGGCTGACGCCCATGCGCGCCCTGGCGGCCGACACCACGCGCGCGCTGCAGCAGCCGCTGGCCGACCTGCAGCCGCGCTGGACGGTGGGCATGCGCACAGGAGACACCCCCGCCGCCGAACGCGCCCGACAAGACCGCCGCTGGCCCACGGCCCTGGTGACCACGCCGGAATCGCTGAGCCTGATGCTCACGCGCGAAAACGCGCCGCAGGAACTGGCCAGCGTGCACACCGTCATCGTTGACGAATGGCATGAATCGATCGGCAACAAACGCGGCGTGCAGATCCAGCTGGCCATCGCGCGGCTGCGGCGCTTCAACCCCGGCCTGGTGGTCTGGGGCCTGAGCGCCACGCTGGGCAATCTGGAGGAGGCCATGCACACCTTGGCGGGCCACCGGCAAGGCCGGCTGGTGCGCGGGCGCATCGCCAAGGACCTGGTCATCGACACCCTGCTGCCGGCCGACCCGGGCCGCTTCAGCTGGGGCGGGCACCTGGGCGCGCAGATGCAGCAGCCGGTGGTGGACGAGATCGAGCGCAGCGCAACGACGCTCGTCTTCACCAACACGCGCAGCCAGGCCGAAATCTGGTACCAGCTGCTGCTGACCGCGCGGCCCGACTGGGCCGGCCTGGTGGCCCTGCACCACGGCAGCATCGAAAAGGCCACACGCGAATGGGTGGAACTGGGTCTGAAAGAAGGCCGGCTGAAGGCCGTTGTGGCCACGTCTTCGCTCGACCTGGGCGTGGACTTCCTGCCCGTGGAGCGCGTGCTGCAGATCGGCAGCGCCAAGGGCGTGGCCCGGCTGCTGCAGCGCGCCGGCCGCAGCGGCCACGCCCCCGGCCGGCCCAGCCGCGTGACCCTGGTGCCCACCAACACACTGGAACTGGTGGAAGCCGCCGCCGCGCGCAGCGCCGCGTTGGCCGGCCAGGTGGAAGCGCGCGTGGCGCCAGACAAGCCGCTGGACGTGCTGGTGCAGCACCTGGTGACGGTGGCCCTGGGCGGCGGCTTCGCCGCCGATCCCAAGCCCGGCGGCGGATTCGAAGCAAGCGCCCTGTACGACGAGGTACGCCAGGCCCCTTCCTACGCCGGCCTCACGCGCGAGGAATTCAACTGGGCCCTGGCCTTCGTCGAACGCGGCGGTGACAGCCTGAACGCCTACCCCGAATACCACCGCATTCAGGTGGTCGACGGCGTCTGGCGCGTGCCCGACCGGGGCATCGCGCGCCGCCACCGCATGAGCGTGGGCACCATCGTCAGCGACGCGGCGATGCAGGTGAAGTGGTGGAGCCAGGCCGGCGGCGGCGGCGGGTCGCTGGGCACGATCGAAGAGGGCTTCATCGGCCGGCTGAAGGCGGGCGACTGCTTCGTCTTTGCCGGCCGCCTGCTGGAATTCGTGCGCACCGTGGACATGGTGGCCTACGTCAAGCGGGCGACGAAGCCCAAGGGCGTGGTGCCCAGCTGGGCCGGCAGCAAGATGCCACTGTCCAGCGAAATGGCCGATGCCGTGCAGGTGCTGCTGGACGCTGCCGCGCAGGGCCGCTTCGACAGCCCCGAGATGCTGGCCGCCCAGCCCATGCTGGCGGCCCAGGCGCGGCTGTCGCAGCTGCCGCGCCTGGGCCGGCTGCTGGTGGAACGCTTCGAGTCGCGCGAAGGTCACCACCTTTTCATCTACCCCTTTGCCGGGCGCAACGTGCACATCGGCCTGGCGCAACTGCTGGCCTGGCGGCTGGCGCAGGCCGAGCCGAACAGCTTCTCGCTCAGCGTGAACGACTACGGCCTGGAGATATTGGCGGCCAAGCCGCCGGCCCTGACCGAAGTGACGCAAGGCGCGCTGTTCCGCAGCAGCGGCCTGCTGGCCGACGTGATGGCCAGCCTGAACAGTGGCGAACTGGCGCAGCGGCGCTTTCGTGAGATCGCGCGCGTGGCTGGCCTGGTGTTCAGCGGCTACCCCGGCGCGCCCAAGAGCCTGCGGCAGCTGCAGGCGTCTTCCAGCCTGTTCTTCGAAGTCTTCCGCAAGTACGACAGCGGCAACCGCTTGCTGGGCCAGGCCGAAAGCGAGGTGCTGTCGCAGGAACTGGACCTGCAGCGCCTGGGCCAGACCCTGCAGCGCCTGGCCGCGCTGCCGCTGGATTTCGTCACCTTGGCCGCGCCCAGCCCCTTCAGCCTGCCGCTGATGGTGGAACGCCTGCGCGAACAGCTGACGACCGAAAAGCTGAAGGACCGGCTGGACCGCCTGCTGGCCGATGGCGAAGCCGCGCTGCAGGCGCCCACCGCCGCGCCGCGCAAGCGAAGGGCGCGGGCTTTGGCATCATCGCCACTCGACCCGCCCAAGCCTGGCCTTGCCTGATGCCCATGCCCTTTCGCCTGCACTTCCACCGTCATCTCCACCCGCTGCCGTGCTGCCCGAGCTTGGCTGCGTGGCTGCCCGCCGCCGTGTTGCTGCTGGGCGTGGTGACCGCCCTGTCCTTGCCGGCTCCTGCCAGCGCCCAGAAGCCCAAGGCGCCGGCTGGCTTCGAGGGCCGCGTGGTGCGCGTGATCGACGGTGCCACGCTGGTGGTGCGCCAGGCCGACAAGACCGAGCAGACCGTACGGCTGCGCAACATCGACCCGCCCGAGCCCTGCCAGCCTGGCGGGCCGGCGTCGAAGCAGGCCTTGATCGACCTGGCTTTGGGCAACCTGGTGCAGGTGCAGGCGCCTGCGCGCGGGCCGGCCGGCGGCCTGGTGGCGGTTGTGATGCTGGGCGAAGCCGACCTGAGCCGCCGCCAGGTGGAAGAAGGCCAGGCCTGGAGCCTGCGCACGCGCTATGACCGCGGCCCGCTGGTGAAGGAAGAGCGCATGGCCACGGCGCTGAAGCGCGGGCTGCATGGGGCGGGCGGGGCCGTGCCGCCCTGGGAATTCAGGCGCAGCAAAGGCCCCTGCCCGGGTTGAACCGGCAGTCGGCGCGGGCGTCAGGCGCGCCGGCGTGACGCTGCGGCGGCAGCCAGGAAGTCCTGCAACAGCGCCCGGTCGTCGAAGTTGTCCGGGCTGCCCGGCTGGTGAAATTCCGGGTGCCATTGCACCGCCGCGACGAAGCCCGGGCCCTGGTCGGCGCGGCGGCGGATGGCTTCGATCATGCCGTCGTCCGGGCAGCGGGCTTCGACGTCGAACCCCGGCGCCAGCGCCTTGATGCCTTGGTGGTGGATGCTGTTGGTCACCGCGCGCTCCACAAACGGGTAGAGCTGCGCCAGCCGTGTGCCGGGCACGATCTCGATGGCGTGGTAGTGGTGTTCGTAGCGCCCGGCTTCGCGGTGCGGCAGGGCTTGCGGGCGCTGCGTGGGGATGTCCTGGATCAGGCTGCCGCCGAACATCACGTTGATCAGCTGCAGCCCACGGCAGATGCCGAACACCGGCTTGCCGGCGTCGACGAAGGCCTGCACCAGTTCCATTTCGTAGCGGTCGCGCACCGGGTCGCCGGCCCAGTCGGGGTGGGCGGGCGTTTCCGCATAGTGTTCGGGTGCGACGTCGTTGCCGCCCTGCAGCACCAGGCCGTCCAGCGTGGCGGCGTAGTCGTGCAACTTCAGGTCGCTGCGCAGCACCAGGCTGTCTTGCGTGACGGCCGGCACCATCACCGCCATGGCGTGGCCCGACAGCACCCAGTGCGCCACCGACTGTTCCAGGTAGTGCAGCGTTTTGGAATACACCCCGCCCAGGTTCAGGCCCGGGGCATCCGGGTGGTGGATGCGCGCCGAAATGCCGATCAGCAGTGGGGGCTGGCTGGCCATGGCGTACCGGTTCAGCCCCGGTCGCGCATCAGCGTGCTCTTGCCGAACAGGCTTTCGATCAGGTCCACCGCCAGCACGGCGGTTTTGTTGCGCACGTCCAGCGCCGGGTTCAGTTCCATCACGTCCAGGCTGGCCAGAAAGCCGGTGTCGGCAATCATCTCCATGCACAGCTGCGCTTCGCGGTAGGTGGGGCCGCCGGGCACGGTGGTGCCCACGCCGGGGGCGATGTCGGGGTCGAGAAAGTCGACGTCGAAGCTGACGTGCAGGTGGGTGTTCTCGTCCAGCGTGGCCAGCGCCAGCTCCATCGTCTGGCGCATGCCTTCTTCGTCGATGTAGCGCATGTCGAAGACTTCCAGGCCGACTTCGTGCACGAAGCGCTTTTCGCCAGGGTCCACGCTGCGGATGCCGATTTGCCGCACCCACTTGGGGTTGATGGCCGGCCCTTTGTGCCCATCATGGCCGCCGATCTCGATCAGCGCCCGCGGCCCGTGCCCGCACAGGCAGGCCACCGGCATACCGTGGATGTTGCCGCTGGGGGTGAGCACGCTGGTGTTGAAGTCGGCATGCGCGTCCAGCCACAGCACGCGCAGCTTCTTGCCCACCGCGCGGCAGTGGCGCGCCACGGCGCTGATGCTGCCAATGCCCAGGCAGTGATCGCCACCCAGCAGGATGGGTAGGCGGCCTTGCTGCAGTTCGGTGAACACGGCGTCGTGCACGGCCTGGTTCCAGGCCACGACCTCATTCAGGTGGCGGTAGCCGTCGGTGGGTGGCAGCCAGGGGTTGGACGGGCCGCTGACGTTGCCCGTGTCGCGCACCTGCAGGCCATGGCTTTCCAGGATGGGCTGGATGCCGGCCACGCGCAGCGCTTCCGGGCCCATGCTGGCACCGCGCGCGCCGGCGCCGATGTCGGTGGGCGCGCCGATCAGGCTGATCTGCCGGTTCATGCCGCACCGCCTTCAGGCTGCAGTTCGGCGCCGTAGTGCTGGGCCAGAAAATCCCAGGCTTCTTCTGCCGTTTCGACGAACTGGAACAGGGCCAGGTCGCCCGCACTGATCATGCCGGTGTCGACCAGGTGCTGGAAGTTGATGAGCTTTTCCCAGAAGGCACGGCCGAACAGCAGGATGGGCCGGCGGCGGCTTTTGCCAGTCTGCACCAGGGTCATGGTCTCGAACAGTTCGTCCAGCGTGCCGAAGCCGCCCGGGAAGCACACCAGCGCGATGCTGCGCATCAGGAAGTGCATCTTGCGCAGCGCGAAGTAATGGAACTGGAAGCACAGTTCCGGCGTGATGTAAGGGTTCGGCGCCTGTTCGTGCGGCAGCACGATGTTCAGCCCGATGCTCTTGCCGCCCACTTCATGGCTGCCGCGGTTGCCGGCTTCCATGATGCCGGGGCCGCCGCCGGTGACGACGTACAGCGGCGTCTTCAGGTGGCGCGACTTTTCCGCCACCAGGGCCGAAAAGCGACGGGCTTCTTCGTAGTAGCGGCTCATGGCCAGGGCCACTTCGGCGCGCGGGCGGTCGGCCGGCGCGGCAGCGGCCAGCTGGGCCCGCGCGGCGTCTTCGGGCAGCACGCGGGCGCTGCCGAAGATGACGATGGTCGAGGTGATGCCCTGTTCCTGCTGGATGAGTTCGGGCTTCAGCAGTTCCAGCTGCATGCGCACCGGGCGCAGTTCTTCGCGCAGCAGGAACCTGTCGTCGGCAAAGGCCAGGCGGTAGGCGCTCTCCGGGCCGCCGTAAGGCGTCTTCTGGGCCTGGCGCGCCTCTTCTTCGGCGCTGGGGAAGTTACGTGCGGTCAGGGGGGCGGTGGGTTCGGTCATGGCGTCGAGCTTAATTCACCAGGGTTCAGGGCTGGCCCGCCGGTGTGGCGCTGCCGCAGACGCTGCAGTGCGGCTGGCGCTGGGCATGGATGCGGTCGAAGGCCATCTGCCGCGCGTCCAGCATCAGCAGCTGGCCGGCCAGGCTGGGGCCGCTGCCAGCCATGGCCAGCAGCTTGATGGCCTCGGCCGCCTGCAGGCTGCCCATCACCCCCACCAGCGGGGCCAGCACGCCCATCGTGGCGCAGGCCTGGTCGGTGTGCTCGGCTTGGGGCGGGAACAGGCAGGCATAGCAGGGGCTGGCGGGCTGCGCAGGGTCGTAGACCGAGACTTGGGCGTCCCAGCCGATGGCGGCGGCCCAGACCAAAGGCACGCGGTGGCGTACGCACGCGGCATTCACCGCCTGCCGGGTGCGGAAGTTGTCGCTGCAGTCCAGCACCACGCTGGCTTGCGGTACCAGGTCTTGCAGCAGGGCGTCGTCGGCCCGGCGCACCACGGCCTGCACCTGCACGTCGGGGTTGATCGCCGCGATGCTGGCGCGGGCCGACAGGGCCTTGGGCTGCCCCAGGCGCGACAGGTTGTGCGCCACCTGGCGCTGCAGGTTGCTCAGGTCGACCAGGTCGTCGTCGACGACCGTGATGCGGCCCACGCCCGCGCTGCCCAGGTACAGCGCAGCCGGCGACCCCAGCCCGCCGGCGCCGATGATCAGCACATGCGCGGCCAGCAGGCGGCGCTGGCCTTCGACGCCCAGGCCGTCCAGCAGCAGGTGGCGGGCGTAGCGCAGCAGTTGGTCGTCGGTCATCGGGTTCGCGGTGGGCAGCACGCAGGGCCGTGCCGCGCAGCAGGTCTTCACAAACGACGAACCCGCCAGGCCGGCGGGTTCGGGGGGTGGGGTAGGCCGCGCAGGCCTTACTTGGCCGCCGGGGCTTCGGCCTTGCGCTCGCTGGCGGTCTTGCTGACCATCACCGGCTGGCCGCGCAGCTGGTTCAGGGCCTGCATCAGCGGGAAGTCTTCCAGGCTGCCAAATTCGGGCAGGGGCTTGGGGCCGTCCTTGTTCTTGGCCAG
The DNA here is from genome assembly GCA_027485165.1 of Rubrivivax sp. Lineage (GTDB taxonomy): Bacteria > Pseudomonadota > Gammaproteobacteria > Burkholderiales > Burkholderiaceae_C > Rubrivivax. The sequence continues at coordinate 45,908 of JAIXRN010000101.1, forward strand.
CTGTTCTTCCAGCTTGGCGCGGGCTTCGTCGCGGGCCTTTTCGCGCGCCTTGTCTTCTTCGCTGGTCTTCTTCTCGTCGGCGCCCTGCAGGTGCTTTTCCAGGTCGGCTTCGCGCATGCGCAAGGCAGCGAAGACGTTGCCTTCGGCGGTTTCGTCCAGCCAGATGTCCGGCACGATGCCCTTGGCCTGGATGCTGCGTCCAGCGGGCGTGTAGTAGCGCGCGGTGGTGATCTTCAGCGCCGTGTCAGCCGACAGCGGGCGCACCGTCTGCACCGAGCCCTTGCCGAAGGTCTGCGCGCCCATCACGACGGCGCGCTTGTGGTCCTGCAGCGCGCCGGCCACGATCTCGCTGGCCGAAGCCGAGCCTTCGTTCACCAGCACCACCAGCGGCACCTTCTTCAGCGCGGCCGGCAGCGTGCGCAGCGGGTCGCCGCCGCGGCGGGCGTAGTACTCGGGGCTGGCGCGGTAGGTGGCGCGCGAATCGGCCACCTGGCCGTTGGTCGACACCACCACCACGTCGCTGGGCAGGAAGGCTGCCGACACGGCCACCGCCCCGTCCAGCAGGCCGCCCGGGTCGTTGCGCAGGTCCAGTACCAGGCCCTTCAGGTTCGGGTCCTGCTTGTACAGTTCTTCGGCCTTCTTCACGAAGTCGGCCACGGTGCTTTCCTGGAACAGGCTGATGCGGATCCAGCCGTAGCCCGGCTCGATCATCTTGGCCCGCACGCTCTGCATGCGGATTTCTTCGCGCACCAGCGTCACCGGGAAGGTGCGGCTCTCGGTCTTGCGGAACACCTGCAATTGCACCTTGGTGCTGGGTTCGCCGCGCATGCGCTTGACGGCCTGGTCGACGGACAGCCCCTTCACGGCGGTTTCGTCGATGCGGGTGATCAGGTCGCCGGGCTTCAGGCCGGCGCGGAAGGCGGGCGAGCCTTCGATGGGCGACACCACCTTCACCAGCCCGTCTTCCATCGCCATCTCGATGCCGATGCCGACGAACTTGCCCGTCGTGCCTTCGCGGAATTCCTTGAAGGTCTTCTTGTCGAAGTACTGCGAATGCGGGTCCAGGCCTGCCACCATGCCGCCGATGGCGTCGGAGATCAGCTTCTTCTCGTCGACGGGTTCGACATATTCGCTCTTGACCAGCCCGAACACAGCCGCCAGCTGCTGCAGTTCTTCCAATGGCAGCGGTGCCAGTGTGCTGCGGGCCACCGCCGTCAGCTGCATGGTGGTGAGGGCGCCTGCCACGGCACCGGCCATCAACAACCCAGCCACCTTGAATTTGCCACTCATGTCGGACTTGCCTTTCGAAACAGACCACCGGTGTTCACCGGCCTGTACCCGTTATCTTGACTGAAACCCTGCCGTTCCAGTATAGGACTGGCACTTGGCTTGGTGCTGTGCGGCCCGGGAAAGTTGCACCCCTGCTCTGGTGTTTCTTCGGTGTTTCTTGTCAGACCGTGGCCGGGGTTTGGGGCAGCAGGCGGGGGAATGTCACGACATGATCGACCTCGGCCCGGATGCCGATCCATTCGCCCACCTGGTGGTCGTGGTGCGAAGGCACATGCGCCATCACGCGTTCGCCGCTTTCCAGGCGCAGCGTGAGCAGGAATTCCGACCCGCGGAAGGCCTTGCGTTCGATCTGCGCGCGCACCGGGCTGGCGTCGTCGTGCACGATGTCGTCGGCCCGCAGCAGCACGTCGCAGTCGCCCAGCGGCAGGTCGCCGGGCAAGGGGGCGCCGGGGGCGCCAGCGACGTCGTGGATCTCGCCCAGCGGCGTCACCACACAGGCGCCGTGGGCGCAGTTGACGATCTGCGCCGGCGCAAACACACCGTGGCCGATGAATTCGGCCACGAAGCGCGACACCGGCCGGTGGTACAGGGTGTAGGCGTCGTCGAACTGTTCCAGCCGCCCGTGGTTCATCACACCGATGCGGTCGCCGACGGCGAAAGCCTCGAACTGGTCGTGTGTCACCAACAGGGCGGTGGTGCCGCTGTCCTTCAGAATCTGGCGCACTTCCTGCGCCAGGCGTTCGCGCAAGTCCACGTCCAGGCTGGAAAAGGGCTCGTCCAGCAGCAGCAGGCGCGGCTGCGGCGCCAGCGCGCGCGCCAGTGCCACGCGCTGCTGCTGCCCGCCTGAAAGCTGGTGCGGGGCGCGCTGGGCGGCGTGTGCCAGGCCCACCAGATCGAGCACCTGCTGCACGCGCTGCTGGCGCTGGGCGCGCGGCAGGGCGGAAATGCCGAAGGCGATGTTGTCGGCCACGCTCAGGTGCGGAAACAGCGCGTAGTCCTGGAACACCATGCCGATGCGGCGCGCCTCAGGCGCCAGGTGCACACCGGCTTGGGCGTCTGACAGCACCTGGCCTTCGATGCTGACGACGCCATTGCTGCAGCGTTCCAGCCCCGCCACGGCGCGCAGCAGGCTGGTTTTGCCGCAGCCCGAAGGGCCGATCAGCACGCCGATCTGCCCCGCCGCCAGCCCCAGGCTGACGCCAGCCACGGCCGCGCGGCCGCTGCTGGACCGTGCGTAACGCACACCCACTTCGTGCAGGTTCAGGAACATGGCTTGAATCATAATCGCGCGCCGCGGAATGCGGATGGTTCGCATTTGCTACTTTGATCCTTTTCCAGGCTGTTCAGCCGTTTCCAGGCGATCGCCTTTCCTATCCCCGCCCGCACCGTGCGCCTGTTCCAGAGCCTGTTGACCCTGCTGTGCCTGCTGCTGGCCCTGCCCGTGCTGGGCGTGCTGGGCGCCTGGCTGGCGCTGGACGAAGCCGCGCTGGCCGTGCTGCGCCACCAGGCGCAGACCGTGCTGCCGGACTACGCGCTGCAAAGCCTGCTGCTGGCCGGCGGCGTGGGCCTGGGGGTGATGCTGCTGGGCTCGGCCCTGGCGGCGGCGGTGACGCTGTTCGACTTTCCCGGCCGGCGCGTCTTCGAATGGGCGCTGCTGCTGCCCCTGGCCATGCCGGCCTACGTGCTGGCCTACGCCTGGACCGACGCGCTGCAGTTCAGCGGCCCACTGCAGACCGGCCTGCGCCAGGCCTTCGGCTGGCGCGGCGCGCTGTGGCCCGATGTGCGCAGCCTGGGCGGGGCGGTGGTGCTGTTCGTGCTGTGCCTGTACCCGTATGTCTATCTGCTGGTGCGCACCGCGCTGGCCGAACGCGCGGTGCAGATGATGGAAGCCGCGCGCTTGCTGGGCGCGCCGCTGCGCCGCCGCGTGCTGGCCGTGGCCCTGCCAATGGCGCGCCCGGCGATTGCGGCCGGCACCGCGCTGGCGCTGATGGAAACCCTGGCCGACTACGGCGTGGGCGCCTATTTCGGGCTGACGACCTTTTCCACCGGCATCTACAAGGCCTGGCTGGTGATGAACGACCGCGTGGCCGCCGCACAGCTGGCGTCGCTGCTGCTGCTGGTGGTGGCGCTGTTGCTGGCGGCTGAACGGATGGCGCAGCAGCGCCTGCGTTTTGCCAGCAGCCGCAGCGGCAGCCGCCAGGCGGCCGAAGCCCAGCCCGCGCGCTTGCACGGCCCCGCTGCGGTGCTGGCCTTTAGCCTGTGCGCGCTGCCGGTGCTGCTGGGCTTCGTGCTGCCGGTGCTGTGGCTGGGCCGCATGCTGTGGCAGGAAGCCCTGCTCTCGGAATTCGGCCTGCCGCTGGGGCGCTTTGCCGAATGGGGCTGGGCCAGCCTGCGCCTGGCGGCCACGGCCGCGCTGGCCGCTACCGCGCTGGCGCTGGCGCTGGGTTTCGCGCTGCGCGGCCGCGCCGGGCCGGTGCTGCAACCGGCGGCGCGCGTGCTGTCGCTGGGCTACGCCGTGCCGGGGGCCGTCATCGCGGTCGGCATTCTGCTGCCGGTGGGCTGGCTGCAGGCGCGGTTCCCGGACGCCGGGGTCGCCGCGCTGGCGACCGGCACCGCGTTCGGCCTGGTCTACGCCTACCTGGTGCGCTTTTCTGCCGTGGCGCTGCAGTCGGTGGAAGCCGGCTATGCGCGCGTGTCGCCATCCATCGACGAAACCGCGCGCATGCTGGGCAGCCGGCCGCCGCGCGTGTTCTTCCGCCTGCACCTGCCGCTGCTGCAGCGTTCGGCCCTGGCGGCAGCCCTGCTGGTGTTCGTGGACGTCATGAAGGAACTGCCCGCCACCCTGGTGCTGCGCCCCTTCGGCAGCGACACCCTGGCCGTGGTGGCCTACAACTTCGCGCGTGACGAACGTCTGGCCGAAGCGGCCCTGCCTTCGCTGGCCATCGTGGCGGTGGGGCTGATTCCGGTGGTTCTGCTCAGCCGCGCATTGCGCGCCGGCAGCGACTGACTCAAGCCTGGCCTGCCAGGGCCGACAACCGGGCGATGCGGCTGCGATGGCCGCCAGCGAGAGCCCGAGCATGTTCCAGCCCCTGCGCACCCTGGTGCAACAAGACGACAACCCCTGGGCCGGTGCGCGCCGTCAGCCCCGGCACAGCGACGAAGCACTGAACGGCACCGCCCGGCTGTGGCTGCGTCGCCTGCCCGGCGCGCGCCGGCCGCTGCGCCTGTGCGAGCTGTACCCGCGGGTGGCCAACCGGGTGGCCGGCTGCTGGGGCGACCCGCTGCTGCGCCAGCAAATGCTGGATGAACTGCTGCACGACCGCCGTGGTGGGCGACGGGGTTTCCCGGCCTGCGTGGTGCGCGAACTGCAGCGCCTGCGCGACTTCGATGCCAGCACCGGCAACGACGTGCCCGGGCCGCCGTGGTGGCGCGCGATGGTCAAGGCCGTGCGCGACTGAAGGCCTGGTGAAGGCCAAGCGACGACCCGACGGCTGGTCCCTCCGACAGGAATCGAACCTGTATCTGGCGCTTAGGAGGCGCCCGTTCTATCCATTGAACTACGGTGGGGTGAGTACAGATTTTCTCACGTCGCCCGGTGCGGGCTGGGCGGTTTCGCCCACGCGCCAGACCCAGATCAGGTCGAGCGAATTTTCCAGCCCTGACTGTGCCCGCAGCGTGAAGCGCTGGGCGATGCGGTAGATCAGCTGCCAGGTGCCGGTGGTGGCGTTCACGCCGCGTTCATAGCCCAGGTACCAGCGCTGGCTGAGCTGCTTGCCCAGCGTGACCACGGTTTCGCGTACATCGCCGTCGCTCTGCCGCAGCGACAGTTCGTCGATGCCCAGGTTGCGCAGCAGTGCGTCGGTGGGGGCTTCGCCTTCGCCCGACAGCAGGGCCACGGCGGCGCGCTGCAGCAAGGCGGTGTCGGTGCGGCCCAGGCCGTCGGGTTCACGGCCCAGCAGCAGCCAGCTCAGCTTGGCGTTCTCGCTCATCTCGGGTTCGCTGAACAGGCGCACGCGCAGCGCGCTCAGGGTGCCGGTCAGCGTCACGCCCACGCGCATGTCCAGGTTCGGGCGGATCGCCAGCACGTCCAGCCGCGGGTTTTCCGGCGGCCCGCTGAAGGCCACCACGCCGCGCTCGATCTGCATCTTCTGGCCATAGCCGGTGAAGTTGCCTTCGGCGGCGGTGACGGTGCCGTTGATGGCCAGCCGCCCGGCCGGGCTGCTGACCTTCAGCTGCCCGCGCAGCAGGGTGTCCAGGCCGTAGCCACGCAGGCGCAGGCGTTCGCCCAGGTTCAGGTCGAGGTTGACGACGACGTTGCGCCGCGGGCGCGGGGCGCTGGCTTCGGCCTCATCCACCACCGGCATGCCGGGGCGGCGCACGTTCACGTCTTCGTCCAGCGCGGGCGCACTGGCGCTGCTGATGTCGAAGCGGCCTTCGTCGACGACCACCCGGCCGTCCACGCGCAGCGCGTCCTGGTTGAAGTCGACGGCGGCCTGGCCGCTGGCGATCAGCTGCCGGTCCACGCGGCCCAGCACGCGGAAGCGTTCGGCCTGCAGTTGCAGCCGGGCGCGCGGGCTTGCGCCCAGGCTGGCGTTACCCGACACGGTGAGCGTGCCTTCGCCGCCGCGCAGCGCGAAGCGTTCGATGACGGCGTTGTCGCCTGTCAGGCGCACCAGCACGTCGCCGTCGCTCACGTTCACGCCCTGCAGCAGGTTGCGCAGCGCCAGCCGGCTGCCAGTCAGTTCGCCGGTGTAGCGCGGCGCGCCGAAGCGGCCGTCGATGCTGGCCATGCCCTGCAGGCTGCCGGCGATGCGCCAGCCCGCCGGCACCCAGGCGTTCCAGATGCCGATGTCGGCCACGCGCAGCTGCAGCCGGCCTTCCAGCGGCGCATCGGCCCCGGGCCAGCGGGCTTCGGGCGTGCTGCGGACGTTCAGCTGGCCGCGCAGTTCGCCCAGCGTGGCGCCGGCCATGTCGCTGCGGAAGGCCCACAGGCCGTCGCGGGCCGTCAGCGTGACTTTCAGTTCGCTCAGGCCCATGGCCTGGATGGGCACCAGGGGCGCGGCAGGCGCCGGGCTGGCGCGGGCTGGCCGCCGGCCGGGCGGGGTGGCGGGCGCTGGCGCCTGGCGGCTGTCGCCACCGGCGGACAGGTCGCCGCTGCTGCGTTCGATCTGGATATCGGCCTCGAAGCGTTCGCCGGCCTGCACCTGCACGCGCGCGCCCACGCGCAGGTCGCCCTGCCAGCCCATGTCGGGCTGCAGCCGCGCCAGCAAGGGCGCCACCGCGAAGGGTTCCACTTCAGCACGCAGTTCGATGCGCGCGGGCCGGGCCTGCAGGTCCACGCGCACGGCGTCCCAGCGCAGGCTGGCGGTGTCGGCCAGGCGCATGCGGCCGGCGTCGGCGCGCAGCGCCACCAGGGCGCCGTTGGGGTCGAACTGCAGTTCGGCGCGCAGGTCGCGCGCGTCGGCCCAGGTCGGCCCCATCAGCGCGGCTGTTGCGGCTGGGCTGGCGGGCGGCGGTGCCAGTGCGGCTGTGGCGGGCGGTGCTGCCGGTGACGCAGCGGGTGACGCAGCGGGTGAAGCAGCGGGTGGTGCGGCGGATGGTGCGGCGGGCCCACCGGCCGATGGGGTCGCTGCGCTGGATGTGCTGGATGTGTTCGATGCGGCCGTGGCCAGCGGCGGCAGGGCCCGGCCGTCCCAGCCGCCCACGCCGAGCCGGTCGACCACGGCGCGCCAGCGCCCGCCGCCGGCGGCTTCCGGCAGCCAGGCGCCCTGCGCCACGAGCAAGGCGCGCGTGCCGTTGCTGGCCTGGGCCACCGGGGCCGGCACCGTCAGTCCCAGCACCGACGCCGCGGCCGGCGGCGGCAGCAGGGGCAGCACCGCTTCGATGTCGATGCGGTGCGCCGCGGCCACGCCGCGCACGCTGCCGCGCAGCTGGTCGGCGCGTTGCGGGCCCAGCTGCAGGCCGGCCACGTCCAGCAGCAGGGCCAGGGGCTGGTTGCTGCCGGTGTCGAACTTCCAGCCGAAGCTGCCGCGCGCCAGCCCCAGCTTGCCGGCCTGCAGCTGCTGCACCTGGGCCCGGCCTTCGGCGCGCAGTTCGGGCCAGCGCCCGGCTGCGGCCAGCTGCAGCTGCGCTGTGCCCTGGCTGGGTGCCCAGGCGGCCAGGTCGGGCAGCATGCGCGCCAGCGGTGCCAGTGCTGCCAGCTGCCCGGCCTGCAGGTCGGCACGCCACTGGTCGGCTTCGCCGCTGCCGGCGGGGTTGCCCTGGCCTTCGGCGCTGAAGCTGTTGCCGGCCAGGCGCAGCTGCAGCTGCAGCCGGCCGCTGCCGGTGGTGGCGGCGGCGCTGCCCGGGGTGTAGGACAGGGTGGCTTCGGCCTGCAGCGGCAGGCCGGCCAGCACGGAGTCCTTCAGTTCCAGGCTGCCGTTGCCGGCTAGGCGCTGCGCCAGGGCCAGCGGCGCCAGGCTTTGGGCGTCTGCGGGCAGGCGCACGTCGAATTGCCACTGCCCCGACAGCTGGTGTGGCCCGCGCCGCCAGGCCGCGCCCTGCGCGCTGGCGTCGCCCGGCACCCAGGGCACGGGGTTGAAGTCGACCAGGCTGCCCTTCGTCACCAGCTGCCAGGGCGCGCTGGGGCCGCTGCGCTGCAGCCGGGCCTGGGCGTCGGCGCGTGCTGCGCCCGTGCGGGCCTGGGCCTGCTTGATTTCGATGCGGTTGGCGTCAGCCTCGGCTTCCAGCGCCAGGGTGACGCTGCCGGGGGCGTTGTCCAGCAGCCCGTCCAGCTTCAGCCGCAGCTGGGCCGCCCAGGGTGGCGGGCTGGCGCCGGCAGTAGCGCCCAGCGCAGGCAGGCCGCCCAGGTCCAGGTCCAGCGGGCCGGAAAGCCGCATGGCCGCGGCGCGGCCGTCCAGGCGCTGGGGGTTCACGCTGTCCAGCTGCGTCTGCAGCTTCAGCGCATGGCCCTGCCATTGCGCCTGACCGGTCAGGCGGCCAGCGGGGCGCGTGGCCTCGGCCAGGTCGACGACGAAGCGCGAGACGTCCAGCCGGTCCGGCTGGTCGATGCGGCCGGCCAGGTCGAGTTCGACGCGTGCCACGGGCAGGCGGCCTTCGTTCCAGCGCCCGGGCGTGGCGTTGGCCAGCTTGACGGTGGCCGAGACGGGGGCGTCGAATGCGCGCGACTGCAGCTGCGCGCTGCCCGACAGCAGGGTGGCTGGCGCGCTGGGGTGCAGATGGGCCAGGTTCAGGTCGCGCGTTTGCAAGTCCAGCGTACCCAGGGGCCATGCCTGCAGCGGCCGCACGCTGCCACGCAGGTCCAGCGCCGGCGCGGGCTGGCCGGCGCGTTGCACGCCGCGCAGCGTGGCCTGCACGGCCAGGGTGTCGAGCACGCTGCTGACGCTGACGGCCGCGCCCCAGGCGGGGGTGTCGCCATCGGCCGCCGGGCGCAGCGCGGCCTGGGCGTCGACCGCAAAAGGCGGGGCATGGGCCACTCGCGCCAAGGCCTGCACGGCCAGGCCTTGCCACTGGCCTTCCAGCGTCTGCACGCTGTGGCTGGCGCCAGCGCGGCTGTCCAGCACCAGCCCGCGCAGGCGCAGCGCCGTGGCCGGTGCCAGCTGGTTGATGACCAGGGTGCCGAGCTCGGCTTCGCGCAGGTTCAGCTGCAGCGGCAGGGCCAGGCTGGCGGGCAGCGCGGGTGGGGGCTGGGGGCCGCTGGCCGGCGGGCCGCTGTCGAAGCGCGCCTGGCGCGCCACCAGGCGGTCCGCGTTCAGCGCCACCCAGGTGCCGGGGGCCGCGTCGGCCGGGCGCCAGCGCCAGCGCAGGCCGCTGGCCTGCACGTCGTCCAGCGTCAGGCTGCCTTCGCCGCCCTGGGCCTTGGGCCAGACGATGCGCAGCTGCTGCAGGCGCAGGTCGCCGCCCATCACGCTGCCCTGGATGCCCGTGGCCTGCACGCCCGGCAGCCGCGCCACCAGCCAGCGGGCGCCGGCTTCGGTGGCCAGGGTCCAGCGCAGCGCGCCCACGCCGGCCAAGCCGGCGGCCAGCAGCAGGCCGGCCAGACCGAGGCTGAGCCACAGCCACCAGCGCCGGCCCGGGGCAGTAGCCGGGGCTGCTGAGCTGGTGGCCGGGAGGCCGCCACTCGGACTGTCGCCAGGCGGGCTGTTGCCGTTCCGGCTATTGCCGTTCGCGCTGTCGTTCAGGTCGGTGGGCGTCGCCATGGCGCGTCAGAAAGCGATGCCGACACTGAAGTGGAAGCGGCCCTGGCGGGTTTCGCTGCCGTAGGCCCAGTCCAGCCGCAGCGGGCCCACCGGGCTGCGCCAGCGCACGCCGACACCCGCGCCGTAGACCGGGCGCAGCGCGCCGAAGCTGTTGGCGGCATTGCCGGCGTCCACGAACACCGCGCCCCAGACCGAGGGCAGCCGCACGCTGATGGGGCGTGCCAGTTCCACGCTGGCCGTGGCCAGGCTCAGGCCCCCGCCGACTGCGCCGTTGACGACGGGCCCCAGGCTGCGAAAGGTATAGCCGCGCACCGATTCGTCGCCCCCGGCGCGGAAGAGCTTGCTTTCCGGCACCACCACGCCATTGGGCAAGAAGACGTGGCCCAGTTCCAGCCGCGCCTGCCCATACCAGGTGTCACCCAGCGGCAGGTAGCCCACCACGCGACCGTACAGACGCGTGAAGTAGCCGCTTTCGGACTGGTCGCCATGCGCGCGGCCCAGTCCCAGTTCCAGCTTCAGCGTGGCACCGCGCGTGGGCAGCACGATGTTGTCCAGGTCGCGCCAGGCGCCGTGGAAGTTGCCTGACAGCGCAAAGGCCGACGAGTCAGGCGCCCCCAGCGGCGTGCGCACCGAACGCTCGGCTTCCAGGAAGAACAGCCGTTCCAGCCGCTGCGTGTCCTGCGTGCGGCCCACGCGCAGGCGTTGCGACAGCACGGTGTCGGTATCGGTTTCCAGCTTTTCCACCGCACCGCCGATCAGGTTGCGGTACAGGCGTTCGCCAGGGTGCGAAATGATCTCGCCTTCCCAGGCACTGCGCTTGTCGCCCAGTTCGACCTTGTTGCGCGCCGATGCGGCAAAGCCGAACACGCGCCGGTACAGGTGTTCGACCGAGGCGCGGTAGCCGGTGTTGGCGGAAAAACCCAGGCCCACGGTGTAGATCTGCAGCGGCGCTTCGCGCAGCCGCACCAGCACACGCGCCTGGGCGGCCTGGGCCGGGTCTGGGTCCAGCGTCACGGCCACGCTGTCGAACAGGCCGGACTTTTGCAAGCGTTCCTGGAAGTCCAGCAGCAGGGTTTCCGTGACCGGGGTGCCGGCGCGCGTGAGCGCCAGGTTGCGCACGGTCTGCACGTCATGTTCCACCAGCCCCTGGATGTCCAGCTGGCCCAGCCTGAACAGCGGCCCGCTGTCCAGCACCAGGAACAGGCGCACGCTGTTGGCCGCCACGTCGACATCGGCACTGGTGCCACTGAACACGGCGTTCACATAGCCCGAGGCCCGCAGCGCGGCCAGCGCTGCAGCCTTGGCGGCCGACCAGCTGTCGTTGCGGAAGGGCGCGCCTGGGGCCAGATTGAAGCGCCGGCGCAGTTCGGCCAGGGTGGCCACGGCATGGGTTTCGCCGGCGGCCGAGCCCAGGTCGATCTCGCCTTCCACTTCCAGCGTCACGCGGCCGATGCGGGCCTGCTGGCCCGGGTCCACGCGCAGGCGCACGCGTTCAGTGCGCGTGCCGTCAGCGCTGGCGCTGCGTTCCAGCGCCACTTCGGGGGCAAAGAAGCCTTCGGTCTGCAGCAGGTCGCGCACCTGCGCGGGCGTGGCGTCGATCAGCCGGGCCCATTCGCTGTCGTCCACATCGGCCGGCGCAGCGCGGCCCAGGCGCACCAGGTCCAGGTGGCGTTCCAGCAGCTGGCGCAGGCCGTCGGGAGCGACGACGTCGATCGCCACCATGGCCCCCGTGCCAGGGCCCGCTGCGGCGGCCGGGTCGGCCGGGCCGCCCAGCGCCTGCGTGGCGCTGGCCGCGGGCGGCTGCGTGTCCGGGCCGGGCTGCAACTTCGCCATCAGGTTCGCACAACCCCCCAGCCCGAACGCCAGCACCGGCGCCAGCAGCGCCGCCGACCAGCGTGCCAGGTTCATTTGCTCAGCAAGCGCATCGCGCCTTCGAGCCCGGCCAGCGTGAGCGGGAACATGCGCTGGTTCATCAGCTGCTGCACGATGGCGATGCTCTGCCGGTATTGCCACACGCCCTGCGGTTCGGGGTTGATCCAGGCGAACTTCGGGAAGGCGCTGGTCAGGCGCTGCAGCCACACCGCGCCGGCCTCTTCGTTGTTGTATTCGACGCTGCCGCCGGGCTGCACGATTTCATACGGGCTCATCGTCGCGTCGCCCACAAACACCAGCTTGTAGTCGCGGTTGTACTTGCGGATCAGGTCCAGCGTGGCGAACTTCTCGCTGTAGCGGCGGCGGTTGTTCTTCCACATGAAGTCGTAAACACAATTATGAAAATAGTAGAACTCGAGGTGCTTGAATTCGGTCTTGGCGGCCGAGAAGAGTTCCTCGACGCGGTGGATGTGTTCGTCCATCGTGCCGCCCACGTCCATCAGCAACAAGACTTTCACCTTGTTGTGGCGCTCGGGCACCAGCTTGATGTCCAGCAGCCCGGCGTTGGCAGCGGTGCTGTGGATGGTGTCGTCCAGGTCCAGTTCCTCGGCCGCGCCTTCACGCGCGAAGCGCCGCAGCCGGCGCAGCGCCACCTTGATGTTGCGCGTGCCCAGTTCCTTGGTGTCGTCGTAGTCCTTGAAGGCGCGCTGGTCCCACACCTTCACTGCGCTCTTGTTGCGCCCGCTGGCCTGGCCGATGCGGATGCCCTGCGGGTTGTAGCCGTAGGCGCCAAACGGGCTGGTGCCACCGGTGCCGATCATGCGGTTGCCGCCTTCGTGGCGTTCTTTCTGTTCTTCGAAGCGCTTCTTCAGCGTTTCCATCAGCTCGTCCCAGCCCATCTTGTCGATGGCGGCTTTCTGTTCGGGCGTGAGTTCCAGTTCCAGCGTCTTGCGCAGCCAGTCCAGCGGCACGTCCTGCGTGAAGTCGGCCAGCAGTTCCACGCCCTTGAAGTAGGCGGCGAAGGCGCGGTCGAACTTGTCGAACTGGGTTTCGTCCTTCACCAGCGCCAGCCGCGCCAGGAAATAGAAGCGTTCGATGCTGGGGCCCGGGCCGTCGTCGATGACCCCGGCGCGCAGGGCTTCCAGCAGGCTCAGGTATTCCGTCACGGACACCCTCAGCTTGGCGGCGCGCAGGGTGTAGAAGAAGTTGATCAGCATGGCTTGCGTCCGAAGAGACTATTGTGGGCCTTGAGCGCCGGGCAGGTCCCTGCGCGGGCCCTGGGCGCAGGCAATGAGCAGTGTGCAGTCTCTTCTGGCGGTGATCCTGGTCCAGCACCTTGTGTTCGGGGCGTTGTGGCTGGGCGCTGCCCACCTGAAGCTGGCCCGGCGCCCGGCGGCGCACTGGGCGGCGACGGCCTTCATCATCGTTCCAGCAACGACCCTGCTGATGCTGCGCGGCGCCGTGCCGACCGGGCTGTCCGTGGGCCTGGGCAATCTGCTGTTGCTGCTGGCGATGCTGGCGTTGCGCCGCGGCGTGCAGCGGTTTTGCCGCGTGCCGGCCACCGACGGCGAACATGCCCTGCTGCTGGGGCTGGGCCTGTGCAGCGTGGTGGGCGTGGTGTGGGGCGGGCCGGTGCTGCTGATGGCCCTGCTGGCGCTGGGCAGCGCGATGGCCTGGACCCTGCTGCGCGCCGCGGGCGAGGTGCGTAGCGGTCTGGCCGACGAATTCGGCCCCGAAGCCGCCACCTGGTGCACGGTGCCCCTGGTGCTGCTGGCTTGCCTGATCCTGCTGCGGCTGGCGGTGGGCGTGCTGGTGCCGGGCCGGCTGTCGAACTATCTGGGCGAGCCCGGCGGTGGCGGCGGGCTGCCGGTGTTCGGGGCTCTGGTGTGCGCCCTGCTGCTACAGGTCAACCTGCTGCTGCTGGTGACGCTGCGGCTGGTGCGCAAGCTGCAGCACCAGTCCGACCACGACATGCTCACCGGGCTGCTGAGCCGCCGCCCAATGGCCGAACGTCTGGAAGCCGAACTGCAGCGTCAGCAACGCCAGGGCGGCAGCTTCGCCCTGCTGTCGATCGACATCGACCACTTCAAGCAGATCAACGACGCGCACGGCCACGCTGCCGGCGATGCCGTGCTGCGCCGGGTGGCCCAGGCGCTGCAGGCCACCGCCCGCAGGGTGGACAGCGTGGCCCGCATGGGGGGCGAGGAATTCGCCGTGCTGCTGCCGGGTGCCGACCGCGACAGCGCAGAACGTGCGGCGCTGCGCATGCTGCAGGCCGCCCGCCGGCTGGAACACCCGGAAATCGCCCGCGGCCGCGGCGTCAGCGTCAGCATCGGCCTGGCGGTGGCGTCTGCGCGGGGCGAATCCGTGCAGAGCCTGCAGCGGCGGCTGGACGAAGCGCTGTACCGCGCCAAGGCTGCAGGCCGCGATGGCCTGCAGCATGCCGAAGAGCCTGGGGCGGCAATGGGGCTGCAGGCCGCTGCCGCTTAGCGGCAGCCTGTCGTCAGCCCGCCGCGTAGCGGCAGCCCGCCGTCAGCGCGCCGTTAGCGCGCCGCCTGCCGCGGCTGGCGTGCTGGCTTGGCCTTCACCGCCTTGGCCTGCGGCGCCAAGGCCACGTCGTGGCGCTTGAGCCAGCCGAAGTATTCCTCGTACCAGAGCTTGCTGTTGCGCGGCTTCAGGATCCAGTGGTTCTCGTCCGGGAACCACAGCAGCCGCGCGTCGACGTTCAGCGCCTTCAGCGTGTTGTAGTAGGCCAGGCCCTGGGCGTCGGGCACGCGGTAGTCCAGCGCGCCGTGCACCACCAGGGTGGGCGTGCGCATCGTCGCCGCATAGGCATGCGGGCTTTGTGAGTGGACCTGCGCCATGTCTTCCCAGTACCAGGCGCCCAGTTCCTTGGCGTGCCAGGTGTAGGCGTCGTCGGCGAACATGCCCACCCAGTCGAAGCAGCCGGCGTGGCACACATAGGCGGCATAGCGCCCGGGCTTCACATGGCCGTTCATCCAGGCGACCATGTAGCCGCCATAGCTGCCGCCGGTGGCGAAGATGCGCTTCCTGTCGGTCCAGGGCTTCTTCAGCAGCCAGTCGGTGGCGGCTTCCACGTCCTGCAGTTCCAGTTCGCCCCAGCGGTGGGTGATGCTGTCCAGGAAGGCATGGCCGAAGCTGCTGCTGCCGTGGTAGTTCACCATCGCCACCACATAACCTTGCGCGGCCATCAGCTGGGCGTTCCAGCGGTAGTGCCAGACATCGCCGAAGGCCGTGTGCGGCCCGCCGTGGATGACGTGCAGCACCGGATACTTCTTGCCGCTGGCCTTGTCGGCCTTGGCGTCGAAGCCCGGCGGGAAGGCCAGCCACAGCTGGACCTTGTCCTTCGGCCCACCTTCGGTCGATGCGGCGCCGTCGATCCAGACTTCTTCCACCTGGGCCACCAGCCGGTCGGCCAGCAACTGGTCGTTGAAGCGCTCGATGCGCCTTGGCTCGGCCCCGGGCAGGTGCACGTGCATGCGGCCGGGGTGGCTGGCGCTGTCGGCCACCGTCACCAGGGTGCCGGCCACCTTGTCGAAGCTGCCCACCCAGCCGCCGGCCACCAGCACTTCGGCGCGCTTGTCGGCCAGGTCGAAGCGCCACAGGTGCTTGCGGCCCTTCTGTTCGGCCAGCAGCAGCACGGCCTGGCTGTCGTCTTCCCACTGCAGTGGGGCCTGCACTTCATGGTCCCATTCGCTGCTGGCCACTTCCCAGCGGCCATTGCTGCGGTGCCAGACGGCCAGCTGCGACGGCATGGTGTGCTTCACGCCCTGGTGGCTGGCCAGGAAGGCGATGTGCTGGCCGTCCGGGCTGTAGCGCGGGGCGCTGAAGTCCCAGGCGGCGTCGCGGGCGATGACGCTGAACTTGCCGGTCCTGATCTCCAGTTCGGCCAGCGCAAAGCGGCCGTCCACGCGTTTCTCGGCCGCCGGGTCGAAAGCGAACACCAGGCGCTTGCCGTCGGGTGAGATGTCGAAGTGGTTCGCGTCGGGGTCGGCGCGGCCCAGTTCGTAGGGCGTGCCTTCGAACAGGTCGCGCACCTTGGCCGGGGCGCTGCTGTTGCCAGTGCCTGCGTCGGCACCCAGTTCCAGCAGGTGCAGGTGGGCCACGCGGCCCATCGGCAGATTGCGGTCCCAGTAGCGGTATTGCGCTTCGCTGGTGACGTAGCCCGTTTCCTTGCGGTCCTTGAATTCCTTCAACTTCTTGGCCTGCGCTGCAGTGCCCTTCAGTTCGGGCCAGACCCAGCTGATGAACACCAGGCGCTTGCCGTCCGGGCACCAGCGGAAGGCTTCCACGCCAGTGGCCACCTGGGCTGCGCGCTGTGCTTCGCCGCCGTCGGGGGCGATGAGGTACAGCTGCTGGGTGTCGTCCTTGCTGCCTTCCTGTTCGCGCTTGGCGGTGAAGGCGATCCAGTCGCCGCGCGGGCTCCAGCGCGGGGCACCGTCCTTCTCGCCGCCGGTGGTCAGCTGGCGCGGTTCGCCGCCCAGCGTGGACAGCAGCCACAGCGCCGAAGACGACTTGTTGTCGGCCATCGAATAGCTGTTCAGCGCCGTGACGAGCTGCGCGCCGTCAGGCGCCAGGCTGGGTGTGCCCAGGCGCTGCAGGGCCCAGAGGTCGTCGACGGTGAGGATGCTTTTCTTGGCCATGTTTCCGGGCTCTCCTGTGGTGCTTGTTGGCGTTGTCAGCCCGTCTTGCGATGGCGGGCCAGGCGGTCTTCCAGATGGGCCTTCACCTCGGGCCATTCGGCCGCGGTCAGGCTATACATCACGGTGTCTCGCACCGTGCCGTCGCGGCGCAGCGCGTGGTGGCGGATGACGCCGTCCTTGCGCGCGCCCAGCGCTTCGATGGCGCGCTGGCTGGTGAGGTTGAAGTTGTCGGTGCGCCAGCCCACCAGTTTGGCGCCCAGGGTTTCGAAGGCATGCTGCATCAGCAGCCACTTCGCCGTGGTGTTGACGGCGCTGCGCTGGCGGCTGGCGGCCAGCCAGGTGTAGCCGATCTCCAGACGGCCGATGGCCGGCACGATGTCGTGGTAGCTGGTGCTGCCGATGACCGCGCCGGTGTCGCTGTCCAGGATGACAAACGGCAGCCGGCTGCCCTGCGCCTGCATCTGCAGCGCGGTGGCGACATACGCCGCGGTTTGCCCGGGTTCGGGCACGGATGTGACGCGGATGTTCCAGAGTTCGCCATCCGCAGCCGCGGCCATCAGCCCGGCTTCATGTTCGGTTGCCAACGGCACCAGTCGCACCGGTGCGCGTTCCAGCGTCACGGGCAGCGCTGGCCGCATGCGGTCAGCGGTTGTGGCGTTGCATGAAGACGAGCTTCTCGAACAGGGTGAGGTCCTGTTCGTTCTTCAGCAGCGCACCGACCAGCGGCGGCACGGCCACCTTGTCGTCTTGGCTCTGCAGGGCTTCCAGCGGAATGTCTTCTGCTACCAGCAGCTTCAGCCAGTCCAGCAGTTCGCTGGTCGACGGCTTCTTCTTCAGACCCGGCAGGTTGCGCACTTCGAAGAAAGTCTTCATGGCTGCGGCCAGCAGCTCTTTCTTCAGGCCGGGGAAGTGCACGTCGACGATCTTCTGCATCGTCTCGGCGTCGGGGAACTTGATGTAGTGGAAGAAACAGCGGCGCAGGAAGGCGTCGGGCAGTTCCTTTTCGTTGTTGCTGGTGATGACGACCAGCGGCCGGTGCTTGGCGCGCACGAGTTCGCGTGTCTCGTAGACATAGAACTCCATGCGGTCGATTTCGCGCAGCAGGTCGTTCGGAAATTCGATGTCGGCTTTGTCGATCTCGTCGATCAACAGCGCCACCGGTGCGTCAGACGTGAAGGCCTGCCAGAGCACGCCTTTGACGATGTAGTTGCGGATGTCGCGCACCCGCGCGGCTTCTTCAGCGCCCGACAGCTGGCTGTCGCGCAGGCGGCTGACCGCGTCGTATTCGTACAGGCCCTGCTGCGCCTTGGTGGTGCTCTTGATGTGCCACTGCAGCAGCGGCATGCCCAGCGAGGCGGCCACTTCCTCGGCCAGCATGGTCTTGCCGGTGCCGGGTTCGCCCTTGACGAGCAGCGGGCGCTTCAGGGTGAGTGCTGCGTTCACCGCCAGCATCAGGTCCTGCGTGGCGATGTAGTTGTCTGAGCCCTGGAATTTCATGCGGTGGCATGCAGGAACGACCTGCGCTTGGCGGTGGGGGCCACCGGCATGTCGTCGGTGGGTGGCGCGTCTGCCCTGGTGCAGCCCAGGTTCGCGGTGCGCGCTGCGATGGCCGTCTGCTGAGGCTTTGGCTGATGTTTTGGTCAGTATAAGGGGCCTATAATTTTCGAATGAAGTTGCTTGCTGTCCCCCGCGCGCCGCTGGCCGCCTGGCTTTCTGCCACGTTCGCCACTTGTTCCACCCGCGTTTCAGCGCGCCGCGGTGCCTTCGGCCCGGCCCCTGCGTTCGGCCGCGCGCTTGCCCTAGCGGCAGCGGGCCTGCTGGTGTCGATGGCCCTGGCTTCGGGCACTGCTGTGGCGCAAGACGCCGCCGCCGGGCAGACCAAGGCGGCCATGTGCATCGGCTGCCATGGCATCCAGGGCTACCAGGCCAGCTTCCCTGAAGTCTTCAAGGTGCCGATGATTTCAGGCCAGAACAGCGGCTACATCGCGGCCGCGCTGGCGGCCTACAAGAAGGGCGAACGCAAGCACCCGACCATGCGCAGCGTGGCGACATCGCTCAGCGACAAGGACATGGCCGACCTGGCGGCCTTCTACGAAAAACACGGCGCAACCGACGTCAAGACTGTGGCCACGGCCCCGCAGCCCAGCCCGGCTGTGGCCGCGCTGCTGGCCAAGGGCGCCTGCGCTTCCTGCCACGGCGCCGACTTCAACAAGCCCGTCGCCCCCACCTACCCGAAGCTGGCTGGCCAGCACGGCGACTACCTGTACGCCAGCCTGCGCGCCTATGGCACCGAAGGCAAGGCCCAAGTGGGCCGCGCCAACGCCATCATGGGCGGCCAGGTGAAGGCCTTCAGCCGCGCCGAGCTGAAGCAACTGGCCGACTACATGGCCAGCCTGCCAGGCGACCTCAAGGTGGTGCGCCAGAGCTCCTTCCGCTGACGTCCCTGGGGCAATGGCAGCGCTGGCGGTAAAGCCTGGCGCATCGCTGCCACCGCAGCTCTGCCGGACGGCGCTGCGCAACGCCAACGACAGAGGTTCACGGTCCCGGCACATTCCGCCCCGGCCAGCGCAACACACCCGTGGCCAGCGCCGTGCCCAGCAGCACCACGCCACAGCCCGCCAGCATGGTGCCGGTGGGTATTTCCCCCAGCACCAGCAGCCCCCACAGCATGGCGAAGGCGGGAATCAGGAACGTGACGGAAATTGCGCGTGTGGCGCCGACGTTGGCGATGAGCCTGAAATACAGCACGTAGGCCAGCCCGGTGCACACCAGGGCCAGCAGGGCCACGGCAGCCCAGGCCCGCGCGCCAGGCGGCTGCGCCGGCCAGGCCAGCCACGCGGGCACGGCCAGCAGCAGCGCGGCGGCCGCCTGGCTGCCGGCGGCCACGGCCATGGGCGGCACGCCTGGCAGCTGGCGCCGTGCCAGGTTGGCGCCCAGGCCATACATCAGGGTGGCCGCCACGCAGGCCGCGATGCCCCAGGCCGGGCTGATGCCTGAAGCGCCAGGCTGCAGGTCGGCCTTGCCCCAGCTCAGCCCGACAACACCCGCCAGCCCCACCAGCAGCCCCAGCACGCGGGCGCGGTCCAGCCTTTCCTGCCAGACCAGCCAGCCGATGAAGGCTGCCCACAGCGGCGCAGTGGCGTTGAACACGGCCATCAGGCCGGCGGTCAGCACCAGGGAAGCCACCGCATACAGCAGGAAGGGCGCCGTGCTGTTGACCACGCCCACCAGCGCCACCGGCCGCCAGGCACGGCGCAGCGCGGCGGCTTCACCGCGCCACAGCAGCCAGGGCAGCAGCAGTGCGCTGGCGCCGGCCACGCGCACGAAGGCCAGGGCCACGGGCCCGAATTCTTGCGCGCCCAGGCGCATGAACAGGAACGATGCACCCCACAGTGCCGCCAGCAGCAGCAGGTCGGCGATGTCCTTTCCCTTCAAGCCTGGTCCTTCACAACAGGCCTTCGTGGCGCAGCAGGGCCTGCTTGCGTGGCAGCCCGCCGGCATAGCCCGTCAGGCTGCCGTCGCGCCCCAGCACCCGGTGGCAGGGCACGACGATAGACAAGGGGTTGCGCCCCACGGCCGCGCCCACAGCGCGCGCTGCCTGGGGCCGGCCCAGGGCCTGGGCGATGGCACCATAGCTGCTGCCCTGGCCCACCGGGATGGCACGCAGGGCCAGCCAGACCTGCTGTTGAAAGGCCGTGCCCTGCGGGTCCAGCGGCACGGTAAAGCCGCTGCCGGGCCGCGCGAAGTAGGCCGCCAGCTGAGCGCTGGCCTGCGCCAGGTGCAGCTGCCCGGGTTGCACGGGCACAGCCAGCGGGCCCGGGTGGTGCGCCTGGCCTTCGAACCACGCGCCCGCCAGGCCGGCTGCGGTGGCGGCCAGCAGCAGCGGGCCCCACGGGGTGTCGACCTGGCATTGCGCCAGGTAGAGCGGGACGATGCGCCCAGCGGTCGTGCCGGGGGTTCTTGACGGTGCCGCGCCGGGCGCCGCAAGGGCAGGTGCGCAGGTCTTCGCAGGGGTCTTCATGTGCCGGTCTCAATCTTGTGCCACAGCCGCATCAGGGCATAGGCGCGCCAGGGCCGCCAGGCCTCGGCGATCTGGCGCACGCGTTTCGGGTCGCGCGTGCCCAGGGCGTTCATCAGTCCGATGTCGGTGGCCGGCCAGGCGTCGGGCCAGGCCAGGGCGCGCATGGCCAGCACCTGCGCCGTCCAGTCGCCGATGCCCGGCAGGGCCTGCAGGGCCTGCAGCGTGGGCAGCAGCGGCGCACCACGTTCCAGCACGATGCGGCCGGCCGCCACTTCGGTGGCCAGGGCCTGCAGCGCGCGCACACGCTGGCGCACGATGCCCAGCCGGCCGATGTCGGCCGGGTCGGCCGCGGCCACGGTCTGCGGCGAGGGGAACAGGCGGTTCAGCCCGGGGTAGGGCGTGTCGATGGGCGTGCCCAGCCGGTCCACCAGCCGCTGCAGCAGGGTGCGCGCGCCCTTCACGGTGACCTGCTGGCCCAGCACCACCCGCACCGCAGCTTCGAAGCCGTCGAAGCAGCCCGGCAGGCGCAGCCCTGGACGTGGGGGCAGCGGCAGGGTGGCCAGGATGGGGTCGGTCTGTGCCGGGTCGGCGTCCAGGTCCAGCGCATGGCGCACGCGCTGCAGCACGGCCCCCAGCACCGGGGCCAGGCTGTCGGATGTGTGCAGCCGCACTTCCTGGCGTTGCGGGTCGAACTGCAGCGCCAGCCAGCCGGCCAGCTGCTGCCCGCCATGCGGCCAGGCCAGCGTGCGCTGCAGGCTCAGACCTGCCATGTCCACGCTTTCCAGGCCGGTGACAACGCGGCGCTCGAAGTGCCCCAGCACGCCTTCCACGTCATACGGGGGGCGCCAGGCCAGGCGCAGCCCCGGCGCGGCCGTGGCCGGCCGGTCGCGGCGCAGCTGGCTGGGGGCCAGGCGATAGCGTTCGGCAAAGGCGGCATTGAAGCGGCGCAAGCTCTCGAAGCCGCTGGCCAGCGCCACCTGGGCCACGGGCAGTGCGGTGTCGGTCAGCAGCTGCTTGGCCAGCAGCAGGCGCTGCGTGGCCAGGTAGTCGTGCGGGGCCACGCCATGGGCGGCCTGGAAGATGCGCCGCAGGTGGCGGTCAGTGATGCCCAGCCGTGCGGCCACGTCGGCCAGGCGCGGCGCGCTGCCGGCCTGCACGGCCTGGTCGATGAAGGCGGCGGCGCTGTCGGCCAGGCTGCGCGATGAATCCATCTGCGACAGGCCCGGTGCGATCTCGGGCCGGCACTTCAGGCAGGGGCGGAAGGCTGCCGCTTCGGCCTGCGCGCGGCTGCCGAAGAAGCGGCAGGTCTCGCGCCGCGGCGTGCGCACCCGGCACACCGGCCGGCAGTAGACGCCGGTGCTGGTGACGCCCACGAACAGGCGGCCGTCGAAGCGCGCGTCCCGGGCGCACAGGGCGATGTAGGCGGCGTCGGCGTCGATGGGCATGGCGGCATCTTAGGTGCCGCCTGCCGGGGCGCTGGCCGTTTCCGGACCTGTGGCCCCAGCCCGGTTTCAGGCCATGGCGCGCACCCAGGTCTGGCGTTCGAATTCGGCCACGGGCAGCCGGGCTACATCGCCTTGAACAGCGGCACGTAGGCCCGGCTGACCGGCAGTTCGCCCGCCCAGCCATGCAGGCGCAGGAACAGGCGGCTGGCGTCGTCGCGCCGCGTGCCGGCCAGGCAACGCAGGTTGACGATGGTCGAGCGGTGGACCTGGACGAAATCGGCCGGGTCCAGCTGCTGCGCCAGTTCGGCGATCGGCGTGCGGATCAGGTGTTCGGCCTTGGCGGTCTGCACGCAGGTGTACTTGTCGTCGGCACGGAAGAACAGCACCTCGTCCACCGGCACCTGGTGCGTGATGTCGCCGCTGCCGGCGCGCACCCAGCGCAGGTGCGCAGGCGCGGCGCCGCCCGCGGGTGCGCCAGGCAGCAGGCGCTTCAGGGTGGCCAGCAGCCTGGCTTCGTCTGCGCCCGCGTCGCCAGCCGGCTGCAGGGCCCGGCGCACGCGTTCCACGGTCTTGGCCAGGCGTTCGCGGGCGATGGGCTTGAGTACGTAGTCCACCGCTTCCTGGTCGAAGGCCTGCACGGCGAATTCGTCGTAGGCGGTGACGAAGACCACGCGCGTGTCGCCCTCGATGCCCTGAGCCACTTCCAGGCCGGTGAGGCCGGGCATCTGGATGTCGAGGAAGGCGATGTCCGGCTGCAGCGCCGCGATGCGCTCGGCCGCCTCCACGCCGTTGCGCGCGGTGTGCAGCAGCTGCAGTTCCGGCCACAGCGCAGCCAGTTCGGCGGCCAGGGCGCGGGCCAGGTGGGGTTCGTCGTCGGCAATCAGGCAGGTGGTCATGTTGTCGGGGCGGGCAAGGGGACGATGATGCGGGCCAGGGTGCCCGGGTGGGTGGCTTGGATCTGCAGCGTGGCGCCAGGGCCGTAGCGCGTGAGCAGGCGCTTGCGGATGTTGGCCAGTGCCAGGCCGTTGCCCTTGCGCGCGCCAGGGCGCGGCGGTGCATCCAGGCCGCGGCCGTCGTCCTGCACTTCCAGCACCAGCTGCTGGCTGCCAGCGGCCTGCTGGACGCGTGCGCTCACGCGCACCATACCGCCGTCGATGCTGGGTTCCAGACCATGGACGACGGCGTTTTCCACCAGCGGCTGCAGCAGCAGCGGCGGCAGCGGCTGGCGGCGCGCGGCCTCGTCGGACTGCACTTCGAAGCGCAGCCGGTCTTCCATCCGGCCCTGCAGCAGCTGCAGGTAGCTCTGCGCCAGAGCCAGTTCGTCGGCCACCGCGCTTTCCTCGCTGCGCAGGCTACCCAGGCTGGCACGCAGGTAGTCGGTGAAGCTGGCCAGCATCTGCTTGGCCTTGGGCGGGTCGTGGTCCATCAGGCTCTGCACGTTGGCCAGGGTGTTGAACAGGAAGTGGGGTTCGATCTGGGCCTGCAGCAGGCGCAGCTGGGCTTCGGTGGCGCGGCGTTCGGCGTCGATGGCCTTGTTCTTACTGGCGAACCAGTAGTGCAGCAGCATCGAAATCGCTGCTGACAAGGCCAGCGTGCCGAAGATCAGGTTGGGCCCATTGTCCGAACGCAGCCATTGCCGCAGGTCGGCGCCGGCCAGCGTCACCCCCAGCGGCCAGCCCACTGCCACGCCCAGCATCGGCACCCCGGCGTAGAACAGCGAACGCTGCCAGTCGCGCCAGCCCTTGATGCGCGCCGGCGTGGCCCACCAGGTGCGCAGCACGTCGAGCATCAGGTGAATGAGCCCGGCCACCGTGATGCACACCACCAGGTTGCGGCCGTACCACTCGGCCCAGCCGCCCAGGTTGCGCCAGGCGCCGTTGCCACGTGCAAAGGCAAAGAAGCCCAGCAGGGTGAAAAACAGCGCCAGCACCGCAGCGAACGCCAGGGTCCAGAACCACTGCAGCCAGCGCGGGCCGGTGCGTTCGTGGTTGCTGTTGCTGATCCAGGCTTCCCAGGACGCCGCCAGGCTGTGTTTGTCGAGCTTCATGCGCTGCAGTGTAGAAAGTGCGCCCGACTCGCGGCGCGCCTGTGGCGACGAACGGCCAGTCAGGCTGCCAGACAGCCAGCAGCGGGCGTGAATGGCGCGCGGGGCGCAGGCCGGCGCTGCCTACAATCGCGCGTTTTCCCGTATTCCAACCCCTTTTTGCGGCCCGCTCTTCATGCACATCGATCCCACCGTCTTCAAGGCCTACGACATCCGCGGCATCGTCGGCAAAAACATCGACGAGACCTTTGCCGAACACCTGGGCCGCGCCTTCGGTAGCGAAGCGCTGCTGGCGGGCGAAAAGGCTGTGGCCGTGGGCCGCGACGGGCGCGTGTCGGGCCCGGGCCTGGCCGCGGCCTTGATCCGCGGGCTGAAGAGCACGGGCCTGGACGTGGTGGACATTGGCATGGTCACCACCCCGATGCTGTATTACGTGGCCGCCACGCGCGCCCAGCACGGCTGCAGCAGCGGCATCCAGGTCACGGGCAGCCACAACCCGAAGGACTACAACGGCTTCAAGATGGTGATGGCCGGCCGCGCGATTTACGGCGAGGACATCCAGAAGCTTCGCCAGCGCATCGAGACCGAGACCTACACCACCAAGCGCGGTCGCAGCGCGAAGATGGACATCGTGGCCGAGTACACGCAGCGCATCGTCGGCGACGTGAAGCTGGCGCGGCCGATGAAGATCGTGGTGGACAGCGGGAACGGCATCCCCGGCGCTACCGCGCCTGGCATCCTTCGCGCGCTGGGCTGTGAGGTCATCGACCTGTACAGCGCGGTCGACGGCGACTTCCCCAACCACCACCCCGACCCGAGCAAGCCCGAGAACCTGGCCGACCTGATCAAGGTCGTGCATGCCACCGGGGCCGAGATCGGCCTGGCCTTCGACGGCGATGGCGACCGCCTGGGCGTTGTCACCCAGGGCGGCAACATCATCTACCCCGACCGGCAGATCATGCTGTTCGCGCGCGACATCCTGAAGCGCAACAAGGGCGCCACCATCATCTTCGACGTGAAGTGCAGCCAGCGCCTGCCGGTGGCCATCAGGAAGGCCGGCGGCAAGCCGCTGATGTGGCGCACCGGGCATTCGCTGATCAAGGCCAAGCTGAAGGAAACCGGCGCACCGTTCGCGGGTGAAATGAGCGGGCACCTGTTCTTCGGCGAACGCTGGTACGGCTTCGACGACGCGATGTACACCGCCGCGCGATTGCTTGAAATCTTGTCCCGCGAGAAAAACCCCAGTGCCTTCCTCGACGCCCTGCCCACCAGCTTCAGCACACCTGAACTGAACGTGCCCTGCGCCGAGGGCGAACACCACGCCGTGGTGGCCGAATTGCTGGCGCGTGCGGCCGACGGGCGGCTGAAGTTCGAAGGCGGCACGGTCGGCACCATCGACGGCCTGCGTGTGGACTTCGCCGACGGCTTCGGCCTGATCCGCGGCAGCAACACCACGCCCGTGTTGGTGCTGCGCTTCGAAGGCCATACCGACGAAGCCCTGCACCGCATCCAGGACGCCTTCATGGCCGCGTTGCGCAGCGTCAAGCCCGACGCCCAGGTGGCCGCCGCCGCGCACTGAAGATGCGCGCCGGGCTGGCGCGTGCCGCCTACGCCAGCCTGCTGTGGCTGGCCATCCCCGCCTACCTGGCGCGGCTGTGGTGGCGCGGCCGGCGCGAACCCGGCTACCGCCAGCACATGGCCGAACGCCTGGGCTGGCCGGCCACGCCGCCGCCGCCGGGCAGGCTGTGGGTGCATGCCGTGTCGCTGGGCGAGACCCTGGCCGCGGCGCCGCTGCTGCAGGCCCTGCGTGAACAGCAGCCCGGCCTGCGCGTGCTGCTGACCCACGGCACTGCCACCGGCCGCGAAGCCGGTGCGAAGCTGCTGCAACCCGGCGACGCGCAGGCTTGGCTGCCGTACGACACGCCAGGCGCGGTGCGGCGCTTCCTGCGCGCCCACCGGCCCGTGGCGGGCGTGCTGATGGAAACCGAAATCTGGCCCGCCCTTCTGCAGGCCGCGCAGCACCAGGGCGTGCCTATGCTGCTGGCCAACGCCCGGCTGTCGGCGCGCAGTGCGGCCAAGGGGCAACGCCTGGCCCTGCTGTTGCAGCCGGCCGTGGCCAGCCTGCACGCTGTGCTGGCACAGACCGAAGCCGACGCCCAGCGCCTGCGCGCGGCCGGGGCGGCGCGTGTGCAGGTCATGGGCAGCCTGAAGTTCGACATCACGCCGTCGCCGGCCCTGCTGGCCCAGGGCCAGGCCTGGCGGCAGGCCCTTGCCCAGGGCGCCATCCAGGGTGTTACCCAGGGCGCCACCCAGGGTGTCACCCAGGCCAGCCGGCGCGCGGTAGTGCTGGCCGCCGTCACGCGCGAAGGCGAGGAAGCAGCGCTGCTGTCGGCCTGGCGGGCCGTGCCTGCGCCGCGCCCGCTGCTGCTGCTGGTGCCGCGGCATCCGCAGCGCTTCGACGCCGTGGCCACCCTGGTGGCGCAGGCAGGTTTAAGCCTGCAGCGGCGCAGCGCCTGGGCCGACGCGCCGCCGGCCGCCGCGGCGCAGGCCGATGTCTGGCTGGGCGACAGCCTGGGCGAAATGGCGCTGTACTACGCCTGCGCCGACGTGGCCCTGCTGGGCGGCAGCTTCGAGCCCCTGGGCGGGCAGAACCTGATCGAAGCCGCGGCCTGCGGCTGCCCGCTGCTGATGGGCCTGCACACCTTCAACTTCGCTCAGGCGGCGGACGACGCGCTGGCGGCCGGCGCCGCCGAACGCTGTGCCGACCTGCCGGCCGCCGTGGCCCGCGCCCTGGCCTTGGTGGCGGATGAGCGTGATGGCCAAGGCCATAACCAGGGCCAGCGCGACCGCGCCGCCATGGCCGCGCAGGCGCTGCGGTTTGCCTCAGCCCATCGCGGTGCGGCGGCTCGCATGGCAACCGCCGTCCTGGCGCTGGCCAGGCCGGCCGCCTGAGCCCAGGCGCGTCAGGCCGCCTGCGGCCCGCCCTGCAGCCGGAACGCCGACACCGCCTGCACCAGCTGCGCGGCCTGCTGGCGCAGGCTCTCGGCGGCGGCAGCGCCTTGTTCCACCAGGGCAGCGTTCTGCTGGGTGGCCTGGTCCATGTCGGTCACGGCCGCGCTGATCTGTGCCACGCCTTGGCTCTGTTCGACGCTGGCGGCGCTGATCTCGCCCATCACGTCGGTGGCGCGGCGGATCGCCCCCACCACCTCTTCCATCGTGTCGCGCGCCCGGCCCACCAGTTCGCTGCCATGTTCGACCTGCTGCACGCTGGTCTGGATCAGTTGCTTGATCTCCTTGGCCGCCGTGGCCGAACGGCCCGCCAGCGTGCGCACCTCGGCTGCCACCACGGCAAAGCCGCGGCCCTGTTCGCCGGCGCGGGCGGCTTCCACGGCCGCGTTCAGCGCCAGGATGTTGGTCTGGAAGGCGATGCCGTCCACCACGCTGATGATCTCGGCGATCTTGCCGCTGCTGGCGTGGATGCCCTGCATCGTCTGCACGACTTCGGCCACTACCTGCCCGCCCTGGGTGGCCACGTTCGACGCGGCCTGGGCCAGCTGGCTGGCCTGGCGCGCGTTGTCGGCCGTGTGCTTGACGGTGGTGCCCAGCTCTTCCATCGACGCAGCGGTCTGCTGCAGCGCCGAGGCCTGGCGTTCGGTGCGCTGGCTCAGGTCCAGGTTGCCCTGGGCGATCTCGCTGCTGGCCGTGGCTACCGACTCCGAACCCTGGCGCACGCCGTGCACCAGGCCAGCCAAGCCGTCGCGCATGTTGCGCAATGCGTGCAGCATGCTGTGGGTGTCACCCGGCTTCACGCGCACATCAACTGACAGGTCGCCGGCCGCGATGCGCCGGGCCACGTCGCTGGCGTAAGCCGGCTCGCCGCCAATCTGCTGCAGCAGGCTGCGCGACACGGCCAGGCCCAGGCCCAGCAGCAGGCCCATCAGCAGCAGGGTCTGCAGGCCCGTGCTGAGCGCCGCGCCGAAAAGTGCGGCGTCGACGCTGTCGACGTACACGCCTGAACCGACGACCCAGCCCCAGGGTGCGAAGCCCTTGACGTAGGACAGCTTCTCGACCGGCTGGTCCTGGCCGGGCTTGGGCCACATGTAGCTGACGAAGCCGCTGCCGCTGCTGCGCACGGTGTCGACGAAAGCCACGAACAGCGCCTTGCCGGTGGGGTCCTTGTTCTGCGTCAGGTCCTTGCCGTCGAGTTCGGGCTTGATGGGGTGCATCACCATGCGTGGGTGCATGTCGTTGATCCAGAAGTACTCGCTGCCGCTGTAGCGCAGCGCTGCGATCGCGGCCTTGGCACGCGCCTGCGCTTCTGCCATGGGCACCTGGTCCTTGCTGGCCTGGGCGTGATGGTGGACCAGGATGTCGTGCGCGATCTCGACCGTCTGGCGTACGGCGTTCTTGCGCTCTTCCAGCATCAAGTCGCGCTCGTTGTACAGGCCCAGTGCAGCAATGATGAGCACGCCGGCCAGGGCGCTGGCGACGATCAGTGCCAGGCGTCGGGCCAGGCTCATCCGGTGAAGGACATTCATCAGGGTGACTCCGGTATGGCATGCAGCGGCGCCGTGGGTGGCGCGATAGCTGTGTTGTCGGAGTCGTCTGCGCCGGGCTTGAGGGCTTTTTGGAAAGCCCCAGGCACAGCAAGGCTGGGCCCCGATTCGGTGCGCCATGGCACCGAGCCTTGCAGACGCGAAGGCAGGGGCCGGGCAGCCGCCGCCGCAGGGCAGCCGCGCTGTCAGCGCGCCAGGAAAGCGTTGACGGTCTGCACGTCGGCTGGTGCCAGCCCGCCGGCGGCCTGGCGCAAGCGCAGGCTGCCCACCAGCACGTTGTAGCGCGCGATCGCCAGGTCGCGCTGGGTGGCGGCCAGCTGGCTCTGAGCGTTCAGCACGTCCAGGTTCACGCGCACCCCCACGCGGTAGCCCAGCTGGGTGGCTTCCAGCAGCAGCTTGGACGAGGCCTCTGCTGCCTCCAGCGCCTTCACCTGCGCCAGGCCGGACTGCACGCCGAAGAAGGCCACGCGCGTGGCCTGGGCCACGCCGCGGCGCGCTGCGGCCAGGTCGTTGCGCGAACGCTCTTCCAGCTTCAGGGTTTCCTTGATGCGGTTCTGCGTCGCGCCGCCGGTGTACAGCGGCCAGGTCAGCTGAACGCCCACGCTGGCGGTGGCGCTGGTGCCGGGCAGCTGCACGCCGCTGCCGCGTGAATCGCCCACGCCCAGCGAGCCCACGGCGTCGACGGTGGGCAGTTCGCCAGCACGGGCCTTGTCGGTTTCCAGCAGCGCCACGTCCAGGCCCACGCGGGCGCGCTTGATGCTGGGGTGCTGGGTGTCGGCCAGGTTCACCCATTCCTCGGGGTTGGCCGGCTGCGGTGCCGGCAGCGCCACCGGCACCACCAGCGGGCGCGGTTCCACGCCCTGGCGGCCCACCAGCTGGTCGAGCGCGATGCGCTTGGCACGCAGGTCGTTGTCGGCGGCGATTTCCTGCGCCGTGGCCAGGTCGAAGCGGGCCTGGGCTTCGCGTGAATCGGTGATCGTGGCGGTGCCGACTTCGAAGGCGCGCTTGGCCGACGCCAGCTGCTCGGTGATGAAGGTCTTGCTGGCGCGCGTGGTGGCCAGCGTGTCCTGCGCGGCCAGCACGTCGAAGTAGGCCTGCGCGACGCGCAGGATCAAGTCTTGTTCTGCGGTTTCCAGGTCGGCCTGGGCGGTCTGGGCGGTCTTGCGCGCCTGGTCCACCGTCACCTGGTTGGCCTTGTTGAAGATCGGGTAGCGGCCGTTCAGCGCGCCCTGGACGGTGGTGGTGTTGGCCGCACCGATGCGCGGCAGGTCGGTGCGTGCGGTGCTGGCGCCAGCGGTGGCGTTGGCCGACGGCCGCAGCAGGGCCTCGCTTTGGGCAATGCGGAATTCGGCCGATTCGAACTGCGCCCGCGCGGCCAGGTAAGTGGCGTCGAAGCTGCGCGCGGCTTCGAACAGGTCCTGCAGGCTTTGTGCGCGCGCCGGGGCTGCCGACAGGCCGGACAACAGGGCGGCCAGGGCCAGGGGGGCCAGACGGCGGGCGAAGGGGGCTTGCATGCAGGGGTTCCTTGAATGGCGCGGGGCAGACCGCGGTTTATAGGCGGGCAGCTGCGGGCGCCGCCGCCGCCATGCGACGAGTTGCCGGGCGCGGGCGACGAGCGGTCGTGGCGGGCCCTTCAGCGGGGTGGGTTCAGAAGTGAAATCGCGTGGGCTCGGCGAAGCCTTCCAGGCGCGGCGCCACGGTGTCGAACAGGTCCACGTCAGACCAGGCGGCTTCGGCTGCACGCGTGAACAGGCGCGCGCGCATGATGGGCAGCTGCCCGACCACGGCCACCAGGCGCCCGCCGGGCTTGAGCTGCTGCAGCAGCGCCTTCGGCACTTCAGCCACCGAACCCGACAGCACGATGGCATCGAAGGGGCCTTCGGCGGGCAGGCCGCGCGCGCCTTCGGCGGCGCTGACTTCCAGCACCTGGGTGTTGACGATGCCGGCACGCTGCAGGTTGGCGCGCGCCAGCGCCACCAGCGCGGGCCGGCATTCCAGGCTGAAGACCGACATCGCGCGGTGCGCCATCAGCGCGGCCATGAAGCCGGAACCGCTGCCGATTTCCAGCACCTTTTCATGCCGCTGCAGCTGCAGTTCTTGCAGCAGCCGCGCTTCGACCTTGGGTTCCAGCATGCAGGGGCCCTGGGCTTCGCCTTCCAGCAGCGGCACCTGGGTGTCGACGAAGGCCAGCCCGCGCAGGCCGGCGGGCAGAAAGTCTTCACGCCGCACCTGCGCCAACAGCTGCAGCACGGCGGGGTCCAGCACCTCCCAGGGGCGGATCTGCTGCTCGATCATGTTGAAGCGGGCGAGTTCGGTGTTCATGGTGGTCTTGGCGAGGCAGGGCAGGGCAGGGCAGGAGGAGGCATGCGCGAAGGCAACCCGAAATTCTAGGTTGCCGGTCTGGCGCCAGACGGCCGCACCTGCAGCCCGCGCAAGGCCAGGTCCAGGTGGGTGTGGATGAGCACCAGCGGGTCGATGTCGGCGCTGCCGCAGGCCGGCTGGCACGCGCCGAAGGAATGGCGATGCAAGGCCAGGAAGATCATCGGCGCCATCAGCGTGTGGGCCACGGCGTTGAGCGGCATGGGGCGAAATTCGCCGCTGTCCACGCCGCGCTGGACAGCGCTGGTGAACAGCCGGTTGGCGGGTTCGATGACCTCGGCCGTGTAGAACGCGGCCAGTTCGGGGAAGTTGCGCACCTCGGACAGCACGATCTTGTGGATGCCCGCGGCCGGGGTGTTGCCCACGCGGTCCCACCAGGTGTTCATCAGCGTCGCCAGCAGGTCGGAACTGCTGCCTTCGAACTGCGCCAGCACTTCCAGGCCTTCTGCGATCAGGCTGGTGAGGTTCTGGCGCACCACGGCCTTGAACAGCTCTTCCTTGCTGGGGTAGTACAGGTACAGCGTGCCCTTGCTCACGCCCGCGGCGCGCGCCACTTCTTCGGCCCGCGTCGCGGCAAAGCCTTTTTCCACGAACAGGCGCAACGCGGCTTCCAGCAGTTCCTGCGGGCGGGTTTCCTTGCGGCGCTGGCGCAAGGGGGCAGCGGCGGCGGAAGACGAGGCGTAGGCGGACGGCATGCTTAATGACTGACTGGTCAGTAATGCTACGCCCGGGCTTTGTGCACGGTCAAGGCAAGGGCCAGGCCCTGGGGGCGCACCTATGATCTTCGTCTAGCCGAACTGGACGAAAGCGTGCTTTGGACCCCCTGTTGCTGATCAAGGCCGCCATCATGGGCGTGGTGGAAGGCCTGACCGAGTTCCTGCCGATCTCGTCCACTGGGCACCTGATCCTGGCGGCTTCGCTGCTGAAGTTCACGGGCGAAACCGTCAAGGTGTTCGAAATCGCGATCCAGACTGGCGCGATGTTCGCGGTGATCTGGGAATACCGCGAACGCCTGAAGCGCACCGTCACCGGCATCACGCACGACCCCGTGGCGCAGCGCTTTGCGCTGAACGTGGCCATTGCCTTCGTGCCGGCGGTGGTGCTGGGCCTGGCCTTCGGCAAGGTGGTGAAGGAATACCTGTTCCACCCCGTGCCCGTGGCGATGGCTTTCGTGGTGGGCGGCGTGATCATCCTGCTGGTGGAACGCCGCCACCGGCAGCTGTACGGCAGCCTGGACCTGCAGGGCGGCCGCCGGGCGCGCGTGGAGACCGTCGACGACATGACGCCGCTGGACGCGCTGAAGGTGGGCCTGGTGCAGTGCCTGGCCCTGGTGCCGGGCACCAGCCGGTCGGGGGCGACCATCATCGGCGCGATGGTGTTCGGCTTCTCACGCAAGGCCGCGACCGAATTCAGCTTCTTTCTGGGCATTCCCACGCTGATGGGTGCCGGCGCCTATTCGGTGCTGAAGAACCGCGAACTGCTGTCCTGGGCCGACCTGCCGATGTTCCTGGTGGGCACGGTGACGGCCTTCTTCAGCGCGCTGCTGTGCATCCGCTGGTTGATCCGCTATGTGTCCACGCACGACTTCACCTGGTTTGCCTGGTACCGCATCGTGTTCGGCGCCATCGTGCTGCTGACGGCCTACACCGGCTGGGTCACCTGGGCTGCATGAACACCTGCTGTCCCTAGCGGCGCTTGAACACCAAATCCCACACGCCGTGGCCCAGCTTCAGGCCGCGGTTTTCGAACTTCGTCAGCGGCCGGTAGGCCGGGCGCGGTGCGTAGCCGCTGGCGGTGTTGGCCAACGCGGGTTCGGCCTGCAGCACATCCAGCATCTGTTCGGCATAGGGCTGCCAGTCGGTGGCGCAGTGCAGGTAGCCGCCAGGCGCCAGGCGCGACACCAGCAGCTGCACGAAAGCAGGCTGCACCAGCCGACGCTTGTTGTGCCGCTTCTTGTGC
Source organism: Rubrivivax sp. (assembly GCA_027485165.1). Lineage (GTDB taxonomy): Bacteria > Pseudomonadota > Gammaproteobacteria > Burkholderiales > Burkholderiaceae_C > Rubrivivax. The sequence continues at coordinate 78,336 of JAIXRN010000101.1, forward strand.
CAGGGGTCGGGGAAGAAGATGTGCACGCCGTCCAGACCGGCCGGCGCCACCATCTGCTGCAGCACTTCCACTGCGTCGTGCTGCACGATGCGCAGATTGGTGAGCCCGGTTTCGCCGATGCGCTTGAGCAGCGCGCCCACACCGGGCACATGCACTTCCACGCCAATGAAGTCGGTGCCGGGCAGCGCCGCAGCGATCTGCGCCGTGGCGTCGCCCATGCCGAAGCCGATTTCCAGCACGCGCGGCGCGCTGCGGCCGAAGGTGGCTGGCCAGTCGATCGTGGTGCCGGGCTGGAAGGGCAGCATGAACTGCGGGCCTAGCTCGTCCAGTGCGCGTTGCTGGCCTGTGCCCATGCGGCCGGCACGCAGTACGAAGCTGCGCAGCGGGCGGTGCAGGGCTGGCGCGGGGCTGGCCGCGCCTGCTTCGGGGGTGGGGTCGTCTGCCATGGGGCGCGCAGTGTAGTGTCGCCGCGGGGACAGGCCGATGCGGGTTCGGCCGTATGGGCGGGGGGGCCGCGCTGCCTAGCATGGACCGCAGGCTGCACAGACAGCCCAGCCACTTCACCCGACGGAGACAAGACATGCAGACCCCACAACGCCCCCTGGCGTGGGCGCTTGGCGCCATCACGCTGGCCAGCCTGGCCGCCCTGTCCGGTTGCGAAAGCACCGACGACCGTGAACCGCTGCAACTGCGCACCCTGAACAACCGCGCCGACCTGGTGAGCGGTGGCGACGCCCTGGTGGAAGTGGTGCTGCCCCCCGGCGCCGACGCGCGCGGCCTGCGTGTGGCCGTGGGCGGCAACGACCAGAGCAGTGCCTTCCGTACCCTGGCCGACGGCCGCGTGGTGGGCCTCGTGACCGGGCTGGCCACGGGCGCCAACACCGTGCAGGCCGAAACCGACAGCGCCAAGCCCGGCGTGCTGGTGGTGACGAACGCGCCGCGCCATGGCCCGGTGATCAGCGGCCCGCTCAGCCAGCCTTTTTTCTGCGCCACACCCACGCAGCAGGTGGTGAACGGCAACACCCCGGCCACCAACGCCAGCGGGCTGGCCGGCGCGCCTGACGCCAACTGCAACATCGCGTCTGAGGTGAAGCTGTATTACCGCAGCACCACGGCCGGCTGCAGCCTGGCGCTGCCCGACCCCACCGCTGCAATGGCGGCCACCGCCACCACCGTGCCGACCGCGCCCACGCCGCCGGCCAACGCCTGCTTCAAGGCCTACACCCTGGGCAGTACGCCGGCCGACCTGGCCACCGTCACCACCGACGCAGGCGTACGCGTGCCCTACATCGTGCGGCTGGAGCGCGGCACCAGCAGCCGCGGCATCTACGACCTGGCCGTGCTGCACAACCCCGCGCAGGCGGTCAGCGCGCTGGCCCCACCGGCTGCCTGGAACGGCAAGTTGCTCATCAACTTCGGGGCCAGCACCGGCCAGCCACGGCGCCAGGCGCGCCCGGCCACGGCCTGGAGCGGGTCTGACGCGCAGCTCTCGCGCGGCTACATGGTGCTGTCGCACAGCATGCTCGATTCAGCACGCAATTCGAACCGCGTGCTGATGAGCGAGACCGTCATGATGATGAAGGAACACATCAGCGACACGCTGGGTCCGATCCGCTTCACCATCGGCTCGGGCTGCTCGGGCGGGTCGATCAACAGCAACATGGCCGGCAGTATTCAGCCCGGCCTGCTGGACGGCATCACCACCACCTGCACCTACCCCGACAGCGAAAGCACAGCCATCGAGGTGGGCGACTGCGTGGGCCTGGTCGAGGCCTACCAGAAGCCCGAATGGCTGGCCCTGATGGCCGGCCAGACGCAGGCCCAGATCAATGCGCGCAAGGCCGCCATCAATGGCCATCCCGACCAGAGCGCCTGCCACGCCTGGTACAACGCCTTTGGCACCAACGCGCGTGCCGGCGTGTTCTTCCCGCGCCTGGTGGCCAACAACGTGACGGGTGCCATCTTCCAGCAGCCCGCGGCCACCAACAACTGCGAGATGCCCAACAGCGCCGTCTACGACCCGGCCAACGCCACGGCCACGGCCAGCCTGCCGCGCTGCAACGCCTGGAGCTGGGGCGAGAGCATCTGGGGCCGCGTGCCGGGCTCGCCCGCCGCGCGCGACACGCGCGACAACGTGGGCGTGCAGTACGGTCTGAAGGCGCTGCGCGACGGCGCCATCAGCGCCGAAGAGTTCGTCACGCTGAACACCATCGTCGGCGGCACCGACCGCGACGCCACGCCCCGCGCCGCGCGCAGCACGGCCGACACCGCGGCATTGGAGATTGCCTACCGCGCCGGTATCGTGGCCAGCGGGCGGCAGCTGGCGAAGATGGCCATCATCGACATGCGCGGCTGGGACGATTCCAACATCACCGTGCCACCGGGCAACACGCCGGGCACCATCCCCATCCACCACGTCTGGTTCAGCTTCGGCCTGCGCGACCGCATCACCACCGACGCGGGCGACGCCAACAACCAGGCCCTGTGGCGCTTTGCCCGCACCGGCCTGACGCCCCCGGGAACCATGGCCACCGACGCCTTCCTGGCCATGGACCAGTGGCTGACTGCCGTGAAGGCCGACACCACCGGCCGAGCGCTGGAAGCCAAGGTGCGCGCCGCCCGGCCTGCCAGCACGGCCGACTTCTGCCTGCTGCCCACCGACGCCACACAGACCGTGAAGGTGACGAACGCTGCCACCTGCGACGCCGACCCCTTCCTGCGCCCCAGCCTCAGCCCGCGCCAGGTGGCCGGCGGCCCGCGTGCCGAGAACGTGCTGAAGTGCCAGCTCAAGCCGCTGGTGCGCACCGACTACGCAGCGGGTACCTTCACCGATGCGCAGTGGACGCGCCTGCAGGCCGTGTTCACCGACGGTGTGTGCGACTGGGCGCGCCCTGGCGTGGGCCAGCAGGCGGCTGTCAGCCCGCTGAGCTTTGCAGCCGGGCCTGGCGGGCAGCCGCTGCCGGCAGCGCCGGTGTCGACCACGCCCTGATCGCTAGACTGCCGGCTTCCTCATCACGCGGCCCGGCAACGGGCCCGCCCCGGGAGCCAGCCCCTTGCGCAACAGTTTTCATCAGCGCCATCCAGCCATCCCGCCGCGCCGGGCGGCCCTGAGCACGGGCCTGCGTGGCGCGGCGTACGTCGCCGTCTTGGGGCTGGGCCCGCTGCTGACGGGCTGCGCCCTGATGCCCGGTGCCGAGCGCGTGCGCGTCAGTGTGGCCAGCGTCGACAGCCTGCCCGGGCAAGGCCTGGAACTGCGCTTCCTGTTGCGGCTGCGCGTGCAAAACCCGGGCGAAACCGCCGTCGACTAAGACGGCGTGTTTGTGGAACTCGACCTGCAGGGCCGCAGCTTCGCCACAGGCGTAACCGACGTGAAGGGCAGCGTGCCCCGCTTTTCCGAGCAGCTGGTGGACGTGCCGCTGACGGTGTCGGCCCTGGGCGCCTTGCGTCAGATCCTGGGGCTGGCCGCGGCTGGCCCCTGGCCCGACAAGCTGAACTACGAACTGCGCGGCCGCATTGGCGGGCCAGCCTTCAGCGGCCTGCGTTTCCAGAGCCGGGGCGAACTGAGTCTGGGCGCAGCGCAGCGGTGATGGGCGGCGGGGCTGCCGGGCAGCACGACCGCCCGTTCACCCAGCTGCCGGCTTCAGGCCCCGGGCAGGCGCCGGAATGTGCGTGCTTGGCGTAACATCCGCGGCCTGCTGCGGGTGTAGTTCAATGGTAGAACGGCAGCTTCCCAAGCTTCATACGAGGGTTCGATTCCCTTCACCCGCTCCAAATTTTCCCACCGGGCCTGGCCGTGACCGCACCCCTGCAAGTCGCCTGCACTGGCTTTGACGCTTCTGCCCTGCTGGCACGCAACCCTCACGGCCAATTTGTGGTGCAGGTCTGCGACGACCTGGAGGCACTGGCGGCAGCCGATGTTGACGCTGCGGTGATCGCGGTCGCCGACCTGGCCGGCCTGCTGGCCTGGCCCGGCCTGCCGGCCCTGGCCCTGCAGACCGCCGTGCTGGTGCTGGCCGAAGACGCGGCGCTGGCGCCTAGCCTGCAACTGCTGCAGGCCGGTGTGCAGGACGTGCTGCCCCGCGCCGAAGCCGACCCCGCCCGCCTGGGCCGCGCGCTGCGCCAGGCCATTGAACGCAAGCGCCTGGAAGCCGCCACGCGGCGCGCCTACGCCACCGACCTGTCCACCGGCCTGCCGCACCACCCGCAGCTGCTGGAACACATGACCCACCTGCTGGCGCTGCGCGAACGCGAACCCGCGCCCATGGCCCTGATCGCCCTGCGCATCACCGGCCTGGCCGCCACCGAAGCCAGCCTGGGCGTGGAATCGGCCAACGTGTTGCGCCGCAAGGCGGCGGTGCGCCTGCGTTCGGCGCTGCGCGCCAGCGACGTGGTGGCCTCGATCGGCAGCGACGCCTTTGCCGTGTTGCTGGCCTGGATCGATTCACCGCAGGACGGTGAACGTGTGGCCGCCAAGCTGGCGCACGCACTGGCCCGGCCCTTCAACGTGGCGGGCCGCGAACAAGGCCTGGCCGTCAGCGTGGGCCTGGCGTCCTACCCCGAACACGGCAAGGACGCCGACAGCCTGCTGCGCCGCGCCCAAGCCCAGGCGCTGCAGCGCGCCAGCGTGGGCGGCGGGCTCAGCGCGTCGGCTGCCGACCGCGGCCCGCAGGCCGCTGCCAACGACGACGACGCCTGAATCACTTCAGGATGTCGCCCAGGCACAGGTACTTGATCTCGACATAGTCGTCGATGCCCTGGTGCGCGCCTTCGCGCCCCAGCCCGCTTTGCTTGACACCGCCGAAGGGCACCTCGGCCGTGCTGATGAGCCCGGTGTTGATGCCCACCATGCCGTATTCCAGCGCTTCGCCCACGCGGAAGATGCGGCCGATGTCGCGGCTGTAGAAGTAGCTGGCCAGGCCGAATTCGGTGGCGTTGGCCGCGGTGATGACTTCGGCTTCGGTGTCAAACCGGAACACCGGGGCCACCGGGCCGAAGGTTTCTTCCTTGGCGCACAGCATGTCGCTGCTGACGTTGGCCAGCACGGTGGGGGTGTAGAAGTGGCCACCCAACTTGTGCACGGGGTCACCCCCGGTCACCAGGGTGGCGCCTTTGGCCAGCGCGTCGGCCACGTGCGCTTCCACCTTGGCCAGGGCCTGCGCGTCGATCAGCGGGCCCTGCTGCACGCCGGGCTCGAAGCCGTTGCCCACCTTGATGGCCTTGGCCTTTTCGGCGAGCTTGGCCACGAAGGCGTCGTAGATGCCGGCCTGCGCGTACAGCCGGTTGGCGCACACGCAGGTCTGGCCGGCATTGCGGTACTTGCTGGCCAGGGCGCCTTCGACGGCGCTGTCCAGGTCGGCGTCGTCGAAGACGATGAAGGGCGCGTTGCCGCCCAGCTCCAGGCTCAGCTTCTTGATGGTGGGCGCGCATTGCCGCGCCAGGATGCGGCCGACTTCGGTGCTGCCGGTGAACGACAGGTGGCGTACCCGATCTGAACTGCACAGCACGTCGCCGATGGCAATGCTGTTGTCCGCATCCGCACACAGCACGTTCAGCACGCCCGCAGGCATGCCGGCGCGCTGCGCCAGTTCGGCCAGGGCCAGGGCCGACAGCGGCGTCTGCTCGGCCGGCTTGATGACCACCGGGCAGCCCGCGGCCAGCGCTGGCGCCACCTTGCGCGTGATCATCGCGATCGGAAAGTTCCAGGGCGTGATGGCCGCGCACACGCCGATGGGCTGCTTGATGACCAGGTAGCGCTTGTTGTTATCGGTGGTGGGGATGGTCTCGCCGTAGATGCGCTTGGCTTCTTCGGCGAACCATTCGATGAAGCTGGCGCCGTAGACAACTTCGCCGCGCGCTTCGGCCAGCGGCTTGCCCTGTTCGGCCGTCAGGATGCGGGCTAGGTCGTCGGCATGCGCCACGATCAGCTGGAACCACTTCATCAGGATGGCCGCGCGTTCCTTCGCCGTGCGCGCGCGCCACAGCGGCCAGGCCTTGTCGGCCGCCGACAACGCCGCCGCGCAGTCCACCGGGCCCAGGTTGGCCACTTGGGCCAGCACCTGGCCGGTGGCGGGGTCGGTGACGGCAAAGCGGCCTTCGCCGCGGGCGGCGGTCCATTCACCGCCGATCAGGCCTTCGGTCTTCAGCAGGCTCGCGTCGTGCAGGGCCGACAAGGGGTTGGGGCTGTCTGGCATGGGGGGTTTCTCCTCGATCGGGCACTGTAGCCTGGCCATGGCCGGGCCGGGGTGGCAGGTAGAATCTGGTCAATTCAACCAATCGCGGGGCGGCCATGGAATCGGTGGGTCTGTTCGAAGCCAAGACGCATCTGTCAGAGCTGATCGCCCGCGCCGAACGCGGCGAGGAAGTCATCATCACGCGCCACAACAAGCCTGTGGCGCGCCTGGTGCCGATCGTCAATGCAGAACCCGACCTGCCCGCGCGCCAGGAAGCCGTGCGCGCGCTGCTGGCGTCGGCCCGCGGCCGTACCCTGGGCCTGGACTGGCAGGCGCTGCGCGACGAGGGCCGGCGTTGATGACGTCCCCGAACGCTTTCGTGCTGGACAGTTCCATCGCCCTGGGCGCGTTCTTCGAAGACGAACAGGACGCCTATTCGCTGGACGTCTGGCATTCGCTGGCCGAAGCCCAGGCCGTGGTGCCCATGCTCTGGCACCTGGAGATGGGCAACATCCTGGCGCGCGCGCTGCGCGCCGGGCGCATCACGCAGGCCGCGCTGGACGACAGCTGGCAGCGGCTGAAGACTGTGGGCCTGCAGTCGGTGGCCCTGGAAGCCGATGCCCGGCACTGGACGCAACGCGCCGCCGACTGGGCGCTGTCGGCCTACGACGCCTGCTACCTGGACACCGCCCTGCAGCGCCGCCTGCCCCTGGCCACGAAGGACAGGCACCTGGCCGACGTGGCCCGACGCATCGGTGTGCCGCTGTACCTGGGTGGCCGAGCCCGGGCCGAAGCCTGAGCCTTGTGAACCCCTTCCGTTCCCACCCGCACCCCGCACCGGACCCCGCCCCATGAACGCATCCGACATCCGCAGCACCTTCCTGAAGTACTTCGAAAGCCAGGGCCACACCATCGTGGCCAGTTCCCCCGTGGTGCCTGGCGACGACCCCACACTGCTGTTCACCAACGCCGGGATGAACCAGTTCAAGGACGTGTTCCTGGGCTTCGACAAGCGGCCCTACACGCGCGCCACCACCAGCCAGAAGTGCATCCGCGCCGGCGGCAAGCACAACGACCTGGACAACGTGGGCTACACCGCGCGCCACCACACCTTCTTTGAAATGCTGGGCAACTTCAGCTTCGGCGACTATTTCAAGGGTGACGCCATTCGCATGGCGTGGGAACTGCTGACCGTGCACTTCAAGTTGCCCGCGGACAAGCTCTGGGCCACGGTCTACGCCGAAGACGACGAGGCTTACGACATCTGGCTGAAGGACATCGGCCTGCCCGCCGAGCGCATCGTGCGCATCGGCGACAACAAGGGCGGGCGCTACATGTCCGACAACTTCTGGATGATGGGCGACACGGGCCCCTGCGGCCCTTGCAGCGAAATCTTCTACGACCACGGGCCTGAAGTCGCCGGCGGGCCGCCCGGCAGCCCTGAACAGGACGGCGACCGCTACATCGAGGTCTGGAACAACGTCTTCATGCAATACAACCGCACCGAAGACGGCGTGATGCACAAGCTGCCCAAGCCCAGCGTGGACACCGGCATGGGCCTGGAACGCTTGGCTGCCGTGCTGCAGCATGTGCACAGCAATTACGAGATCGACCTGTTCGTGCGCCTGCTGGCGGCGGCAAAGAACGCGGTGGCGCACGCCGCCGGCGGTGCAGACGTCGATGCGGATTCGCCTTCGTTGAAGGTGATTGCCGACCACATCCGCGCCTGCAGCTTCACGGTGGCGGACGGCGTGATCCCGGGCAACGAAGGCCGCGGTTACGTGCTGCGCCGCATCGCCCGCCGCGCCATCCGCCACGGCTACAAGCTGGGCGCGCGCAAGCCCTTCTTCTATACCCTGGTGATGCCCCTGGTGGCCGAGATGGGCAGCGCCTACCCCGAGCTGCAGCGCGACGGCGCGCGCGTGGCCGAGGTGCTGAAGCAGGAAGAAGAACGCTTCTTCCAGACCATCGCCAACGGCATGGACATCCTGGAAGGCGAGCTGGCCACGATGGCGAAGAACGGCAGCACCGTCTTCAACGGCGACACCGCCTTCAAGCTGCACGACACCTTCGGCTTCCCGCTGGACCTGACGGGCGACGTCTGCCGCGAACGCGGCGTGACGGTGGACAGCGCGGCCTTCGACGCCGCCATGAACCGCCAGCGTGAACAGGCCCGCGCGTCGGCCAAGTTCAAGGTCGCGGCCGGCCTGCAGTACGAAGGCGCGGCCACTTCGTTCCACGGCTATGAACACCTGGTGTGCGAGACCAGCCGGGTCACGGCCATCTACCTGGAAGGTACGGCGGTGCAGGCTGCCAAGGCCGGCGACGACGTCGTCATCGTGCTCGACCACACCCCGTTCTATGCCGAAAGCGGCGGCCAGGTGGGCGACACCGGCGAACTGCGCAACGCCCAGGCGCGCGTGCTGGTTGAAGACACCATCAAGGTGCAGGCGGCGGTGCACGGCCACCAGGGCCGCGTGGTGGAAGGCACGGTGAGCGTCGGCGACGTCTTCACCGCGCGCGTCGACGGTGAACGCCGTGCCCAGACCATGCGCAACCACAGCGTCACCCACCTGATGCACAAGGCCCTGCGCGAAGTGCTGGGCAGCCACGTGCAGCAGAAGGGATCTCTCGTGAACGCCGAACGCACACGCTTCGACTTCGCTCACAACGCGCCGGTGACGGACGCGCAGGTGGCGCAGATCGAGAAGCTGGTGAACGACGAGATCCTGGCGAACGCCGCCACCACCGCGCGCGTGCTGCCCATCGAAGAAGCGCAGAAGCTGGGCGCGATGATGCTGTTTGGCGAAAAGTACGGCGACGAAGTGCGCGTGCTGGACATCGGCACCAGCCGTGAACTCTGTGGCGGCACGCACGTGCAGCGCACAGGGGACATCGGCCTGTTCAAGATCGTCGCTGAAGGCGGCGTGGCTGCAGGCATCCGCCGCGTCGAAGCCGTCACCGGCAACCACGCCCTGGCCTACCTGCAGCAGCTGGAAGGCACGGTCAACGGCCTGGCCGGCAGCCTGAAAGCCACACCGGCCGAGGTACCCGGCCGCGTGGCGGCGGTGCTGGACCAGCTGCGCGCGCTGGAAAAGGAAGTCACGGCACTGAAGAGCAAGCTGGCTTCGTCGCAGGGCGACGAGCTGTTGGCCCAGGCCGTGGACGTGGGCGGTCTGAAGGTGCTGGCCGCCACGCTGCAGGGCGCCGACGCCAAGGCCCTGCGCGAAACCCTGGACAAGCTGAAAGACAAGCTGAAGACAGCGGCCATCGTGCTGGCGGCGGTGGACGGCGGCAAGGTGCAGCTGGCCGCGGGTGTGACGGCCGACAGCATGGGCAAGATCAAGGCCGGCGACCTGGTGAACTTCGTCGCCCAGCAGGTGGGTGGCAAGGGTGGCGGCAAGCCCGACCTGGCCATGGCCGGCGGCACCGACGCCAGCGGCCTGCCAGCGGCACTGGCCAGCGTGGTCGCCTGGGTGCGCGCACGCGTCTGACGCGCTGCGGGCCGGCAAAAAAAGGGGGCCCGTGGGCCCCCTTTTTCATGCTCGTCGTGCCTGGCGCGGCTGCGCCGGGGCAGACCGTCAGAACGAATACTTCAGCGTGGCCTGCACCGCCCACTGCGATTCACCCGAAGCCTGGCGCGTGGTGAAGTCGGTCACCGAACCCAGGCTGTAGATGTACTGGCCATTCTGCAGACCGTTGAAGTTGACGAAGCTGCGGCGCGACGGGAAGGCCACTTCGTCGATGCGGCCCCAGCGCTTGTTCAGCAGATTGCCGAAGTTCAGGATGTCCAGCGTGAAGGTCGCGCGGTGGCTGGAAGCGAAGCCCGGCAGTTCCTGGCTGAAGCGCACGTCGAAGTTGTTCACCCAGGGGGCAAAGCTGTTGTTGCGCCCGACCACGGTGCCCTTGGCAGCGGCCAGTGCCGGGTTGGCTTCGACGATCTCGAAGAAGCGCGCTTCAGCCGTGGCCGCCGCGGCCGTGCCGATGCTGCCGTCGGCACCGCGGAAGGTGACCTGGCCCGAACCCGGCCCGTTGGGGATGAACATCAGGTCGTTGCCGCTGACGCCGTCGCCGTTCATGTCGTTGATGAAAGTCCAGCTGTAGGGCTTGCCGCGCCGGCCTTCGTAGAACACGCCGAAGCTGGTGCGGTAGTTGCCGACGAAAGCCTTGCTCCAGCTCAGGCTGCCGCTGAAGCGGTCCTTGATCAGGTAGTTCGAGTTCTGCAGCACGTCTTCGTTCGGGTCGAACGAGTTCTTGCCGTTCCAGTTCGAATTCGAAGTCGACGACGTCAGCGGGCTCACTTCCTTGGCGGTGGTCTTGGTGTAGGCCAGGTTCCAGCTCAGGCCCGAAACCGAAGGCTGGCCGATCGACACCGTGATCGCGTCACCCCCGCCCTGGCTGGTCTTGCGGGCGATGATGGCGTTGTTGAAGTTCGGGTTGCTCAGCGCGCGGATGCGTGAACCCACGCAGTTGAAGCCTGTGCCCACGTTCGACGTGCTGAAGGTGGTGCCCGACCAGCAGCCAGGGGCATAGGTCTGCGGTGTGTAGAACAGCGGCCGTCCGTCCGGGCCCGTGGCGGTCTTGCCGCCCAGGTTCAGGTTCTGGTAGTAGATGCCGGTATTGACCTCGGTGTGCAGCCATTCGGCGCCAGCCGTCAGACGGCCCAGCACGGGCAGTTCGGGCAGTTCGGTTTCGAAAGCCAGGTTCAGCTTCCAGACCGAAGGCTGTTCCAGGTCGGACGCGACGAAGTCGATGTTCGGCGCTGCTGGGGCATTGGTCAGTGTCTGCTGGGCGGCCGGGTCGGGGTTGAACCGCACCTGCGTGCCGCCGGCGGCTGCCGTGCGGCAGTTGGCGAAGGACGTGCAGGTGTAGCTGCCGATGGTGCGGCCGGTGTTGCTGAAGGGGTTGCTCAACCACACGTTGGCTGCGGCGCCCTGGAACAGGCCCACGCCGCCGCGCAGCTGGGCGCGGCGTTCAGGCGTGCCCAGGTTCCAGTTGAAGCCGAAGCGCGGCTGAACCAGGTTATTGCCGTCCAGCGTGTTGGTGTTGTCGACGCCGAAGCCACCGGAGTTGCGCACCACGGTGTTGCCCGTCACGCTGCCGGCCACCTGCGGTGCTGCGGCATTCGTGTTCGCTTCAGGCTTCTTGGGCACGCCCTGCTGGTCGACACGCACCCCAACCATCAGGCTGATCTTGTCGTTGAGCTTGAAGTTGTCCTGCAGGAACAGGCCGGTGTTGGTGTAAGACCAGACGGCAATCGATTCGTCCAGCGTGCGCCCGGCCAGCGGCAGTTGCACCGTGTAGGCCGAAGGCAGGCCGCGCCTGAAGTTCTCCAGCACGGTCAGTTCGCGCAGCGCAGGCGTCAGGGCCTGCGCGGCGCCGCCACCCGTGGGCGTGTAGGTGCCAGCGGCGGTACCGGTCGCGCAGGCGGTGACGGTGCCGAAGCTGTAGGCGCCGGGTTCGCACTGGAAGGTGTAGTTGCCGTTGACGTTCTGGACGAAGTCGTTGTAGACGTCGTTCTTCGAATAGTCGACGCCGAACTTCAGTTCATGTTGACCCAGGTTCCAGGTGCCACCGGCATACAGGTCGGCGGTTTCCGTGCGCAGCACGTTACGTTGCCGGCTCGTTTCGGTGCCGAAATTCAGGAAGCGGTTGCCGGTGTTGAAGTTCGGCTGGCCAGCGTCGGCGGGGCCGTTGAAGCGCAGGCCGACGGCGGGCAGACGTGTGCCGTTGACCTGGGTCGGGACGCTGTCGTAGTCACGCTTGGAAAGCTTCAGCTCGGTGCTGAAGCTGGGCGTCCAGTCGGCAAACCACTGACCGACCAGGGTGTCGATGGTCTTGGCCTGGTTCCACCACCAGCTGCTCAGCGAAAGGCCGGTGGCCGAGAAACCGGCCAGCACAGGTTCAGCCTGCTCCGTCTTGGCATAGCGCAGGTTGGCGCGGTGGTTGTCGTTGATGTTCCAGTCCAGCTTCAGCAGGGTGTCCTTGACCACCACTTCCTGGCTGGGCGTGCCGCCGGCGTCGAAGTTCCAGGTCGTCCTGGCGATGCTCACCGCCTGATCGATGGCGTTCTGCGAGATGCCGACGTTCGTGTTGTTGCCGCCGATCGGCCCGAAGTCGGTGCCGTTGCGGGAGCTCTTGAATTCCTCGTAGCTGGCGAAGAAGAAGAGCTTGTCCTTGATGATGGGGCCGCCCAGCGTGAAGCCGATGGTGTCCTCGGTGAAGGGCAGCGGCTTGAAGTAGGCGCCGCTGGTGCGGTTGAAGCGCTTGCCCACCAGGTTGTCGTCGCGCCAGACGTAGTACAGGCTGCCCTTGAATTCGTTCGTGCCGCTCTTGGTGACGGCGTTGATGTTGGCGCCGGTGTAGCCCTTCTGCGTGACGTCGTAGTTGCTCAGGTTGACCTGCACGCTCTGGATGGCGTCGATCGAGATCGGCTGTTTGATCGTCGGCAGGTTGTTGGATTCCAGGCCGAAGGTGTCGTTGGTGGTGACGCCGTCGATCGTGATGCTGTTGAAGCGCGTGTTCTGGCCCGCAGCGCTGATCTCGCCGCGTTCCTTGTCGGTCTGTGCCAGGCGCGGGTCGGTGCGGGCGTAGTCCTGCAGGTTGCGCTGAATGGACGCGAAGGCCGCCAGTTCGCGGCTGCCGATGTTCGTGCCGGCGCCCATGTTGGCGCTGTTGAACTTGTCCGAAGCGCCGCGGCCGGTGACGACGATCGTCTGCGTGGCCGAGTTCAGGCGCGCGTCCAGGTTGGCGGTTTCAGCCAGGCTCAGGAAAATGTCGGTGCGGCGTTGGGTCTCGCTGCCCTTGGTGAAGGTGATGGTAAAGGGCCCGCCCACGCGCAGGCCGCGCACCGAATAACGCCCCTGGGCGTCGGTGGTGGCGGTGCTGGCCGAACCCGATTCGACGTGCAGGACGGTGACGGTGGCACCAGCCGACGGCTTGCCGTCGGCACCCAGCACGCTGCCGTTGACGGCGGCCGTGGTGTTCTGGGCCAGCGCCGGGGCGGCGGCCACCACGGCCACCGCAACGGCTACTGCGGTGCGCGAAAAGCCCATCCAGCTGTTGTGATTCATCGGAATTTTCCTTGGATTGAGAAATTTGGCCCCCCCAAGAGAGGCCGGGGCCGGGGTAACTGGGAACGTCGGAACTCGGGAAATGGGGGCGAACGGCAAGCTGTCTGGGGCAGCGAAAACCGCCGCTTTGAGCCAGGGCTAAGCACGCGGAGTGCCGGGCAAGCCACACCAAGAATGACAGTAACGCGACTTGATGACGCCGCGAATGTCGACGGCGCTGACTGTTGCCCCGATGTGACACCTACCCCTGCGCCCGGGGGGCACTGGCCGTGGGAAGATTCATGCACCCTCGGTCCTGGGCCATCCCACCATGAACGTTTCTGCCATCGCCGTGCGCCGTGCGCGCCCCGACGACGCTGCCGACATCGCGCGGCTGATGGCGGACCCTGAGGTCTTCGGCAACCTGCTGCAACTGCCCATGACCACTGCCGAAAGCTGGCAGCAGCGGCTGGCCCAGGACCCGGCGGCTGGCCATTTGCATGTGCTGGCCGTGCGTGACGGGCAGGTGGTGGGCAGCGCTGGCCTGCACCCTCAGGAACGCCTGCGCCGCCGGCACTGCGCGATGTTGGGGATCAGCGTCGCGCGGGCTGCACAAGGGCAGGGCGTGGGCACCGCCTTGATGCAAACGCTGTGCGACTACGCCGACGACTGGGCGCAGATCCTGCGCATCGAGCTCACCGTCTTCACCGACAACCACCGCGCCATCGCTCTGTACCAACGCTTTGGCTTCCGCACCGAAGGCACGCACCGCGCCTATGCGCTGCGCCAGGGTGTCTATGCCGATGTGCTGGCCATGGCGCGGCTGCACCCGTGCCCACCCACCCTGGGCTGGCCGCAGCCTGATGCCGACCATCCCTCCGCCTGACTTGCAACCGCCGCACCCGAATCCATGCGCCTGCCCACCGTCCGCGACAACAACGCCGAAGAACTGCGCGCCTTCGACGACGTCTGCCAGCGTCTGGGCGGGTTTGACGAGCAGATCGTCTTTGAATGGGTGGACGGCTACCTGACCGGCCTGGCAGCTGGCCCGCGCCTGCCGGCCGACGAAGACTGGCTGGCCGCCTCGTGCGGCGACGCCTTCGACCGCGCCTTTGCCGACCCCCCGGCCCGCACTGCCGCGCTGCGGGCCCTGAAGACCCGGCTGGCCGTGCTGCGCGAACAGCTGGACCCGGAAGCCTTGTTCGACACCCCCGACGCGCTGCGCCTGAACCCGCTGATGAGCGAATGGGACGATGCCAGCCGCGCGGCCGCCATGGCCGAAGGCGACATCAGCGCCGAAGATGCCGCCAACCTGCAGACAGGCGCGCTGTGGGCACTGGGGGTGATGGACTGCGCCCACGCCTGGCCCGAACTGTGGCCCGCCCCCGACGTGGATGCCGAGCCCGAGACCGCGGCCTACTACGGCGAGCTGTGGTCGCAGGTGGAAGCCCTGGCCTGGCCTGCTGACGCGCCCGAGTTGGCCGCCCACCTGGCCACGATGTTCCCCGATGCCACCCCCGACCGTGACGATCTCGTCACCCAGGCCTGCTTTGCGGTGCAGGACCTGCGCCTGTTTTGGGTTGACCATGCCCCGCGCCCGGCCACGCGGCGGGTGGAAGCGGCTCCGGGCCGCAACGACCCCTGCCCCTGCGGCAGCGGCAAGAAGTACAAGAAGTGCCACGGGGCTTCGGGCGCCTGAAGCGCCCGTCAGCCCGTGCAGCGCTGGCTGCAGCCTCAGCCAGCGAAGGCGTCGATGGCTTCGGCCAGATGCCCGGCGCGGGCCTTCAGGCCCTGCGCCGCGGCGCTGGACTGCTGCACCAGGCTGCTGTTTTGCTGCGTCATGCGGTCCAGCTCGGCCACGGCGTTGTTCACCTGGCCGATGCCGCCGGTCTGTTCCGCGCTGGCCGCGCTGATCTCGGCGATCAGGCCCGTCACGCGCTTGACCTGCTCGACGATCTCGTTCATCGCCGCGCCCGCGTTGTCCACCAGCGCCCCACCGGCTTCCACGCGTTCCACGCTGGCGCCGATCAGGCCCTTGATTTCTCGCGCCGCTTCGGCGCTGCGCTGGGCCAGGCTGCGCACCTCGCTGGCCACCACCGCAAAGCCGCGGCCCTGTTCGCCGGCGCGGGCGGCTTCCACCGCGGCATTCAGCGCCAGGATGTTGGTCTGGAAGGCGATGCCGTCGATGGTGCCGATGATGTCGGCGATCCGGCGGCTGCTCTGGCTGATCTCGGTCATGGTGCTGATGACGCGGTTCATCACCTCGCCACCGGCGCTGGCCGCCTGGCTGGCCGACCCGGCCAGCTCAGCGGCCTGGCGGGCGTTGTCGCTGTTGTGGCTGACGCTGGACGTCATCTGCTCCATCGACGACGCGGTCTGCTGCAGGCTGGAAGAGGTCTGTTCGGTGCGGGCGCTCAGTTCCCTGTTGCCGCTGGCGATTTCGCTCGACGCCTCTTCCACGCCCACCACCTGGTGGCGCACGTCGTCCACCAGCGAACGCAGGTTCAGACCCGCCTGGTTGACGGCGCGCAGGACCATGCCGATCTCGTCGACCCGGTTCATGTTCACGTTGCGCCCGGGCTGGCCGGCGGCCACGCTCTGGGCCTGTTTGGCCACCATTTCCAGCGGCGTGGCCAGTTGCGATTCCAGCCACAGCAACGCGCACACAGACGCCGCCAGCGTGCATCCGCCAGCCATCAGCAGGCCTGCCATCGGCAAGCCGGTGGCGAACAGGCCGGCCAATGTGATCGCTTCCATGCCAACGAACGCCAGCCGCATGCGCGAGCGCACCGACATCGTCTGCATCAGCGACAGGAAGCCCAGCGCACCGGTGCGCACGATCAAGCCCTTGTGGAAGGCGCGTGGGCCTTGCTGACCGTTACGGAAGTCGCGGTACAGCGCCTCGGCTTCGGCAATCTCTTCCCGGGTCGGCTTGGTGCGCACCGACATGTAGCCGTTCAGCTGGCCATTGCGCATCACCGGGGTGGCGTTGGCGCGCACCCAGTAGTGGTCGCCGTCCTTGCGGCGGTTTTTCACCAGCGCTGTCCACGACTCCCCGGCCTTCAGCGTCGCCCACATGTCGGCGAAGGCTTCCTTGGGCATGTCCGGGTGCCGCACCATGTTGTGCGGCTGGCCCAGGATCTCATCACGTTCGAAGCCGCTGACCTGGATGAAGGCCTCGTTCGCATAAGCGATGCGGCTCGACGGGTCAGTGGTCGACATCAGCGTGGCGTCCGCCGGGAAGTCGTATTCGCGCTGGGTGACGGGTTCGTTGATGCGCACGCTGGGGTCTCCAAAAGCGTTGATAGTGGGCGGGCCGATGCCTGGGGCAGTTATCGGTTGCTGCCGCAGACGGTTAAGGGCTGGGCTGGCAGAGCCCGGCAGGCGGTGCAAATGCGGGTCAAGAAGAAGCCGCCAAGCGTTAGTTTTTCTCGCCCTGCCCCGCGGCGCTGTACCGATGTCCGGTGCGAAACGGGCGCATCTCCGCTGCTAGAGTGCGCGGCATGTTTACCTCTGCATCGCTCGTCGGCCGCCACATCGTGCTGGGTTTGTCCGGCGGCGTGGCCTGCTACAAGGCCGCTGAACTGACGCGCGAACTGGCGCGCGCGGGCGCCACCGTACAGGTGGTGATGACGGAAGCCGCCAGCCACTTCATTACCCGCGCCACGATGCAGGCGCTGTCGGGCCGGCCGGTTTTCGACAGCCAGTGGGCCGACCAGCCCCCCGCTGGCATGGCGCACATCGACCTGTCGCGCGGTGCCGACGCCATCCTGGTGGCGCCGGCCAGCGCCGACTTCATCGCCCAGCTGGCCCAGGGCCGAGCGGGCGAACTGCTGGCCCTGCTGTGCCTGGCCCGCCCTGCGGCACGCTGCCCGCTGCTGCTGGCCCCGGCCATGAACCGCGAGATGTGGGCCCACCCGGCCACCCAGCGCAATGTCGCCCAGGTGCAGGCCGACGGCGCCACCGTGCTGGGTCCGGGCAGCGGCAGCCAGGCCTGCGGCGAAGTCGGCGACGGCCGCATGCTGGAAGCAGCAGAACTGCGCGACGCCCTGGTGGCCTTCTTTCAGCCCAAGCACCTGCTGGGGCGCACGGTGCTGGTGACGGCCGGCCCGACCTTCGAGGCCATCGACCCGGTGCGCGGCATCACCAACCATTCCAGCGGCAAGATGGGGTTTGCCATCGCCCGCGCGGCGGCTGAAGCCGGTGCCCGCGTCACCCTAGTGGCCGGGCCGGTGCACCTGCCCACGCCGGCCGGGGTGCGCCGCATCGACGTCACCAGCGCGAAGCAGATGTACGACACCGTGCTGCCGCTGGCGCCCCAGCATGGCGTGTTCGTGGCCACTGCCGCGGTGGCAGACTGGCGGCCGGCGCACGCGCAGGTGCAGAAGATCAAGAAGGCCACCAGCGCCCTGTCGCCCCAGGCGGCCCAGCCGCCGACGCTGGAGCTGGTCGAAAACCCCGATGTTCTGGCCGCCGTTTCCGCCCTGCCGCCTGGTCAGCGCCCCTGGTGCGTGGGCTTTGCCGCCGAAAGTGAAAACCTGGCGGCCCACGCCCGCGCCAAGCTCGAACGCAAGCGCGTGCAGTTGATGGTCGGCAACCTGGGCCCGGCGACCTTCGGGCGCGACGACAACCAGCTGCTGCTGGTCGACGCCGCCGGCGACACGCCGCTGCCGCCGGCCGACAAGCTGAGCCTGGCGCGCCAGCTTGTGGCTGAAATCGCTGCACGCCTGCCTGCTGCCGCCAGCCCCGTCACGCCCGATTCGACGACCGAATCGCCACGCACGGGGGCGCCCCAGTGACGACGATCGACGTCCGCGTGCTCGACGCGCGCATGGCCAGCCACCTGCCTGCGTACGCCACCCCCGGCAGCGCTGGCCTGGACCTGCGCGCCTGCCTGGACGCGCCGCTGCTGCTGGCGCCGGGTGCCTGTGCGCTGGTGCCTACCGGGCTGGCCGTGCACATCGGCGACCCTGGCCTGGCCGCCGTGCTGCTGCCGCGGTCAGGCCTGGGGCACAAGCACGGCATCGTGCTGGGCAACCTGGTCGGCTTGATCGACAGCGACTACCAGGGCCCGCTGATGGTCAGCCTGTGGAACCGCGGCAGCGCAGTCTTTACCGTGCAGCCGATGGAGCGCATCGCGCAGATGATCATCGTACCGGTGGTCCAGGCGCAGTTCCGCATCGTCGACGGTTTCAGCGCCAGCCAGCGCGGCGCTGGCGGCTTCGGGTCGACAGGCCTGGGCTGATGGCCTGTCAGTGCAGGCGCGGGTCGCGGCCCGGCTTGCCCTGGCCCAGCACACCCAGCAGCCCGGTCCCCTGGGTGTTGACGCTGCGCGCCTGAACTTCGTCGTCGCTGGCGTCGCGCACGTCGCGCACCTTCAGGTGCAGGCGCAGCGACATGCCAGCCAGCGGGTGGTTGCCGTCCAGCACCACGTGCGAAGGGTAGATCTCGGTCACCAGGTAGATGGCGTCCGGCGGCATGCCAGGCGTGGCGGCCCCGGCCGGCAGGCCTTCGAAGGCCATGCCGGTCTCCAGCTGTTCAGGAAACAGGCCGCGGGCTTCGAAGCACACCAGCTCCGGCTGGTACACGCCGAAGGCTTCTTCGGGTTCCAGCTGCAGCGCCAGTTCGGCGCCGGTGGCGTGGCCGGCCAGGGCTTCTTCCACCTTGGCCAGCAGGTCGTCGCCGCCATAAAAGAATTCAACCGGGTCGTCCAGGGTGTCGATGGGGCGGTTCTGACCGTCGTTGAGCTGCCAGGTCAGGCTCACGACGCAAGGGGCGGCTATCTGCATGACGGAAATCATCGCATGCCCAGGCGGCTGCCCATCAACAGGAGTGGGCCGCGCCAACCAGGGGCGGGCCCTGGGCCAGAATCCCGCGCATGGACTTGAACCAACCGCTGCCCCTGCTGGGCGGGCTGTCGCCAGTGCGCTTCATGCGCCGCCACTGGCACAAGAAGCCCCTGCTGGTGCGCCAGGGCTGGCCCGGGGTCGCCCCGCCGCTGACGCGGGCCGCGCTGTTCGACCTGGCTGGCAGCGAAGACGTCGAATCACGCCTGGTGGAAAGGCGCGGCGACGGCTGGCGTGTGCGCCAGGGCCCGCTGCCGCGCCGTGCGCTGCCCCCTGTCAGCCGGCCGGGCTGGACCCTGCTGGTGCAGGGTCTGGACCTGCACGTTCCCGCGGCGCACGCCATGCTGGCGCCATTTACCTTCCTGCCGGCGGCACGGCTGGACGACCTGATGCTGTCCTGGGCCAGCGACACCGGCGGCGTGGGCCCGCACCTCGATTCCTACGACGTCTTCCTGGTCCAGGTGCAGGGCCAGAGGCGCTGGCGCGTCGGGCCCTGCCTGAAGCCAGGGCAGGCTGCCTGGCAGCCGGGCCAGCCGCTGAAGATCCTGCGCGACTTCCAGCCGCTGCACGACTGGGTGCTGGCGCCTGGCGACCTGCTGTACCTGCCCCCAGGCTGGGGCCACGACGGCGTGGCGGTGGGGCCCGACTGCATGACCTGTTCGGTGGGCTTCCGCGCCCCGGCGCAGGCAGCGCTGGGGGCCGAGATCCTGCAGCGCCTGGCCGATGCAGGCGATGACGACGCGGATGACAGCCCGCCGCCGCGCCTGTATCGCGACCCGCGGCAGCCGGCCACCGCGCATCCCGGCCAGGTACCCGCAGCCTTGCAGGACTTCGCGCGCCAGGCGGTGGCTCGCCTCTTGGCACAGCCGCTGGCGCTGGAACGCGCGCTGGGCGAGGTCTTGACCGAACCGAAGCCGCACGTCTGGTTTGCGGCTGGCGCGGGCGAAAGCGGCGCTGCACCGGTGGCCAGCGGCGTGCAGCTGGCATCGGCCACGCGCATGGCCTACGACGCACGGCATGTCTTCATCAACGGGGAGTCCTTCCGGGCCAGCGGCCGCGACGCCCGGCTGATGCGCATGCTGGCCGACACCCGCTACCTGGCGGCTCGCGACTGCGCACGTCTCAGTCCGCAGGCATGCGAGCTGCTGGACGACTGGCTGGGCAGTGGCTGGGTGCTGGCCGGGACACCTGCCGTCTGACGATAGGAACATCTGGCATGGACAACAGCGACCTGGCCCCAACCCCGCCCGCAATCGGCACGCGCGCTGAATTCCATGCCGCGGTGGCCTGGGCCGTGCAAGCGGCGCTGGCGCGCCAGGCGCGGCGGCTGCTGTGGGTGGACCCGGACTTTTCCGCCTGGCCCCTGGGCCAGCCAGAGCTGTTGTCCACCCTGCAAGCCTGGTTGCGGCTGCCCCAGCGCCGGCTGGTGCTGCTGGCCCGGCACTACGACGAAGTGCCGAGATGCCATCCGCGGTTCGTGGCCTGGCGGCGCGACTGGGCCCACGCCATCGACCCGTGGGTCGCGCCGGCCGAAGCGGCAGCCTTGCCCTGTGTGCTGGTCGACGACGGCCCGGTATTGCTGCAGATGTTTGACGGCCCGCAACTGCGTGGCCGGGCCAGCCTGGACGCCCGCGAGGCGCGCCGCTGGCGCCAAGAGCTTGATGCAGTTTTGCAACAGTCCGAGCCTGGCTTTCCGGTGCAGACCCTGGGCCTCTAGGGAATGCCCTAGGCCGGGCTATACTCGTCGGCTAGGTAGAAGTTGCGAAATGCCTGGTCGTATGACGGGGTAGGGCTCGATGAAGCTGCAGTTTTTTGCAGTGTGTCAGGTTCTGCTGATCGTCCTGCACCCATTTTGTCGCCCGCCTTTGCCGTTGATGGGTCTCTGAGAGTTCTCGAAGAGTGCCCTTCCAAGAAGCATTGTTCCCGACCCATACACAACTCCTGAGGATCCACCATGAACAAGTCTCTCGCGCTCGCCACTCTGGTCGCCGCTGTTGCCCTGGCCGCCTGCGGCAAGAAGCCCGAAGAAATGCCGGCAGCTCCCGCTGCCCCGGCTGCGGCCGTTGCTGAAGCCGCTTCGGCTGTCGGTGCCGCTGCCAGCGCCACCGCTGCCGCCGCCTCGGCCACCGCCGGCGCCGCTTCGGCCATGGCTGCCGACGCTACCGCTTCTGCTGCCGCCGCCCTGGGCACCGCTGCCAGCGCTGTCGAAGCCGCCAAGGACGCCGTCAAGAAGTAAGCCCTGGTATCGGGTGCCACATCACACCCCGGTGTGCTGTGGCGCAGAAACAAGAAAGCCGCCCCCCGGGGCGGCTTTTTTATGTTCGCTTGCGAGCGCGGTCTTCAGCGCAGTTCGTTCACCAGCTGGCCGACGATGCGCTGGGCATTGGCGCCGTTTTCAGGCTGGCCGGCCGACGTCAGCACCGACACGGTGGTCTTGTCGCCAGTGCCCTGCACGGCAATGCGGTAGCGCAGCGGTGCATTGCCGCCGTCGCCGCCAAACCAGCGGCGCCAGAAGGGCGGGTCTTCGGCATTGGCGGTGGCCGGGTCGACATAGCGCACGTAGTACAAGCCGCCAGCGCGGTCGCGGTCTTCCACGCTGAAGCCGCTTCGGTCAAGGGCCAGGCCGACACGGCGCCAGGCGCGTTCGAAAGGCTCGTCGACTTCCAGCGCCGCCGTGGCGCGCCCGGTCAGGCTGCGGGCGCGGGCCGGGGCTTCGGGCGTGGCGGCCACGCGGGCGGGCGTGGCCACGTCTTCGCGTGCACCCAGGTTCAGCATCAGGCGCGACAGGAATTCGGCTTCCAGCTGCGGGTCGGCCGGGCGCGGGCGCCAGACCGTGTTTTCCTTGCGCTCGTTGGTGTATTCCTCGATCAGCGCCCGGTGCGAGACAAAGATCTCGGTGCCCGATTCCGTGCGCTCCAGCCGGGTCCGGAAGAGGTCGCGTTCACCGCTGTCGAACAGGCGCGGCAACACGCGGCCCAGGCTGTTGCGGATCAGGTCGTTGGGCAGCTTGGCGCGGTTTTCCGTCCAGCCGGTTTCCATCACGCCAACCGCAGCGTCGTCGACTTCCAGCGCAAAGCCGTTCTGCGTCCAGAACCCCTTGACGCGGGGCCACAGCTGTTCGGGTGTGACGCCAGGCACCACCAGCCAGCGCGCCTGGCCTTGGCGTTCGATGCGCAGGTCGCCCCGCTGGCTGACGGCCACGCTGGGCCCTCCGGCAGCCGCGGCAGCGGCGCCGCGCGGGCCCGCGGATGCGGCAGCGCTGACCACGCCGCCCTGCGGCTGGTAGCGGCTGTCCTTGGCCAGCTGGGTCAGGTCGGGCGGCACTTCCAGCGGCGCGGTCTTGCCTGCCCCGGCCTTGTAATCGACCTTGCTGCCGAACAGACCCTCGGTCGACGAGCAGCCGCCCAGCACCAAGGCCAGGGCCAGGGTGGCCAGCCTCAAGGGGGTGACGGCGTATACGGATTTCACTTTGGGGTCTCTCCAGTGCGGCGGGCTGATCGTGCGCCGTCGGTGATGATGGGGGACGCTTGCGCAGGCGTTCCGGCGTAGGCGTTCAGGCTTGCCCCAGCAGGCCACTGTCGCGCAGGGCCTGGCCGACCAGGGCTTGCCCTGCCGGGCTGAGCGGCAGGATGGGCAGGCGCACGTCGTCGCTGCACAGGCCCAGCCGAGCCATGGCCCATTTGGTGGGGGCGGGGCTGCTTTCGCAGAACAGTTGCTTGTGCAGCGGCAGCAGCTTCAGGTGCAGGGCGCTGGCGCGGCGCACGTCGCCTTCGATGGCGGCCATGCACAGCTCGTGCATCAGCCGCGGCGCGACGTTGGCCGTGACGCTGACATTGCCCTGGCCGCCCAGCAGCATCAGCGCCACGGCAGTGCTGTCGTCGCCAGAATAGATGGCGAAGCCCTGCGGCGCCTGCTTGATGAGCCAGGCCGCGCGTTCGATGTCGCCGGTGGCTTCCTTGATGCCCACGATGCCGGGCACCTGGGCCAGGCGCAGCACGGTGTCGTGCTGCATGTCGGCCACGGTGCGGCCGGGCACGTTGTACAGCACCATCGGCATATCGACCGCTTCGGCGATCGCGCGGAAGTGTCGGTAGATGCCTTCCTGCGACGGCTTGTTGTAGTACGGCACGACCTGCAGCGTGCAGTCGGCCCCCACAGCCTTGGCGAAGCGCGACAGTTCGATGGCTTCGCGCGTGGCGTTGCCGCCTGCACCGGCCATGATGGGCACGCGCCCGGCGGCATGCTGCACGGCCACGCGGATGATCTCGCAATGCTCTTCCACCGACACGGTGGGCGATTCACCCGTGGTGCCGACCACGCCGATGCAGTCGGTCCCTTCGGCGATGTGCCAGTCGATCAGCCGCTTCAGCCCGGCGTAGTCCACGCTGCCGTCGGCCTGGAAGGGGGTGACCAGGGCAACGATGCTGCCAAGGATGGGTTTCATGCGCAAAGGGCTCTTGGGGTGGGGACGCGGGCCGGCCGTTCCGGCAGCCTAGCCCGTGATTTTAGCGGGCAGGGCCTGCAGCGCCGGCGGGCCACTGCGGCCCTGCACCGCGGCCAGGCGCTGCAGACAGCGGCCGGGGGCGGGCAGGGGGTCGAAGCCGTCTTCATAGGCCACCACGCGCAGACCGGAAAAGGCCTGCAACAGTTCCCCGGCTTGCAGCAGGAAGTCGGGCCGCGACGGGCGACCGATGTGCTGCTGGCCGTCGGCAAAGGTTTCGTAGATCAGCACGCCGCCGGGTGCCAGGCTGGCCTGCAACAGTGGCAGCAGCGGGCGCCACAGGTAGTGGGTGACGAGCACCGCATCGAAGTGCCGGCCGGCCAGCGGCCAGGGCCCGGATTCGATGTCGGCTTGCACGCATTCGGCCAGGGCTTGCAGGCCCGCCAGGGCGGCGGCGTCGCGGTCCACGGCAGTGAGGCGATGGCCCTGTTCCACCAGCCAGCGAACATGGCGCCCGCTGCCGCAGGCCAGGTCCAGCACGTTGCCGCCCGGGGCGATGAGGTGCGCCCAGCGCTGCACCCAGGCCGAAGGCGCGGGATCAGCGTGCCCGCCATGCAGCATCAGAAGCAGGCCCAGACGCGGTTGGCCAGGTCCACCGCCAGGTGCGGGTTCTGGTAGGCCATGAACACCAGCGCCAGCACCACCAGCACCAGCGCGCGAAGCAGCCACACGCGCAGCGGCGTGCCCATCGTCAGGCCGCAGCCGGCCGGGCGGTGCGCACGATGGCGGCTTCGCGCACCGGCAGGTTGGCCGCCACGGCCAGGGCGCTCAGGCCGACGGCGATCCACCACACCACGTCGTAGCTGCCGGTGGCGTCGAACAGCTTGCCGCCCAGCCACACGCCCAGGAAGCTGCCGATCTGGTGGCTGAGAAAGACGAAGCCGCCCAGCATCGACATGTACTGCACGCCGAAGATCTGCGCCACGATGGCGTTGGTCGGTGGCACGGTGGACAGCCACAGGAAGCCCATCACGCTGGCGAAGACGTACACCGACATCGGTGTCAGCGGTGCCAGCACGAAGGCCGTGATGGCGACCGCACGCAGCGCATAGATGGCGGCCAGGATGTAGCGCTTGGCCATCTTCTGGCCCAGGCTGCCCGCGGTGTAGGTGCCAAAGACATTGAACAGCCCGATCAGCGCCAATGCGGTGGTGGCCACGCCGGGTTCCAGGCCCTTGTCCTTCAGGTAGCTGGGCAGGTGCACGCCGATGAACACGACCTGGAAGCCGCAGACGAAGTAGCCCAGCGTCAGCAGCCGGAAGCTGGGGTAGGCGAAGGCTTCGCGCAGCGCGGCCATCACGCTTTGCTGCGGGCCGGTGGCGGCGGCGCGCGGCGGTTCCTTCAGGAAGAAGGCCAGCGGCATGATCACCAGGGCCAGGCAGCCCAGAACAAACAACGCGTTCTGCCAGCCGAAGCCGCCGATCAGCCAGTTTTCCACCGGCACCATCAGGAACTGGCCGAACGAACCGGCTGCGGCGGTGACGCCCATGGCCCAGGACCGCTTGGCCGGGTCCACCTGCCGCGCGATGACGCCGTACACCACGGCATACGTGGTGCCGCTTTGCGCCAGGCCCAGCAGGATGCCCGCGCTGCCGGTGAAGGCCAGGCCCGAGGTGGCCAGCGCCATCAGCACCAGCCCCGCGCCGTACAGCAGGCTGCCGACGATGAGCACGCGGAAGGCGCCGTACTTGTCGGCCAGCATGCCCGCCAGCGGCCCGGCCAGGCCCCAGGCCAGGTTCTGGATCGCCAGCGCGAAGGCGAAGGTCTCACGCGTCCAGCCGCGGTCCATGGTGATGGGCTGCAGCCACAGGCCGAAGCCGTGGCGGATGCCCATGCTCAGGGTGACGATCAGGGCGCCGCAGACGAGCACCTGCGTCATCGACAGTGTCGGCCGCGGTGGATTCGTCGGTGCGGGCGGCACGGAAGCTGCGTTCATCCGGAGATTCTCTCGGAAAACGCTGCACGGCTTCGGTGCCTGCGCCGATACAGTGCCGATAGTCCTGCGGGACGCCAAATCACAGGAGTACGCGATGAAGGTCTTGGTGCTGGGCGGCGGTGTCATCGGCGTGTCCACGGCCTACTACCTGGCCAAGGCCGGGCACGAGGTGGAACTGGTGGACCGCCAGAGCGGCCCGGCGCTGGAAACCAGCTTCGGCAACGCCGGTGAAGTCAGCCCCGGCTACAGCGCGCCCTGGGCCGGGCCGGGCGTGCCCATCAAGGCCATCAAGTGGATGCTGATGCAGCACAGCCCCCTGGTCATCTGGCCGCTGCTGGACCCGGCCATGTGGCGCTGGGGCGCGATGATGCTGGCCAACTGCACTCAGCGCGCGTACGCGCTGAACAAGAGCCGCATGGTGCCGATTGCCGAATACAGCCGCGACTGCCTGAAGGCGCTGCGCGCTGAAACCGGCATCGCCTACGACGACCGTGCGCAGGGCACGCTGCAGCTGTTCCGCACGCAGAAGCAGCTGGACAGCATCGGCGGCGATGTCGACGTCCTGAAGCAATACGGCGTGCCTTTCGAAGTGCTGGACCGGGCTGGCTTCTGTGCCGTCGAACCCGCGCTGAAGCTGACGCAGGACAAGTTCGTCGGCGCGCTGCGCCTGCCGAACGACGAGACCGGCGACTGCTTCAAGTTCACCTGCCGCTTGGCCGAAATGGCCGCGGCCCTGGGCGTGAAGTTCCGCTGGAACACGCGCATCCAGCAGCTGCAGGTGGGTGGCGGCGCCATCACCGGCGTGCACACCGACGCTGGCCTGCTGCAGGCCGACAAGGTCGTGCTGGCCCTGGGCAGCCATTCGCCGCTGCTGCTGAAGCCCGTGGGGCTGGACATCCCCGTGTACCCGGTGAAGGGCTACAGCATCACCGTGCCCATCACCGACCCGGCCTATGCCCCGGAATCCACCATCATGGACGAGACCCACAAGGTCGCCGTCACGCGCCTGGGCGACCGCATCCGCGTGGGCGGCACGGCCGAACTGGCCGGCTTCAGCCTGAACCTGCGCGAGCCGCGCCGCGCGACGCTGAACCACGTCGTCACCGACCTGTTTCCGCGCGGCGGCGACGTCAGCAAGGCCAGCTTCTGGTGCGGCCTGCGCCCGATGACGCCCGACGGCACGCCCATCGTCGGCACCACGCCGATCGCCAACCTGCTGCTGGCCACCGGCCACGGCACGCTGGGCTGGACCATGGCCGCCGGCACCGGCCGCCTGATCGCCGACCTGGTCAGCGGCCGCCAGCCCGAGATCGACGTCAGCGGGCTGAACGTGGCGCGCTACGCCCGCGGCGGCGGCAGCGGTGCTGGCGTGCACAGCGGCGCCGCCACGGCCTGACCGGGGCCGGCAGGCCAGGGCGCCCGACGGCACGCAACCTGCTGCGAAACCGGGCATGAGCTCGTCCGCCACGGCATCCGCCATTGACCCTGCACCTGCCGCCAGCGGCATCGACCAGCCTGTGCCGACCCTGCTGGTCCTGAACCCCAACACCAGCCAGGACGTGACGGCGCTGCTGGCCGCCGCGGCCCAGCGCGTAGCGGCAGCGCAGCTGGAACGCCTGGCAGCCCAGCACAGGGGCCCGGGCCCTGGCCGGGCGCCTGGGCCAGTGCGCATCAGGACGGTGACGGCGCCGTTCGGTCCGCGCTACATCACGGGCGAAGTGGGGGCTGCCATCGCCGCCCATGGCGCGATGGAAGGCCTGGCGCTGGACGTGCAGGCACACGGGGTGCCGACGGCCGTGCTGCTGGCCTGCTTCGGCGACCCTGGCCTGTTTGCCTTGCGTGCGCTGGCCCCTTGTCCGGTGCTGGGGCTGGCCGAAGCGTCGATGCGCGCCGCTGCGGCCATCGGCCCGTTCGTGGTGCTGACGGGCGGTGCGGCCTGGGTGCCGATGCTGCAGCGGCTGGCGCAGGCGCTGCCGCTGCCGGCGCCGATGCTGGGTGTGCAGGCGCTGCCCCGCAGCGGGGGCGAAATGGCCGCGCAGCCGCAGCAGGCTGTGGAATGGCTGGCCGAGGCTGGCGCGCAGGCCTTGCAGCGCTGGCCGCAGGCCCGTGCGCTGCTGCTGGGCGGCGCGGGGCTGGCCGGGTTGGCTGCGCCCCTGGCCGGGCGGTTGCCGGTGCCCGTGCTGGACAACGTCGCGCTGGCGCTGGAAGCCGCGCTGGCCGCCGCGCGCGGCGCCTTTGGGCCAGTCGCGCATGGCGATGGCGCGCCCTCGGGTGACCCCGGCCTTGCGGGGGATCACGCGGCCGTTCGCGCTGGTGCCTGGCGCGACCTGCCAGGCGAACCCGCCGAACCCGGCGAACCCGGCCCTTGGCAGGGCCTGGGGCCTGGCCTGTCGGGCTGGCTGCCGGGCGGGCCATCTCAGGGGTCTTGACCACCGCCCAAACCGCCACCTGAGCCCTGGTGGCACAGGCCTTGCAATCCGTTGCGGGGTCTCAACCCTGATGCCGTACGCGCCCATGACCAAGCCGCTCTTGCCGACTTCGCCCATCGCTCCACGCATGTCTGGCCGTCTGGTGGCCACCCGCCTGGTCCTTGCCGCCTGTCTGGTGCTGGCAGCGCCGGCCCATGCGCAGGAAAAGGTGCTGCGCATCGCGATGACCGCGGCCGACATCCCGCGCACGCTGGGCCAGCCCGACCAGGGTTTCGAAGGCAACCGCTTCACCGGCATCCCGATGTATGACGCGCTCACGCATTGGGATTTGTCCAAGGCCGATGCGCCCAGCGTGCTGATCCCTGGCCTGGCGCTCAGCTGGGCCGTGGACGCCAAAGACAAGACCAAGTGGGTGTTCAAGCTGCGCCCGGGCGTGAAGTTCCATGACGGCAGCGAGCTCAACGCCGACGCCGTGGTCTGGAACGTGCGCAAGGTGCTGGACAAGGACGCCCCCCACTTCGACCCCAGCCAGGTGGGCGTGACGGCCAGCCGCATGCCCACGCTGCGCACGGCGCGCAAGATCGACAACCTGACGGTGGAGCTGACCACCAGCGAACCCGACTCCTTTTTGCCGGTGAACCTGACCAACCTGTTCATGGCCAGCCCGGCCCACTGGCAGAAGAAGTTCGACGCTGCCCCGGGGGCTGCGCCGGCCGACAAGGCCAAGGCCGCCTGGACAGCCTTTGCTGCCGACGCCAGCGGCAGCGGCCCCTTCAAGATGGCGCGCTTCGTGCCGCGTGAACGCCTGGAAATGGTGGCCAACAAAGCCTACTGGGACCCCAAGCGCACGCCCAAGATCGACCGCGTGGTGATGCTGCCCATGCCCGAAGCCAATGCCCGCACGGCAGCGCTGCTGTCGGGCCAGGTCGACTGGATCGAAGCCCCGGCGCCGGACGCCATGGCCACCATCCAGCAGCGCGGCAACAAGATCTATTTCAACCAGCAGCCGCACGTCTGGCCCTGGCAGCTGAGCTTTGCCGAGGGCTCGCCCTGGCTGGACAAGCGCGTGCGTCATGCAGCCAACCTGTGCGTGGACCGGCTGGGCCTGATGAAGCTGCTGGGCGGCATGATGTCGCCGCCAAAGGGCACCGTGCCGCCTGGCCACCCGTGGTGGGGCAACCCGAAGTTCGACATCCGCTATGACCTGCCCGCCGCGCAGAAGCTGATGGCCGAAGCCGGCCACAGCGCGGCCAAGCCACTGAAGGTGAAGGTGCAGATCAGCGCCAGCGGCTCGGGCCAGATGCAGCCCTTGCCGATGAACGAATTCGTGCAGCAGAGCCTGAAGGCCTGCTACTTCGACGTCCAGTTCGACGTCATCGAATGGAACACGCTGTTCACCAACTGGCGCAAGGGCGCCAAGGACCCGTCGGCCAACGGCGCCAACGCCACCAACGTCAGTTTCTCGGCCATGGACCCTTTCTTTGCGATGGTCCGCTTCGTCAGCACCAAGACCTTTCCGCCCGTCAGCAACAACTGGGGCTACTACGGCAACGAAACCGTCGACAAGCTGGTGGCCGACGCCCGTACGTCCTTCGACGACAAGGCGCGTGATGCGGCGCTGGCCAAGCTGCACGCCCACATCGTCGACGACGCGCCCTTCATCTGGATCGCGCACGACGTGGGCCCACGTGCCATGAACCCGAAGGTGGAAGGCGTGGTGCAGCCGCGCAGCTGGTTCATCGACATCGCCACGATGACAGTCAAGTGACCCTGCGCTGAGGGCCTGGCACGATGCTCGCCTATCTTTTGCGCCGCGTGCTCTACACGCTGCCCATCATGGCCGGCGTGGCCCTGGTGTGCTTTGCGCTGGTGCACCTGGCGCCCGGCGACCCGCTGGTGGCCATCCTGCCGCCAGACGCCAGCGAAGACCTGCAGAAGCAGCTGCGCACGCTGTACGGCTTCGACCGCAGCCTGCCCGAGCAGTTCTTCAGCTGGGTCTGGCGGGCGTTGAACGGCGACCTGGGCACCAGCATCGCCAGCAACCGACCCGTCACCACCGAGGTCTTGACCGCCGTGGTCAACACCCTGCGGCTGGCGGTGGTGGCCACGCTCATCGGCTTTTTCTTCGGCTGCCTGTTCGGCTTCGTGGCGGGCTACTTCCGCAACAGCTGGCTGGACCGCGGGGCGTCGATGCTCAGCGTGCTGGGCGTCAGCGTGCCGCACTACTGGCTGGGCATGGTGCTGGTGATCGTGTTCGCGGTGCAGCTGAACTGGCTTCCGGCCACCGGCGCCGGCCCGGGCGGCAGTGACGCCTGGCGCTGGAACTGGGACCACATGCAGCACCTGCTGCTGCCGGCCATCACCATGAGCGTCATCCCCATGGGCATCATCGCGCGCACCGTGCGCGCCCTGGTGGCGGAAATCCTGGCGCAGGAATTCGTCGTCGGCCTGCGCGCCAAGGGCCTGACGCACCTGGGCGTCTTCCGCCATGTGGTGAAGAACGCCGCGCCCACGGCCCTGGCCGTGATGGGGCTGCAGTTGGGCTACCTGCTGGGCGGGTCGATCCTGATCGAAACCGTGTTCGCCTGGCCCGGTACCGGCTTCCTGCTGAACAGCGCCATCTTCCAGCGCGACCTGCCCCTGCTGCAGGGCACCATCCTGGTGTTGGCGATGTTCTTCGTGGTGCTGAACGTGCTGGTCGACATCGTCCAAAGCCTGCTCGACCCGCGTATTGCCAGAGCATGAAGCCCTCCGCCCCCCACACGGCCCTGCCATGAGCACCCTCGCAGCACCTGCCGTCCTGCCGGCGGCGCCCGCCAAGTCCCGCGGGTACTGGGGCAACGTGGGCGCGCGCGTGGTGCGCGACCCGGGCTTCTGGGTGGCGGCCGCTCTGGTGCTGGCCCTGCTGGCGATGGCCCTGTTCGGCCCCTGGATCGCCCCGGCCGACCCCCAGGCCAGCAGCATGTTTTCGCGTCTGAAGCCCATCGGCAGCGAAGGCTACCCACTGGGTTCAGACGAACTCGGCCGCGACATGCTCAGCCGCCTGATCGTCGGCGCCAGGCTGAGCCTGTTCATGGGCATCACGCCGGTGGTGTTCGCGTTCTTCATCGGCTCGGCCATCGGCATCCTGGCCGGCTATGCGGGCGGCATCACCAACACGGTGATCATGCGCACCATCGACGTGTTCTACGCCTTCCCCAGCGTGCTGCTGGCCATCGCGCTGTCGGGCGCGCTGGGCGCGGGCATCGGCAACGCACTGCTGAGCCTGACCATCGTCTTCATCCCGCCCGTGGCCCGCGTGGCTGAAAGCGTGACGACCCAAGTGCGCAGCCGCGATTACGTCGAAGCCGCCCGCGCCAGTGGTGCTGGCGCCTTCACCATCGTGCGCGTGCACGTGCTGGGCAACGTGCTGGGCCCGATCTTCGTCTACGCCACCAGCCTGATCGCGGTCAGCATGATCCTGGCCAGCGGGCTGAGCTTCCTGGGCCTGGGCGTGAAGCCGCCCGAACCCGAATGGGGCCTGATGCTGAACACCCTGCGCACGGCCATCTACGTGCAGCCCTGGGTGGCCGCGCTGCCGGGGGCGATGATCTTCATCACCTCGATCGCCTTCAACCTGCTGAGCGACGCGCTGCGCGCCGCCATGGACAACAAGTGATGACTGCGCCATTGCTGTCGGTTCAGGGCCTGGTGAAACACTTCCCGCTGAAGAAGGACGCGCTGGGGCGCGGCGGCGGCCTGGTGCGGGCGGTAGACGGCGTCAACTTCCAGGTCTTCGCCGGCGAAACGCTGGGCGTGGTGGGCGAAAGCGGCTGCGGCAAAAGCACCACTGCGCGCCTGCTGATGCACCTGATCGAACCCACCGCCGGCGAAGTGATCTTCGACGGCGCGAAAGTGGGCAGCCGCGACCTGCCGCTCAAGGAATACCGCCGCCAGGTGCAGATGGTGTTCCAGGACAGCTATGCCAGCCTGAACCCGCGGCTGACCATCGAAGACAGCATCGCCTTCGGCCCGCAGGTGCATGGCGTGCCGGCGTCTGAGGCCGTGGCGCGCGCCCGCAGCCTGCTGGCGCGTGTGGGGCTGGAACCCGGGCGCTTTGGCGGGCGCTACCCGCACGAACTGTCCGGCGGCCAGCGCCAGCGCATCAACATCGCCCGCGCCCTGGCCCTGCAGCCGCGCATCGTGATCCTGGACGAAGCTGTGTCGGCGCTGGACAAGAGCGTCGAGGCCCAGGTGCTGAACCTGCTGCTGGACCTGAAGGACGAATTCGGCCTGACCTATGTCTTCATCAGCCACGACCTGCACGTGGTGCGCTACATCTCCGACCGCGTGATGGTGATGTACCTGGGCGAAGTGGCCGAAGTGGGCGCCAGCGAAACCCTGTTCGAACAGCCGCGCCACCCGTATACCCGCGCCCTGCTGTCCAGCATGCCGTCGATGGACCCCGACCACCGCACGCTGGTGGCACCCCTGGCCGGTGACCCGCCCAACCCCATCGACCCGCCAGCCGGCTGCCGCTTCCACCCCCGCTGCCCGCGGGCCGAAGCGGTGTGCGGGCAGCGCGCGCCTTCGCGCCAGGCGCTGGCGCAACCGGGCGTGACCGAAGGCGTGGCCTGTCTGATGCACGAGCCTGGCAGCGGGCACAGCAGTGCCGGCTTGCCGCAGGCCATGCCGCCGGCCCAGGCCCTGCGGGAAGCAGCATGATGACTTCGCCGTTAGCTCCCTTGGCCCCTGCTGCGGCTGCAGCTGCTGGCGATACCGCTGCGCCGCTGGTGGACATGCGCGACCTGTCCGTCAGCTTCACCACTGGGCGAGCGCCCGTGCGGGCCGTCAGCGGCGTCAGCCTGCAGGTGCAGCGCGGCCAGACGGTGACGCTGATCGGCGAGTCGGGCTCAGGCAAGAGCGTCACGCTGCGCACGATGCTGATGCTGCACCCGCCGAAGCGCACCCAGCTGGGCGGCCGGCTGGTGGTGGCCGGGCGCAACGTGCTGGCCATGCACGACCGCGAGCTCTTTGCCTACCGCGGCAAGGTGGCCAGCATGATCTTCCAGGAACCCCTGCTGGCGCTGGACCCGGTGTACAGCGTGGGCCAGCAGATCGTCGAGAGCATCCGCCGCCACGAGA
Source organism: Rubrivivax sp. (assembly GCA_027485165.1). Classification (GTDB taxonomy): domain Bacteria; phylum Pseudomonadota; class Gammaproteobacteria; order Burkholderiales; family Burkholderiaceae_C; genus Rubrivivax. Next base: position 111,394 of record JAIXRN010000101.1, read on the forward strand.
GCGTCAGCGCGGCCGATGCGCAGGCGCGTGCGCTGCAGCTGTTCGAACGCGTGCGCATCCCCAGCCCGCAGCGCCGGCTGGCCGCCTACCCGCACGAAATGAGTGGCGGCATGCGCCAGCGCGCGATGATCGCGCTGGCCCTGGCCTGCCGCCCGCAGCTGCTGCTGGCCGACGAACCCACCACGGCGCTGGACGCGACGGTGCAGATCCAGGTGCTGATCCTGCTGCGCGAACTGCAGCAGGAACTCGGCCTGGGCATCGTCTTCGTCACGCACGACATCGGCGCCGCGCTGGAAGTGGCCGACCGCATCGCCGTGATGTACGCCGGCCGCATCGTGGAAGAAGGCACCGCGCGCGAACTCATCCGCACGCCGCGCCACCCCTACACCCAAGCCCTGCTGCGCAGCCGCGCCCATGGCGCGATGGCCAAGGGCCAGCGGCTGCTGACGATTGCCGGTGCGCCGCCCGACCTGGCCCGGCTGCCGCCGGGCTGCGCCTTCGCCGAACGCTGCAGCCTGGCCGCAGACGCCTGCCGCCAGCAGCAACCACCGGCCGTGGAACTGGCGCCGGGCCACCACGCGCGCTGCCTGCGCACCGACGCCACCGCCGCGGCTTCCACAGCCGCCTCGTTGGCCGCATGACGCCCGCCAGCGCAGCGGCGGCCCTTGCTGGCGGCACCGGCGCCGATTGCCAGGCCATCGCGGACAGCACGCACGCCTTCGTCCCGTATCCCGCCGCGCCCGTGCCCTGCGCGCCTGCGGGCCCGCTGGCGGGCCTGAGCTTCGCGGCGAAGGACCTGTTCGACGTCGCGGGCTACCCCACGGGTGGCGGCAACCCCATCGTGCTGGCCCTGTCGGGCATCAAGACCCGCACGGCCCCCGCGGTGCAGCGCCTGCTGGACGCTGGCGCGCGCTTCGTGGGCAAGACCGTCACCGACGAACTGGCCTTCAGCATGAACGGCCAGAACGCGCACTTCGGCGCACCCGTCAATGGCGCGGCACCCAGTCGCATCAGCGGGGGCTCGTCGTCGGGCTCGGCATCGGCCGTGTCGAATGGGCTGTGCGACTTCGCGCTGGGCACCGACACGGGCGGCAGTGTGCGCGCGCCGGCCAGCCATTGCGGCCTGTACGGCCTGCGGCCCACGCATGGCCGTATCAGCCTGCAGGGCGCGCTGGACCTGGCGCCCAGCTTCGACACCTGCGGCTGGTTCACCCGCGACGCGGCCACCCTGGCGCGCGTGGCCGACGTGCTGCTGGGCGCCGACACCGTGCCGGCGCCGACCCGGCTGCTGTGGCCTGGCGACCTGTGGTCGCAACTGGCCCCAGCCGCCGAGGCCAGCGCCCGCGCGGCCGCAGCGCGCACGCAGGCCGTTTTGGGCCCCGCCGCACCGGCGGATGTGGTGCTGGATTCTTTCGACGCCATGTACTGGGCCTTCCGCTACCTGCAGGGCCGTGAAGCCTGGCTGACCGACGGGCCGCTGATCGAACGCTACGCCCCGCCGCTGGGCGCGGGCGTGGCCGAACGATTTGCCTTCAGCCGCGGCGTGACCGACGCGCAGGTGGCCGACGCCACGGCCTTCCGCGGCCGCTTTGCCGCGCACCTGGACGCGCTGCTGGGCCACGACGGCGTGCTGCTGCTGCCCACCATGCCCGACATCGCGCCGTTGCGCGCAGAGCCTGAAAGCGGGCTCGAGGACTACCGCAACCGCGCCATCCGGTTGCTGTGCGCGGCGGGCCTGGCGGGTGTGCCGCAGCTCAGCCTGCCGCTGGCCGGGCGCGATGGCGCGCCCCTGGGCCTGAGCCTGCTGGGCCCGCGCGGCAGCGACCGGGCGCTGGTGGCGCTGGCGCAGCGCCTGGCGGCCGCTGGCGTGGGGCCAGGCCCGGCCGCCTGACGTCACACGGGGCCGATGTCTAGCGCGGCAGGGCTGCCGCCACGGCAGGCGGCAGTGTCAGCTGCACCGGCATGTCCAGCAGCCATTCATCGCAGTCGGGCGCGTCGGCCCGGCGTTCCAGCACCGCCCAGGGCCCGGCGTCCAGCGCCAGCAGGCCGTGGTGCCAGGTGCCTGCGGCGATGCACACGCCCTGCTCGCCGCTGCTGACGAAGGCGCTGCAGTCGGCGGCCCTGGGCTGCGCCAGGCGCGCAGGTGCCACCAGCAGCACGCAGCGCCGCGCACCACCCAGCGGCAGGAAGACCTGGTCCGACAGGCGGTGCCGTTCCACCAGGCGGGCTTCGAACGGGAAAGCGCGCGGCGTGGCGTCGTAGACCGACAGCACCGCGCGCCCGCCAGAGGCCTGCAGCTGCAGCGCCGACAGCGCTTCATGGCGCTGCGCGCTGCCGCCATTCACCGGGGTGACGGCTGGGCTGAAGGCTGCATCGCCGGCCGTGCTGACAAGCCCCACACCCGCAGCCGCGGCCGTGCTGACGACGCTGCCGAAAGCCGCAAAACCCGCTGCTGTCAGCGGCTGTGCGCGCAGCGCGATCACCTGGGCGGGCCTGCAACGCCGGCCTGCGCCAGCATCGCGTCCAGCAGCACCTGGCAGCCGGCGGCCAGGTGCTCGGCGCGGGCGTCTTCCACTTCGTTGTGCGAGATGCCGTCCTTGCAGGGTACAAAGATCATCGCCGCCGGCGCCGTGCGCGCCACGTAGACCGCGTCGTGCCCCGCGCCGCTGACGATGTCGCGGTGCGGCCAGCCATGGTGCTGGGCGGCGGCGCGCACGGCGGCCACCAGGGCCGGGTCGAAGGGCGCGGGTGGGAAGTGCACCACCGGCGTCAGCGCCACGTCCACCCGCCCTGCTGCCTGCACCTGGGCGATGGCAGCGTGCAGCGCGGCTTCCATGCGCGCCAGGCCGGCTTCGTCGGTGTGGCGGAAGTCGACCGTGAAGCTGACGCGGCCGGGAATGGTGTTGCGCGAATTCGGAAACACCTGCACCCAGCCCACCGTGCCGCGTGCATGCGGGGCTTCGGCGCGGGCGATGCTGTCCACGGCCTGCATCAGCGGCAGGGCGGCCTGCAGGGCGTCGCGCCGCAGGTCCATGGGCGTGGGGCCGGCGTGGGCTTCCAGCCCGGTGACGACCACGTCGTACCAGCGCTGCCCCAGCGCGCCCGTGACGACGCCGATGGTGTCGCCGGCGTCTTCCAGCACCGGGCCCTGTTCAATGTGGGCTTCAAAGTAGGCGCCGAAGCGCGGCGCGCCGTCGGCCACCGAAGCGGGGGCGCTGCCTGCATAGCCGATGGCTGCCAGCGCCTGGCCCACCGACGTACCGTCGCGGTCTGTGGCGGCCAGGGCGTGGCCCAGCGTGAAGGCGCCGGCGTAGACACCCGAGCCCATCATCACCGGCACGAAGCGCGAACCTTCTTCGTTTGTCCACACGCACACCTCCAGCGCGGCGCGGGTGCGCAGGCCCTGGTCGTTCAGCGTGCGCAGCACTTCCAGGCCGGCCAGCACGCCGTAGTTGCCGTCGAACTTGCCGCCTGTGGGCTGGGTGTCGATGTGGCTGCCGGTGGCCACGGCTGGAAGGTGGGGGTGGGTGCCCTCGCGGCGCGCGAACAGGTTGCCGATGGCGTCCACACGCACGCTGCAGCCGGCGTCGCGGGCCCAGTGCATAAACAGGTCGCGCGCCTGGCGGTCGAGTTCGCTCAGCGCCAGGCGGCACACGCCGCCCTTGGGCGTGGCGCCGATCTCGGCCAGCGCCATCAGGCTGGCCCACAGGCGCTGGCCGTCGATGCGCGGGCCGAGCGCTGGCTGGGCGGGGTCGAGTGCTGGCATGGGTGGTGTTGGCTGCGTGAGTGGCGTGGGCGGCGTGGGTGGCATGACCGAGGAAACAGCAGGCAGGAAGCAAGACCCAAGCCGAATGATGCCGGGGCGGGCGAAGGCCCGTCCCTAGAATGCCCGCCATGCCATCCACCAAGAACAGCACGGCCAACAACGCCTACGGCGAAGCCTCGATCCGCGTCCTGAAGGGGCTGGAACCCGTCAAGCAGCGGCCGGGCATGTACACCCGCACCGACAACCCGCTGCACATCGTGCAGGAGGTGATCGACAACGCCGCCGACGAAGCCCTGGCCGGGCACGGCACGCGCATCGGCGTGGTGCTGCACGCCGACGGCAGCATCACGGTGGAAGACGACGGCCGCGGCATCCCTTTCGGCCTGCACCCGGACGAAGGCGTGCCGGTGATCGAGATCGTCTACACGCGCTTGCACGCGGGCGGCAAGTTCGACAAGGGCGCGGGTGGCGCCTACAGCTTCAGCGGCGGCCTGCACGGCGTGGGCGTGAGCGTGACGAACGCGCTGGCCAGGCGGCTGCAGGTGACGGTGTGGCGCGAAGGGCAGGTCGCGACCACCGCCTTCGCGGGTGGCGATGTCGTCGAGCAGCTTGCCGTGCGCAAGGCCGGGGCAGGCGACCGCAAGCACGGCACCACGGTGCGCGTGTGGCCCGACCCGAAGTACTTCGAAAGCGCAGAGCTACCGCGTGCCGAACTGCTGCACCTGCTGCGCAGCAAGGCCGTGCTGATGCCGGGCGTGACGGTGACGCTGCGCGTGGAAAAGAACGATGAGACGACGACCTGGCTGTACCAGGCCGGCCTGCGCGACTACCTGATGCAGAGCCTGGCCGCCGACCCGCTGATCCCGCTGTTCGAAGGCCAGCAGTACGCCAGCGCGAATGAAACCGAGAACTTCGCCGAAGGCGAGGGCGCCAGCTGGTGCGTGGCCTTCACCGACGAAGGCGCGACGCTGCGCGAAAGCTATGTCAACCTGATCCCCACGGTCGCCGGTGGCACGCACGACAGCGGGCTGAAGGACGGCCTGTTCGGCGCCATCAAGGGCTTCATCGACCTGCACGCGCTGGCGCCCAAGGGCGTGAAGCTGATGCCCGAAGACGTGTTCAGCCGCGCCAGCTTTGTGCTTTCCGCCAAGGTGCTGGACCCGCAGTTCCAGGGCCAGATCAAGGAACGCCTGAACAGCCGCGACGCGCTGCGCCTGGTGTCGGGCTATGTGAAGCCGGCGCTGGAACTGTGGCTGAACCAGCATGTGGACTTCGGCAAGAAGCTGGCCGACTTGGTCATCCGCCAGGCGCAGACGCGCCAGCGCGCCAGCCAGAAGGTGGAAAAGCGCAAGGGCAGCGGCGTGGCCGTGCTGCCCGGCAAGCTGACCGACTGCGAAAGCCGCGACCTGAACCTGAACGAAGTCTTCCTGGTGGAAGGCGACAGCGCCGGCGGCAGCGCGAAGATGGGCCGCGACAAGGAAACGCAAGCCGTGCTGCCGCTGCGCGGCAAGGTGCTGAACACCTGGGAAGTGGACCGCGACCGGCTGTTTGCGAACACCGAGATCCACGACATCGCCGTGGCTCTGGGCGTGGACCCGCATGGCCCGAACGACACGCCCGACTTCAGCGGCCTGCGCTATGGCAAGGTGTGCATCCTGAGCGACGCCGACGTCGACGGCTCGCACATCCAGGTGCTGCTGCTCACACTCTTCTTCCGCCACTTCCCGCATCTCATCGAGCGTGGCCATGTCTTCATCGCCAAGCCGCCGCTGTACCGCATCGACGCGCCGGCGCGCGGCAAGCGGCCGGCAGCCAAGATCTACGCGCTGGACGACGGCGAGCGCGACGCCGCGCTGGACAAGCTGCGCAAGGAAGGTGCGAAGGAAGGCAGCTGGAGCATCGGCCGCTTCAAGGGCCTGGGCGAGATGAACGCCGAACAGCTGTGGGAAACCACGCTGAACCCCGAGACGCGGCGCCTGCTGCCGGTGCGCTGGCGCGAAGGCGGCTTCGACGCCACGGCCGTGTCGTTCACCAAGCTGATGGGCAAGGGCGAAGCCGCGGCGCGGCGCGAGCTGATGGAACTGCGCGGCGACGCGGTGGAAGTGGATGTCTGAGCCGGGGTGAGCATGGCCCCCCACCTGCGCCCGACGATGCTGTCCGACCTGGCCTTCGTGCTGGACGTCGAGAACGACCCCGCCAACCGGCCCTACATCACCCCCTGGGACCGCACCCAGCATGAAGGCGCGGTGCGGTTCCCGGACTTCCGCCACTTCATCGTCGAACGCGAAGGCCAGCGTGACGGCTTCGTCATCCTGCAGGGCTGCCGCAGCCGGCACCGCAGCGTCGAACTCAAGCGCCTGGTGCTGGCCACGCATGGTCGCGGGCTGGGGCGGCAATGCCTGCGCCTGCTCAAGCAGATGGCCTTTCGCGACCTGCAGGCGCACCGCTTCTGGCTGGACGTGAAGGCGCAGAACCAGCGCGCGCTGGCGCTGTACGCCAGCGAAGGCTTTGTCGAGGAAGGCCGCCTGCGCGAAAGCGTGCGCGTGACGGCGGCCACGGGCCAGGACCCCGACAGCGCCTGGGACAGCCTGGTGGTGATGAGCCTGCTGGACCGCGAATACCAGGCCCGCCAGGCTCAGGGCCTGGAAACCGCCCCGTCGGGTGGGGCGGGCAGGGGCGGGCCGGCCTAGACGGCCGGAACTGGGGTTGGTCGCAGCAGAAGGCCGTCTGTCGCGCGCACTGCCGCGCGGGGCCGCGGGGTCCATAGACTCGGCGAACTTCTCTGAAAGGCAGGCGCCGCCATGAGCCCACGTTTTCTGTCCCTTCACGCCCCGGCCTTGCTGCTGGCCGCCGGCGCGGCCTGTGCCCAGACAGGCACGGCCCCGGTACCGCCCGGCCGCAGCCCCATCCCGCTGCTGGACGTGGCCAGCATCAAGCAGCGCTGCGACGCAGAACTGGTCTCCGCGCGCAAGACCGTCGCTTCGCTGGAACGCCAGCGCAGCGCGCCCGGCACCGTGCTGGCGGGGCTGAACCGCCTGTCGCTGCAGATCGCGGCTTTCTCCAACCACGTCTACTTGATGGCCAACGTCGCGGTAGACAAGCCCACGCGCGACGCGGCCGAGGCCTGCGTGGCGAAGTGGACGCCGCTGTCGACCGAGATCTATCAGAGCCAGGCCCTGTTCCAGCGCGTGAAGGCCACGCAGCCCCGGGACGCCATCGACCGCAGCTACCGCCAGGACCTGCTGGACAGCTTTGAAGCCACCGGGGCTTCGCTGCCGCCGGCCAAACGCGCCCGCGCCAAGGCCATCGAAGACGAACTCGGCCTCTTGGGCCTGGCTTACCAGAAGGCCGTGAACGAAGACCCGACCACCGTCACGCTGACGGTGGCCGAAGCCGCTGGCCTGCCCGAGGCCTGGCTGGCCGCGCGCAAGCGCGACGCCGAAGGCCGTCTGGTGCTGGGCCTGGATTACCCCACCGTTGTGCCCTTCCTGCAAAGCGCCAACAGCGAAGACGCACGGCGCAAGGTGTGGACGGTCTTCCAGAGCCAGGGCGGCCGCGCCAACATCGACCGCCTGGACCAGGCGCTGAAGCTGCGGCAGGAACTGGCGCGCCTGCACGGCCAGCCCGACTACGCCAGCCACGCCCTGAAAAGGCGCATGGCCGGCGACCCGAAGTCGGTGCTGGACTTCCTGGCCCGCGTGCGCAGTGCAGTGGTCGAACTGGAAAAGCGCGAGATCGCTGAACTGCGGGCTGAAAAGGCCGCGCTCCTGGGCCAGCCGCTGGACCAGGTGACGGTGCAGCGCTGGGACACCAGTTACCTGCAGGAACGCCTGAAGCGCGCCCGCTACAGCATCGACCAGGAAAAGCTGCGCGACTACTTCCCCACCCAGCCCAGCGTGCAGTTCGCCATCACCCTGGCCGAACGGCTCTATGGCATTGAATTCGTGCGCGTGCCGGTGGCCGCCTGGCACCCGGACGTGCAGGTCTACGACGTCTACGACCGCGGGGCCAACGGCCAGCGAGCGGGCTTCATCGGCGGTGTGTACCTGGACCTGTTCCCGCGTGAGGGCAAGTACAACCACGCGGCGGCCTTCCCGGTCATGCCGGGTTCGACACTGAGCGGCCAGAAGCCGGTGTCGGTGTTGGTGACGAACTTCAACCCCAAGGGCCTGGACCACGACGAACTGGAAACCCTGCTGCACGAATTCGGCCATGTGCTGCACGGTGTGCTGTCCGACACCCGCTATGCCGACCAGAGCGGCACCTCGGTCAAGCGCGACTTCGTTGAAGCGCCTTCGCAGATGTTCGAGGAATGGGCGCGCCGCCCGGAAACCCTGGCCGTGCTGGCCGAGATCTGCAAGGAATGCCCGCGCCTGAGCCCGGAACAGCTGAAGCAGCTGGACGCCGCGCGCACCTTCGGCCGCGGCCTGCGTTACAGCCGGCAGTGGCAGTACGCCGCATACGACATGCAGCTGCACACCGCTTCGCCCACAGGTGCGCCGCAGGCCCTGCCCACCTGGGTGGCGCTGGAAAAGAGCATGCCGTTGGGCTACGTTGAAGGCACGCTGTTCCCGGCCAACTTCGGCCACTTGCTGGGCGGCTACGCGGCCGGCTACTACGGCTACATGTGGAGCGAGGTGATGGCGCTGGATATGCTGTCGGCCTTCGGCGGCAAGCTGATGGACCCGGCCGTGGGCCGCCGCTACCGCGAGCTGATCCTGTCGCGCGGCGGCGAAGTGCCGCCGCAGGACATGGTCAAGGCCTTCCTGGGCCGCGCGCCCAGCCCGGACGCTTTCTTCAAGGAAATCACCGGGCAGCGCTGATGTGTCAGCCAGGGTGCCGGGCCTTCAGCGCCCGGCCAGCCAGGCCGCGTACTGGTAGTACAGGGGCAGCCCCAGCAGCAGGTTGAAGGGCAGGGTCACGCCCAGCGAAGCCGTCAGGTAGATGCCCGGGTTGGCTTGCGGCAGCGAAGCGCGGCAGGCCGCCGGCGCGTCGATGAACGACGCACTGGCGCAAATGGCCCCGAACACGAAGGCCCCGCCCAGCGACAGCCCCACCGTGTGCCCCAGGGTCACGCCCACCAGGCCGTTGAACACCGGCATCAGCATGCCGAAGCCCAGCATGAAGCGGCCCACGGCGCGGAAGGCCTGGATCTGCCGCGCCGCGGTGATGCCCATTTCCAGCAGGAAGAGCATCAGCATGCCGCGGAACAGCCCTTCGTAGAAGGGAGATATCTGCTGCCACTGGCCGTCGGTGGCCAGCGCGCCGATGAGCATGCCGCCGCCCAGCAGCAGGATGCCGCGGCCACGGATCACGCTCAGGAACAGCTCGCCCGCTTTCACCCCGCCCTGCTGCCGCCCCATCGCCACGCGTGCCAACACCAGCGAGAAGATGACGCCGAATTCCATCAGCGCCACCATCGCGGCCATGTAGCCCTCGGCGGGCGTGTTCATGGCGGATGCAAAGCTCATCGACGCGAAGAAGGTGGCCGTGGACACCGACCCGTAGTGCGCGGCAATGGCTGCCGCGTTCGAGATGTCGAACCCGCCCAGCCGCAGCGTGACGACGTAGACCAGGCTGGGAATGGCAAACGTCATTAGCAGTGTCACGCCGATCAGGGGCAGCACGTCGCTGGTGTTGGCGCGAGCCAGTTCGCGCCCGCCGGTCAGACCCAGCGAGAACAGCAGGTAGATCGACAGCAGCTTGATCACCGCTTCGGGCAGTTCCAATTCGCTCTTCACGAAGCCGGCGACTGCACCCAGCACGAAGGCCAGCACGATGGGCTGCAGCAGGTTGCTGGCCAGCAGGTCCAGGCCGGGCATGGGCGTTCTCCAGGGGGTTGCTTCAGGCGCCGGGACGACGCGAAAGTGGCGCATGCTAGGCAGTGGTCTTCCTGGCGTCCAATGCCGCTTGCGTGCGTTTCCGTTGCCTGAAACAGAACGATCGGGGTCCCCGGTCGCAGTTTGTCTTCGGCGCCGGCAGGGGCTGGCCGGCGCCCGGTGCCGGGCTTGAACGACGCTGGGCGAGAATCGCGGCCCGCCTGGCTTTCCTCCCGCCCCGGCCCCGCCCGGCCCCCCTTCACCGCAGCCTGCGGCCCCCGCTTGCCCGATGTCTGACCTGTTCACCCCACCCGCCCCCGACCCCGCAGACGCCCTGCCGCTGTCCGACTACGCCGAACGCGCCTACCTGGAATACGCCCTGTCGGTGGTGAAGGGCCGGGCGCTGCCCGACGTCTGCGACGGCAACAAGCCGGTGCAGCGGCGCATCCTGTACGCCATGCACCGCATGGGCCTGGCCTTCACCACGGCCGGGGGCCCGCGCCCTGTGAAGAGCGCCCGTGTGGTGGGCGACGTGCTGGGCCGCTACCACCCGCATGGCGACACCGCCGCCTACGACGCGCTGGTGCGCATGGCGCAGGACTTCAGCCAGCGCTACCCCTTGATCGACGGCCAGGGCAACTTCGGCAGCCGCGACGGCGACGGCGCTGCGGCCATGCGCTACACCGAAGCACGCCTGTCGCCGATCGCACGGTTGATGCTGGACGAAATCGACGAAGGCACGGTCGACTTCCAGCCCAACTACGACGGCAGCACCGAAGAACCCCGGCAGCTGCCGGCGCGCCTGCCCTTCGTGCTGCTGAACGGCGCCAGCGGCATCGCGGTGGGCCTGGCGACCGAAATCCCCAGCCACAACCTGCGTGAAGTGGCTGCCGCTGCCGTGGCGCTGCTGAAGAACGAAGCGCTGACGGACGACGAGCTGTTCGCCCTGCTGCCCGCGCCGGACTTTCCTGGCGGCGGGCAGATCATCAGCAGCACCGCCGAGATTCGCGACGCTTACCGCAGCGGCCGCGGCAGCCTGAAGGTGCGCGCGCGCTGGGTCATCGAAGACCTGGCCCGCGGCCAGTGGCAGCTGGTGGTGACTGAGCTGCCGCCCGGCACCAGCACGCAGGACGTGCTGCTGCAGATCGGCGAACTGACCAACCCCACCATCAAGACCGGCAAGAAGGCCTTGTCGGCCGAACAGGTGCAGACCAAGCAGGTCTTGCTGGCAGTGCTGGACAAGGCGCGCGACGAAAGCGGCAAGGAAAACGCCGTGCGCCTGGTGTTCGAACCCAAGAGCCGCAGCATCGAGCAGAGCGAACTCATCACCACCCTGCTGGCCCACACCAGCCTGGAAAGCAACGCCCCCGTCAACCTGACGATGGTGGGCCGCGACGGCCGCCCCACGGCCAAGAGCCTGCGCCGCATGCTGGTCGAATGGCTGGACTTCCGCACGGCCACGGTGCAGCGCCGCACGCAGCACCGGCTGCAGAAGGTACTGGACCGCATCCACGTGCTGGAAGGCCGGCAGCTGGTGCTGCTGAACATCGACGAGGTGATCCGCATCATCCGCAACGCCGACGAGCCCAAGCCGGCGCTGATCGACCGCTTCAAGCTCAGCGACCGCCAGGCCGAAGACATCCTGGAAATCCGCCTGCGCCAGCTGGCGCGGCTGGAAGCCATCCGCATCGAACAGGAACTGAAGGACCTGCGCGAACAGCAGGGCAAGCTGGAAGACATCCTGTCGTCGCCCACGGCGCTGAAGCGCACGGTGGCGAAGGAAATCGAAGCCGACACCAAGGCCCACGGCGACGAACGCCGCACCCTGGTGCAGGAAGACCGCCGCGCCGTCGCCGAGGTGAAGGTGGTGGACGAGCCGGTGACGGTGGTCGTCAGCGCGAAGGGCTGGGTGCGGGCGCTTAAGGGCCACGAGGTGGACCCCGTGACGCTGGCCTTCAAGGCGGGTGACACGCTGTACGGCGCCTTTGCCTGCCGCAGCGTGGACACGCTGCTGGTGTTCGGCACGGCGGCCAAGGGCAGTGGCCGTGTCTACAGCGTGGCCGTGGCCGGGCTGCCGGGCGGGCGGGGCGATGGCGTGCCCATCACCAGCCTGATCGACCTGGAAAGCGGCACCCAGGTGGCCCACAGCTTTGCTGGCGCAGCCGACACCACGCTGCTGCTGGCCAACACCGGCGGCTACGGCCTGCTGGCCCAGGCGCGCGACATGCAGGGCCGCAACAAGGGCGGCAAGGCCTTCCTGAGCCTGGAGGACGGCGAACACCTGCTGCCGCCCGTGGCGGTGGCTGCCGGCCACAGCCAGGTGGCCTGCCTGGCGCTGGACGGCCGGCTGCTGAGCTTTGCGCTGGACGAACTGAAGCTGCAGCGCGCCGGCGGCCGCGGCCTGACGCTGATGGACGTGGACGCCAAGGCGCCGCTGCTGTCGGTGGCCACCTTCACCAGCGGCGTGAAGGTGCTGGGCAGCGGCCGCGGCGGAAAGGCCAAGGAAGAAGACCTGCGGCCGGCCGCGCTGGCGGCCTATGCCGGCAAGCGGGCACGCAAGGGGCGGAAGGTCGAAGGGCTGGTGAAGGTGGCGCGGGTGCTGCCGCTGTAGGGGCTGGGCCGGGCTTGTCGGTCTGAGCCCCAGCCCGCCTTTGCCAGGTTCAGCCTCGCGCCGCCCGGGGCCTCGCGTCCGGTCTCAGCGCAGCCGCTTCAGCAGCAACCAGGCCCCCACCAGCGCGAAGGCAGCAAACAGGCCCATGCTCCAGAACTCGTAGGGCAGACCGAACAGATTGACCTTCGCGTCTGCACAGCTGGCATACGCCGCGAAGACCTGCGGCAGCCGGGCGTCCAGTGTCAGGGTGCTCAGGATGCGGTCGGCCAGGGTCAGGTTGCAGCTGGCGGATGACGAGGCCACGAAGTGCTGCCACAGCGCTGCGGCCATGCCGGCCAGGGCCGTCACGACCAGCCCAGCAGCAGCGCTGCGCTGGCCGGGCAGGGTGCGCCACAGCACGCCCAGCAGGGCCGCGGCGGCCACCAGCAGGAAGATCAGGCGCTGCAGCACGCACCAGGGGCAGGGCTGCATGTCGAACACATGCTGGCTCACCAGCGCCGCCGCCACGGCTGCCACGGCCAGGCCGGCCAGCGCCGCCAGCAGCCCCGTCACGGGGGCTGGGCGATGCATCAGCCTCACTTCAGTTCGGCGATCAGTTCTATTTCCACGCAGGCGCCCATGGGCAGCTGGGCCACGCCGAAAGCACTGCGGGCATGCGCGCCGACCTCGGGGCCCAGCACCTGCACCAGCAGTTCGCTGGCGCCATTCGTCACCAGGTGGTGTTCGGTGAACGTGGGGCTGCTGTTGACGAGGCTCAGCACCTTCACGATGCGGGCCACCTGGTCCAGGCTGCCGGCAGCAGCCTGCAAGGTGCCCAGCAGGTCGATGGCCACGGCGCGGGCGGCGGCCTTGGCTTCGTCGGTCGTCATGTCGGTGCCCAGCTGGCCGGGCCAGGCCTTGCCGTCGCGCTTGGCGATATGGCCCGAGATGAACACCAGCGCGCCTGAACGCACGAAGGGCACATACGCAGCGGCCGGGGTGGCCACCGGGGGCAGGGTGATGCCCAGGGCCTGCAAGCGGTCTTGAACGCTCATGAGAGGGAGCCCTTCAGAGGGCAGAAGCGGGTCGATCGGTCATCCTACACTGGGCCCATGCAGGTGTCGGCCTTCCCCTGGCTGCCTTCGCCAGGCTGGCCCGGGCCGGGCATGCGGATGGCCTGGCTGGCCATGGCCTGGCTGGGCGGCGTCGCGTTGCAACTGCAGCAGCCGGCCTTGTGGCCGGGCGTTGCGTTGGCACTGGTGCTGGCAGCGCTGCTGTTGTCCGGCGCCGCGGCCTGGTGGTCTGGGCGGGCCGGTGCGCGCTGGTTGGCGGGGCTGGCGTTGGTGGCTTGCCTGGGTGCGGCGCTGACCCACGGTCGCGCGGCGCTGCGCCTGGCCGACGCCCTGCCGCCCGGCCTGGAAGGCGTGGACTTGCTGGTGACGGGCGTTGTCGCCGACCTGCCCCAGCCCAGCCTGCAGGGCACGCGCTTCGTGCTGCAGGTGGAAGCCGCCGCGCTGGCGGCCGCGCCGGGCCAGCCCCTGCGGCTGCCGCAGCGCCTGGCCCTGGGCTGGTACCGCGGGGCCGAGCTCGACGCGCTCATCGCCGGTGCGCCTGAAGACCTGCGCGCCGGCGACCGCTGGCAGCTCACGCTGCGCCTGAAGCAGCCGCACGGCACGATGAACCCGCATGGCTTCGACCTGGAGCTGTGGCTGTTCGAACGCGGCATCCGCGCCAGCGGCAGCGTGCGGGCGGTGCCCGGGGCCGTGAACCGGCGGCTGGGCGTGGCGGTGGGCCAGCCGGTGCAGCGTGCGCGCCAGGCGTTGCGCGACGCCATCACGCGCCAGGTGCCCGATGCGTCGGCCGCCGGGGTGCTGGCGGCCCTGGTGATCGGCGACCAGGCGGCCATCGAGCGCGATGACTGGGACGTCTTCCGCAGCACCGGCGTGGCGCACCTGATGGCCATTTCAGGCCTGCACGTGACGATGTTCGCCTGGGCCGCCGCCGCGGTGCTGGGCTGGGTCTGGCGGGCCAGCCCGCGCGCCATGCTGGCCCTGCCCACGCCCGCGGCGGCGCGCTGGGGCGGGTTCGCCCTGGCGGCGGCCTATGCCGTGCTGGCGGGCTGGGCGGTGCCGGCGCAGCGCACGGTTTACATGCTGGCGGCCGTGGCCCTGCTGCGCAGCCTGGGCCTGCGCTGGCCGCTGCCCGGGGTGCTGCTGGCCACGGCCTGTGTGGTCACGCTGGTCGACCCCTGGGCGCTGCTGCAACCTGGCTTCTGGCTGTCGTTCGTGGCCGTGGGGCTGCTGGTGGTGTCTGAACCCCTGCAGCCCGCCGTGCCGGCCCAGCAGGCGCCAGGGGCAGGCCCAGCCGTGGGGCCGCGGCTGCGCGCCGGCTTGCTCGGCGGGCTGCGCACGCAGGCCGTGGCCACGGCGGGGCTGGCGCCCTTGTCGATGTTGTTCTTCCAGCAGATCTCGGTCGTGGGCTTCGTGGCCAACCTGGCGGCCATTCCGCTGGTGACCCTGCTCATCACCCCACTGGGCTTGCTGGGGGTGCTGCTGCCGCCGCTGTGGGGCCTGGCCGCGGCCCTGGTGCAGGGCATGACGGGGCTGCTGCAGGTGCTGGCCGGTTGGCCGCTGGCGGTGTGGACTGCCGCCGCGGCCCCGCCGTGGGCCGTGGCCCTGGGGCTGGCCGCAGGACTGCTGGCGGTGCTGCCGCTACCCTGGCGGCTGCGCGCCTGCGCCCTGCCGCTGATGCTGCCCCTGCTGTGGCCCGCGGTACCGCGCCCGCCCGAAGGCCGCTTCGAGCTGCTGGCCGCTGACGTCGGCCAAGGCACAGCCGTGCTGCTGCGCACCCGGCAGCATCTGCTGGTCTACGACACCGGCCCGGCCTACACACCAGAAGCCGACGCCGGCAGCCGCGTTCTGCTGCCGCTGCTGCGGGCCCGCGGCGAACGCCAGGTCGACCTGTTGATGCTGAGCCACCGCGACGCTGACCACGTGGGTGGCGCTGCCAGCCTGCTGGCCGGGCTGCCGGTGCGCAGCATTAGCAGTTCGCTGTCGCCCAGCCATCCGCTGCTCCAGGGGCCGGCGCCCAGCCGCCGCTGCACGGCAGGGCAAGCCTGGGCATGGGACGGGGTGCAGTTCGAGGTGCTGCACCCGGGCGCCGAACGGGACGCGGCCGGCGCGGCCAATACGCGCCCGAACGCCCAAAGCTGCGTGCTGCGCGTGCAGGGTGCCCAGGGCAGCGTGTTGCTGACGGGCGACATCGAAGCCGCACAGGAAGCCGCCCTGGTGCAGGCCCAGGACCCGGCCCTGCGCAGCAGCTTGCTGCTGGTGCCGCACCACGGCAGCCGCACCAGTTCCACCCCCGCCTTCCTGGCCGCGGTGGCCCCGCGCGCGGCCGTCGCGCAGGCGGCTTACCGCAGCCGCTTCGGCCACCCCGCGC
Organism: Rubrivivax sp.; assembly: GCA_027485165.1. GTDB lineage: Bacteria > Pseudomonadota > Gammaproteobacteria > Burkholderiales > Burkholderiaceae_C > Rubrivivax. The sequence continues at coordinate 127,010 of JAIXRN010000101.1, forward strand.
CCGAGGTGCAGGCCCGCTACGACAGCCTGGGCATCGCCTTCCTGCGCAGCGACCATTGCGGGGCCTACACCTGGCGGGCCGACGGCAGCGCCGAATGCACGCGCAGGGCGCGGGCCCGTTACTGGCATCATCCCCAGGGTCTGGCGGCACCGCCGGCCGCTGCACCCTAGGCTTGCGCCGCCAGTGGGCAGTGTGGCCCGGAGCTTGCAAATCCGCCAGATGCCGCATGCGCGCCCGGGCTGCACCCGCAGCGGGCGCGCGCCGGCCTGTCTGTTGCCCAGGAGCTGAACCCGTGTCCATCCATGTCGCGCTGAACCACGTCACGCACTACCGCTACGACCGCCGCGTGGGCCTGTCGCCCCAGGTGGTGCGGCTGCGCCCGGCGCCGCACTGCCGCACGCCCATCATCAGCTATTCGATGCGCATCGAGCCGACGAACCACTTCGTCAACTGGATGCAGGACCCGTTCGCCAACTACCAGGCCCGGCTCGTCTTCCCCGACCAGACGACTGAATTCAAAGTCACCGTGGACCTGGTGGCCGAGATGTCGGTCTTCAACCCTTTCGACTTCTTCCTGGAACCCGAGGCCGAGGCCTTCCCCTTCCAGTACAGCGCCGAACTGAAGCAGGAACTCGGCCCCTATCTGGAAAAGGGCCCGCTGACGCCGAAGTTCAAGGCCCTGGGGGACAGCGTGTCGCCGGAATCGATGCGCACGATCGACTTCATCGTCGCCATCAACCAGCGGCTGCAGCGCGAGATCGCCTACCTCATTCGCATGGAACCCGGCGTGCAGACGCCCGAGGTCACGCTGACGAACGCCAGTGGCAGCTGCCGCGACACCGGCTGGCTGCTGGTGCAGCTGCTGCGCCACCTGGGGCTGGCGGCGCGCTTCGTGTCGGGCTACCTGATCCAGCTCAAGCCCGACGTGAAGGCGCTGGATGGCCCTTCGGGCGCGGAAGTCGACTTCACCGACCTGCACGCCTGGTGCGAGGTCTACCTGCCCGGCGCCGGCTGGGTGGGCCTGGACCCGACCAGCGGCCTGCTGGCCGGCGAAGGCCACATCCCGGTGGCCTGCACGCCTGAACCGTCCAGCGCCGCACCGGTGTCGGGCGCGGTCGACGAATGCGAGGTGGAATTCAGCCACCACATGCAGGTCACGCGCATCTACGAAAGCCCGCGCGTCACCAAGCCCTACACGCCCGAGCAGTGGCAGGCCATCGAAGCCCTGGGCCATGCGGTGGACGAGCAGCTGAAGACCCAGGACGTGCGCCTGACCATGGGCGGCGAACCCACCTTCGTGGCCGTGGGCGACCGAGACGCGGCCGAATGGAACACCGACGCCTTGGGCCCAACCAAGCGCGGCTACGCCACCGAGCTGGTGCACCGGCTGCTGGAAAAGTACGGCCGGGGCGGCTTCCTGCACTTCGGCCAGGGCAAGTGGTACCCGGGCGAACAGCTGCCGCGCTGGGCGCTGTCGATCTGCTGGCGCGCCGATGGCCAGCCCTGTTGGGCCGACCCCAGCCTGTTTGCCGACGAGCGCGACCCGCACCGCTACACCAGCGAAGACGCGCACACCTTCATCAGCGGCTTGACGCGCCGGCTGGGCCTGGACCCGAAGTTCGTGCAGCCGGGCTATGAAGACGTCTACTACTACCTTTGGCGCGAACGCCGGCTGCCGGTGAACGTGGACCCCTTCGATTCGCGCCTGGACGACGAGATGGAACGCGCGCGCCTGCGCCGCGTGTTCACCCAGGGGCTGGACGCCACCGTGGGCTACGTGCTGCCGCTCAAGCGCGAATGGAACGTCGCCACGGCCGGGCCGGCCTGGGTGACGGGACCCTGGTTCCTGCGCGACGACCGCATGTTCCTGATCCCCGGCGATTCGCCCATGGGCTACCGCCTGCCGCTGGATTCACAGGCCTGGGCCGCGAAGGGCGACCAGCCCTGGACGATGGCGCAGGACCCGTTTGCGCCCAAGGGCGAACTGCCCACGCACGCAGCGCTGCGCATGCAGTTCGCGGCCAGCGGCGGTACCGCAGGGCCGGGGCTGGCTGGCGCTGCAGCCGGCAGCCGCGGGCCGCAGTCGCTGTACGGCGATCTCGCTGCGGGGGCCACGGGGCAGGCGGGTGAAGGCGAAGGCGAAGCCCGCGCCGCGGGCGGTTCAGGCGACGGCGCAGCGCCGCCAGCCGGCGGCCCCGGGGTGCCGCGCATGGCCACCGAACACGACCCGGTTTCGCCCTTCCCGCGCAACGCGCTGGCCGTGCCCGGCCGCTTCGAATCGGCCGGCGAACTGACCCGAACAGCGCTGTGCGTGGAAGTGCGCGACCCGCAGCGCGCCAACGGTCCGAAGGCCGAAGCCGAACACGGTGGCAAGAGCGGCATGCTCTACGTCTTCATGCCGCCGCTGCGCTTCCTGGAAGACTATCTGGAACTGCTGGCTGCGCTGGAAGCCCAGGCCGCAGCGCAGGGCGTGAAGATCGTCATCGAAGGCTACGGGCCGCCGCGCGACCCGCGCCTGAAGAGCCTGGCCGTGACGCCCGACCCGGGCGTGATCGAAGTCAACATCCACCCTGCCCACGACTGGGCCGAACTGGTGGACCACACCGAATTCCTCTACGACGCCGCGCACCAGACGCGCCTGTCGGCCGAGAAGTTCATGCTCGACGGCCGCCACACCGGCACAGGCGGCGGCAACCACTTCGTACTGGGCGGTGCCACGCCGGCCGACAGCCCCTTCCTGCGCCGGCCCGACCTGCTGGGCAGCCTCATCACCTACTGGCACAACCACCCTTCGCTGAGCTATCTGTTCAGCGGCATGTTCATCGGCCCCACCAGCCAGGCGCCGCGCTTCGACGAAGCGCGCGACGACCAGGTCTATGAAGTCGAAATCGGCCTGGAGCAGATCGACCGCCAGCTGGAAAAGTTTGGCCAGGTGCCGCCGTGGATGATCGACCGCACGATGCGCAACCTGCTGGTCGACGTGACCGGCAACACCCACCGCAGCGAGTTCTGCATCGACAAGCTCTACAGCCCCGACGGCCCCACGGGCCGCCTGGGCCTGCTGGAGCTGCGCGCGTTTGAAATGCCGCCGCACCCGCACATGAGCCTGGTGCAGCAGCTGCTCCTGCGCGCCTTGCTGGCCTGGTTCTGGAAGGAACCCTACCGCGGCAAGGGCGCCACCCGGCTGACGCGCTGGGGCACCGGCCTGCACGACCGCTTCATGCTGCCCACCTTCGTGCAGATGGACTTCGACGACGTGATGGCTGAACTGAATGCCGCGGGCTTTCCGTTCGACCCGGCCTGGTTTGCGCCGCACTTCGAGTTCCGCTTCCCGATGGTGGGCGAGGTCAACGCTTTCGGTGTCAGCCTGAGCCTGCGCAATGCGCTCGAGCCCTGGCACGTGATGGGTGAAGAAGGCTCGGCCGGGGGCACGGTGCGCTACGTCGATTCATCGCTGGAACGGCTGGAACTGAAGGTGACGGGGCTGAACGACAACCGCTACATCGTCACCGTCAACGGCCAGGCCGCGGCCCTGCAGCCCACCGGGCGCGTGGGCGAATATGTCTGCGGCGTGCGCTACAAGGCCTGGGCCCCGCCTTCGGCCCTGCACCCCAGCATCCCGGCTCATGCCCCGCTGACCTTCGACATCGTCGACCGCTGGCTGAACCGTTCGCTGGGCGGCTGCCGCTACTTCGTGGCCCACCCGGGCGGGCGCAACTACGAAGACTTCCCCGTCAATTCCTACACCGCCGAAAGCCGGCGCCTGGCGCGCTTCTTCCGCTTCGGGCACAGCCCGGGCGCGATGCAGGTGCAGCCTGCACAGCCCAGCCGCGAACTGCCCTTCACGCTGGACCTGCGCTTGCGCTAGCCCGTGCCCAACACGCCGCTGCCCCCCACTGCCAGCCCCGCGCCTGGCCAGGCCCAGGCCCATAGCCAGGCGCAAGGCCAAGTTCAGCAGGTTCAGGCCCAGGGCCAGAGTGGCGGCGTGGGGTTGGCCAGCCTGGCCAACCTGGCCAACTTGGCTGAAGGCACGCAGGCCAGCCTGCCGCTGGACTTCAAGGCCGACGCGGGCGCCGACGCCGCCCACCTGCTGCTGAGCCACGCGCATCCGGTCGAAGCCGGCGTGTGGGACGAGCTGCGCGGGCCCGGCGGCGGCCTGCGCCCCGCCTGGCAGGGCTTTGCCCAGCACCTGGCCCTGCCGGCGCACGTCGAAAGGCCGGTGGACATGAACCGCCGCGTCGCCCAGGTGGCGCGGCAGATCCTGCAGGACGGCGTCACCCACAACGTCTTCAGCGACGCGGCGCCCGGCGGCGTGGCCACGCGGCCCTGGTCGCTGGAACTGTTGCCGAACCTGATCGAAGCCGAAGACTGGGCCTTGATCGAGGCCGGTGCCATCCAACGCGCCGAACTGCTGCAGACCATGCTGGCCGACCTGTACGGCCCGCAAAACCTGCTGCAGCAAGGCCTGCTGCCGCCGGCCCTGCTGTACCGCCACAACGGCTGGCTGCGGCCCATGCGCGGGGCCGTGCCGCCCGGCGGCATGCACCTGTTCATCGTCGCCTTCGACATCGCCCGCGGGCCCGACGGCCAGTGGTGGCTGGTGGCCCAGCGCACCCAGGGCCCTTCCGGCCTGGGCTACGTGATGCACAACCGGCTGGTGATCTCGCGCCAGTTCCCCGACGCTTTTCGCGAACTGCGCGTGCAGCACATCGCCAGTTCCTACCGCCGGCTGCTGGATACCGTGGAACAGCTGGCCGGCCAGGTGGCCGGCAACGCCACGCCGCGCGTGGTGCTGCTCACGCCCGGGCGTTTCAGCGAAACCTATTTCGAACACGCCTACCTGGCGCGCTACCTGGGCCTGCCACTGGTGGAAGGTGGCGACCTGACGGTGCGCAAGGACCGCGTCTTCCTGAAGACCGTCGAAGGCCTGGAACCCGTGCACGGCGTGCTGCGCCGGCTGGACGACGACTTCTGCGACCCGCTGGAATTGCGCCCCGACAGCGCCCTGGGCGTGCCCGGCCTGCTGCAGGCCGCGCGCGCCGGGCATGTGGTGATGGCCAATGCGCTGGGCAGCGCCTTCCTGGAAAGCCCGGCCGTGCAGGGCTTCCTGCCCGGCATCGCGCGCCGCCTGGGGCAGGACCGCCTATTGTTGCCGGCCCTGCCCACCTGGTGGTGCGGCGAAGCCAGTGCCCTGCGCGCCGTGCAGGGCGACCTGGACGGCAAGTTCCTGCGCAGCACCTTCCCGCGCCAGGGCCGCACCTCGCAGGTGCATGAACTGTCGCGCCTGGAACGGCTGGCCGCCATCGACAGCGACCCCGACGCGTGGACCGTGCAGGCCCGCCTGCGCTTTTCCCGTGCCCCCATCTGGGGCGACAGCGGCGTAGCCACCCGCCCGGCGATGGTGCGCATCTACGCCATCGCCGACGGCGGCGGGCGCTGGCATGTGCTGCCCGGCGGCATGACGCGCGTGGCCCAGCGCGAAGACAGCAGCGTCAGCATGCAGCGCGGCGGCAGCAGTCTGGACACCTGGGTGCTGACGCCCGGTCCGGTGGACACCTTCAGCATGCTGCCGCAGCGCCTGCGTGTGGACGACATCGCTGGCCGCCGGCGGCCCGTCAGCAGCCGCACGGGCGAAAACCTGTTCTGGCTGGGCCGCTACACCGAACGCACAGAACAGGCCGTGCAGCTGGTTCGCGCCACGCTGCTGCTGATCGACGCCGACAGCGACGCCACCCCCGCCATGCTGCAGGCCCTGTCGGCCCTGTGCAGCAGCGGCGGGCTGGTGCCGCCGGGAACGCCAGCGCTGGACCGCGCGCCGCACCACTTCGAACGCGCGTTGCTGGCCACGCTGGCCGACACCGAAGGCAAGAAAGGCGCGGCCAGCATCGGCTACAACCTGGCGGCGCTGGAAAGGGCTTCGCAGGCGCTGCGCGAACGCCTTTCCAACGAGCACTGGACGCTGATCCGCGAAATGGGCGAAGGCTTCCGCCTGGCGCTGGAAACCCCGGCCGATGAGCTGCCCACGCTGCCGCAGGTGCTGCCGGCGCTGGACCGGCTGGCGCTGCGCCTGGCCGCCGTCACCGGTGCGCAGACTGACCGTATGACGCGCGACCACGGCTGGCGCCTGCTGACGGTGGGCCGGCTGCTGGAACGGCTGATCGGCCTGACCGCGCGCATGCGCGCCTTCCTGAAGGCCGGCGCCCTGGGCAGTGCCGCTGGCATCGACCTGATGCTGGAACTGTTCGACAGCGTCATCACCTTCCGCGCCCGCTACCAGCGCCACGAAGACCTGCTGGCGCTGACCGACCTGCTGGTGCTGGACAGCGCCAACCCGCGTTCGCTGGCCGGCGTGTTGCGCCGGCTGCGCACGGAAATCGCCAAGCTGCCGGGCGACGAGTCCAGCCTGGCGCCGCTGCTGGCGCGGCTGCCCGCCGAAGGGGCTGGCCTGACGCTCGACGCGCTGCGCGCAGTGGACGACAACGCACTGCCGGCGCTGCTGGACGCGCTGGCAGCGCGGCTGTCGGCCAGCGCCATGGCCCTGGCCGACGCCATCGCCAGCCGCTACTTCACCCTGGCCCAGGGCCTGGACCAGCGCGTCTGAGCCCGCATCCGACGATGAGCGACAGCCCCGTGATGGACCTGGACGTGATGCACGAGACGCGCTACGTCTACGCCAGCGACGTGTCGCTGGCGCAGCACCTGGCGCACCTGAAGCCGCTGCAGGACGAACACCAGCAGCTGCTGGATTTTTCGCTCGCCATCTCGCCCACGCCCGACCACCGGGTCGACAGCTGGGACGAAGCCGGCAACGCGCAGTGCCACTTCAGCCTGGCGCAGCCGCACGACCAGCTGACAGTGCGCGCTACCAGCCGCGTGCGCCTGGCTGCACGTTTTGGCGCACTGCGGCCGGAACAGTCCCCGCCCTGGGACGCGCTGGCCGCCAGCCTGCGCTATGTCGCCCAGGCGCCGCTGCAGCCGGCGGTGGAGTACGCCATGCCTTCGCCCTTCGTGCCGCGCCTGCCCGAACTGCGCGAATACGCGCTGCCGTCGTTCCCGCCCGGGCGCCCGGTGGCCGAGGGCGCGCTGTCGCTGATGCACCGCCTGTTCCAGGACTTCAAGTACGAAAGCCGCAGCACCGAGATCGAAACCCCGCTGTCGCGCGCTTTCGCGCAAAAGCGCGGCGTGTGCCAGGACTTCGCGCACCTGATGGCCGGCTGCCTGCGCATGCTGGGGCTGCCGGCGCGCTATGTCAGCGGCTACCTGCTCACGCGCGCGGCCGACAGCGGAGAAGCGCTGATCGGCGCCGACGCTTCGCATGCCTGGGTGCAGGTCTGGTGCCCCGAAACGCCCGGCGTGCCGCAGACCGGCCCGGGCGGCGGCTGGCTGGCACTGGACCCCACCAACGACATCGTGCCCGCCACCAGCCATGTGCGCCTGGCGGTGGGCCGCGACTTTGGCGACGTCACGCCGCTGCGGGGCGTGATCCGCGGCGGCGGGCGCCACACGCTGACGGTGGGCGTCACCACGCGCGGGCGGCCGGCGGCGGGCTTGCTTGTTGCTACAGTCGATCAGCAGCCCATGGCGCCGCCGGGCACCGCGGGCTGAATAAACACAGCGGCAGTGTGGCGCTGCAGGGCGGGCCGAACGGCGGCCTGGAGATCGGGCAAGAGAGCGGACGAACCATGAAGTCGAGCTTCGACGAACTGCACGGCGCAGACCAGCGCGTGCGTGACCATTACCAGGTCTACCAGCAATGGCTGGCCCGCCAGCCCGAGGCCAGCATGCGGGCCCGGCGCGACGAAGCCGAGATGATCTTCCGCCGCGTCGGCATCACCTTTGCGGTCTACGGCGCGAAAGACGAAGATGGCGCGGGCACCGAACGCCTGATCCCCTTCGACCTGATCCCGCGCGTCATTCCGAAGCAGGAATGGGTGAGCATGGAAGCCGGCCTGCGCCAGCGCGTGACGGCGCTGAACCGCTTCATCCACGACGTCTACCACGGCCAGGAAATCCTGAAGGCCGGCATCGTGCCGGCCGAGCAGGTGCTGAAGAACGCGCAGTACCGGCCCGAGATGGCGGGCGTGAACGTGCCGGGCGACATCTATTCGCACATCAGCGGCATCGACATCGTGCGCGCCGGCAATGCGGATGGTTCGGGCACCTACTACGTGCTGGAAGACAACCTGCGCGTGCCCAGCGGCGTGAGCTACATGCTCGAGAACCGCAAGATGATGATGCGGCTGTTCCCCGACCTGTTCAGCATGCACCGCGTGGCCCCGGTGCAGCACTACCCGGACCTGCTGCTGGAAACCCTGCGCGCCGTGGCGCCGGCCGGCGTGAACGAACCCACCGTGGTGGTGCTGACGCCCGGCATGTACAACAGCGCCTACTTCGAACACGCCTTCCTGGCCCAGCAGATGGGCGTGGAACTGGTGGAAGGGCAGGACCTGTTCGTGCGAGACGGCTTCGTCTACATGCGCACCACCCAGGGCCCGCGCCGGGTGGACGTGATCTACCGCCGCGTGGACGACGACTTCCTGGACCCCAAGGCCTTCCGCGCCGACAGCACGCTGGGCTGCGCCGGGCTGCTGGACGTCTACCGCGCCGGCAACATCACGCTGAGCAACGCCATCGGCACCGGTATTGCCGACGACAAGAGCATCTACCCCTACGTGCCGAAGATGATCGAGTTCTACCTGGGCGAAAAGCCCATCCTGCACAACGTTCCCACCTATCTGTGCCGCGAAAAGGACGACCTGCAGTACGTGCTGGACCACATGCACGAACTGGTGGTGAAGGAAGTGCACGGCGCTGGCGGCTACGGCATGCTGGTGGGCCCGGCCGCGACGAAGGCCGAGATCGCCGAATTCAGCGCCGTCGTGAAGGGCAACCCCACGAACTACATCGCCCAGCCCACGCTGTCGCTGTCGACCTGCCCGACGTTTGTCGAAGCCGGCATCGCGCCGCGCCACATCGACCTGCGGCCCTATGTGCTGTCTTCCGGCAAGGGCGTGCAGACCGTGCCCGGCGGGCTGACCCGCGTGGCGCTGAAGGAAGGTTCGCTGGTGGTGAATTCGTCGCAAGGCGGCGGCACCAAGGACACCTGGGTCCTCGAGGCCTGAACAGGGGAACGCGCATGCTTTCAAGAACCGCCGACCACTTGTTCTGGATGGCCCGCTACATGGAGCGGGCCGAGAACACCGCCCGCATGCTGGACGTGAACTACCAGACCGCGCTGCTGCCGCAGTCGGCCGACAAGGCCGAACAGGGCTGGCGCGGGCTGCTGTCGATCAGCGAGCTGACGCACCCCTTCGCGAAGAAGTACAGCGAAGTCACGGCCCGCAACGTCATGGACTTCATGGTGCGCGACGCCGACAACCCCAGCAGCATCCTGGCCTGCCTGCGCGCGGCGCGCGAAAACGCCCGCGCGGTGCGCGGCGCGCTGACCACCGAAGTCTGGGAAACACAGAACCAGACCTGGCTGGAATTCAACCGCGCACTGAAGGAACAGGGCTTCGAACGCGACCCCAGCGCCTTCTTCGAATGGGTGAAGGTGCGTTCGCACCAGAGCCGCGGCGTGACCGTGGGCACGATGCTGATGGACGATTCGCTGCACTTCCTGCGCATCGGCACCTTCCTGGAACGCGCCGACAACACCGCGCGGCTGCTGGACGTGAAGTTCCATGCCCTGACCGGCGACTACTTCGGCGCCGGCAACGTGAAGGAAAGCCAGGAAGTGGACTTCTATCACTGGTCGGCCATCCTGCGGTCGGTCAGCGGCTTCGAGGTCTATCGCAAGGTCTACCGCAACGTCATTCGCCCCGAACGCGTGGCCGAACTGTTGATCCTGCGGCCCGACATGCCGCGTTCACTGGCCGCCTGCATGAACGAAGTGGTGCTGAACCTGGAAGCCGTGGCCAACGAGCAAAGCGCCGAAACCCTGCGCCGCGCCGGCCGCCTGCGCAGCGACCTGAAGTACGGCCGCATCGACGAGATCCTGGCCACTGGCCTGCACGCGTACCTGACCCAGTTCCTGGACCGCGTGGGCGACCTGGGCGTGGGCATCAGCCGGGACTTCCTGGTGCCGATCCCGGCTTGAATTGCCGGTCTGAGAACCCGGCCTGCAGTACCAGCCCGCGGTGCCAGGCCGGCCACCTGGGCCGGCCCGCGACGTCAGCGCTTGCGGCGTTCCACGGCCAGCGGCACGTCGGCTTCGGCCAGGGCCTTGTTCAGCAAGCTCAGGTCGGCCGCATTGGCGTTCAGGTCGCCCAGCAGGGCGCCCAGGGCCAGGCCGCGGTCTTCGGGCGCGATGCTGTCCAGCAGGTTGCCCAGGTCGGGCTTGCTGGCCACCAGGTCGTTCAGTGCCAGGACCAGCCCGCCCGGTTCCGGCGGCAGCGACTGCACCGCCTGCCCGCCCGCCAGCGGCAGGGTGGCCTGGATCTGGCCCGAGATGGTGTTGTCGGCCTTCAGGAAGGTGGCGCGGTGTTGCGGCGTCAGCAGCACCTTCACCGGTGCCGCGCTTTGCGCGCGGGTGAACAGTCCTGCGAATCCGCCGCCGCCCACGCGCACCGCGGGCAGGGTGATGTTGACGTAGCCCCGGGTTTCGAAGTTAGGCAGGGCCAGCGGCGTCGGGTCCAGCGGTGAAGGCCCGAAGGCGCTGGGCAGCACGGCCACCAGGGCCGTGGCATGGGCGGGCACGCGCACGAAGCCCTGGCTGGGCACGAAGCGCTTCTGGTTGGCTGCGCCGCTGAGCACGCCGGGCAGGTTGTCACCGCCGCCGCTGTCGACGAAGACCAGGGTGTTGCCAGCCGGCGTGCGGAAGGCGGCGTTGGGCGTGCCGGGCGGCACCGGCGGCACGATGAATTCCACGCGGTACTGGTATTCGGCCGCTTCCAGGTTGGTGATGGCCAGGAAATAGCCCTGGACCACGCGGTCCACGGCGGCCACGCCGCTGGGGGCGGCGGGGGATTGGGGCTTGAAGATCAGCTCAAAGGTCGAGACTTGCATGACGCGCTCCGAGGGGTTGCAAACAGGGGCCCCGACCGTATGACCCGGGCCCCTCGGTCCACATCCCCCCGCCAGCGCATGCAGGCCTGGTTTTCATGCTGGCGACGGACGCCGCCTGTCCCCTCTCAAGTGGAAAGCGGCGCTGGCGCTGCGCTTGCCACTGCAGCCGACGGCACGCCCGGGGCGCAGGCCACGGGCTCGGTCAGCGTCAGCAGGATGTCGGCATACCAGGCCATGTTCAGCCCCAGCGATTCGTCCTGCACCTTGTCGCGCGTGCTCATGTCCAGGCGGCCTGAATGCACGCCCAGCAGCTTCCAGGGCAGCGCCCCCGTGGCAGCCGGGTCGGGCATCACCACGGGCGCGCCGCTGGTGCCGCGGTGCGTGCGCGCGTCGGTCAGGAAGTAGCCCTCGCCCTGGAAGCGCAGGCCCCAGGCCGTGGCCAGCACGGCCTGGCGCACCACGGGCAGGTGGTGCAGGGTGTCGTGAAAGCCCAGCGGAAAGCCCACCACCAGCAGCCGGCTGCCCACTGCGATGCCGCCTGGCGCGTCGGGCGCCGTGCCCGGCGCCGGCAGGTGGGCGGGCGTGAAGGCGTGCAGCAGGGTGCCGGCGGGCAGGGCGCTGCGGTCGATTTCGATCACCGCCACGTCGATCTCGCCGCCCGTGTCACGGCCCTGGCGCCACAGCGCCTGCCCGTCCTGGAACAGCAGCATCGACAGGCCCGTGCTCTGCCCCAGGTTGGCCGCGTCGGTGTGCAGTTCGATCTCGATGCGGTTCGGGTGGTGCTTGCTGGGTTCGTCGATCAGCACATGGCGGCTGGTGACCAGGAACAGCCGCTCGTCGCGCTGAAAGAAGAAGCCGCTGGCATTCGTCAGCCCGCGGTCGAGCGCGAAGGTGGCGATGCGCGCGGTGGCCAGCAGCAGGGTGTCGATCATGCAGCGACCATAGCACCCGGCCCCGCTGCAGGACTGCCAGCCATCGCCTCTGGCGGGTGTAGGCCAGCGCCCGATACCGGCCCTGGCCGGGCGCTCAGGCCGCCGTTGCCTGCACGCGGTTCTTGCCGGCGGCTTTGGCCAGGTACATCGCGCGGTCGGCCTGGTCGACCCAGCGGTCGAAGTCGCTGTCGGGCTCGGCCTGGTGGACGCCGATCGAGACCGTGCAGCGCAGAAAGCTGCCGGTACTGGCGCCCGTACCGGCGCCTGTTCTGGCACCAGCACCAGCCGGCACCGCCAGGCCTTCAACGGCTGCCCGCATGCGTTCAGCCGTGGTGTTGGCGGCTTCCAGCCCGGTATCGGGCAGGAACACGACGAATTCCTCGCCACCCCAGCGGCCGATCAGGTCGGTCTCGCGCAGCTGCCCTGCCACGGCCTGCCCCACGGCCTGCAGCACGGTGTCCCCCGTGGCATGGCCGTGCTGGTCGTTGATCTGCTTGAAGTTGTCGATGTCGATCAACGCCGCCGACAGCGGCCGCGCCGCCCGCCTGGCGATGGCCAGTTCGCGCTCGCCCAGTTCGATCAGGCGCCTGCGGTTCAGCAGCCCCGTCAGCGGGTCGTGCCAGGCCAGTGCCTGCGCCTGCCGGCGCGCCTGTTCGACCTGGCGCAGCAGGTGCACGATGTAGCCGCCGATGGGTGCCGACACCATCGTCGGCGCCAGGATGGCGATCGTCAGGGACCGACTGAAGGTTGGCCCGTAGCCATGCCCCAGCAGTTCGACCAGCAGGAACAGCGCGCCCACCGACGAGGCCACGCTGGTCGCCACGATCACCGGGATCGTGAGCCACAGCGGCTGGTCGGTGAAGAATTCGCGCAGACGACGGGTCATCCTGGTGGTATCGGCAGATACCGCCGCGTTCTGAACCGCCCTGCCGGCGCGGCTGGCTCAGCGCGGCGCGGCGGTCCAGCCCTGGCGCAGGGCGGCGGCCAGGTCGATCACGGCCATGGCGTAGTAGCTGCTCCAGTTGTAGCGCGTGATGACGTAGAAATTCTGCGTGCCGGCCACATAGCTGGGGGCGGCGTCGCCGTTTTGCAGTTCAACCAGGGCCAGCGGGCCAGCGTGGGCCTGGCCGGCGGCGTCCAACTGGGCGCCGCGCCCGGCGAACTCCGCGGCCGTGAAGCTGGGCAGGATGTCGGGTGCCAGCAGCGCGGCGCGGTCGCGGCTGTCCACGGGCACGGCCACGCCGTAGTGCGTGGGCTGGCCGCGCTGCCAGCCGAAGGCCGCCAGGTAATGCGCCACGCTGCCCACCACGTCCGCCGGCCCGGTATGCAGGTGGATGTGACCGTCGCCGTCGAAGTCCACGGCATAGCGGTTCACGCTGCTGGGCATGAACTGCGGCAGGCCCATCGCCCCGGCGTAGGACCCTTTCACGGCCAGCGGGTCGCTGCCTTCGCGCTGGGCCAGCACGAAGAGTTCTTCCAGTTCGCTGCGGAAGAAGGCGCTGCGGTCGCGCCGCCCGGGCGGGAAGTCGAAGGCCAGGGTGGCCAGCGCGTCGATGACGCGGAAGTCGCCCATCACGCGGCCGTAGAAGGTTTCCACGCCAACGATGGCGGTGACGATCTCGGCCGGCACGCCCCAGCGTTCTTCGGCCAGCGCCAGCCAGCGGGCCTGGGCGCGCCAGAAGGCCAGCCCGGCCTGCACGCGCTGGGCGTCGATGAAGCGGGCGCGGTAGGCGGCCCAGTTCTTGGCCACGCCGGCCGGCGGTGGCATCACCAGGCGCCGCACGCTGTCGATGCGCCGCGCCGCGCCCAGCTGCTGGCGCACGCGGGCCGGGTCCAGGCCGTGGGCTGCTGCCACGGCGTCGGCGAAGGCCATCGCGTCGGGGTGGCCAGCATAGGTGGGGCTGGCTGCGCCCGCCGCCGCAGAGGCTGCGGGGCCGCGATGGCGGGCGGTCTTGGCGGCGGGCCGGGCATTCGGCTGTGCCGCCAGCCGTGTGGTGGCGTGGGCGCCTGCCGGCAGGGCCAGGCCGGCCAGGGCCGCCAGCAGCAGGCGGCGCGGTGGGATCAGGTACATGGGCGGATTATCGGCAGGGCCGCCAGGCCGCTGCCCGTACCCGTGCCCGTGCCCGTGCCCGCCCTCAGCCGCGCAGGCCCGCCTGTTGCAGCCAGCGTTCGCGTTCTTCGACGATCTTCAGCAGCGGTTCTGCTGCCCAGGGGCTGCCCAGCCAGGCGTCGGCGCCGGCGCGTTCGGCACGCAGGCGGCTGACGGGGCTGTCGTCGGCCAGCAGCAGCACCAGGGTGGCCGGGGGTGCCACGGGCTGCGCAGGCGGCAGGCGCTGCAGCAGCCGGCAGGTGTGGAAGCCGTCCATGCCGTCGCTCCCATCCTGGCCGTTTTCCGTGTTGCTGCTGCCGGTGGTGCTGACCGCGGCTCTTTCGCCGCTGCCCTCGGGCCCGCCTGGGCCTGCATGGCCCGCCGCCAGGAAGATGAAGTCGTAGGTCTCGCGCTGCACACGGTCCAGGGCTTCGCCGCCGCCAGCCACGCGGTCCAGGCTCAGGCCGATCGGGTCGAGTTCATGCAGCAGGAAGCGCAGGCTGTCGTCGCGCGCATCGACCAGCAGCGCCCGGCCGCGCTGCCGCACCGCTGCGGGCCCGGCGATGACGGGCCAGGCCGCGGCGCGGACCCGGCGGCTGGCGCGGCGTTCCCGTGGCGGCGGGTGGGGTGCGGGGTTGGGGTCGGGTGCAGGCTCGGGCGAAAGCGTGGATGCGCCTGGCGATGCAGGCGCCGGTGGCGGAACCCCCTGCGCCGGGCGGCTCAGCAGGCGGGCCAGCGTGTCCTGCACCTTCTGCACTTCGGCCGACATCGGCGGTGCTGCGGCCACCAGGGCGTCCAGCGCGTCCAGCAGGGCCGGCAGCTGGATGGGCCGCGACAGCTGCGCGCCCGCGCCTGGCCGCGGTGTGCTGCCCACCATCACCACGCTGGCCAGCCGGCCCTGCTGCAGCACCTGGGCGACGGCCGCTTCCTGGTCGGCGTCGACGATCGCCAGGTTGCAGCTGCGCAGTTCGTCGATGCGCACGGTATAGGCAGGTTTGCGCCGGCGCGGTGTGCGCAAGGCGGGTTCGATGTGTTCGCGTTCGAACGGCGTGAAGCCGAGCAGCGCCACACGCACAGGGGGGCTCATGGGCAGGACATCGGCGGCCCGCGCCAGGGCTTGAGACCCGGTGCTTCCTTTACTGGCCCGCGCCGACGGCGCTTGCGCCTTGCGTCACGCCGCCGGGCTGCCGCGGCGCGACTGCGCCAGCGTCTGCCGGAAGCGCCGCCACCAGCCGCGGTGGTCCTGCCAGCGCGCGCCCTGGCCGGCATAGCGCAGGCGGTCCAGCGCGTCCAGCTCGGCTGCCGCGGCCTCGAAGGCCGGGCCCAGGGCACGCAGCCTGGCGGCGCGTTCGCGCGGGGCGTGGTGGGCCTGCACGTCCACGCCCAGTTCGCGCAGCCGGGCCTGCACACACAGCTGCAGGCGCTGCCAGGGGTCTTGCCGGCGGCGGTCCCACCAGGCCCAGGCGGCGCCGGCCAGGCTGGCCGCGCACAGCAGGCCGATCAGGGTGCTGGCCAGGTCCTGCCAACTGGGGCTTTGCACGCCCAGGCGTTCCAGCAGATTGAACTGCTGCTGGCGCGAATAGTTCAGCACCCACTGGTTCCAGCGGTTGTTGATGGCTTCCCAGCTGGCGCGCAGCTGGGCCGCGACCTCGGGGCTGAAGCTGCGCATCGCGCCCGCCACCAGGCCAGGCGGGGGCTGCAGGCTGCGCCCGCGCTGCACGCGTTCGGGGGCGACGGCGGCAGTGGGGTCGATGCGCACCCAGCCCTCACCAGGCTGCCAGTATTCGGCCCAGGCGTGGGCGTTGCTCTGGCGCACGACCCAGTAGCCGTCCTGCGGCAGCGGGTCGGTGCCCTGGTAGCCGGTGACGATGCGCGCCGGCACGTCCAGCGCCCGCATCACCACCACGAAGGCCGAAGCGAAGTGTTCGCAAAAGCCCAGCTTGCGGTCGAACCAGAATTCGTCCACTGCGTCGCGGCCGTAGGTCCCGGGTTCCAGGGTGTAGACAAAGCCCGCCTGGCGGATGTGTCGCATCACGGCCCCGGCCAGGGTGCGCGGGTCGGCGTCCAGCATGTCGGGCTGTGCGCGCAGGTCGGCGGCCCACTGCAGGGTGCGCGGGTTGAAGCCCGCCGGCAGCTGCACCAGGTCGCGCAGGCCCACCACGTCCTGGCGGGGGCCATGGCGGTGCTGCAGCCAGGCGCTGGCCGTCACGCGCAAGCGGTCGCCGATCGGCCGGTCCACCTGCCACTGCACATCGGGGCGCAGCGTCAGCATCCAGCCCGGCACCCGGGGCGCGGCGTCGGGGCGGTCGGGCGTCAGTTCCAGCAGTGGCAGCAGGGGCAGCCGGCTGGGTTCCAGCGTCATCTCGTAGCGCAGGGGTTCGCCGAACAGTTCGACGTCGGCGCGCGGGCGCAGCGCGGCCGGGAAGGTGGGCACCAGGCGCGTCCATTCGCGGCCGTCGAAGCTGGACAGCACGGGCCCGCGGAAGTACAGCTGATCGGGCCGCGGCACCGCGCCGAAGAAGCGCACGCGCAAGGCGATGCTGTCGTCGTTGGCAATCTCGGCTACCCCACCCATGCGCAGGCTGCCCGACAGGCCCGTGCGGCCGGCGGCGTCCTGCGGCAGGCCCCACAGCGGGCCGATGCGCGGGAACAGCACGAACAGCAGCGCCATCAGCGGCACGCCCAGCAGCGCGGCTTTCGCGGCCACGCTGCCGGCGGCCAGCAGTGGCGGCCGCCCCACCGGCATGTGGGCCAGCACCAGGGCCGTGAGCAGGCCCCACACGGCCACGAGCATCCACAGCCCGGTGCCCAGGCTCTGTGAATACAGGAAATGCGTCAGCACCAGGAAGAAGCCGAGGAAGAACACCACCAGCGCGTCGCGCCGGGCGCGCAGTTCCAGGGTCTTCAACGTCAGTAGCACCACCAGCATGGTGACGCCGGCTTCCTTGCCCAGCAGTGCGCGTTCGCCCCATAGCGTCAGCGCCGTGGCCAGGGCCAGCAGGCCGCTGACGAGCCAGCGGCTGGGCAGCTTGGCCCCGGTCCACGCCAGGCGTGCGCGCCACAGCAGCACGGCGCCCGCCATGACGCCGCACCAGGCGGGCAGGTGCAGCAGGTGCGGCAGCACCGTCCAGGCGATGACGACGATGTGGAACAGCGTGTCGCGCGCTTCGCGCGGCAGGTGCGCGGCGCGCAGGCCCAGGCCGGATGCAAGGCGCAGGGTCTGCATGGCGGCTCAGGACGCGGCCCGCGCCCGGCTGGGCTGCGGCGCGGGCGCGCTGACAGGGCCGGCAGGGCCGGCAGGACCAGACGTTCCAGCACTGGCCGCAGCAGGGAAGGGCACAGCGTCCCTGGCGGCCGCCGAAGCGGGCCCCGAAAACGCAGCCAGCAGGTCCAGCGCGGCGCGGCGATGCGCTTCGCCCAGGCCCGGCGGCAGGTCCTGCCCGGGCAGCGACAAGCCGCTGGCCAGGCCTTCGCGTTCGGCCGCCAGCACCCAGGCGGCCAGGCGTGACAGGCGCGCTTCGGTGCCGGCGACCTGGGTGTCGCCCCAGGCCAGCCAGAGTTCGCGCGCCATGGCCTGGCTGGTTTCGCGGCTGACGAGTTCGCCGCTGCGGGCGACCTTCTTCCACACCACCTGGCGCATGGTGTCGCCGCGCCGCCAGGGGCGCACGCCGTCCAGTTCGCCGCCTTCGCCGCGCCGTGCGGCGTGTTCTTCACCACCGCTGCCGGCCAGGCCGGGCAGGGGCGGGGGTGGGGACTCGGGCTGGGGCCAGGCCAGCACGCGCGCCGCCGGCCGCCACACCGACCAGGCGCGGAACAGGCCGAAGGGGAACACCGTTTCGACCACCAAGGTCGGCACCGGGTGCCAGCCGCGCCGCGCCGGCAGCATGGACAGGTGGGCGACCTGCTGGCCCTGGGCCGGCACGTCGCACCACAGGGCGCTGTCGGCCGCAGCGTCGTGCAGCCGCAGGGCCAGGCCGTGGCGTGTGCGGCCGGGGTTGGTCAGCACCACTTCCAGGGCCAGTGGTTCAGCAGCGAAGCCGGGGCGCGGCGGGCGCAGGTGCAGGGTCAGCCCGCGCAGGCTGTTGTGCGTCATGTGCATCGACACGATGCCTGCACCGGCCAGCAAGAAGGTGAGCGCAAAGCCCAGGTTCAGCTGGTAGTTGATGGCCGCCAGCAGCATCACCACCAGGGTCAGCGCAAAGGCCAGCCCGGCGCGCGTGGGCAGGATGTAGACGTTGCGCTGCGTCAGCCGCTGGGTGTCGTTGGCGGGCAGGCGGGCCTGCAGCCAGGCATGGAACCGGGCTTGCAGGCGCAGGCGCGGCGCGCGCGCCGCGGTGGCCGCTGCCGCTGTCACGGAATGACCGTGGCTTCGACCATCGCGCGCACCTGTTCCACCGGCCCGCGCCCGCTGCCGGGCACGGGCGTGAGCCGGTGCGCGATGGCCTGCGGCAGGATGGCCTGCACGTCATCCGGCGCCACGTAGTCGCGCCCGGCCATCAGGGCGCGCGCCTTGGCCGCGCGCAGCACGGCGATGCCGGCCCGCGGCGACAGGCCTTCGGTGAACCAGCTGCCGCTGCGTGTGGCGGCAATCAGCGCCTGCAGGTAGTCCAGCAGCGGGTCGCTGGCGCGCACCTGCAGCACGGCGGCCTGCGCGGCTTCCAGTTCGCCCGGGCGCATCACGGGTTCCAGTTTCAGCGCGGCGTGGCGGCGGTCGCTACCGAACAGCAGCAGGCGTTCGCTGGCGCGGTCGGGGTAGCCCAGGGTGATGCGCAGGAGGAAGCGGTCGAGCTGGCTTTCCGGCAGCGGATAGGTGCCCAGCTGGTCGCTGGGGTTCTGCGTGGCGATGACGAAGAAGGGCCGCGGCAGCGGGCGCGTTTCGTTTTCCACCGACACCTGCTGCTCTTCCATCGCTTCCAGCAGGGCGCTCTGCGTCTTCGGGCCGGCGCGGTTGATCTCGTCGGCCAGCAGCACCTGGCTGAACACCGGGCCAGGGTGGAAGACGAACTTGTCGGCGGCGCGTTCGAACACGCTCACGCCGATCAGGTCGCTGGGCATCAGGTCGGCGGTGAACTGCACGCGTGAAAAGCGCAGCCCCAGGCTAAGCGCCAGGGTGTGCGCCAGGGTGGTCTTGCCAACCCCCGGAACATCTTCGATCAACAGGTGCCCACCAGCCAGCAGGCAGGCCATGCAGTCTTCGATCTGCGGGCGCTTGCCCACCACGATCGTGCTAATCTGATCGACCAGCTTGGTCAGCTGGCGTGCAAGGCTCATATCCATGCGCGGGACCATACTCGAATTGCCCCGGCCCCAATCTGCCGATGAGCCCCGATGAGCACTGCCTTCTACAGCCATCCCGCCTGCCGCCTGCACGACATGGGCGCTGGCCACCCGGAATGCCCCCAGCGGCTGGACGCCATCACCGACCACCTGCTGGCCACCGGCCTGGACGTGGCACTGGACTTCCGCGAAGCCCCGGCCGCCACGCCATTGCAGATCGGCCGCGCGCACACCTCGGGCTATGTGGCTGAACTGAGCGACGTGCTGCAGCGCGTACGCGACGGTGGCGAAGCCCGCGCCATGGACCCCGACACCATCGCCTGCCCGCAGACCTATGAAGCCGCCCTGCACGCCGCCGGCGCCGCCGTGGCGGCCACCGATGACGTGCTGGCCGGCCGCGCCCGCAATGCCTTCTGCGCCGTGCGCCCGCCGGGCCACCACGCCACGCGCGACCAGACCATGGGCTTTTGCTTCTTCAACAACGTGGCCATCGCCGCCCGCCACGCGCTGGACGTGCACGGCTTGTCGCGCGTGGCCATCATCGACTTCGACGTGCACCACGGCAACGGCACCGAAGACATCATCGCGGGCGACGAGCGCGTGTTGATGTGCAGCTTCTTCCAGCACCCGCTGTACCCCTACAGCGGCGCCGTGCCCAAGGGCACGAACATGGTGAACGTGCCGGTGGCGCCCTACACCCGCGGCGCCGCGGTGCGCGAGACCATCGACGCGATGTGGATGCCGGCGCTGGAAGACTTCAAGCCCGAGATGATCTTCATCAGCGCCGGCTTCGACGCCCACCGCGAAGACGACCTGGGCCAGATGGGCCTGGTCGAGGCCGACTACGAATGGATCACGCAGCGCCTGGTAGCCCTGGCCGCGCGCCACAGCCAGGGCCGCATCGTCAGCTGCCTGGAAGGCGGCTACCACCTGGGGGCGCTGGCGCGCAGCGTGGCGGCGCATCTGCGCGTGCTGGCTGACGTGGCCTGATCGACGCCTCGCTGATGCTGCTGGAAGAACTGCTGCGATTCGGCCAGGCCCTGCTGCGGCCGGCCGCTTTGCTGGAACTGGGCGTGCTGCTGGGCTGCCTGGGCCTGGCCTGGGTGATGGTGCGGCTGATCCGCGGGCGCGACCCGCAGCCGGGCTCGATCTGGTTCGGCGACGGCGTGGTGGGCGGCGTGCTGTTTCCGGTGCTGGCCCTGCTGCTGGCGATGCTGGCGCGCTGGGGGCTGGCGCTGCCGCCGCTGTCGGTGCCGATCACGGTCTTCCGCGTCGTGTTGCCGATCCTCACGTCGCTGGCCGTCATCCGGCTGGTGGTGCGCGTGCTGCACAAGCTGTTCCCTACGTCCAGCGTGATGCGCATCGTCGAACGCAGCGTGTCCTGGATCGCCTGGGTGGCCGTCGTGCTGTGGATCACCGGCATCCTGCCCCTGGTGCTGCAGGAACTGGACGCCATCCGCTGGAAGGTGGGGGGCACCTACGTCACGGTGCGCGAATTGCTGGAAGGCGCCATCACGGCTGTGGTGGTGCTGATGGGCGCGCTGTGGGTGTCGTCGGCGCTGGAAGCCAAGCTGCTGCAGGGCGCCACCGACAACCTGAGCATCCGCAAGATGGCGGCCAACGCCTTGCGCGCCGTGCTGCTGGTGGTGGGGCTGATGTTCGCGCTGTCGGCTGCAGGCATCGACCTGACGGCGCTGGGCGTGCTGGGCGGCGCGCTGGGCGTGGGCATCGGCCTGGGCCTGCAGAAGCTGGCGGCGAACTACGTCAGCGGCTTCGTCATCCTGGCCGAGCGCAGCATGCGCATTGGCGACATCGTCAAGGTCGACAACTTCGAAGGCCGCATCACCGACATCAGCACGCGCTTCACCGTCATCCGAGCCGTCAACGGCCGCGAATCGATCGTGCCGAACGAGATGATGATCACCCAGCGGGTGGAAAACGCGTCGCTGGCCGATTCGCGGGTGCTGCTGAACACCGTGGTGCAGGTGGCTTATGGCACCGACGTGGAAGCGCTGCTGCCGCAGATGGGCGGCGTGATTGCCGCCGTGCCGCGCGTGCTGGCCGACCCCGCCCCGAACGTGCTGCTGACGAACTTTGCCGCCGACGGGCTGGAACTGACGGTGGGCTTCTGGATCGCCGACCCCGAGAACGGCCAGGGCAATGTGCGTTCCGACGTCAACCTGGCCATCCTGCGGCTGCTGAACCGGCTGGGTATTGAGATTCCCTTCCCGCAGCGCGTGATGCATGGCCTGGTCGTGCCTGCGGTGGCCGGTGCAGCCGCGGGCTGAAGGCGTGCAGCAGCTGCGCAGCGCCTGGCGCCTTTGGCACGCACTGCTGCTGGCGGTGCTGCTGCTGGCCGCGCAGGCGGCTGGCCTGGCGCACCGGCTGGCGCATGGCGGGCCTGTTTCGGGTCTTTCTGGACTGGCGGGGCTGCCTGGTCTGTCTGACTTGCCTGGCCTGCCCGGCAGGGTGGCGGCGCTGGGGCATCGTCTTTCGCATGGGCATGGCCAGGCCATAGCTGAAGAAGGCGCTGCTGCGGCTGCTGCCATCGGGGTGGTCGTCCAGACCGTTGCCATGGCCCCGGACGACGCGCACGGCCACGCCCCGGGCGCGGCGGAATGCCGCCTTGTCGACCAGCTGCTGGCGCCCGCCGGCCTGCTGCTGGCTGCGGCCGATGCCGCACCGCCAGCGGCCGCAGCCTTGGCGCCTGCCACCCGCGGCTTGCCGGCGGGCGGGCTGGCGTCTGCTGCCGCCTACCAGGCGCGCGCGCCGCCCCGGGGCTGATGCCGCCGCTGGCTGTCGCCGCCTGAACAAGCGGCCCGGCCAGGCGGCCTGACGCGGCGGCCTGGCGCCGCCCCCCTTGCACGTCCTGCCCCGCGGCGTCTGGCCTGCGATGCAGGCGTGCTGGTTCCCGCCTGCCTTCACACCTGCCTGCGCACTGGCTTCGCCGTGCCTGCCAGGCGGGCCTTCGTCTTTGGCTGGTAGCGCTGCCGGGTGCACAAACACCTGCGGCAGCGCTGCGGCCCGCCCTTTCGAGTCATCACCATGCAGCCCATTTCCGCCTTCTTGCTTAACCTGACCCCGTCGCGCCACAGGCGCGACCCTTCCACTGGACCGCGCCACAGGCGCGACCCCTCGGCTGGACCGCGCCCGGCCTGGCTGCTGTCAGCCCTGGCGCTGGCCGCATCGGCAGCCAGCGCGCAGGCGCAGGTCGCCACCCCCACCGTCGTCATCACCGGTAACCCGCTCGGCCGCAGCGCCTTGGCCCAGCCCGCCAGCGTGCTGTCGGGCGACGGCCTGGTGCTGCGCCGCGCCAGCACGCTGGGCGAGACCCTGGACGGCCTGCCCGGCGTCGCCAGCACCTACTTCGGCCCGAACGCCAGCCGGCCCGTGGTGCGCGGCCTGGACGGCGACCGCGTGCGCCTGCTGGACAACGGCGGCGTGTCCACCGACGCGTCCAACCTGAGCTTCGACCACGCCCTGGGCACCGACCCGCTGGTGGCCGAACGCCTGGAAGTGCTGCGTGGCCCTACCGCCCTGCTGTACGGCGGCAATGCCACGGGCGGTGTGGTCAACAGCATTGACAACCGCATCCCGCGCGCGCCCGTGGCCGGCTTCGGCGGCCGGGCCGAAGTGCGTGCCGGCGGTGCGGCGTCAGAGCGCGCCGGTGGCCTGGTGCTGGACGGCGGCAGCGGCAGCCTGGCCTGGCATGCCGACGCCTACGGCCGCAGCACCGACGACCTGCGCGTACCGCGCCATGTGCCGGTGGCCGAAGGCGAAGCCCTGGCCCCGACCGAGCGCGTGCGCAATTCCGCCAGCCGCGACCATGGCGGCGCGGCGGGCGCCAGCTGGGTGGGCAGCCAGGGTTACCTGGGGTTGTCGGTCGACACGCTGCGCAAGCGCTATGGCGTGAC
This sequence comes from Rubrivivax sp., assembly GCA_027485165.1. Lineage (GTDB taxonomy): Bacteria > Pseudomonadota > Gammaproteobacteria > Burkholderiales > Burkholderiaceae_C > Rubrivivax. The sequence continues at coordinate 150,229 of JAIXRN010000101.1, forward strand.
GTCGGAAGAAGACGTCAGCATCCGCATGGACCGCGACCGCGTCGCGCTGGCTGGCGAATGGCGCGCGCCGACCGGTTTGCTGCGTCAGGCCATGCTGCGCGCCAGTCACACCGACTACCAGCACGTGGAATTCGAAGGCAGCGAGGTCGGCACCACCTTCAAAAGCAAGGGCCGGGAACTGCGGGCCGAGTTCCGCCACGCGCCGTGGGCGGGTGTGGAAGGCGTGTTCGGGCTGCAAGCCGAAAGCCTGGACTTTTCAGCCCTGGGCGCAGAAGCCTTCGTGCCCGGCACGCGCACGCGCAGCCAGGCGGCCTTTGTGATTGAAGAATTCCGCGCAGGCCCGCTGGCGCTGACCGCCGGCGCCCGCATCGAACGGGCGTGTGTGGCGTCCGAAGGCGACCTGCCCGACGCTGAGGAACCCCGCTTCGGCGGCCCGCGCGAACGCCGTTTCACCCCCAAAAGCGCTTCACTGGCCGCCACCTGGCCGCTGGCCAGTGGCTGGCAGCTCAGCGCGAGCGCAGGACACACCGAACGCGCACCGGCGTACTACGAGTTGTATGCCGACGGCCTGCACATCGCCACCGCGGCCTACGAGCGCGGCGACCCCGACCTGCCCACCGAAAGCAGCCGCCACGTCGAAGCCGGCCTGGCCTGGAAGCAGGGCGCGCACCAACTGGCCGTGAACCTGTTCCAGACGCGCTTTTCGCGCTACATCGCGCTGGACGCCACTGGGGCCGTGGTGGAAGTGCCCGGCGAGGGCGCCGAAGACGCCCGCCAGGTGCCCGAGTACGCCTTCAGCGCGGTGCGCGCGCGGCTGCGCGGGGTGGAAGTCGACGGTCGCTTCCGGTTGGTCGAACGCCCCTGGGTGCTGGACGTCACCGGCGGCGTCGACCGGGTGCGGGGCAACAACCTGAGCAGCGGCGAACCCCTGCCGCGGCTGGCGCCGCTGCGCCTGCGCGCCGGGCTGGCCTGGCAGCGGGATGGCCTGAACGCCGCGCTGACGCTGCGCCACGCCGCCCGCCAGACGCGCGTGCCGGCCGTGGACCGCGCCACGGCCGGCCACACGCAGCTGGACCTGTCGGCCAGTGGCCGTCTGCCGGCCCTGGCACAGGGCGCGTTGTGGTTCGTGAAGCTGAACAACGCCACCAACGAACTGGCCTACAGCGCCAGCACCATCGAGACCTTGCGCGACCTGGTGCCGTTGCCTGGGCGGTCCCTGGCGGCGGGGGTGCAGCTGCGCTTTTAGTGTGCGCCAAGGGCGGCGGCGTGCTGGCTCAGGGCGCCAGCCGTTCGCGCAGCCAGGCGCCTTCGTGCAGCCGGTAGCTCAGCCGGTCGTGCAGGCGGCTCTTGCGGCCTTGCCAGAATTCCCAGCGGTCGGGCTGCAGGCGGTAACCGCCCCAGTGCGGGGGCCGCGGCGGGTTCAACAGGTGGCGCGCAGCTGCCTGGGCCGCGGCCGTCACCAGCACGCTGCGCGAGGGGATGACCTGGCTTTGCGGGCTGGCCCAGGCGCCCAGGCGCGAATCCAGCGGGCGGCTGGCGTAATAGGCGTCGGATTCCTCGTCGGCGATCTTGTCCACCCGGCCCTCGATGCGGACCACCCGCTCCAGTTCCACCCAGTGGAACTGCAGTGCCGCCCAGGGCTGTGCGGCCAGTTCCTGGCCCTTGCGGCTGAGGTAGTTCGTGTACCAGACCAGGCCGCGGGCGTCGAAGCCCTTGACCAGCACCACGCGCGTGGAAGGCCGGCCGTCGGCACTCACGGTGGCCAGGGTCATGGCGTTGGGTTCGGGCAGTTCGGCCTTCAGCGCCTGGTCGAACCAGGTGCTGAACTGCTGCAGCGGGTCGGCGGCGCTGGCGGCTTCGTCCAGCTCGTCGCGTTCGTAGCTTTTGCGCAGGGCGGCCACGTCATGGGGGGCAGATGTCATCCAGCCAGTATAGGAAGCCCGGCCCCGGGCTGCCCCTTAGGTGCTAGGCCGTAAGTGATGGCCCCAGTACCTGATCCGGGGCATCGCCCGCATCCTCCCGTATCGGTTTCGCTGCGCTGCAGCAAAACAATTGCTTACACGCAGTCCACAGGTCCTGCATGCGCTTTCGCCCCACCATCGTCGTGCTTGCTGCCGGCCCCGGCCGCCGATTCGGCGGCGACAGCCACAAGCTGGTGCAGCGCTTCGGTGCGTCCACGGTGCTGGGCAGTACCCTGCGCAACGCGGTCGAAAGCCAGCTGCCGGTGGTGGTGGTGACGACCGCGGCGCTGGCGCCGCTGGCCGGGCGGCAGCTAGCCGGACGTGACGTGGTGGTGGTCACCGACGAACAGGCCGCGCGCGGCATCGGTCACAGCATTTCCTGCGGGGTGGGTGAACGCTCGGGGGCGCCGGGCTGGATCCTGCTGCCTGCTGACATGCCCCTGGTACGCCCTGGCACGCTGCTGGCGGTGGCGCGGGCGCTGGAACAGTCTCCGGTGGCCTATGCCCAGCACCGCGGGCGGCGCGGGCAGCCTGTGGGCTTTTCGTCCGAGCTCTATTCAGAGCTGCTGATGCTGACGGGCGACGACGGTGCCCGCCGCGTGGCCTTGCGCTACCCGGCCCACGGCGCCGAAGTCGACGACCCGGGCGTGCTGCTGGACATCGACACCCCAGCCGACCTGGCGCGCCTGCGCGACCTGGTGAACCCCGACGCCCCGCTGCCGCCGGTGGTAGCGCAGGCCGGCCTGGCGCCTGGCGGGGTGACCATCAAGCCCTGAAGCCCTGAAGCCCTGAAGCCCTGAAGCGCTGAGGCGCTGAGGCGCTGAGCCCTGCGCTTTCAGGCTAGCCCGCCAGCAGCCCGTGCGCCTGCGCCAGGCGCATCAGCCGTTCGATCTCGCGGTCGTGCAGGCCCTGGCCGCGCAGGGCTGCGGCCGTGCTGGCCAGGTAGTCCAGCGTGCTGCCATAACGGCCGCGGGCGTGGCGCAGGATGTGCAGCATCTGCTCGTCCGGCAGCCGGCCCAGGCAGCTTTCGCTGCGGCGGCTGAGCGTGAAGGCCAGCGCCGTCACCGGGCCCTGTGGCGTGCTGCAGGGCAGCAGGCGCGGGTCGTAGACACCGGTGGGCATCTCGCGCGCCCACAGCTGCTCGATCTCGGATTCCGCCGTTTCCGCCCGCAGCCGGTAGACCACGCCGCGGCAGGCGCCGCCGGGCAGCAGTGCAAACACCAGCCCCGGCTGCTGCGGCGTGCCGCGGTGGATGCGCGAGCGCATGCGCAGCGCCCGGTGCCAGCCGCGCACCAGGGCAGGGCGGTGTTCGGCGGCGTCGAATTCCGGGCGCCAGATCAGGGACGCGTAGGCAAACACCCAGCGGTCGCGGCTGCTGGCCCACAGCGGGTGTTGGCGCAGTTGCTGCAAAGCCTGCTGCGGGCACTTCACAACCAGCTGCGGGTCGATGGCCGGGAAGCTGGCAGTCGTCATCACAGGTCGCAACATGAGCATGCAGCATGCCATGGCCGCTGGAAGCGAAGTGCGCCAAATTGACCATGTAACTGGGTTTCAAGATAATCGGCATCCGGGTTACACACCGGGTCCGACCCACGAAACTCGCCTCACGAAGGGCCGCCATGACACCCGTGCTCGCTGAAGTCACCGCCCGCATCCGCGAACGCAGCGCCCCCAGCCGCCAGGCCTACCTGGCGCGCGTGGCGCGGCTCGCACAGCGCCCGCCGGGCAGCGACCGCATGGGCTGCGCCAACGTCGCCCATGCCTTTGCCGCGCTGCCGGGGCAGGACAAGTTTCGCGTGGTGGCCGAGAAGGCGCCGCACATCGGCATCGTCACGGCCTACAACGACATGCTGTCGGCCCACCAGCCCTACGAAAGCTACCCGGCGCTGATCCGCGACGAAGCGCGCCGCCTGGGCGCCACGGTGCAGGTGGCCGGCGGCGTGCCGGCGATGTGCGACGGCGTCACGCAAGGCCTGCCCGGCATGGAGCTGAGCCTCTTCAGCCGCGACACCATCGCCATGGCCACGGCCATCGCGCTGACGCACGACGTGTTCGATGCCGCGCTGCTGCTGGGCGTGTGCGACAAGATCGTGCCCGGGCTGCTGATCGGCGCGCTGCACTTCGGCCATCTGCCCTGCGTGTTCGTGCCCGCCGGCCCCATGAGCAGCGGCCTGAGCAACAACGACAAGGCCAAGGTACGCGAACAGGCCGCCCAGGGCCTGGTGGGCCGCGACGAGCTGCTGCGCGCCGAAAGCGCGGCCTACCACGGCCCCGGCACCTGCACCTTCTACGGCACCGCCAACAGCAACCAGATGCTGCTGGAAGCCATGGGCCTGCACGTGCCCGGAACGGCCTTCGTGCACCCGCACGCCCAGCTGCGCGAGGCGCTGACGCGGCAATCGGTGGCCACGGTGCTGGGCATCACGCGGCACGGGCCACGCTTCACGCCCATCGGCGAATTGGTCGATGAACGCGTGATCGTCAACGCCATGGTGGCCCTGCTGGCCACCGGCGGCAGCACCAACCACCTGATCCACTGGGTGGCGGTGGCGCGGGCCGCTGGGATCTTGATTGACTGGACCGACTTCGCCGACCTGTCGGCCGGCGTGCCGCTGCTGGCCCGCGTCTACCCCAACGGCAGCGCCGACGTGAACCAGTTCCAGGCGGCCGGCGGCCCGGGCTTCGTGCTGCGCGAGCTGCTGGACAGCGGCTGCCTGCACGCCGACGTGGCCACTGTTGACGCAGCCGGGCTGCGTGCCTACACCCAGGTGCCCGCGCTGGAAGGCAGCGCCCTGCGCTGGCAGCCCGTGGCCGCCGAGCCGGGTGACAGCAGCATCGTGCGGCCGGCCAGCCAGCCCTTTTCAGCCACGGGCGGCCTGCGCCTGCTGCAAGGCAACCTGGGCCGCGCCGTCATCAAGACATCGGCCGTGCCCGAAGACCGTCACATCATCGAAGCGCCGGCCCGCGTGTTCGAAACCCAGGAAGCCCTGCAGCAGGCCTTCAAGGCCGGCGAACTGGAGCGCGACTTTGTGGCCGTGGTGCGCTTCCAGGGCCCGCACGCCAACGGCATGCCCGAACTGCACAAGCTGACGCCACCGCTGGCCGTGCTGCAAGGCAAGGGCTTTCGCGTGGCACTCGTGACCGACGGCCGCATGAGCGGCGCCAGCGGCAAGGTGCCCGCTGCCATCCACGCCAGCCCCGAGGCCCTGGCCGGCGGCCCGCTGGCGCGCGTGCGCGACGGTGACCTCATCCGGCTGGACGCCGTGGCCGGCACGCTGAACGCGCTGGTCGACCCGGCCGAATGGGCCGCCCGGCCCGTGGCGACGTTGGACTCGGCCCAGGCCGAAGTCAACGCCCACGACCTGGGGCGCGAACTCTTTGGCGGCATGCGCCGCAATGTGAAGAGTGCTGAGGAAGGCGCTGTCACCTGGCTGTAAGCGGCTGGTCGTTGATCCGCCGCGCGTCTACTGCTGCACTTCCATCCTTGTTTCTGTTCTTGTCCTTGACCTGCCGCCGCCCGCCCCGCCAAGAAAGCCCACCATGAGCCAACTGCCCCCGATGAACCCGCTGGAACTGGCCCGCCACGGCCCTGTCATTCCCGTCATCGTGCTGCAGCGCGTGGCCGACGCCGTGCCCCTGGCCCGCGCCCTGGTGGCTGGCGGTGTGCGCGTGCTGGAAGTGACGCTGCGCACACCAGTGGCGCTGGACTGCATGGCCGCCATCGCACGTGAAGTGCCAGAGGCCATCGTGGGTGCCGGCACCCTGCGTTCGGTGGCCGACGTCGAGGCCGCGAAAGACGCCGGCTGCCGCTTCGGTGTCAGCCCGGGCTGGGTGGCCGACATCGGCCATGCCTGCCGCAACATCGGTCTGCCCCTGCTGCCCGGCGTGGCCACGGCCAGCGAAGTGATGGCGGCCAATGCGGCAGGCTATGACTTCCTGAAGTTCTTTCCGGCCACGGCTGCCGGCGGCATCCCGATGCTCAAGGCTCTGGCCGGGCCCTTCCCCGACGTGGTGTTCTGCCCCACGGGCGGCATCAGCGTGGACACCGCGCCGCAGTTCCTGGCCCTGCCCAACGTGAAGGTGTGCGGCGGTTCCTGGCTGACACCGCAGGACGCGGTGGACGCCGGCGACTGGGGGCGCATCACGGCCTTGGCCCGCGCCGCCAGCGCCTTGCGCGCCTGAACCCAGCGCCCGCGCGGCGCTTCAGCCCTTGGCCGCGCTGTCCTGCATGCGCTGCGCCGTGGCCTGCGCTGCAGCGTCGCCCTGGCTCAGCCCGTCCAGCACGCCTTGCCGGTCGGCAGCGGACCGGTTCTGGCTGAGCTTCCATTTGCCCACCAGCCGTTCGACCGGAATTTCGATGCCCACGATGGCCCGCAGCATGGCCTGCACATAAGCGGGCGGCGCATCGGCCACCGCCCAGGGCGCAGGGCGCGGGGCTTCGAAGTGGTCGGTCAGCCGTGCGACCAGGGCATGCAGCCAGGGTGCTTGCTCCACCACGCGCAGCGGGCCGTGGGCATGCACGACGGCGTAATTCCAGGTCGGCACCACCTGGTGCGTGGTGGTCTTGCTGGGGTACCAGCTGGGGCTGATGTAGGCGGTTTCGCCGCGGAACACGGCCAGTACGGGCTGGCCGGCGCAACGTTGCCACAGCGGGTTGGCGCGCGCGACGTGGCCGCGCAGGGTGCCATGGGGCCCTGCCGTGGCGTCGTATTCCAGCGGCAGGTGGTCGGCCGTCGGACCGTCGGTACTGACGCTGACCAGGGCCGCCAGCGGGTGTGCGCGCATCAGCGCGGCCAGGGCAGCCGGGTCACGTTGTTCGAAATGGGCGGGCAGGTACATCGGGCCAGCATAAGGGCATCAGCCCGGCTGGCGGGGGCGCGGTTCGAACACCAGGCAGGTGGTCGAGCCGTGGGCGTAGAGCCGGCCGTCAGGCCCCAGCAGGCGCGCGTCGGCAGTGGCGGTCTGCCCACCGACATGGATGACACGGCCTTCGGCGCGCACGCGCTGCACCTGCGGCGTCAGGGCGCGCACGATGTTCAGCTTCAGTTCCAGGGTGGTGTAGGCCTTGCCGGCCGGCAGGGCGGTCTGCACGGCGCAGCCCAGCGCGGAATCGAGTAGGGTGGCGTACCAGCCGCCGTGCACGCCGCCCATCGGGTTCAGATGCCCGGGCCCGGGCGTACCCTGGAAAACGGCACGGCCGTGTTCCACCTCGATGACCAGGAAGTCCAGCGTGCGCGCCATGCTGGGCGCACCCAGACGGCCTTCGATCAGTGCCTGCATGACTTCCAGGCCCGACAGGCCCGTGACGTCCACCCGCCCTGCAGGGTTCTGGGCTGTGTTGTGCTGGCGCTGGCGTACAGCAGCTTCGTCGGCCAGCCACTGTGCCAACACCGTGTCGGTACCGGATGCGCTCATCTCAAAGCCGCGCAGCGGCGGTTTAGTTGCATATGCAAGCATCCTAGGCCACACTGCTGGCCATGGCAAGCCATGCATCGGCGTTGGTTCCCCAGGGTTGCACAAACCTGAAGCTGCGCCAGGCCAGCCGCCTGGTAACGCGCCATTACGAAAGCTTTGTCGCCTCCAGCGGGCTGAAGGTCACGCAGTACTCGCTGCTGTCGCACGTGGTGAAGCTGGGGCCGCTGGGCGCGGGCGAACTGGCGGCGGCGATGCGGCTTTCAGCCAGCACGCTGTCGCGCAACCTGCAGCCGCTGCTGGCCCAGGGCTGGGTGGAACTGCAGCCGGGGGCGGATGGGCGCAGCCGCATCGTGCACGCCACGCCAGCAGGCCAGGCGCTGCGCACCGAAGCGCAGCGCGCCTGGAAGCGCGCCCAGCTGGCGCTGAATGTGCGGCTGGGCACCGAGCGCGTGCTGGCCCTGCACACGCTGCTGGATGAGTGCCTGGCCTTGCTGGGGCCCGACAACGACCCCGAAGCGCCGCCAGGCTGAAGCTACGGGCGCGCGCGGCGCCCCAGCGCTTCAAGGGCTGACGGTGTAGTTCAAGGCCATGCGCCCGCCGTCGGCCACCAGGATTTCACCTGTCACGTAGCTGGCCGCGTTGCTCAGCAGATAGGCCGTGGCGTCGGCGATCTCGGCTGGTTCGCCCAGGCGCTTCAGTGGGGTGCGGCTCAGGATGCGGGCGCGGGCTTCGTCGCTCGTCAGCACCGCCTGGCGCGCCAGTTCGGTGGCGATGGTGCCTGGGGCTACGGCGTTCACGCGGATGCCGTGGTCGGCCAGGGCCAGCGCCATCACGCGGGTGAGCTGGTCGATGCCGCCCTTGCTGGCGTTGTAGCTGGCGATGCTGGGGATGGCCAGCCGCCCGTTCACCGAGCTCATGTTGACGATGCTGCCGCGGCCGCGGCCGGGTTCGTCGGCATTGGCCAGCATCGCCCGCGCCACCGCCTGGCCGACCAGGAAGCTGCCCTTCAGGTTCACGGCGATGACGGCGTCCCAGTCAGCTTCGGTGATGTCCAGGAAGTCGGCTGCCTTGAAGATGCCTGCGTTGTTCACCAGCCCGTCGACATGGCCGAACGTGCCCAGCGTGGCCGCCAGCGCGGCGCCCACGTCCGCCTGGCTGGCGACGTTGCAGCGTTGATAGCCCACGCGGCCGCCTGCGGCCTGCAGTTCACCCGCCAGGGCCTGGCCAGCGGCGTCGGCCAGGTCCCAGACCGCCACGGCAGCGCCGTCCTGAACCAGGCGCCGCACACAGGCTTCGCCAATGCCCTGGGCGCCGCCCGTCACCACCACCACCCGGCCTTGCAGGCCGAAGTTCACCGTTTGCTGCATGTATCCATCCTGATGTTCCATGACCAGGCCTGCCGGCCCGTGTTCAGCCGCGCGCCGGGCGGTCCAGCCAGACGCCCATGCCCTGGGCGTTGAGTTCGACGTCCAGTGCCAGCAGGGCGTCCGTCTGCTCTGGCGGCAGGGTGCAGCCATGGGCTTGCAGGCTGCGGCGATGGATGTCCAGCAGGCCCCGCTTCAGCTGTTCATGGCGCTGGTCGGCGCCGCGCAAGGCTTCACCCAGGGCCACCATCTGCGCCAGCTGTTCGCGGAACTGCGCCTCCAGGCGCTGCAGGCCCTGCACGCGCCCGTAGTGCGTCAGGTACATGCACTGTGGCTTGGCCGCCATCAGGCGGTCCAGGGTGGCGGCCAGGGCGGCGGGTTCGAATTGCACGGGCGTGCAGCTGGGCATCACCCAGGCGCCCTGCGGGCTGTCGAATTCGCGGTAGCTCAGGCCGAAGGTGTCCCCGGTGAACCAGCCGCGGGTGCGCTCGTCCCAGATGCAGTGGTGGTGGCGAGCGTGGCCGGGGCTGTCGATCAGGCGCAGCGGCCGGCCGCCCAGTGTCACCGTCATCTCGTCAAAGCTCTCGATCAGCCGGTCGGCCGCCACCGGGACGATGCGGCCGTAGGACGCCAGCATTTCGGCTTCGCCGTAGACCGCCGTGGCGCCAGCCCACAGCGCGCTGGGGTCAGCCATGTGCCGGGCACCCCGCGGGTGCACCAGCACGCGGGCCGCTGGCAGGTGCTGCATCAGCCCGCCCACGCCGCCTGCGTGGTCCAGGTGTACATGCGTGGGGATGACCCAGTCCACGGCCTCGGGCGCCAGCCCCAGCGCCTGCAGCGCCGCCAGATGGCGCGGCACGGCGAAGTCGGTGCCGGTGTCGATAAAGGCTGCCCGGCCTTCGTGCACCACCAGGTACGCGGCGTCGAAATGGTCGCGATGAAAACCGGTGTCGATGGCGTAGACGCCGTCGCCCAGAGCGTGCAGGAAGGGGGGATGGGGGTTCGTCATGGCGTCATTCTGGCCGGACGGGGGCGGCAGTTGAACCGCCCGTTTGCCGCCAGGCGGCCGTTTGCCGGCGGGCAAGCCGGCGCTGGGTACATCGCCGGACGAGCGGTCTTGCACGGGCTTGGCGCGCAAAACCGGAGTCGTTTCCTAGACACATCGTCATTCCCACTTGACATTTGTGGGTGTAAGGCAAAAATGACACTTGCCAATTGTTGTACCCGCGTGTGGGATCCGCACGAGAACAGGAAGACCACCAAGGAGTTCTTCTATGTCTGACCCGAACAAGGTCTGGCCCACCGGTTTGACCGAGGCCGAATCCGAAGAAGTGCACCGCAACATCATCCAGGGGACGCAAATCTTCGGGATGATCGCGGCGCTGGCGCATTTGCTGGCGTACATCTATTCCCCCTGGTTGAAGTAAGCGGGAGACCACCATGATCTACGGAAAAATCTGGTGCGTGGTCAAGCCCTCGGTGGGCATCCCGCTGCTGCTGGGCACGGTGGCGGTGAGCTCGTTCGCGGTGCACTACGCGCTGCTGACACACACCACCTGGCTGCCGAAGTACTACGCTGGCAACACCGTCGGCAAGGCTGCTGCCCCGGCGGCGCCGGCTGCGGCAGAAGCGCCGAAGTAAGACCCGCGGCCCGCTCGGCTGCGCCGGGCCGGGGGCGGCAACATGCCACCCCGGCCCCTTTTCGTTTCTGGGCCCTGCCCACCCAACACGCAGTACCGCCATGAAGTCCGTCAGCCGCAAGCTCGTGCAGACCTGGGTGGCCCTGGGCCCGCGTTTCCTGCCCTTCGCCGACGCGGCGTCGCCCGGGCTGCCGCTGGCGCGGCTGCTGCGGCTGGCGCTGATCCAGGCCTCAGTCGGCATGGCCCTGGTGCTGCTGGTCGGCACCCTGAACCGGGTGATGATCGTCGAGCTGGGCGTGCCCGCTGCCCTGGTGGCGGTGATGATTGCGCTGCCGGTGCTGTTCGCCCCCTTCCGGGCGCTGATCGGCTTCCGTTCCGACAACCACCGTTCGGCCCTGGGCTGGCGGCGCGTGCCCTACATCTGGAAGGGCACGATGGTGCAGTTCGGCGGTCTGGCCATCATGCCGTTTGCCATGCTGGTGCTGTCTGGCGGTGGCAATGCTTCGCAATGGCCAGCCTGGATCGGCCCTGCTGCAGCCGGTCTGGCCTTCCTGCTGGTGGGGGCCGGGCTGCACACCACGCAGACCGCCGGGCTGGCGCTGGCCACCGACCTGGCGCCTGCCGACACCCACCCCAAGGTGGTGGGCCTGATGTACGTGATGCTGCTCGTGGGCACCATCGTCAGCGCCCTGGTCTTCGGGGCCCTGCTCGACCCGTTCAGCCCGGGCCGCCTGGTGCAGGTGATCCAGGGTTCGGCCGTGGTCACCCTGGTACTGAATGCGGTGGCCCTGTGGAAGCAGGAGACGCGCAGACCTGGCCGCGCCGCAGCCCAGCCGGGGCAGGCGCAGGCGCCCGGCTTCGCAGCGGCCTGGGCCTGTCTGCTGCAAGGCCGCCATGCACGCCGCAGGCTGCTGGTGATCGGCCTGGGCACGCTGGCATTCGGCATGCAGGACGTGCTGCTGGAACCGTATGGCGGGCAGATCCTGGGCATGCATGTGGGACAGACCACCTGGCTGACAGCCACCCTGGCGGGTGGCACCTTGCTGGGCTTTGGCTGGGCATCGGTGCAGCTGGGCCGCGGCGGCGATGCGATGCGCATGGCCGCCGCCGGGGTCTGGCTGGGCGTGCCGGCCTTTGCGGCCGTGCTGCTGGCCGCCCCGGCGGCGTCGGTGACGCTGTTCGTGGCAGGCGTGTTCCTGATCGGGCTGGGTGGCGGGTTGTTCGGCCACGGCACGCTGACGGCGACCATGGGCCATGCCCCGAAGGACCAGGCCGGCCTGGCCCTGGGTGCGTGGGGCGCGGTGCAGGCCACGGCGGCTGGCATCGGCGTGGCCCTGGGCGGCATCCTGAACGACCTGGTGCGCAGCGCGGGCGGCAGTATTTGGGGCCCAGCCACCGGCTACGGGTTTGTCTACATGATCGAAATCGCCCTGCTTGTTGCGACAATCGTGGCCATGGTGCCGTTGTCGGGGCGCCTTCACCGTGCCGCGGCTGTCGCCCCCCAGGCGGGTCCACCCGCGTCCTGAACCTGTAACCCGAAAACTTGGGAGATCCCGTCTTGAAGATCCATCATCTGCTGCTGTTGGTCTGGGTGCTCATCGTCGTGATGTGGCTGTTCAACCAGCTGCGCAGCAAGAAGTAAGGCACAGCCCGCGGGCGGCCGCTGTCCTGGCGTCCGCCCTGAGCAAGCTCCGGCCTTAGCGGCGATCTTTGGAAGCGGTTCGGCCGGGGTCGCCCGGCAGGGGTGTAGGCTTGTCTATGCCTGGGGGCCTGGTCGCCGTTCGCCAGTGCCGGAACAGCCGGTCGGTGGCGATGCTGGCGGCGAGCGCACCGAACAGCCCGGCGTTGATGCCCATGATCACACCCAGCCATACGCCGGCCAGGCGCAGGCCGAAGTCGTAGCCGAGCTTCAGACCCAGCAGGCCCAGCAGCACGCTCACGCCCAGTTCCAGACCACGGCGCCAGGCGCTCTTGGCCAGCGGCCGGAGCAGGCCCCGTTTCATGCGAACCGTCTTGCTGCCGACGCTGCTGTCAGGGCCATCTGGGGCAGCCAGTGCAAGTCCATGAGGCCATGAGGCCATGAGTCCATGTGCCAGCCAGTCAACAGGCCTGCAGGCTCATCAGCCTGCAAGGCCCGGCCCGGTCAGGAATTGCCCAGCACCACCCAGAGCCGCGCAATGTCGGCGGCGCCATCGCTACCTTTCACGCCGCGCAAGGTGGTCAGCGCCGCGTTCTTGCCACGTTGCGACTGCAGCTGCGCCATGCCCAGGCGCAGCCGGGCTTCGTCGGGGCGTTTCAGCTTGCCCTTTGCAATTGCTTGTTCGATCAGCGCGATGCCTTCATCGGCCTGCCCCAGCGACACGTAGGCATAGCCAGCTGCCACCATCGCGTCGCCGTCGCCCGCGGCCTGCGCTTCACTGGCGCGCTTGGCGATCCCGACCTTGGCTTCGGCTTCCTGTTTGACAGCCAGGTCGCGCAGACGCTGGTGCCGCGCCGCTTCCGGCCCGGTGCCCAGCACCCCGGCCTGAAAGCCTTGTTCGGCGATGCGCCGGCCTTCTGCCGGCAAGCCGGCCTGCAGGGCCAGCTGGGCCATTTCCATGTATTCCTCGGTCTTGCCCAGGGTCCCACTGGCCAAGCGCAGGCGCATCACGTCCAGTTCATATCGGCTGGAAAAGCCGCTCTTGCGCGGTAGCCGGCTGAGATAGGCGTTCCAGTAGTCCTTCTTCGGGTAGTTCAGCAGCAGTTTTTCCAGTGCTGCCCCATAGCCGGCCATATTGCCCTGGCGTTGCTGGGCATCGGCCAGGCGCAGCAGGTCGCCTTCCTCGGGCCGACGGCCGGCTTGTTCAGCGCCGGAAACGGCTGCTGCAGCGTCGCGGGCGATGGCGCCGTAGTCACCGCTGGCCCCTTGCAGGTAGCTTTGCAGCTGGCGCACGCCACCGCCGTTGTTGCCGGCTGCGATCGCCTTGTTGACCCACTCGGTCGCTTTGGCATTGTTGCGCTGCTGGGCGTATGCGGCGGCGATCTGCTCGGCAATCTGCCCTTGCTCGCCAGCGCCTGAACGGCCATGCAAGCTTTCCAGCGCTTGGATGGCGGTGGGTAGGTCGCCAGCGCGCTGGGCCGCCGCGGCCTTCATGCGGTCGATCGTCAGCTGTTCGTTGGCTGTCTTGCCGCCCACAGCTTCAGCTTCCCGCACCTTGGTCAGCGCTTCGCGCGCCTTGCCGGCCTTCAGCAGTTCGCCGGCCTGTTGCAGGGGTTTGCCCACCTCGGGCCGCAGGCCCTGGGCCTGTGCGGTGTGGACCAGGCCCGCCGTCAACAGGGCCAGGCCCAGGGCGCGCCAAGCGGTCAGGTGCTTCATGCTCAATTCAGGAACTGTTCGTTGCCGACGATGCCGATCTTGGTCACGCCCAGCCGCTGGGCCGATGCCATCACCATCGCCACGTACTTGTAAGTCACCAGCTTGTTGGGGCGCAGGTGCACCTCGGGCTGGTCAGGCAGGGCGGCGATCTCGCGCAGGCGCTGTTCGAGCGTGCCGCGGTCGGGGATGACTTCGCCGTTCCAGCCGATGGTGCCGTCGAAGTCGAGATCGATGCGGATGATCTCGGGCGGCTTCGGCGGCGGGGCCGCGTTGTTCGGCACCGGCATGTTCATCTTCACCGCGTGCGTCTGGATCGGGATCGTGATGATGAACATGATCAGCAGCACCAGCATCACGTCGATCAGCGGCGTGGTGTTGATGTCGACCATCACGCCGCCGTCTTCGTCTTCGCTCGACGAGCCGACATTCATTCCCATGGTTCAGTGTCCTCTGCAGTGGCCGGCGTTCAGCGCGGCGCGGCGCCAGGCGCCGGGGGCTCGGTGATGAAGCCGACCTTGAAGATGCCTGCTCGCTGACAGGCCACCACCAGGCGACCCACCGATTCGTAGCGCACTTCGCTGTCGCCGCGGATGTGCACTTCGGGCTGCGGTTCCTTCACCGATTCCACCTTCAGGCGGTTCACCAGCGTTTCGGTGTCGGGAATGCGCTCGGTACCCCAGTAGACGTCGCCGTCGCGGTCCACGGCCAGCACGATGTTCTCGGGCTTGGTCTGGGTGGGAAGGTTGCGTTCCTTCGGCAGTTCCAGCTTGATCGTCTGCGTCACCACCGGGATGGTGATGAGGAAGATGATCAGCAGCACCAGCATCACGTCCACCAGGGGCGTGGTGTTGATGGTGTTGTTCAGCTGGTCTTCGCCGTCGTCGGAACCAGCGCCTACGTTCATGCCCATGCGGCTTCTCCAGATCGCGTGGCCAGGCCCGTGCGGGCCGGGCATACAGGGCTCATCGCTTGCCGGCCAGCAGCACGTTGTGCAGGTCGCCAGCGAACGCGCGCGTCTGATCCATGATGTTCTTGTTGCGGCGGATCAGCCAGTTGTAGCCCATCACCGCCGGCACGGCCACGGCCAGGCCGATGGCGGTCATGATCAGCGCTTCACCCACCGGGCCCGCCACCTTGTCGATGGACGCCTGGCCGCTGATGCCGATCTTCACCAGGGCGTTGTAGATGCCCCAGACGGTACCGAACAGGCCCACGAAAGGCGCAGTCGAACCCACCGTGGCCAGCACGGCCAGGCCGTCCTGCAGGCGGCCCTGGACGTTGCCGACGGCGCGGTCGACCGACATGCTGATCCAGGTGTGCTTGTCGATGGTTTCGACCATCGTGCCTTCGTGGTGCTCGCTGGCCTTGATGCCCTGCTCGGCAATGAAGCGGAAGGCCGAGCCTTCCTGCAGCGACGTGAAGCCGGCTTTCACCGAACTGGCTTTCCAGAAGCTGTCGGCCGATTCCTTGGCGCTCTTCAGCATCGAACGCTGTTCGAACAGCTTGGTGAAGATCACGTACCAGCTGCCCATCGACATGATGATCATGATGATCAGCGTGCCCTTGGCCACGAAGTCGCCTTCGTTCCACATGGCCTTCAGACCATATGGGTTCTCCACGGCTTCTTCGGCCACGGCAGGGGCCGGTGCTGCGGCAGGCGCCGGGGCGGCGGGCGCGGTGGCCGCCGGGGCAGAGGCCTGCGCAAAGGCCGGCGGGGCCGTGGCCAGCAGGGCCGAGGCGGCGATCAGGGCAGCACCGATGGATGCGCGCAGAGCGTGGATCAGGGACATGGCAACTCCGTAAGAAGCAGCGCCCGGGTTCGGGTGGGGTCGGGCGCAGGGGGAAATCGGATGCAGCGGGTGGCTGCGAACAGAGCGATGAATCAGGGGTGAGCGGGATTCAACAAGGTTCAGTGCGGGATACCGCGGGCCGTCAGGGCCCGGCGGGTGCGCGCGGGCGGGGTCGCGTCATTCCAGCTTCCAGACGTATTCGACTTCGGTCGTGCCGCCGACCGGGCGGCCGTTTTCATCGGTGCCGGGGTTGAAGGCGCAACCGCTCAGCTTCGACAGCGCAACACGGTCCATCTGCTTGTGTTCGCGCGACGGGCCGGAAGACCGCACCACATCGGAAGCCGTCACGCGGCCGTCGGCGCCCACCGTGAAGCGCACGCGCGTGGTACCAGTGGCTTCGGCGCGCAGCGCCGCTGCGGGGTAGTCCTCGCTCGTCGGAGCGCAGGCCTGGACGTTGGCGATGAAGGGCCGGGCTGCAGCGCGCGGCGCGGCTGGCGGTGCCGGCGGGGCCGGAGGTGCCGGCGGCGCCGGTGGCGCATTGAACACCGGCGGTGCCGGAGGCGGGACGACCTGCGTGGTGGTGATGGTGGGCGCCGGCGTAGGTGGCGGGTTCACGTTCACTTCAGGCGGCGGCACGAACGAAGGCGGTGGCGGCGCGAACTTTGGCGGCGGCGGCAGGTTTTCCGGCGGCGGCGGCGGTGGCGGCTTGACCTCTTCGATGATCTTGGTTTCGATCGGGGCCTTGATGACCTCGATCATGCGTTGCGCCAGGCCGTTGAGCAGGGCCCAGCCCAGCAGCAGGTGCAGAGCCAGCACGATGCCGATGCCAACTGCGTGTCGCCCCGTATTGCGTTGTTGTCCAGCAAAATCCACTCGGGTCCTCCAGTCATCCCGCTGCGGGTAGCGGCGGGCACTGCGACTTGTTCAACAGAAATCAAAATTCAGGCAACGACGGGTCATGCAACGTCGGCTCAAGGCGCGGGACTATATCCCGAACCCCACACCCCCCGGCCCGGGCATCACCCTAGGCCAGGGGGTGATGCGATGTACCCCCAAAGTAACCATTTCTCCTGGGGAAACAACGATTGCAAGAGCCGGGCCAATGGTCTGTCTGCGGCCCTGATGGGCGCGGTACAGCAGGTGCCATCAAGGCGCTTGCAGGTCTGACAGGGCGTCTTGCAATGCGGTCAGGCCCAGCGCCGGTGCGTGCATGTCGTCACAGGGCACCACGCGCCGGTCGTCGAAGCTGCGTAACCACGTGATTTGGCGTTTCGCCAGTTGCCGTGTTGCGGCCACACCTTGCGCCCGAAGCCCCGTGTGCAGGGGGGCTGCGGCTGCGGGCTTTGCCGGGTCCAGCCCGGCGCTGATGGCGGCCCAGGCCTGCCGGTAGCCCACGCTGCGCAGTGCAGGCAGGTCGGGGTGCAAGTCGCCGCGTGCGCGCAGCGCAGCCACTTCCTGCAGCAGGCCATCGGCCAGCATGCGGTCAAAGCGTTCTTCGATGCGCGCATGCAGCCAGCTGCGCTGGCGCGGTTCCAGCGACACCAGCACGAAGGGCAGGCCCTGGCCCAGGCGAGGCCCCTGCTGCCAGGCCGACAGTGGCCGGCCGCTGGTTTCGAACACCTCCAGCGCACGCTGGATGCGCTGGGCGTCGCCGGGCGCCAGGCGCGCCGCGGTGGCGGGGTCCACGCGGGCCAGTTCGGCGTGCAGCGCAGGCCAGCCCGCAGCAGCCGCGCGTGCGTCGATGGCGGCACGCACCGTGGGGTCGGCGGCTGGCATCGCGTCCAGACCGTCGCGCAGCGCCTTCAGGTACAGCAGGGTGCCGCCCACCAGCAGCGGCAGGTGGCCACGGGCGCGGATCTGCGCCACCAGCCGCGTGGCGTCGTCAACGAAGCGCGCGGCCGAATAGGCTTCGCTCGGGTCCAGGATGTCGATCAGGTGGTGCGGCACCGCGGCGCGTTCGGCGGCGTTGGGCTTGGCGGTGCCGATGTCCATGCCGCGGTAGACCAGGGCCGAGTCGACGCTGATGATCTCGACCGGCCAGCGGGCCGCGCACCGGGCGGCAAAGGCCAGGGCCAGGGCCGTTTTGCCCGATGCCGTGGGGCCCGCCAGCGCCAGGGCCAGCGCAGGCCCGACGGCTGGCGCAGGCACCCGGATTCCATCCGCCGCTGGGCAGGCCGTGCCTGTCGGGCCGGTCATGCGCTTCAGGCCTGCCCTGGCTGGCCGTGACGCTGCACCAGGGTCCAGGCAATGGCTGCCGTCAGCGCAGACCAGAAGCCCAGGCCCAGTGCATACGGCAGCAGGCGCCCGTCCAGCGCCCGGCCCAGCCATAACCCGACGCCAAAGGCCGTGGCCGCCAGCACGAAGCCAGCCAGTGCCGATGCCGCCCCGGCAGCCTGCGGAAACGGCCCCACGGCCCCGGCCTGGCCGCAGGGCTGGTGCACGCCGTGGCCAAAGGCGAACAGGCATTGCGGCAGCAGCACGGCCCAGGCCTGCTGTACCCCCGCCAGCGCCAGCGCCGCCCCCAGTGCTCCGCCTGCCAGGCTGAACACGGCCCCGCGGCGCACCGCGCCGACCATGCCCCATCGCGCCACCCAGCGCCGGCAGACGAAGGTGCCCGCCAGGTAGCTGGTTGACCCCACCCCCATCGCCAGGCCGTAGGCCACGGCCGACAGCCCCAGCACGTCGATGTAGATGAAGGCTGACCCGGCCAGGATCGTGAACAGCCCGCCATAGGTGAAGCTGATCAGCAGCGTCCAGGCGATGAAGCTGGGGTGGCGGCCGATGCGGCCCCAGGTGGCCAGCAAGGGCGCCAGCGCGGTGGCGCGCGGGTTCTTCTGCAGCAGCGTCTCGGGCAGGCGCAGTGCCACGAACAGCAAGGTGATGGCGCCCATCGCCGCCACCAGCCCCAGCGCAGCCCGCCAGCCCCAGGCCGATGCAGCGAAGCCACCCACCACCGGCCCGGTGATGGCGATCACGCCCAGCCCCGACAGCCCCAGCGACATCACCTGCGCGCCCTGCTGCGGTTCGTACAGGTCGCGCAGCATGGCCCGCGCGCACACCACCGCGGCGGCCAGGGCCGCGCCCTGCAGCGCGCGCCAGACGATCAGGGTTTCGATGTCTGCGGCCAGCGTGCTGCCCAGGCTGGCCGCGGTGTACAGCGCCAGGCCCAGCAGCAGGACAGGGCGGCGGCCCAGCCGGTCGGCCACCGGGCCCCAGACCAGCTGGCCCAGGCCGAAGGCCAGGATCAGGGCCGACATCGTCAGCTGCGCGGCCGACATGGACGCCCCCAGGTCGCGCGTCAGCGCCGGCAGCGCGGGCAGATAAACATCGGTGGTGACGGGCTGCAGGCCCAGCAGCAGGGCCAGCGCCCACGCCACCAGCGTGACACTGGGCCGCGCGGGCGTGCCGGCCAGTGCCGGGGCAGGGGGGAGCAGGGACATCGTCGACGAGCGTACCAGCCCAGCCAGCCGTGGCGCAGTCTGAACCCCGGCAAGCGGCGTCCCGTCGCACGCTGGCCCTGTAGCCAGGCGGGCGTTGGCATCATCCGAAGCACTTTCCTTCCTGCCCACAGCGCCATGACGACCCGCCTGAACTTTTGCCCGCCCTTGCAGCGCCAGCCCACCCCGACCACCACCCAGGCATCGGCCCGTGCCGAGCATGGGGCGCGGGCGGCCCCCCGTGTGTTGGCCCAGGTGCTGGCCTGGTGCCCCCAAGGCGCCCTGCGCGCCCTGGCCACGGCCGCCCTGGCCGCCGGGCTGGCCGCACCCGCGGCGGCGCAGATGTTCAAGGACCCGGTGCTGCAGGGCCTGTACCAGAAGGACCGATTCGTCGAACTGCAAAGCCTGGCGCGTGAACGCCTGGCCAGTCAGGCCAGCGACGCCCAGGCCGTGCTGGCCCTGGCCGTGTCGGCCCTGCAGGGCAACGACGCCCCCACCCGCCAGGCCGCCATCGAACGCGCCCAGGCCTGCATGGCGCAGCAGCCGCAGGCCGCCGTCTGCCACTACGCGCTGGGCGTGGTGCTGGGCGTGCAGTCGATGTCCGAAGGCCTGCTGAAGGCGGCGCGCACCTCGGGCACCGTGAAGGACGCCCTGGCCCAGGCCCATGCGCTGGAACCGGCCTGGTACCCGGCGCGCAGCGCGCTGGTGGAGTTCTACCTGCTGGCCCCCGGCATGATGGGCGGCAGCATCGCGCGTGCGCAGGAACTGGCGCGCGCTGCGCCCACACCCGAACAGGCGCGCGTGCTGCAGGCCCGCGTGGACCTGCAAGAAGGCCGCTCTGCCGCCGCCTTGCAAAGCCTGGCGCCGCTGCTGAAGACGCCCGACGCGGGCCTGGCCGACGACGCTGCGCAATGGGGCTTCGCGGCGGCCAGCAAGCTGATCAGTGAAGGCCAGGCCGCGCAGGCCCAGCCCTTCCTGGAACGCCTGGCCCGCGACCGGCCCGACAGCGCCAGCGGCCCCTATGGCCTGGCGCGCGTGCGCGCCGCCGAGGGTGCGCACGCCGAAGCGCTGAAGCTGTACGACCAGGCCGCCCTGGCGCCGGATGCTGCGCGCCTGCCGCTGGACTACCGGCGTGGCATCGCCCTGCAGGAGCTGGGGCGCACGGCCGATGCGAAGGCTGCGTTCACGCGCTTCGTGGGCGTCGGCAAGGGCCAGAAGGCTTCACTGGAAGACGCCCGCAAGCGCCTGCAGGCCCTGGGGGGCTGACCCAGCAGCGGCCGCGCGCCTGCGTTCTGCCCGCGGTCTGCAGCGTTCGCTAGAAGCGTTCGCTAAAAGCGTTCGTCTTCGCGCAGGTAGCGCCACTGCCCGGCCGGCAACTGGCCCAGCACCACGCTGCCGATGCGCACCCGCTTCAGGCCCAGCACTTCCAGGCCCACCAGTTCGCACATGCGGCGGATCTGCCGCTTGCGGCCTTCGCGCAGCACGATGCGCAGCTGTTCCTCGTTCTGCCAGCTGACATGGG
The DNA here is from genome assembly GCA_027485165.1 of Rubrivivax sp. Lineage (GTDB taxonomy): Bacteria > Pseudomonadota > Gammaproteobacteria > Burkholderiales > Burkholderiaceae_C > Rubrivivax. The sequence continues at coordinate 170,713 of JAIXRN010000101.1, forward strand.
CTTCGCGCAGCTGCACGCCGTCCAGTTCCAGGCCGTGGCGCAGCCGGGCCAGGGCGCTGTCGGGCACCGGGCCGGGGTGCAGGTGGCGCACCCGCACCAGGTATTCCTTTTCGACGCGGGTTTCGTCACCGATCAGGCGCTTGGCCACGCGCCCGTCCTGGGTGAAGACCAGCAGACCGGTCGAATCGATGTCCAGCCGTCCGGCCGGCGCCAAGTGGCGCAGGTGGCCGGGGTGGTAATCGACACCTGAGCTGTCGCCCGCCCAGCGGTTGGCCGGCTTCACCAGCGTGATGGCCGGTTCGTAGCCGTCTTCGGCCTGCCCGCTGACCACGCCGATGGGCTTGTGCAGCAGTACCGTCATCTGGCGTGCCTGCTCGGCCCTGGCGCGGGGGTTGATGTCGAGCGCGGCATCGATGGGCGCGCGCTGGCCCAGCACGGCCATCTGGCCGCCCACGCGCACCCAGCCGGCGGCGATCCAGTCGTCGGCCTCGCGGCGCGAGCACAGGCCGCGCTCGGTCATCAGCTTGCTGATGCGCACGCCTTCGGCCGAAGACGTTGGGGGGGCCGGCGGCGGAACAGGTGGTGCTGCAGCGGCGGGCGTGCGCAGGGTCGTGGGCGGCTGGGGTGGACGCTGCGGCCGAGGTGGGTGAGGCGGCCGGGGCGGCCGGTCTGGGCGGGCTGCCGGCGCCGAGTGGGCTGCCCGCGTGTCAGCTGCCGGACGGGCGTCCCGCACAGGCCTGCGCGAAGGCGGATCTTCGGCGGCTGGCGGTGGCGCGGGCCGGTGCGGCGCGCCGGGGCGCACGGGTTTGCGGCGCGGGTCGGGGCGGGGGGCGCCGGCCTTCAGGCTGACGCGCGGGCGGGTGGGGTCGGCCATGGCCCTGATTGGACCATGGCCGCGCCGCCTCAGGCCCGGCGGCGCGTGGCGATGGCGGCCAGCAGCCCCAGGCCCAGCAGCGTCATCACGCCGCTGGCAGGTTCCGGCACCACGCTGGCCTGGGTCACGCCCGTCAGGTTCAGGCGCCAGAAGCCGCCCTTCTGGTTGTTGGCGTTCGGGTCGTAGCTGGGCTGGTTCCATTCGGTCAGCAAAATGGGCGACTGGCTGTCGTAGCGGAAGCCCTGCGACAGCAGGCTGCCGTTGGCACCATTGAAGGCCGCGACCAGGCTGATGCGGTACTGCCCAGCCGCCAGCGTGGGCAGCACGAAACCCGTGTCGTAGAAGCCCTGGCCAGGGGCGACGGTGTCGTCGTCGTCCACTTCGGCCAGCAGGCCAAAGTCGCTGCCGCTGGCGCGCCACAGGGCAGCTGCAGGGTCGAAGTTCAGGCCGCCCAGCCAGGAATCGGTCCAGATGCGGACATTGGTGGCGGGTGCGGCCAGGCTGAAGTCGATCTGCACGACATCGTTGTGGAAGCGGATCTGGCCGCTGAAGCTGAAGTCTGCGGCGGCTGCGGGCAGGGCGGCCAGCAGCAAGCTGGCGGCTGCGGCAGCGCCGGACAGGGCGTTTCGAAGGCTGGCGGGTGTGAAGCTCAGGCTGTGCATGGTGCGGCTCCGGTGGGGTTCAGGGCGCCAGGGCTGGCGGGTTGGCGGGCGGCACGGTCTGCGTGCCCGGTTGCAAGCGGTTCGCGCCGTCCGAGGTCTGGAAGGCCGTGCCGAAGGTCTGCACGTTGCTGATGGCCTGCACGGTGTCGACGAACCACCATTCGCCCACCACGCGCTGCGGCGTCACGTCCACCAGCATGTAGCCGCGCTGGTTCAGGTCGATGTACTTGAAGTGCGGGTTGATGCTGCGCAGCAGCGCTGCCGTGCTGCCCGTGGGGTCGTCCGCGCCGGGCGACGTGACCGAAGTACCGACGAATTCCACCGCGCGCGACCCTTCGCCAGTGGCCGGGTTGTAGCCGCCGGTGGCCAGGTTGGTGTTGTTCGGGTCCTGGCTCAGGTCGGCCGCCCAGCTGCTGTGGATGTCCCCGGTCAGCACCACGCAGTTGTTCACCGGCGGCAGGCCGGCCGTGCCCTTGAAGATGTCGTAGACGCGGTCGCGGGCCGGCTGGTAGCCGTCCCACTGGTCGGTGTTCAGGAACACACCGCCACCCTGTGCCAGCGGCGCGCCCTGCAGCTTCAGCTGCGCGAACATCACGCCCTGGCCCAGGAACTTCCAGCGCGCCGGCGTGCTGCGCAGGCGCTGCGCCAGCCAGGCTTCCTGCACCGGGCCCAGCAGGGTGCGGCTGGGGTCGGCGAAGGCGCCGGTCTGCACGAAGCCGTTGCCGAAGGGCGTGGGCACGGTGGCGGTGAGCTGCTGGCTGCGCGCCTGCAGGCGTTCTTCCAGCATCACCAGTTCCAGCAGGTCGCCGAAGCGGAAGGCACGCTGGTTTTCGCGCCGCTTGGTCACGTCCGGGATGCGCACCGGCATCCATTCGTAGTAAGCCTGCAGGCCGACGTTCACGCGCTCGGCCCAGTTGCCTTCGCCGCCGGGGCCGGTGCCGGGGGTGTGGTTCTGCGCGCCGTCGCGCCATGCGTCGTTGGTGGTCTCGTGGTCGTCCCAGATCGCGATCAGCGGGTGCTGGCGGTGCATCTCGATCGAGTCGGCGTCGCGCTTATATTGCGCGTGGCGCAGGCGGTAGTCCGACAGCGTCACCATCTCGTTCGGCGGCTCGGGCGTGCGCAGGCTGCCGTACTGGTTGGGGCCGTATTCATAGATGTAGTCACCCAGGTGGATGACGGCGTCCAGGTCGGCACGCTCGGCGATGCGGCGGTAGGCGTTGAAGTAACCGAACGCGTGGTTCGAGCAGCTCACCACGGCCAGCCGCAGGCGTGCGGTGCTGCCCACCGGCAGGGTGCGCGTGCGGCCGATGACGGAGTCCTGCCCCAGCGCGCTGAAGCGGTAGTAGTAGGTGCGGCCAGGCTGCAGGCCCTGGGCGTCGACCTTCACGGTGTAGTCGCGGTCGGGGTTGGTCTTGGCCTGGCCTCGCTGCACCACTTGGGTGAGGGCGGGGTCGGTGGCGATCAGGTAGTCGACGATGACCGCACTGCGTGCGGCCGTGCTCACACGCGTCCACAGGATGACGCGGTCAGACAGCGGGTCGCCGCTGGCCACGCCGTGCATGAAGACGCCCGTGCGGCTGCCACCGCGCGCGGCCAGCGCCGGTGCGGCCGCCAGGGCCAGCGCGGCCCCGCCTGAACGCTGGAAGAAACCGCGGCGGCTGGTGCCAGCGGGCAAGGGCTTGATCTGCGGCGGGCGTCCCATGGGGTCTCCTCGGGGGTGCGGAAGGTGTGAGAAATGAAGGCCCCGACGCGACCTGCGTGAGCAGTGGTGCATGGCGGAGTGAGCCGAGTATCGGAACGCTGTTTGACAGGGCCGCGACAGCGCTGCGCCCCGGCCAGCACGCCGCTGCGGTGCGCGCTATCGTCGGCGCGCACCCCCCCAAAAGGAACCACGGAACGCCGCTATGCTCCAGCCTCTGTCAACCCCTGTTGCCCTGTGGTGCCGCGCATGCTGCGCCGGGCTGCTGCTGGCCGCCAGCCTGGCCACCATGGCCGCACCGCCCTTGCCACAGACCCTGCAGGCGCGCGTGGAAGCCGCCCTGCGCGACTACGAAGCCGGCCGCCTGCAGCCCGCGCGCACGGCCTTCGAGGCCCTGGCCGCGCAGCGCGTACCGGTGGCCGAATACAACCTGGCGGTGATGCACCTGCGCGGCGAACTGCCCCAGCCTGACCGCCCGCTGGCGCGCCGGCTGCTGACGCGCGCTGCAGAGGGCGGCTTCGTCACCGCGCAGTTCATGCTGGCGCAAAGCCTGGAGAACGGCGAATTCGGCCCGCGAGACTTGCCACTGGCGCTGCGCTGGTACGAAGTGGCAGCCACCAGCGGCAGCGTTGAAGCACAGGTGGCGATGGGCACGGCCTATTTCCTGGGCCGCGGCAAGCCGAAAGACCCTGCTGAGTCGGCCCGCTGGTACCGCGAAGCCGCCAAGGGCGGCGACGTGGGTGCGATGTACCTGATCGCGTCGATGTACGAACAGGGCGACGGCGTGCCGCGGGACCTGCGCCTGGCGCGCTACTGGTACGACCTGGCGGCCAAGGCCGGCGACGAAGCCGCGCCTGGCAAGCTGCGTGAACTGGACGCCAGGCGCGCCGAACAGCCCAGCTGAAGCGGCAGCGCTTGACCGCGCCGCCTTCAGCCGCGGCCTGCGGGCGCTACAGCACCACCTTCACCATCGGGTGCGTGGACAGCGTGCGGTAAAGCTCGTCCAGCTGTTCCCGGCTGGTGGCGGTGACGGTCAGCGTCAGCCCCAGGTACTTGCCGGTCTTGCTGGGGCGGTGTTCGATGCTCGCGGCGTCGAAGCCGGGGTCGAACTGCAACGCCACGCTCACCATGGCGTCGACGAAGCCTTCGACCTGCTGGCCCATCACCTTGATCGGGAAGGCGCTGGGGTATTCGATCAGGCTCTGTTCGGGCGGGATGTCGCGCATCGCTTCGGTTGCGGGGCCGGTCAGATCGACATCGTCAGCTTGGCGCGCTGGTAGGCCTCGAACAGGCGTGCGTACACCGGGCCTGGGCGGCCGCGGCCGGCGCCGTGGCCCACACCTTCGCCGTCGATCTTCGTCACCGGCAGCACTTCCTTGGTGGCGGAGCTGAGCAGCACTTCGTCGGCCGACATCACGTCGGCTTCTGGGATGGGGCGCAGGTTGTAGGCGACGCCGCAGTCTTCGCACAGCTCGCGCAGCAGTTCGACGCGGATGCCTTCCAGCACGTGGTCGCTCTTGGGCGGGCCCAGCAAGGCGCCTTCGTGCACGATCCACACATTGCTGGCCGCGGCTTCGGTCAGGAAGCCGTCGCGGAACATGATGGTCTCCACTGCGCCATGGTCGGCCGACATCTGCCGCGCCAGCACGTTGCCCAGCAGGCTGGTGCTCTTGATGTCGCCACGTTCCCAGCGGAAGTCGCGCGCCGTTGTGCAGGCCACGCCGTGGTGGCGCTGCTCGGCGCTGGCGGGCTTCATCGGGTTGGCCATCGCGAACACCGTGGGCGTGATGCCCTGGGGCATGACGTGGTCGCGCGGAGCCACGCCGCGCGTGACCTGGATGTACACCAGCTGGTCTTCGGCCCCGGTTTCGTCGAAGCGCGCGGCCACCAGGGTGCGGCACAGGGCCAACCAGTCGTCATGCGTATGCGGGTTGGCGATGCGCAGCTTCGCCAGCGAACGGCCCAGCCGGGTCATGTGTTCGTCGAAGCGGAACAGGCGCCGGCCGTACACCGGCACGACTTCGTAGATGCCGTCGCCGAAGATGAAGCCGCGGTCCAGCACGGGCACGCGAGCCTTGGCCATCGGCAGGTAGCTGCCGTTCAGGAAGACGAGGTTGTCGTTCATCGCGGTTCTCGGGTTTGTCGGTGCTGGGCCAGGCTCAGGTGGCGGCCTGATGTGGCGGATTCACGTGGCGATTCACGTGGCGGGCTTGTCCGACTTGGCCTTCAGGTTGTCCAGCAGTTCCTTGGGCATCGGGGCATTCAGGTTCACGCCCTTGGGCGGGATCGGCTGCTGGAACCACTTGCGGTACAGCCGTTCGAATTCGCCGCTGTCCATCAGCCGGTTCACCACCCCGTCGACCAGCGCCTTGAAGCTCGGATCGTCTTTGCGCAACATGATGGCATAGGGCTCGACCTGGATGGCTTCACCCACCACCGCCCATTCGGCCGGGTTGGCGCTGCTGGCGGCCAGACCGTAGAGCAGGATGTCGTCCATCGCGAAGGCATCGGCACGGCCGCTTTGCACCAGCAGCTGGCTTTCGGCGTGGTCTTTCGCGCCCAGCAGTTCAAAGCCAATCTTCTGTTCTTCGTTCAGGCCGCGCACGATGCGGTAGTTGGTGGTGCCGGTGGTCGACACCAGCTTCTTGCCTGCCAGGTCCTTCAGGCCCTTGACTGGCGAACCGGCCTTCACCAGCAACCGCGTGCCGGTGTAGAAGTAGTTGGTGGCAAAGGCCACCTGCTTGGCGCGGTCGCTGTTGTTGGTGGTGCTGCCGCATTCGATGTCGATGGTGCCGTTCATCAGCAGCGGGATGCGGTTGGCACTGGTCACGGCCTGGGTGGCCACCTTCAGGTCGTTGCGGCCGGTGGCCTTCTTCACGTCGTCGACGATGCGCTGGCAGATTTCCCAGCCGAAGCCGGTGGGCTGGGCCTTGTCGTCCAGGTAGGAAAACGGGATCGACGATTCACGGTAAGCCACGGTGATGCTGCCGCTGGCTTTCACCTTGTCCAGGGTCTGGGCTTGGGCGGGCAGGGTCAAGCTCAGGGCCAGGGCGGGCAGGGCCAGGGCTTTGATCATCGGCAGGTGCATGGCGGTTCTCCGGAGCATGGGGTTGGCGCGTGGCAGGGGGCAGGGGCAGGGGCAGGGGCAGATTACTTGATCCACAGCCGGATGGCGTCCCAGGCGCGGCCAAAGACACCGGCCAGCGGTACGGGTTCCAGCACCACCAGCGGCACGCTGGCGATCGGGGTGCCGGCCGCGGTGCTGATCTTGATCGTGCCCACGCGCTGGCCGGCGGTCAGTGGCGCCACCAGCGGGTCGGTGCGCTCGATGGTGGTTTTGATCTTCTCGCCTTCGCCCTTGGGCACGGTGGTGAACAGCGCGCCGGGCGTGCCCAGCTTCACCTCGGCGCTGGTGCCCTTCCAAACTGGCACTGTGGCCACTGGCTTGCCGGCGTCGAAAAGGCGCAGTGCGTCCCAGGCCAGGTAGCCCCAGTTCAGCAGCTTCTGGCTTTCGGCCGCGCGCGCTTCGCGGCTGGCCGTGCCCAGCACCACGCTCAACAGCCGGCGCTGGCCGTTGGGCATGTTGCGCACCGCGCTGGCCACCAGGCAGTAGCCGGCGGTGTCGGTGTAGCCGGTCTTCATGCCGTCCACGCTGGGGTCGCGGCCCAGCAGCATGTTGCGGTTGTCCTGGCGGATGTTGTTGAAGCTGTAGTTGCGCAGCGCGTACAGCGGGTAGAAGTTCGGGTGCTCGCTGATGATGCGCGCGGCGATGGTGGCCACGTCGCGCGCGCTGCTGTAGTGGCCGGCCTCGGTCAGGCCAGTGACGTTCTTGAACTGCGTGTTCTTCAGACCCCAGGCCTGGACCTGCCGGTTCATCATGGCCACGAACGCGTCCACGCTGCCCGCCACGCCTTCGGCCAGGGCCACCGAGGCGTCGTTGCCGCTCTGCACGATCATGCCGCGCAGCAGTTCGTCCACCTTGGGCGTCATCTTCGGGTCGATGAACATCAGCGACCCGCCGCCCTTGCGTTCGGACCAGGCGCGTTCGCTGACCGGCAGCGTCTGGTCCAGCCCCAGCTTCTTGTCGCGCACGGCGTTGAACACCAGGTAGGCCGTCATCAGCTTGGTCAGCGAAGCCGGGTCGGCCTGTGCGTCGGCGTCGCGTTCGGCCAGCACCTGGTTGCTGGCCAGGTCGATCAGCAGGTACTGGCGTGCCGCCACCTCGGGTGGCTGTGGCGCCTGGGCCTGGGCGGCCAGCGAACTGGCCAGCAGCAGGCCCAGGGCCAGGCGGACGATCCAGTGCTGGCGCTGCCGGGAAGCGCACGAAGGGTGTGAAGGGGCAAACAACGAAGACAGGGCAAGCATCAAGGTTCAAGACGTTTCAAGAGGCGCCTGCAAGGCGCGGGTGACGATGGTCTTGAGCAGCGGCAGCTGCCCATGGAAGAAATGGCCGGCGCCAGGCACCACGACCACCGGCAGCGCCTGTGGGCGCGCCCAGTCCAGCACGGCCTGCAGCGGCACGACGTCGTCGGCTTCGCCATGCACCACCAGGGTCTGCGCGGGCACCGGCGCCAAGCTGAAACGGCTGGCCGCGGGGCCTACCAGCACCAGCCGCGCAGCCGCCCCGCCGGGTGTGCGGCCGTCGGCCAGGCGTGCCGCCAGCTGCGTGGCGACGAAGGCGCCGAAGGAAAAGCCACCGATCAGCAGCGGCTGCCCGGCCGTGCGGTGCGCCAGCAGCACGGCCTGTGCATCTTCGGTTTCGCCGCGGCCTTCGTCCCACGCCCCTTCCGAGCCGCCGACACCGCGAAAGTTCAGCCGCAGCGCGGTGTAGCCCAGGGCCACGCACGCGCGTGCCAGGGTCTGTACGACTTTGTTGTCCAGCGTGCCGCCATGCAGCGGGTGGGGGTGGCAGAGCAAGGCCAGGCCCTGTGAAGCGCCGCCCGCGGGTTCGTCGACGGCGGTTACCAGCAGCCCGGCGGGGCCGGCCACGGTCCCGCGCCGGGTGCCTGCGTTCATGCTCAGCGGCCGACGTCGGGTGCCAGCAGCAGCCGTTCGACAACTTGGCCGTTTTTCAGGTGCTGGTCGACGATCTCGTCGATGTCCTGCTGGTCGACGAAGGTGTACCAGGTGCCTTCCGGGTAGACCACGGCCACCGGGCCACCGGCACAGCGGTCCAGGCAGCCAGCCTTGTTCACGCGCACGCCGCCCGGCCCGGCCAGGCCTTCGGCCTTCACGCGCTGCTTGCAGTGGTCGAAGCCGGCCTGGGCGTCGTGCTGCGCGCAGGCCGCTTCGCCATTGCTGCGCTGGTTTAGGCAGAAGAAGACGTGGTGCTTGTAATAGCTCATGCGCAGGATTGTAGGCAGCGGGTTTCAGGCCTCCGGCCTGCGCTGGGCCAGCCGGGCCAGCAGCCAGCCCATGGCGGCGAAAGGCCACAGCCAGCCCAGCCACTGGGCCAGCCCGTGGAAGCGCACGAAGCGGCCTTGTTCCCAGGCCTGCAGCGACTGCGCGAAATAGGGGTCGTCGGGCGCCTGTGTGACGCCTGCAACCAGCCCGGTCAGCGCCATCAGGCCCACACCCGCCACCAGGCGCGGCGGCAGCGGCGCCAGCAGCGTGGCCGCCAGCAGCCCGCAGGCCAGCCCCGGCACCGCGTGGGGCGTGAGCCAGGCCAGGGCGTGCGCGGGGCCGTAGTTCAGCGCCGTGGACAGCGTCATGCCGGCCAGTGCCAGGCCCAGCGCCCCGCCGGCCAGCAGCAGGCGCCGCCAGCCCGGGCGCGCTGCGCTGTAGGCCACCAGGCACGGTGCCAGCAGCCCCAGCGCCGTGACCAGGGTTTCGCCCAGCGGCCGCAGCGGCGGGCCGGCGCTGCTGGAAGCCGCCAGCAGCGCATGGGCCGGTTCCGCCCAAGCCACGCCGTCCAGCAGCTGCGCCAGGCTGTCGCGCAGCAGGGGTAGGCCCTGGCCCAGGCCCAGCGGTACAGGGGCCGGAAAGAGCAGGGCAGCCGGCCACAGCGCCAGCAGGGCCAGCGCTCCGGCGCTGTGGGGCAGGAACCAGCGTCGCTGCATGCGCTGCCAGCGCCGCAGCAAGCCCAGCGCCATGGCAGCGCCAGCCAGCAGCGCGCCGGTCGCCGCGCCGCCGGCGTTCAGGGCCAGGTCCTTCAGCGAAGGGTGGCGGCCGGGCAGGAACTGCTGCGCCAGTTCACTGGCATATGACAACCCGGCTGGCAGTAGCACGGCCGCTGCCAGCGCCAGCGCCATGGGCGCGGCGCGGCGCAGGGCCAGGAACACCAGCGCCCCCAGCGGGGCGTAGCCCAGCAGGTTGAAGACCATGTCGTAGTGGTCGATCCACGGCGGCCAGGGCAGCAGCGCCAGGTCGGCCAGGGCCAGGCCCGGGGGCCAGCGCCAGTCGCTGAAGGGGTAGAGACTGGCGTACAGCACCAGGGCCACATAGGCCCAGGCCAGTGGGGTGGCCGAGCTGCGCTGGCGCTGGCCGGCGGCGGGCAGGGCGTCGGGCACGTGGGGTGGGCCTAAAAGGGCTTGACCACCACCAGCACCACGATGGCGGCGAACAGCAGCACCGAGGCTTCGTTGAACAGGCGGTACCACTTGTGCGTACGGCGGTTGCCGCCGGTCTCGAACCCGCGCAGCAGCTTGCGGCACATGTGGTGGTAGCCGATCACGCCCAGCACCAGCAGAAGCTTGGCGTGCATCCAGCCACTGCGCAGGAAGCCGCCACCGAAGCCCAGCCACAGCCAGGCGCCCAGCACCAGGGCCGGCACCATCAGCAGGCCCGAGAAGCGGTACAGCTTGCGCGCCATCAGCAGCAGGCGTTCGCGTTCGGCATGGCTGTCGGGCGGCACCATCGCCAGGTTCACGAACAGGCGCGGCAGGTAGAACAGACCAGCAAACCAGCTGGCGACGAACACGATGTGGAAGGCCTTGACCCAGAGGTAAGCGGAACTCATCGTGACGATTATGCGCAGGGGGCGCCGCGGGCCGTCACGGCATGCTGCTGCGCAAAAAAAGAGGCCCTGGCACGGGGCCAGGGCCTGCAAGCCTTATCGCTGTCATCACGCTAAGGCGCCTGCTCAGGGAGGAAAAGCAGGGGAACAACAGCCTGACGGCTATCATCCCGGACGAATAGTAACGCAGCCCTTTACCGCAGCACAGACCGCATGGCGCAAGGAATTGCAAGCCGTTGTGGCCCGGCGTGGCGGGCACAACCGACCAGCCCGCGCATGCACACCCCCCCGCCCTTTCCCAGCAGCCGGCCGCGCCGTCTGCGCCGTGATGCCTACACACGCGCCCTGGTGCGCGAACACCGGCTGGGCAGTGAAGACCTGATCCTGCCGGTGTTCGTGCTCGACGGCGAACGGCGAGTCGAAGACGTGGCCAGCATGCCCGGTGTGCAGCGCCGCAGCCTGGATGGCATCTACGGCCTGGCTGAACAGTGCGTGGCACTGGGCGTACCGGTGATGGCACTGTTCCCCGTCATCGCCAAGGAACTGAAGACGCCCGACGGCATCGAGGCCACCAACCCCGACGGCCTGGTGCCGCGCGCGGTGCGCGAACTGAAGCGCCGCTTCCCGCAGCTGGGCATCCTGACCGATGTCGCGCTGGACCCGTACACGAGCCACGGCCAGGACGGGCTGCTGGACGACACCGGCTACATCGTCAACGACAGCACCGTGGCCGTGCTGCGCCAGCAGGCCCTGGTACAGGCGCAGGCGGGCGTGGACATCGTGGCGCCCAGCGACATGATGGACGGCAGGATTGGAGCGATTCGCGCGGAGCTTGAATCGCGCGGCGCCATCCACACCCGCATCATGGCCTACAGCGCCAAGTACGCCAGCGCCTTCTACGGCCCGTTCCGCGACGCCGTGGGCAGCGCGGGCAACTTGGGGCGTGCCGACAAGAAGGTCTACCAGATGGACCCGGGCAACACCGACGAAGCCCTGCGCGAAGTGGCGCTGGACATCGCCGAAGGTGCCGACATGGTGATGGTCAAGCCCGGCATGCCGTACCTGGACATCGTGCGCCGCGTGAAGGACGAATTCCGCGTGCCCACCTTCGCCTACCAGGTGAGCGGCGAATACGCGATGCTCAAGGCCGCGGCCGCCAACGGCTGGCTGGACCACGACGCGGTGATGATGGAAAGCCTGCTGGCCTTCAAACGTGCCGGTGCCGACGGCGTGCTGACTTACTTCGCGCTGGACGCGGCGCGCCTCGTCCGCCAGGCCTGAAGCCCCGGCTGCTGACAGCAGGGCCAGGGCGGGATTCGGGGCGCATGCGCATCTTCCACATCACCAACGACCAGTTCCTGGAACTGCCGTCGATGCCCGCAACATTGCCCGCAGATGGCTTCCTGTGGGTGGGCAGCGCACGGCGCGAATTCGAGGTGTCGACGCCCGATGTTCAGGCAGCGCTGCAGTGCTGGACAGGCGGTCAGCTGGTGGACCTGCACCTGGCCGACCTGCTGAACAACCAGCTGCCCAGCCATTTCGACTACACGTCCTGGTACGACCTGATGGTGTTCCGCCGCCTGGCCGCGGGGGCGGGCAGCGCCGCACTGTTCATCGACGAAGCCCATGGCACGCTGGCGTCGGCCAAGCAGGCGCTGGACGCCATCGACACCAGCCCGGTGGGCTTTGCGGTCTTCGACCGCGTGCTCGTCACCGTCCACCCCACCGATTGTGCCGTGCGCGATCACTTCGCCCAGCGCATGGCCGGCCTGGTGGTCGACCGCGATGCGCGCGACCAGCGCGGCAGCGCACGCCTGCCTGCCAGCCCTGCCGACCTGATGCTGCGCATGGTGAACCACATGGTCGACAGCTACCTGGACCTGCGGCGCCTGCTCACCCGCCAGCTGGGCTACCTGCAGCAGGAATTGCTGAACCCGCGCAGCGGCTTCAACGACTGGCAGGTGCTGCTGGATTCACGCAACGCACTGCACATGCTGGAAGACACCTGCGAAGACCAGCGTGCCGCCGTGCAGGAATGGATCGACGCGCTGGACGAATGGCCAGACGAGACCGAGCCCGACAAGCGCCGCGAACGTGAACTGCTGCGCGTGCGTTCGCGCGACGTGCTGGAACATGTGGAACGGGTACTGGGCCATGTGCGCCGCTTGGAACAGAGCGCCGAGACGTCCGTGCAGATGCACTTCAGCGCCCTGGGCCACCGCACCAACGACATCATGCGCACGCTGACCGTGCTGACGGCCATCTTCCTGCCGCTGAACCTGATCACAGGCTTCTTCGGCATGAACTTCGACAGCCTGCCCTTGATCCATTCCGCCACGGGTTTCTGGGTGGCCTTCGCGCTGATGGTGGCGGTGGGCGTGGGCCTGGTGAGCTTCTTCTGGCGCAAGCGCTACCTGGGGCGCTGACCCTGCGCGCCTGCTGGTGCGCCAGCCGCACTCAGATGGGCCGCTGGCGGGCCAAAGGCGGGTTGCGGGCGAAGTAGTTGCGTACGCCGCTGGTGATGGCGTCGACCAGTTCGCGCCGGTAGGCCGGGTCGCGCAGCTGGGCTTCTTCATCGGGGTTTGAGATGAAGGCGGTCTCGACCAGGATGCTGGGGATGTCTGGCGCCTTCAGCACCGCGAAGCCGGCCTGTTCCACCTGGCGCTTGTGCAGCCGCCCCACCCGGCCCAGCGGGCCCAGCACTTCGCGACCCAGCTTCAGGCTGTCCTTGATCTGCGCCGTGGTCGACATGTCCAGCATCGCCTGCAGCAGCTGGCGGTCCTTCACGCCGGCCACGTTCACGCCGCCGACCTGGTCTGACGAGTTCTCGCGCTGCGCCATCCAGCGCGCGGCGGCGCTGCTGGCGCCGCTGGTGGACAGCGCGTAGACGCTGGCGCCACGCGCTTCCTGGCGCATGAAGGCGTCGGCGTGGATGCTGATGAACAGGTCGGCCTGTACGCGCCGGGCCTTGCGCACGCGTTCGTTCAGCGGCACGAAGTAGTCGCCATCGCGGGTGAGCATCACGCGCACGCCGGGCAGTGCGTTCAGGCGTTCGCGCAGCTGCAGCGCGATGGCCAGCACGACGTCCTTTTCGCGCAGACCGGTGGGGCCGATGGCGCCTGGGTCCTCACCCCCATGGCCAGGGTCCAGTGCCACGATCACCAGCCGGTCCACACGCCGCCGTTCGGCAGGCGTGGGGGGCTCAGGTGCTGGCGCTGGCGCTGGCGTGCTGAACGGGGCGGGCAGCAGGGCGGGCGCTGAAGCCGCTGGTGCGGATAGGGCTGCGGCTGAAGCCGCTGGTGCAGAGAGGGCTGCGGGGGCCGACGCTGCCGCCGCGGCGGCTGCCGGTGCAGGTGCGGCGGCGTTTGCAGGCTGTTCGATGCGCGCGATCAGCTCGCCCAGCGCGTCCTGCACGGCCCGGGCGGCAAGCGCTTCGGCCGCTTCCTTGTCGCGCAGCAGGGCCAGCAGCGGGTCGGTTTCCTGCACCGGGTACAGGTCGAACACCAGCCGTTGCTGGTAGGCCGCCACGGGCGCCAGCGTGAACTGCTGCGGCCGGATGGCCTGGCGCAGGTCGAACACCAGCCGCACCACGCGCGGCTGGTACTGGCCCACGCGCACCCCGGCGATGTAGGGGTCGTCGGGCCGCACCTTGCCCACCAGTTCGCGCAGCGCGTCGCGCAGTTCCAGACCGTCGATGTCCACCACCAGGCGGTAGGGCATTTCGGTGACCTGATGGCGCGCCACCAGTGGGGTGTCGGACTCGATCGTCACCCGCGTGTAGGCCTTCGCTGGCCAGACACGCACCGCCAGGATGGCCGCGCCGCGGGCGATCTGCGCCGTGCCCAGCAGCAGCACGGCGCTGCCCAGGCGGGCCAGCGCGCGGCGGCGGGGCAGCAGCAGCGGACGCGGGGGTAGCTTCACGCCAGAAGAGCCCGCCCGATGGCCGTGTAGGCCTGCAGCGTGACCCGGCGTTCGCTGTCGTCGTCACCGGGCTCCAGGTGCACGGCCAGGTCAGCACCCGGCAGCATGCCGGCGGCTTTCTCGGGCCATTCGGCCAGCTTCAGGCCGGGTTGGGCGAAGGTTTCTCGAAAGCCCGCGTCGGCCCATTCCCGCGGGTCGCTGAAGCGGTAGAAGTCGAAATGGGAAATCGCCAGGCCGCCGGCCTGGTGTGGTTCCAGCACCGCGTAGGTGGGGCTCTTGATGCGCCCCTGCACGCCCAGGGCGCGCAGCAGGTGGCGCACCAGGCTGGTCTTGCCCGCCCCCAGCGGGCCATGCAGGCTGATGAAGGCCGTGCGCAAGGCCGGCCGGGTGGCCAGCTGGGCGGCAAAGGCCTGGCAGTCGGATTCGTCCCGCCAGCGCAGCTGACGGGTTTCTAGAATCGGTGCATGCAGGGGCAGCATCAAACTGCGGAGCTATCGGATTCGCCACTGCTGGCACAGCTGCAGGGATGGGCGCATGGGCTGGGATTCTCCCAGATCGGTGTTGCCGACATCGACCTTGCCACGGCCGAAGCCGGGCTGCTGGCCTGGCTGGCAGCGGGCTTTCACGGCGGCATGGGCTACATGGCCACGCACGGGCTGCGGCGCGCCCGGCCCGCTGAACTGGTGCCCGGCACGGTGCGGGTGATCACCGCGCGCATGAACTACCTGCCGCAGGCCGCAGCGCCCGATTGGGCCGCGCGGGAACAGGCGCGGCTGGACCAGCCCGGACAGGCCGTGGTGTCCGTCTATGCCCGCGGCCGCGATTATCACAAGGTCATGCGCCAGCGCCTGCAGAAGCTGGCGCTGCGGCTGCAGGCCGAAGTGGGGCCTATCGGCCATCGCGTGTTTGCCGATTCCGCCCCCGTGCTGGAAGTGGAACTGGCCAGCCGCAGCGGCATCGGCTGGCGCGGCAAGCACACCCTGGCGCTGCACCGCGACGCGGGTTCGATGTTCTTCCTGGGCGAGATCTATACCGACCTGCCGCTGCCGCTGACCGCGCCAACCGACGCCCATTGCGGCAGCTGCACAGCCTGCATCAGCGCCTGCCCCACGGCGGCCATCGTGGCGCCCTATCGGCTGGACGCGCGGCGCTGCATCAGCTATCTGACGATCGAACACGCCGGGCCCATCGCACCAGAACTGCGCCCGCTGGTGGGTAACCGCATCTACGGCTGCGACGACTGCCAGCTGGTGTGCCCCTGGAACAAATACGCCCAGCGCAGCCCGCTGCCCGACTTCGACGTGCGCCCGGGCCTGGACCAGCCGCAGCTGCTGCAGCTGTGGGCCTGGGACGAGCCGGCCTTCCTGCGCCACACCGAAGGCAGTGCCATCCGCCGCATCGGCTTCCAGCGCTGGCGCCGCAACCTGGCGGTGGCGCTGGGCAATGCGCTGCGCGCTGAGCCTTCGGCCACCGACGTGGCCCGCGGCGCCGGCCAGGCAGCAGATCTTGCAACCGGCGCTGCCGACACAGCGGCCGCTATCCGCGCAGCGCTGCAGTCGGCCTGGCCTGCGGCCGACGCCCTGGTGCGCGAGCACATCGCCTGGGCGCTGGCCGACGGGTCGGGGGCTTAGTCAACCCAGCCAGTGCAGCAGGCCCAGCGCCAGGGGCAGCCCGACCATGGCGATCAGGGTCGACAGCGTCACCAGCCCGCTGACATAGGCGCCATGTCCGCCCATGCGCACAGCCAGTACGTAGGCGCTGGAAGCGGTGGGCAGCGCGGCGAAGGCCACCAGCACCGCCTGTTGCCCGGCCGGCAGCTGCAGACCTAGCACCAGGGCCACAGCCAGCAGGGGCAGCACGGCATGGCGGATGGCCAGCAGCGCCGCTGCCAGCTGAGGGCCTTCGCGCAGCGCGCCCATGCGCAGTCCGGCGCCCACGGCCATCAGCCCCAGCGGCAGGGCCGCTGCGCCCACGCGTGCCAGCGTGGTGGCCGCCAGTTCGGGCAGCTTCAGCCCCAGCAGGTTGCACAGCAGGCCACCCGCGGTGGACAGGATCAGCGGGTTGCGTGCCAGTTCATGCCAGGTGCGCTGCCCCCCCTGGCGTGCCATCGGCCAGACCGCCGCCACATTGGCCAGCGGCACGCATACGGCCACCAGCAGCGCCGTCCAGGCCACGCCGGCGGTGCCGGCCAGGCGCTCGGCCAAAGCCAGCGCGACGTAGGAATTGAAGCGGAACGCAGTCTGAGCACCCGAGGCATGCAACCGCGGGTCCACGCCCCGCCAGTGCGCCACGGCATAGGCCAGCAGCACGCCCGTGCCCACGATCAGCAGGCCGCAACCCACTAGCGGCAGGGCTGCCATGGGCTGCAGAGGGTTGCGCACGATGGCCTGGAACAGCAGGGCCGGGAACAGGACGTAGTAGACGAGCTTCTCCACCCCTTCCCAGACCGGGCGGTTGAGCATCGTCGTGCGGCACAGCAGCCAGCCGATGCAGATGAGCAGGAAGTCCGGCAGCAGCAGCAGCGGATGAGTGGCCATGCGGCGAGTCTGCCATCGGCAGGCGGCGGCCCGTGCCGCGCGCACTACGATCGCGCCCATGTTCATGCACTTGCCCGGGCCCACGCACGGGCCCATGCCGATGCCCAGGTTCACGTCAACGCCGATGTTCAAGCCCGCGCTGTGCCGCTGCGCGCCAGTGATGCCTTTACGCCGCCAGGGTTTGCGGCCGACTGTGTGGCTGCTGTGCGGCGTCATGCTCAGCCTGCCACCGGTGGCCTGGGCTCAGGCGGCACCGGCAGCGCCCGCGGCGCGGGTGCAGGTGGAAGGCCAGTGGTTCGAAGGCCAGTCAGAACTGGCGGGCAGTGCGCTGCGCCTGAACGGCACGGGCGTGCGCGCCGTGGCCTGGTTCAAGGGCTATGCCGCCGGCCTGTACCTGCCGGCGCCCGCCACCACGCCTGCGCAGGCGGTGGACATGCCGGGCCCGAAGCGGCTGCAGATCCGCATGCTGAAGGACGTGCCGGCCGAAGAGTTCGTCAAGGCGCTGAACAAGGGCGTGGCCCGCAACAGCAGCCCCGATCAGCTGGCCACGATGCAGGGCCGGCTGGCCCAGTTCGCAAGCCTGGTGTCGGCCCTGGGCCAGGTGAAAACGGGTGACGTTGTCAATCTGGACCATGAGCCGGGTCGGGGTTTGAGCCTGCGCGTGAATGGCAAACTGCGCGGCGAAACCGTGCAGGGTGACGACCTTTTCGCTGCCGTGCTGCGGTCTTTCGTGGGCCAGCGCCCCTACGATGAAAAGCTGAAGGCGGGGCTGCTCGGGCAGAAGAGCTGAGCGTTTGAACGCCTGAACATCACCGCCGCAGCGGCCGCAAGTGCCTGGCGTGCCAGCCCCTGAAGCCAGCCCCTGCCTCAACCCCTGGAGACACCGTGAACCGACGCCAACACCTCATCGCCCTGGCCGCCACCCTGCTGGCGGCCCACACCACCGCACAGGCGCAGGCCTACCCGGTCAAGCCTATACGCCTGATCGTGCCCTTCGCCCCTGGCGGCACCACCGACATCATTGCCCGTGTGGTGGCCGAAAAGGCCAACCTGGCACTGGGCCAGAACCTTCTGGTGGAAAACCGCGGCGGCGGCGGCGGGTCGATCGGTGCGCTCGAGCTCATCAAGGCGCCGGCCGATGGCTACGCGCTGGGCATGGCCACGGTCTCGACCACCGCGGCCAACCCGGCCATCAACAAGAAGATCGGCTACGACCCGACCGTCGACTTCACGCCCATCATCAACATCGCCGCCACACCCAACGTCATCGCGGTGCACCCCAGCTTTCCAGCGCGCGACTTCAAGGGTTTCCTGGCCGAGGTGAAGAAGAACCCGGGCAAGTACAGCTTCGCCAGTTCGGGCACGGGCGGCATCGGCCACCTGCAGATGGAATTGTTCAAGAGCCTGTCGGGCACCTTCATCACCCACATCCCCTACCGCGGTGCAGGCCCGGCGCTGACCGACACCGTGGCTGGGCAGGTGCCCATCATCTTCGACAACATGCCGTCGGCGCTGCCCTTCATCCGCGACGGGCGGCTGATCGCCATCGTCGTGGCGGCGCCCAACCGGCTGAGCCAGCTGCCGAACATCCCGACCTTCAAGGACGTGGGCCTTGAGCCCGTCAACCGCATGGCTTACTACGGCATCCTGGGCCCCAAGGGCCTGCCGAAGGACGTGGTCGACCGCGTGGCCGCGGCTATCAAGCGCACGGCGGAATTGCCCGACGTGCGCAAGCGCATCGAAGACACGGGCTCGGTGATGGTCCTGAACACGCCCGATGAATTCGCGCGCCAGATCAAGGCTGAGTTCGAGGTCTACAAGGACGTGGTCGCGCGGCAGAAGCTGTCACTGGAATAGCCTTGGCAGCCGGCGTCGACAGCCAGGCAGCGATCGACCGCTTCATCGACGCCCTGTGGATCGAGGACGGGCTGTCGCCGCTGACGCTGTCGGCCTACCGGCGCGATTTGCAGCAGTTGTCGGCCTGGCTGGCGCAGGAACAGGTCAAGACCCTGGACGAGTGCAGCGAAGCCGACCTGCTGGGCTTTGCACTGGCGCGCCACGCCGGCACGCGGGCCAGCACCGCGAACCGGCGGCTGACGGTGTTTCGCCGCTACTACCGCTGGGCCCTGCGCGAAAGGCACGTGGCCATCGACCCGACGCTCAAGCTGCTGGCGGCTAGGCAGCCGCTGCGGGTGCCGAAGGCGCTGTCCGAGGCACAAGTCGTGGCACTGCTGGCGGCCCCGGACCCGGCGCATCCGCTGGGCCTGCGCGACCGCAGCATGATCGAGCTGATGTACGCCAGCGGCTTGCGGGTGAGCGAACTGGTGGGCCTGAAGACCGTGCAGCTGGGCCTGAACCAGGGCGTGTTGCAGGTGGCGGGCAAGGGCGCGCGTGAACGCCTGGTGCCCTTCGGGGCCGAGGCGCAGGACTGGCTGGAGCGCTACCTGAAAGAAGGGCGACGGGCCATCCTGCACGGGCAGGCCAGCGACGCGCTGTTCGTCACCGCGCGCGGGGCGGGCATGACGCGGCAGATGTTCTGGCGCCTGATCAAGCGCTATGCGCTGCAAGCGGGCATCACCGCGCCGTTATCGCCACACACCCTGCGCCATGCCTTCGCCACGCATCTGCTGAACCACGGCGCCGACCTGCGCGCAGTGCAAATGCTGCTGGGCCACGCCGATATCGGCACCACCACCATCTACACCCACGTGGCGCGCGAGCGCCTGAAGGCGCTGCACGGGCAGCACCATCCGCGCGGCTGAAGGGTTGTGGCGGTGTGCGGCGCTCGAGTGGCGGCGCCGCCATGAAAAAAGCCGGCTCAGGGGCCGGCTCTTCGCTGAAAGGGGAAACCCGATCAGAAGTTGTGGCGGATGCCGGCAGCGATGCTGCTGGCCTTGCGACCGGCAATGCCGAAGTAAGGCAGGTTGCGGCTGTTGTCGACGACGGTGTAGAAGCCGTACAGCTTGGTGCGCTTGCTCAGGTTGTAGTTGTAGCCGAAGGTGTACTGGCTGGCGTCGCTGTTGGCCAGCTTGCTCCAGTCGTCCGCCGAGCCGTAGTTCCCGTGGAACTCCGAAGCGCCCACGGTGTACATGGCCGACAGGCGATAAGCGTCGCGCTTGCCCAGGCCACCCAGGCCCTTGTCGTCGCTGCGCTGGTAGTAGCCGCCGATCAACAGGGCGCCGATTTCGTAGTTGGCACGAATCGCGATCTGCTGGTCGCGGTCGCCGGCCTTGCGCTCGTAACCCAGACCCAGTTGCAGAGCACCCAGGCTGTAGTTCAGGGCCAGGTTGGCCACCTTGTTGCCGATGGCGCCAGCAGCCGAGCTTTCAGCAGCAGACACCGAGACCTCGGCAGTCAGGCCACCGATGCTGGGCGTCGTGTACGAGATCGTGTTGGCGTTCTGGCCCAGGTACGTGTACAGCTTGTCTTCCGACGTGCCGGTGTCGTGGTTGTGGTAGCTGATGTAGTCGGCGGTCGCGTAGTAAGCGGCGCTGGTCAGACGGCCCAGCTTGATCGAACCGAAGCCACCCGACAGACCGACGTACGAGTCGCCGGCCCAGAAGGCGCCAGAGGTGGTCGTGCCGGTGTCGACGTTGAAGCGGTGCTCCAGGAAGAACTCGGCCTTCAGGCCGCCGCCGAGGTCTTCAACGCCCTTGAAGCCCAGGCGGGAAGCGTTGTTCTGCAGCACGCGCTGGGTGCCAGCGGCGTTGATGTTCTTTTGCGATTCCAGGGTGGCGTTCAGCCGGCCGTAGACGGTGACGCTCGATTGCGCAGATGCGGTGCCGGCGGCCAGCAGCGCCAGGGCGGCGACGAGATAGGTTTGCTTCATGGTATGCCTCGCTAGGTGATCGAAACTTGCGGAGGACTTCACGGTTGCCCGCCAGCCCAACGACTGACGCAGTTTACGTGCTGCCCCCGTGAAAACCCGATCAGGGGCAGCGCGGAGTGCAAATGGGGGGCATTTCCGCAGCTTTCTCGCAACACTTGCCTAGGGGGAGACGCCTGCCGGCGCCGTCGGGCAGGCCGTCAGCGACCGCGCAGGTGCTCCGGCGCTTCCAGCTTCTTCGCTAGCAGCGTCAGCGTCAGCGTCAGCACCAGGTACAGCAGCGAGATCGCCAGATAGGGTTCCCAGTAGCGGGAATAGGCACCCGCGACAGTGCGTGCCGCCAGCGCCAGTTCCGCCAGGCCGATGGCCGAGACCAGGGACGAGTCCTTGATGAGCGTGATGCCCTCGTTCACCAGCGCCGGCATCATGCGGCGGAAGGCCTGTGGCAGCACCACGAAGCGCATGGCCTGGGCGTGGGTGAGGCCGACGCTGTAGGCCGCCTGCGTCTGCCCGCGGTGGATGCTCAGGATGCCAGCGCGAAAAATCTCGCTGATGTAGGCGCCAGCGTTCAGAGACAGCGCCACGCAGCCCGACAGGAAGGCACCGTGTTCCTGTCGGAACTGTCGTGCCAGGTCACCCGACAGCAGCAGGCCGTGGTCGGGGTGCACCAGCGTGGGCATGAGCGCGAAGTGCACCAGCAGGATCTGCACGAACAGCGGCGTGCCGCGGAAGAAGGTGACGTAGGCCGTGACGACGGCACGTGCGGCCACCAGCAAACCGCGTCCGGCCACCGATGCCGGGCGCGGAGCCTCGGCCGAAGTGCTGACCAGACCGGCCATCGTGCCCAGCACCAAGCCCACGCCGATGGCCACCAGCGTGAGCTGGACTGTCATCCACAGCCCGGTGGCAAACAGCGGGCCGTAGCCGGCGAGGATCTCCCAGCGAAGATCCATCGTCGGCTGCGCTTACTTCGAGGCTGCCGATGCCGGTGCCGGCGCAGCAGCCGGTGCTGCGGGGGGTGCGCCGAAGTACTGGGTGTAGATCTTGGTGTAGGTGCCGTCAGCCTTGATGCCGGCCAGGCCCTTGTTCACCAGGGCCAGCAGTTCGGCATTGCCCTTCTTCAGCGCGATGCCGTACTGTTCGGGTACGAATTCCGCGTCGCTGACGGTCTTGAACTTGCCGCCCGGATTGTTGGCCACGTAGTGCACCACCACGCCGTTGTCGGCCACCACGGCGTCGACGCCGCCCGATTCCAGTTCCTTCAGCGCCAGGGGCGTGCTTTCGAAGCGCTTGATGTTGGTGCTGGTCTTGCCCAGCAGCTTGGTCACGGCTTCGTCGCCCGTGGTGCCGGTCTGCACGCCCACTTTCAGCTTCTTCAAGTCGGCGAACTTGGCGACCTTGCTGCCTTCCTTCACCGCGATCAGCTGCGCCGCGTCGAAGTACGGGTCGCTGAAGTCCATCGTCTGCTTGCGCTCGTCGGTGATGGTGACGGCCGACACCACCATGTCCCGGTCGCCCTGGCCCAGCGCGTTGAAGATGCCTTCCCAGGGGGTGTTGACGAACTTGACTTCGAAGCCGGCGTTGGCGGCCACGGCCTTCAGCACGTCGATGTCGAAACCGACGATCTCGCCCTTTTCGTTCTGGCTTTCGAAAGGCGCGTAGGCCGCGTCGGTGCCGACGGTGTAAACCTTCACCGGCGCTGGAGCAGGAGCCGACGCCACGGGCGCAGCGGCCGGTGCCGCGGGGGCGGGTTCCTTCTTGCCGCAAGCGGCCAGGAACAGCCCGGCTGCCGTCAGGCCGGCCAGTTGCAGAAAACGACGGGTGTTGATTGCGCTCATGTGGGTTCCACCAGGGAAATATGCGGTGCCAAAGTGTAATGGGCGGGTTGATGCCGGCCCGCAGACCGTGCGCTATTCACGGGCCGACAGGGCCTGGCATGGTTCAGCGCCAGTGGCCGTTGTCCACAGATCAGCAATTTCCGCGCCCGTGAAGCCGGCGGCGCTGCGTGCCGCATCGTTGAAGGGCGGTCGCAGCCTGGGGGCCTGGTGTCGCTGCGTCAGCACCTGGTAGTGCGCGTGCGGGTCCAGCCCGTCGCGCGCGCACAGCCAGCGGTACCAGTGGTTGCCGATGGCCACATGGCCGATCTCGTCGCGCAGGATGATGTCCAGGATGGCCACTGCTCGCGCGTCGCCGGCCCTGGCCAGCTTGGCCTGCATCGGCGGGGTGGCGTCCAGCCCGCGGGCTTCCAGTGTCCGCGGCACCAGCGCCATGCGCGCCACGATGTCGCCCGCTGTGCGCTCGGTCATCAGCCACAGTCCGTCGTGGGCGGGGTGGTCGCCGTATGCGCAGCCCAGGGTCGCCAGATGTTCGGTCAGCAGGCTGAAGTGCAGGGCCTCCTCAGTGGCCACGCGCTGCCAGTCGCGGTAGTAGGCATCGGGCATGCCGGCAAAGCGCCACAGCGCGTCCAGCGCCAGGTTGATGGCGTTGAATTCGATGTGCGCCACGGCATGCAGCAGGGCGGCGCGGCCTGCCGGGGTGAAGGGGCTGCGGCGCGGCACGTCCATCGCCGGTACCAGCACCGGGCGTACAGGGCGCCCGGGCAAGGGCCCTGGCGGCATCAGCACGCGTTGCGCGTCCACGGGCAGGGTGGTGTCGCCCAGCGCGCGGGCCGCAGCGGCCTTCTGCGCGGGGTCGGCCATGCACAAGACCGCCAGGGCCTGGGTTCGCAGCTCCATCCCTAGAATTATCGGCTTCCCCACCCCGACGGCCTGCAGCAGCCGCCACCGCGCCATGGCTCTCTATCGACTAGGGGAAGATTCCCCGCAGCTGGCCCCCGGCGCCTGGGTGGCCGACAGTGCCCAGGTCATTGGCCGCGTGGCGCTGGGGGCGGACGCCAGCGTGTGGTTCGGCGCTGTGCTGCGCGGCGACAACGAATGGATCACGATCGGCGCGCGCAGCAATGTGCAGGACGGCAGCGTGCTGCACACCGACATGGGCAGCCCGCTGACCCTGGGTGAAGACGTCACCATCGGCCACCAGGTGATGCTGCATGGCTGCAGCATCGGGGCGGGTTCGCTGGTGGGCATCCAGGCCGTGGTCTTGAACGGCGCACAGATTGGCCGCAACTGCCTGGTGGGCGCGGGCAGCGTGGTCACCGAGGGCAAGGTGTTCCCGGACGGCGCGCTCATCCTGGGCAGCCCGGCCAAGGTGGTGCGCCTGCTGGAACCTGCCCAGATCGCCCGCATGCAAGCCGGTGCGGCGCACTATGTGCAGAACGCGCGGCGCTATGCCGCGCAGCTGAAAAGAATCGACTGATGTCTGAACTCACCAAGTTCCTGTTCGAAGGCCAGCCCGTGCGCGGCATGCTGGTACGGCTGACCGACGGCTGGCAGGAAGTGCTGCGCCGCCGCGGGCCCGAAGCCGCCTACCCGGCCGAAGTGCGCAGCCTGCTCGGCCAGATGCTGGCTGCCGGCACGCTGATGCAGGGCAACATCAAGTTCAACGGCGCCCTGGTGCTGCAGTTGCACGGCGACGGCCCGGTGAAGCTGGCCGTGGCCGAAGTGCAGGCCGACCAGCGCTTCCGCGCCACGGCCAAGGTGGTGGGCGACGTGCCCGCCGGCGCGCAGCTGGAAGCCCTGGTGAACGTGCACGGCCAGGGCCGCTGTGCCATCACCCTGGACCCGCAGGACCGCCAGCCCGGCCAGCAGCCCTACCAGGGTGTGGTGGCCCTGCATGGCGACCAGCGCGAACCGCTGCAGCAGCTGTCCGAAGTGCTGGAGCACTACATGCTGCAGAGCGAACAGCTGGACACGCGGCTGGTATTGGCCGCCAACGACGAAGTGGCCGCCGGGCTGCTGATCCAGCGCTTGCCGGTAGAAGGCAGCGGCAACCTGGAAGGCACACAGCGCCGCAACGAAGACGACATCGGCCTGAGCGAAGGCTTCAACCGCATCGCGATGCTGGCTGCCACGCTGACGCCGCAGGAACTGCTGGAACTGCCGGCCGACCGCATCCTGCACCGCCTGTTCTGGGAAGAGACACTGCGCGTGTTCGAACCCGAGCGCCCGCGATTCGCCTGTACCTGTTCGCGTGAACGGGTGCAAGGCATGCTGCGCGGCCTGGGCCGCGAGGAAAGTGACAGCCTGATTGCCGAACGCGGCCTGGTCGAAGTGGGCTGCGAATTCTGTGGCGTGCAGTACCGCTTCGACGCTGTCGACGTGGGCGAGCTGTTCACGCCCGTGCGCGACCAGCCGCCTTCCAGCCCGGCGGTTCAGTAGCCCGAGCCTGCTGCGGCGCGGCTGCGGCGTTCGCAGGCCGGGTCGTCGCAGTGTTCGCAGCGCCAGCTGCGGGCCTGGGCTTGTGCGTTGCGGCCCTGCAGCCGCGTGAAAAGACCCGTGCTGCCGGAACCGCCGCCTGCGTCCAGCAGCCGCTGGCGCAGCAGCGGTGCCAGTGCGTCCACCGCTGATTCCAGCCGCGCCGGCCCCTGGCCCTGCACCAGGGCCCAGGGCAGCCGGTGGCGCATCAACAGCTCGCGCAGCAGCGTGTCCACCGGTTCGCGCACCTGCGGGCCGTCGCGCTGCAGGCCGTCGGCCACCCAGGGCAGGTCCAGCGCCGTCAGCAGCGTCAGGGCCATGCGGCGCTGCAAGTCGGCAGCACGCTGTTCCAGGCTGCGGTCGTCGAACACCATGCGGCTGTAGACGGCTGTCATCAGCGCCGTGGTGTCGCAGACCACGACGTCGTGCGTGGCAGCGGCGGCTTCGATGCGTTCGTGCTGTCCGCGCAGGATGGCCGCCTGTTCATGCACCTGCGGCGTGCGGCCTACGCTGTCGCACCACTGGCGCAACAATTCGGGCACCCAAGCCACGCGCAGGCCCGTGTCCTGCGCCAGCCGCGGCGCCAGAGTACCGGCCAGCGTGGTCTTGCCGGTGCTTTCGGCACCGACGATGGCAATGCGCAGCGCTGGGGTCATGACACCCTGGCCTTCACGCGGGCTGGCGTGCCAGGCGGGCCTGCCACGCGCGCCAGCCCAGCACCGACAGCAGGGCAAACAGGGCGTAGAGCAGCGCTGTCAACCACAACGCCTTGTAGACGAACAGGCCAACGCTGAACAGGTTTACCAGCACCCACACGGCCCAGTTCTCGACCAGCTTGCGCGCCAGCAGCAGCTGCCCGGCGACGCTGCCCACCGTGGGCAGCGCATCCAGGTACGGCACGTCGCTGTCGGTAGCGCGGGCCAGCAGTGCGCCCAGCAAGGGCCAGGCCGCCAGCGTGGCGGCTGCTGCGGCCCAGCGCTGGCGCGTTGTCAGGCGATGCAGGCGCAGGGCCTGGCCGTCGCTGCCGCGGCCGCGCAGCCATTGCCACCAGCCCCAGAAGGCCACGCTGATGAACACGAACTGCAAGCCGGCTTCACCGTAGAGCTTGAAATCGGCAAACAGCAGTGCGTACATCATCGAACTGATGATCGCCAGCGGCCAGCCCAGCGGGTTCACGCGCATGTTGGCCAGCACCATGGCCAGCGAAACGGCCACGGCGACGAGTTCCAGCCAGGTGATGGCGCCGCCCAGTAGCGTGAAGGCAGGCGCCAGCAGCGGGCGCGCTGCAGTCAGCAGGGCTTCGAGCACGCGCGCAGGCCCTGGCGCGGTCAGGGACGGCGCGGCAGAACCTGAACCAGGATCTCGTCAGCCTTGACCATGCCCAGTTCGGACCTTGCTTTGTCCTCGACCATCTCCAGGCCTGTTTTCAGGTCGGCCACCTCGGCAGCCAGCCGGTCGTTGCGGGCCTGGGCGCGTGCATTCGCGCTGCGCTGCTGGTCCAGCTGGGCCTGCAGGCTCATCACATAAGGCCAGTTGCCCTTGCCGAACCACAGGTCGGCCTGGACAGCCAGCAGCAGAACGGCGGTGATGACGAGGGCCCAACGCATGGTGCCGCGAGCTTAGCGCAGGTTGTAGAAGGCCGCGCGCCCGGGGTAGCTGGCCACGTCGCCCAGGTCTTCTTCGATGCGCAGCAACTGGTTGTACTTGGCGATGCGGTCGCTGCGACTCATGCTGCCGGTCTTGATCTGCCCGGCGTTGGTGCCGACCGCGATGTCGGCGATGGTGTTGTCCTCGGTCTCGCCACTGCGGTGGCTGATGACATTGGTCCAGCCGGCGCGCTTGGCCATCTCGATGGCGCTGAATGTCTCGGTCAGCGTGCCGATCTGGTTGATCTTGATCAGGATGCTGTTGGCCACGCCTTCGTCGATGCCGCGCTGCAGGATCTTGGTGTTGGTGACGAACAGGTCGTCGCCCACCAGCTGTACCTTCTTGCCCAGGCGTTCGTTCAGGTGCTTCCAGCCGTCCCAGTCGCCTTCGTGCATGCCGTCTTCGATGCTGATGATCGGGTACTTGTCGACCCAGGTGGCCAGGATGTCGGTCCACTCGGCCGCACTCAGCTGCAGGCCTTCGCCTTCGAGAACGTACTTGCCGTCCTTGTAGAACTCGCTGGCGGCGCAGTCCAGGCCGATGGCGATCTGTTCGCCGGCGGTATAGCCGGCCTTGTCGATGGCTTCCAGGATCATCTGGATAGCCGCTTCATGGCTGGCCACGCTGGGCGCGAAGCCACCTTCGTCGCCCACCGCCGTGCTCATGCCCTTGGCGTCGATGATCTTCTTCAGCGCATGGAAGACCTCGGCGCCATAACGCACCGCTTCGCGGAAGGTGGGTGCGCCCACCGGGATGATCATCAGTTCCTGCAGGTCCAGGTTGTTGTTGGCATGCGCGCCGCCGTTGATGACGTTCATCATCGGCACCGGCAGGCTCATGCGGCCCATGCCGCCGAAGTAGCGGTACAGCGGCAGGCCGCTTTCTTCGGCTGCAGCGCGGGCCACGGCCATGCTCACGGCCAGCGTGGCATTGGCGCCCAGGCGGCTCTTGTTGTCGGTACCGTCCAGGTCGATCAGGGTCTTGTCCAGGAAGGCTTGTTCAGAGGCATCCAGCCCCAGCACCGATTCGCTGATCTCGGTGTTGATGTGCTCCACCGCGCGCAGCACGCCCTTGCCCAGGTAGCGGGACTTGTCGCCGTCGCGCAGCTCGATGGCTTCGCGGCTGCCGGTGCTGGCCCCGCTGGGCACGGCCGCCCGCCCCATGGTCCCGCTTTCCAGCAGCACGTCGCATTCGACGGTGGGGTTGCCGCGGCTGTCCAGGATTTCCCTGCCGACGATGTCAACGATGGCGCTCATGCAAGGTCTCTTTCTCTCAGTTTCGAATTCTCGGATCCCGACTTCAGCAACTGAAATCGTTTTCTAGCAGGGGTTGAGTCTTGACCACGCGGTCCAGCGCCAAAAGCTGTTCCAGCAGCGCCTTCATGTGCTTCAGCGGCACGGCGTTGGGGCCATCGCTCATGGCGTTCGCCGGGTCGGGGTGGGTTTCCATGAAGAGACCGGCCACGCCCACGGCCACGGCTGCGCGCGACAGCACGGGCACGAATTCGCGCTGGCCACCGCTGCTGGTGCCCTGCCCGCCGGGCAACTGCACGCTGTGTGTGGCGTCGAAGACCACGGGCGCACCCGTGTCGCGCATGATGGCCAGGCTGCGCATGTCGCTGACCAGGTTGTTGTAGCCAAAGCTCACGCCGCGTTCGCAGGCCATGAAGTTGTCCTCGGGCAGGCCTTTTTCGCGCGCTGCGGCGCGGGCCTTGTCGATCACGTTCTTCATGTCCTGCGGTGCCAGGAACTGGCCCTTCTTGATGTTCACCGGCTTGCCGCTTTGTGCCACGGCGCGGATGAAGTCGGTCTGCCGGCACAGGAAGGCGGGCGTCTGCAGCACGTCGACCACCGCTGCCACGGCCGGCACTTCGGCTTCGCTGTGCACGTCGGTCAGGATGGGCACCTGCAGTTCGCGCCGCACCTTGGCCAATATTTCCAGTCCGCGTTCCATGCCGGGGCCGCGGAAGGTGTTGCCGCTGCTGCGGTTGGCCTTGTCGTAGCTGCTCTTGAAGATGAACGGGATGCCGAGTGCCGAAGTGATGTCCTTCAGCTGCCCGGCCACGTCCATTTGCAGCTGTTCACTTTCGACCACGCACGGGCCGCTGATCAGAAAGAAAGGCTGGCCGATGCCGACGTCGAAACCGCAGAGCTTCATGGGGTGTCCTTCAGGCCGCCTGGGCCACGTTGGCGCGGGCCTGCTGGTCCAGCGCGGCCTTGACGAAGCTGGAAAACAGCGGGTGCCCGCCCCAGGGCGTACTCTTGAATTCCGGGTGGAACTGCACGCCCATGAACCAGGGGTGCACGCTGGTCGGCAGTTCGACGATCTCGGTCAGCTGTTCGCGCTGCGTCAGCGCGCTGATCACCAGGCCAGCTTCCTGCAGCTGGTCCAGATAGTTCACGTTGGCCTCAAAGCGGTGGCGGTGCCGTTCCGTGACCACCGCGCCGTAGATCTGATGCGCCAGAGTGCCGGGCTTCACGTCGCTGCTCTGCGCGCCCAGGCGCATGGTGCCGCCCAGGTCCGAACTGACGCTGCGCTTCTGGATGCTGCCGTCGCGGTCCAGCCATTCCTCGATCAGCGCGATCACCGGGTGCGCGGTATCGGGTTCGAATTCGGTGCTGTTCGCACCGGCCAGGCCGGCCACGTGGCGCGCGTATTCGATCGTCGCCACCTGCATGCCCAGGCAGATACCCAGGTAGGGCACCTTGTGTTCACGCGCGTACTGAACGGCGGCGATCTTGCCTTCGATGCCGCGCTTGCCGAAGCCCCCGGGCACCAGGATGGCGTCGAAGCCCGCCAGCAGGGCCGGGGCGGTTTCAGGCGTCAGGCTTTCGGCGTCGACGTAGTCGATCTGCACCCGGGCGTGGTTGTGGATGCCGGCGTGGCGCAGCGCTTCGTTCAGGCTTTTGTAGCTGTCGGACAGGTCGGTGTACTTGCCGCACATCGCGATCTTCACCGTCGAGCGCGGGTGTTCCACTTCGTGCACCAGGTTGTCCCAGCGCTTCAGGTCGGCGGGCTTGGTCAGCAGCTGCAGCTTCATGCAGATCAGCTCGTCCAGGCCCTGTTCGTGCAGCAGGCGCGGCACTTTGTAGATGGTGTCCACGTCCCACATGCTGATCACGCCGTGGCGCTGCACGTTGGTGAACAGGCTGATCTTGTCGCGTTCCTCGGCCGGGATTTCGCGGTCGGCGCGGCACAGCAGCACGTCGGGCTGGATGCCGATCTCGCGCATCTTCTGCACCGTGTGCTGGGTCGGCTTGGTCTTCAGTTCGCCAGCGGCGGCGATCCAGGGCACATAGGTCAGGTGCACGAAGGCGCTGTTGGTCGGGCCCATCTTCAGGCCCATCTGGCGCACGGCTTCCAGGAAGGGCAGGCTTTCGATGTCGCCCACCGTGCCGCCGATTTCGACGATGGCCACGTCCAGCGCATCCACACCGTCAGCAGTCGCGCCACGCTTGACGAATTCCTGGATCTCGTTCGTGACGTGCGGAATCACCTGCACCGTCTTGCCCAGGTAGTCGCCGCGGCGTTCCTTCTTCAGCACCGTCTCGTAGATCTGGCCTGCGGTGAAATTGTTGGCCTTCTTCATCCGCGTGGTGATAAAGCGTTCGTAGTGGCCGAGGTCCAGGTCGGTTTCGGCGCCGTCGTCGGTGACGAAGACTTCGCCATGTTGGAACGGGCTCATCGTGCCCGGATCCACATTGAGGTAGGGGTCCAGCTTGATCAGGGTGACCTTCAGGCCGCGCGATTCGAGGATCGCGGCCAGCGATGCCGCTGCGATGCCCTTGCCCAGTGAAGACACCACTCCGCCGGTGACGAAGACGAACTTGGTCATGTCGTGCGGCACGCTCGTGAAGCTGTGCCCAGGTGGTAAAGCGCGATTGTATCGACGCGGGCCTGGCGGTCCGGTGCCTGTTTTCGCCCGTTTTCAGCGCCTGGGGCCGGCGCTGCGCCGGCATTACACTCGGCGCGCTTGCACCAGGTGCCTGCCGTTCCGTTCAGGGCGTCAGGTTAAACGGGAAGCCGGTGAGGAAGGTCTGCCCCCAGACCCCCGATTCCGGCGCTGCCCCCGCAACGGTCAGCGAGGAGCGAACTGCACGACAGCCACTGGGCCCGAACGTCGCAAGACGGCAGGGCCTGGGAAGGCGCAGTTGGCCCCCGAAGGCGCTATGCCTTCGGCACTCGCGAGCCCGGATACCGGCCCGATGCATGGGAAAGCTGGCGTTGCGGAGGGCAGCGCGGGCCGGTATCTCGCCTCGGGCCGCGCCATCGGTGCGCCCGGGCGCTACCTGCCTTTTCTGGCCTCCAGCCGCGTCAGTGCGTGTTGTTGCATGTCCGCGCGGGGTGCGCGGCTAGGGGTCATCTTGTCATTCGTTCATCGTTCTTCGGGCCGCGCTGTTGCCACAGCTTGCGCCACTTTCGTTTCTTCGTTTTTCACTTCGCTCGTTCCACTGCTGCCGGCCCAGGCCCAGCAACAGGTCAGCATCACCGCCACGCGGGTGCCCACGCCGCTGAACCAGCTGGCAGCAGACGTGAGCGTCATCGACCGCGCCGCCATTGAACGCAGTGCCGGCCGCACGCTGGTGGAACTGCTGTCGCAGCAGGCCGGCCTGCAGTTCGCCAGCAATGGTGGGCTGGGCAAGACGGCGTCGCTGTTCATCCGGGGCCTGGAATCGCGGCACACCTTGCTACTGGTGGACGGCGTGCGCGTCGGGTCGGCCACCGTGGGCACGCCTTCGCTGGACAACCTGCCGCTGGAAGCGGTGGACCGTATCGAGATCGTGCGCGGCCCGATGTCTTCCGTCTACGGCAGCGGCGCCCTGGGCGGCGTGGTGCAGGTCTTCACCCGTCAGGGTACGCAGGGCCTGAGCGGCAATGCCAAGATCAGCGCGGGTTCGCAGGGCTTCGGGCAGGTGGCCGCCGGCCTGGGCTTCGGCAATGGCAGCGTGGACGCAGCCCTGCAGCTGCAGCACACCGACACGCGCGGCGTTTCTGCCACCAACCCGCTGGTGCCTTTCGGCGCCTACAACCC
This sequence comes from Rubrivivax sp., assembly GCA_027485165.1. GTDB lineage: Bacteria > Pseudomonadota > Gammaproteobacteria > Burkholderiales > Burkholderiaceae_C > Rubrivivax. The sequence goes on from JAIXRN010000101.1 coordinate 202,179, forward strand.
CGACCGTGACGGCTTCCGCCAGAACGCCGGCAGCCTGCGCCTGGGCTGGCGCCCGCTGGCTGACTGGCGTGTGGAACTGCTGGGCTTGCAGTCCACGGGCCTGACGCGGCTGGACGACGGGCTGGGCGCCGACGCCCGCGCCGAACTGAGCAACCGCATCCTGGGCCTATCGGTGCGCGGCGCGCTGCAGCCGGGGCTGAACACGCGCGTCAGCGTCAGCGAATCGGACGACCGCTACACCACCGTCGCCAGCGCCAGCCCGTTTGCAGCCCTGGGCACCATCGGCACGCGTACGCGCCAGGCCAGCTGGGAAACCAGTGCCGACACCTTGCTGGGCACGGCCCTGGTGCTGCTGGAACGCACGACCGAGCGCGTCAGCCGCCCTGGCACGCCCTTCGCCGTCAGTGAACGCGACATCGACGCCGTGGCCCTGGGACTGAGCGGCCAGGCCGCCGGCCACAGCCTGCAAGGCAGCTTGCGGCGCGACCGCAATTCGCAGTTCGGCAGCGTCACCACGGGCGCGCTGGCCTATGGCTACGCGCTCACGCCGGCCTGGCAGCTGGGCGCCAGCTATGGCAGCAGCCAGAACCTGCCCAGCTTCAACCAGCTCTACTTCCCCGGTTTCGGCAACCCCACCCTGCTGCCTGAGAAGGGCAAACAGGGCGAACTGAGCCTGCGCTGGACAGCGGGTGAACACAGCCTGCGCGCGGCCTGGTTCGACTACCGCTACCGCGGCTTCATCAGCAGCGGGCCACAGCCGGTGAACCTGCCGCGCGTGGCCATCGACGGCGCTTCGTTCAGCTACGAAGGCCGCTGGCGCCAGTTCGACCTGCAGGCCGCCTACGACCACATCGACCCGCGCAACGCCACCCAGGGCAGTGCCAACTTCGGCCGCCAGCTGCCGCGCCGGGCGCGCCAGGCCTTGCGCCTGGGGGCTGACTGGCAGGCCGGGGCCTGGACGGCCGGCGCATCGGTGCAGGCCTTTTCACACCGCTTCGACAACGTCGACAACAGTGCCCGCCTGGGCGGCTACGGCGTGCTGGATCTGCGAACGGAATGGGCCTGGACGCCTGCCACGCGCCTGGGCGTGCGGCTGAACAACGTGGCCGACAAGACCTACAGCACCGTGCTGGGCTACGACCAACCCGGGCGTGAAGTCTTCGTCACGCTGCGCCATGTGCTGCGCTGAGGCCCAGGCCTGCCTGTCGCCGCTGCTGCCGCTGGCGCGGCTTGCGCGCGCGTTCATCGCAGGCTTGGCGGCGCGTACGGCTGGGTGGATGGCTGCGCGCATGGCGGCAGGTCTGGTCATCGCCTTGGCGGCCGCAGCCGCGCCGGCCACCGCGGCCACGCTGGTGGACGACCGCGGCCGGCGCATCGACCTGTCGGCGCCGCCGCAGCGCATCGTCAGCCTGTTGCCATCGCTGACCGAAACCGTCTGCGCGCTGCAGGCCTGCGGACGGCTGGTGGGCACCGACCGGTATTCCAGCTGGCCCGCCAGCGTGCGCGACCTGCCCAAGCTGGGCGGGCTGGAAGACACGCAGATCGAACGCCTGGTGGCCCTGAAGCCCGACCTGGTGCTGGCCGCGGGCTCGTCGCGCGCGGTCGACCGGCTGGAAGCGCTGGGCCTGCGCGTGCTGGCGCTGGAGCCCAAGAACCTGCAGGACACCGAACGCGTCATCACCCAGCTGGCCCTGGCGCTGGGCGACGCTGCGGCCGGCCCGGCGCTGTGGCAGGCGCTGCAGCGCCGCATCGACGCGGCCGCCGCGCGCGTGCCCTTGGCGCTGCGTGGGCAACGGGTTTATTTCGAAGTGGCGTCCACCCCGTTTGCGGCGGGCGAGGCGTCGTTCATCGGCCAGACCCTGGTGCGGCTGGGCATGGGCAACGTGGTGCCGGCGGCGCTGGGGCCGTTTCCGCAGCTGAACCCGGAATTCGTGGTGCGCGCCGCGCCCGACATCGTCATGGCCTCGCGCCGCGGGCTGGCTGAAATGCCGCAGCGCCCGGGTTGGTCGGCGCTGCGGGCCCTGCGCGAACAGCGCAGCTGTGGCTTCGACCGCGAGACCTGGGACAGCCTGGTGCGCCCTGGCCCGCGTCTGGCCGATGGTGCCGAGGCACTGGCCGATTGCCTGGCCGGGCTGGCGGCGCAGGGCCGTTGAGCGGTGTGCCAGGCCGGCTGTCGATGGATCGCGATGCTGACGCGTTCGCTGCAAGCCCTTCGCCTGCACTTGCCGTGAACGTGCAACCGCCGGCGGATCACCCCGCAGCTGCGCCGCCGGCGCCGAGCCAGCCCCTGGGCGCCGTGGCCTGGGGCGCGGTGCTGCTGGGCCTGGCCGGGCTGCTGGCGCTGGCCGGGCTGGCGGCGGGCAGCGAAGGCTGGTCCTGGCGCTGGGCTACGGACTGGGACCTGATCGCCGCCATCCGCGCGCCGCGCACCCTGGGCGCGTGGCTGACCGGTGCGCTGCTGGGGCTGGCCGGTGCCATCGCACAGGGCCTGTTCCGCAACCCCCTGGCCGACCCCTACCTGCTGGGTTCGGCCGCCGGTGCCAGCCTGGGCGTGGTGCTGGTGCTGGCGGCCGGCGGGGCGCTGGGCCAGTTCATCGGGCTGGCCACGGCGGGCTGGCTGCTGCGGCTGGGGCTGGTCGGCGCTGCCTTTGCCGGTGCGCTGCTGGGGGTGACGCTGACGCTGGCGCTGGCGCGCGGCACCGGGCGCCCGCTGCTGCTGCTGCTGGCCGGCGTGGTGGTGGGCATCCTGATGGGCGCGGTGTCCGAACTCGTCACCCTGGTGTCGCCCGAAGCGCTGCGCGGCCGGCAGGTCTTCATGCTGGGCAGCACGTCGTTTCTGGGCTGGGCCAGCTGCGCTGTGCTGGTGGCGGTGCTGGCGCTGGCGGCGCCGCTGGCCTGGCGCTTTGCCCGCGTGCTGGACGCGCTGGTGCTGGGCGAAGCCGCCGCCACCAGCCTGGGCCTGCAGCTGCCGCGGCTGCGCCTGCTGCTGGTGGCGCTGATGGCGCTGGCCACCGGCACCGCCGTGGCCCAGGCGGGGCTGGTGGCCTTCGTGGGGCTGGTGGCGCCTCACATCGTGCGCCGGCTGGTGGTGGTGACGCACGGGCCGCTGCTGCTGCTGTCGGCTGCCTCGGGCGGCGCCCTGCTGCTGGCCGCCGATGTCGCCGCGCGCAGTATTCTGGCGCCGCAGGAACTGCCAGTGGGCCTGCTGACGGCGGTGCTGGGCGGCTGCTACCTGCTGCTGATGTTGCGCCGGGGGCTGCGCGGATGAATGCCGCCGCCCATGTGGTCGGCGCCCCCGCCTTGCAAGCGCAGGGCCTGCGGCTGCAACTGGGCGGCCGCTGGGTGCTGGACGGCGTCTCGTTCAGCCTGCATGCAGGCCAATGGGCCGCCATCGTGGGGCCGAATGGCGCTGGCAAGAGCAGCCTGCTGAACCTGCTGGCCGGCCTGTCCCGGCCCGATGCGGGCAGCGTGCAGCTGCAGGGCCGCGACCTGCACACCCTGCCGGCCCGCAGCCGCGCCCAGGCCCTGGCCTGGCTGCCGCAGCAGGGCCAGGGCGGGCAGGCCGGAGAGGGCGGCGATGGCGAAATGGCCGTGCGCGATGTCGTGCAGCTGGGCCGGCTGCCGCGCCATGGTTTGTTCGGCGCGCCGGATGCTGCCGACGCCGCTGCCGTGGCCGCCGCACTGGCCGAGACCGATAGCAGTGCCCATGCCGGGCGCCGGCTGGGCAGCCTGTCGGGCGGCGAGCGCCAGCGCGCCCTGCTGGCCCGCGCGCTGGCCGTGCAGGCCGGCGTGCTGCTGCTGGACGAGCCCACCGCGCACCTGGACGCGCCGCACCAGCGCCAGCTGCTGCGCGGCCTGGTGGCGCGGGCTCGCGGCGGCGCCGCCGTGGCGGCCGTGCTGCACGACCTGAACCTGGCCCTGGCCGCCGACCGCGTGCTGCTGCTGGACGGCGGCCGGCTGGTGGCAGACGGAGCGCCTTCCGACCCGGTGCTTCAGGCCCGGCTGATACAGGTGTTCGAACAGGCCTTCAGCATCGAAACAGTGCAGGTGGCTGACGCTGCCCGAGGCGGCATGCCGGCCACGACGCCGCGTTGGGTGGTGGTGCCCAGGCTGTGAACAAGACCACGCCGGCCCGCACATGCCCCGGCTCGCGACCCCGGCTATTGCCCCAGGTCGATGCCGATTGCCGCCGCGATGCGGCATCGTTAGGCTTTCGTGCCGGGCGGCGACGTGCCGGCCTCTCTTTTGACACGGCCTTGCCGGGTCGACCCTGCCACCCGCACACCATCGAGGAGTCCACGCGATGAGTGCCCCGCCCCTCAGCCAACTGCTCTACCGCAGCATCGCGGTCGAGCCGCTGACCGACACCGACCTGGTCCGCCTGCTCGACCATGCACGTGCCCGCAACCAGGCTGAATGCCTGACCGGCCTGCTGGTGCACCAGCGCGGCCGCTTCGTGCAGTGGCTGGAAGGCCCTGCCGACGCGTTGCAGCGCGTCTGGACGGCCATCCAGCACGACCCCCGCCATACCCAGGTTGAACAGCTGTACGTGCCCTGGCGGCGCGAACGCCTGTTCCCCGACTGGTGGATGCAGTTCAGCACCGACACCGACACAGCCGCCGCCGAATGCGTGGCCCTGCCGCTGGATTCCCTGCGCGAACTGCGCAGCGCCGACGCCGATGTGGCGGCCATCATGCAGGGCATCGCGCTGTGGCACCAGCTGCCGCCGCCCGAAGACATGGCCGCCATCCTGGCGCGCGGCCAGCACGACGAGCTGCAGGCCCTGTGCACACGCGTGGCCGAAGTCCGGCCGGCCTGGCGTGCCGTGGGCTGGCATGTGCTGGGGCCGGTGTCGCGCGCTCTGGGCGACGCCTGGCAGCAAGACCGCCTGGAAGGCGCTGAACTTGGCATCGCCCAGACCCGGCTACAGGCCCTGCTGCGCGACGTCGGCGCGCTGCAGCCGCATGCCCCGGGCGAAGGCAGCGAACGGTCGGTGGTGGTGGCGCCGCTGCCCGGTGAACCCGACCTGGCCGGCGTCACCTTTGCCAGCGTGGCGCTGGACGCCGCTGGCTGGCGCGTGCATTGCGTGTTCCCGAAGTCGGTCGACGAACTGGTCGAAGCCGTGCGCGAAGAGCCACACGACGTGCTGCACCTGGCCCTGAGCGACGCCTTCCGGCGCGAACAGCGCATGGCCGAGCTGGAATCTGCCATTCGTGCCGTGCGCCGCGCCGCGGCCAACCCGCAGCTGCAGGTGTTGGTCAGCGGCCGCGCCTTCATCGAACAGCCGGGCCTGGCGGTGCAGGTGGGCGCCGACGGCGACGGCCTGGCCCAGGGCAGCAGCAGCCGCGACCTGGAAGCCATGTTGTCCTGGGCCCGCATGCGCACGCCTTCCCCCGCAGAAAGCGTGGCCCAGGCCGGGCTGCTGGACCGCCATCCCGAACGCCACCCAGAACGTCACCCCGAACGCGTCCAGCCGCGCCCTGAACGCCCCGCCGCCGGTGGCTGAAGCCTGGCTGCCAGCGGCAGCGCCGGCCGCAGCGGCAGGGCCCTTCGGCCCGCAACGCATCGTCTGCCTGACCGAAGAGACGACCGAGTGGCTGTACCTGCTGGGCGAAGAAGCCCGCATCGTCGGCATCAGCGGCTACACCGTGCGGCCGCGCCGGGCGCGGCAGGAAAAACCGCGCGTCAGCGCCTTTCTGGACGGGAAGATCGACCAGATCGTGGCCCTGCAGCCCGACCTGGTGATCGGCTTCTCCGACATGCAGGCCGCGCTGGCCGACAAGCTCATCCGTGCCGGGCTGGCGGTGTTCATCACCAACCAGCGCAGCGTGGCGCAGATTTACGCCACGCTGCGGCTGGTGGCCAGCCTGGTGGGGGCGCAGACCCGGGCCGAAGCCTGGATCGCCCAGTGCCAGGCCGAACACGCGCGCATCGCTGCGGTGGCCGCAGGCTGGCCCCGCCGGCCGCGCGTGTACTTCGAGGAATGGGACGAACCGATGATCAGCGCCATCCAGTGGGTGTCTGAACTGCTGGCCACCGCTGGCGGCGACGACATCTTCCCCGAACTGGCGGTTCAGTCCCTGGGCCGCGACCGCGTGGTGGCCGACGCCCTGGCGCCCGCCAGGCGCGCGCCGGACATCGTCATCGGCAGCTGGTGCGGCAAGAAGTTCCGCCCCGAGCGCGTGGCCGCGCGCCCCGGCTGGGCCCAGGTGCCGGCCGTGGCCGGCCAGCGGCTGCATGAAGTGAAGAGCTGCGACATCCTGCAGCCCGGCCCGGCTGCGCTGACCGACGGCCTGGCGCTGATGCATGCCTACTGCGCGGCCTGGGCGGCGGCGCAGTGACGCCGCCGATGACCACGCTGACCGCGGGCCTGACCGCAGCGCTTCCCGCTGTCCCCCTGCTGCCTGAAGACGGCCTGGCCCAGCAGGTGCAGCAGCGCCTGGACCAGCTGACCAAGCCGCTGGGCGCGCTGGGCCGGCTGGAAGCCCTGGCCCTGCAGGTGGCCCGCGTGCAGGGCACCACGCACCCGCGTTGGCAGGCACCGCAGCTGCTGGTGTGCGCGGCAGACCACGGCATCGCCGCGCAGGGCGTTTCGGCCTACCCCGCGGCCGTGACGGCGCAGATGGTTCGCAACATGCTGGACGGCGGCGCCGCGGTGTCGGTGCTGGCGCGCCAGCACGGCCTGGCGCTGACGGTGGCCGACTGCGGCGTGGCCCAGGACTTCGCGCCCCGGCCCGGCCTGCACATCGCCAAGGTCTGCCGCGGCACGGCCGACAGCAGCCTGGGCCCGGCGCTGACGGCAGCGCAATGCGTGCAAGCCGTGGCCAACGGCCAGCAGCTGGTGCGCGGCCTGCCCGGCAACGTGCTGCTGCTGGGCGAAATGGGCATCGCCAACACCTCGGCCGCGAGCCTGCTGATGTGCCGCCTGACGGGCCTGCCCCTGGCCGCCTGCGTGGGCCGCGGCACAGGCCTGGGCGACGCGGCGCTGGCGCACAAGCTGGCCGTGCTGCAACGGGCGCTGCATTGCCATGCGCAGGTGCAGGGCCCGATCGCCCTGCTTGCGGCCCTGGGCGGGGCCGAGATCGCCACCCTGGTGGGCGCGGTGCTGCAGGCGGCGGCCGAGCGCCGGGTGATCGTCGTCGACGGTTTCATCACCACCGCTGCCGTGGCCATGGCAGCGGCGCTGGTTGTGCCGGGTGCACCGGGTGCGCCGTCGGCCGTGCTGCAGCGCTGCGTCTTCGCCCACGGCAGTGCCGAAGCTGGCCACGGCGCCTGGCTGCGAGCGCTGGGCGTGCAGCCGCTGCTGGACCTGGGCCTGCGCCTGGGCGAAGGCTCGGGCGCGGCGCTGGCCTGGCCGCTGCTGGTGTCGGCGCTGGCGCTGCTGGACGGCATGGCCAGCTTCGCCGGGGCTGGCGTGTCCAGCGCCAGCGCGGCTGCCGCGGGTCTGGCAGACGCCAGCGGGGCCAGCGGGGCCAACAGGGCCAACAGGGCCAGCGGGGGCGGCGATGTGGCATGAAGTGCGCCTGTTCCTGGTGGCGCTGCAGTTCCTCACCCGCGTACCCGTGCCGCGCTGGCAGGGCTGGCGCGACGAATGGCTGCACGACAGCGCGCGCCACTTTCCGGCCGTGGGCCTGTGCGTGGGTGCCTTTGCTGCTGGCGTGCTGTGGCTGGGGGCGCATGCCTGGTCGGCGCTGATTGCGGTGCTGCTGAGCATGGCCGCCACCATCTGGCTGACCGGCGCCTTCCACGAAGACGGGCTGGCCGACACCTGCGATGGCCTGGGCGGCGCGGTCACGCGCGACAAGGCGCTGGCCATCATGAAGGACTCGCGCCTGGGCACCTACGGCGCCGTGGGCCTGCTGCTGGTGCTGGCGCTGAAGGCCGCGGCACTGCACAACCTGGCCGTGCGCGACCTGGCCGCGACGCTGGCCCTGCTGCCGCTGGCCCATGCCTGGTCGCGCTGCGCCACTGTGCTGCTGCTGCGCCTGCTGCCCTATGGCGGCGACGCCGAGCATGCCAAGGCCAAGCCGCTGGCCCAGCGCGTGGACGGTCTGGGGCTGGCAGTGGCGCTGGTCTGGGCCGCGCTGGCGGCACTGGTGGGCAGCCTGTTCCTGGGCCCGCAAGTGCTGCTGTGGGCCGCGCTGGCGGCACTGGCCACGGGCCTATGGATGGCGCGCTGGCTGCAGCAGCGGCTGGGCGGCTACACCGGCGACGCCCTGGGCGCCACGCAGCAGTTCTGCGAACTGGCCATCTACCTGGCGGCGCTGGCCGCGATGTCGCGTGGCTGAAACCGCCGCGGCGGGGCTGTGGTGCTGGCGCCACCCGCGGGCCATCGGCGCGGGCGGGCGCTGCATCGGCCGTACCGACCTGCCGGTGGACCCGCGCAAGGCGCGGCGGCTGGCACATCGCATCCGTGTGCTGGCGCGGCGTGAAGGGCTGCCGCGCGAGGTCTGGGTGTTGCCGCTGGCCCGCAGCCGCGACGTCGGGCGCTGGCTGGCACGCTGGGGCTGGCGCGTGCGGGTGGACGCACGCCTGGCCGAACTGGACTTCGGCCATTGGGACGGCCAGCCCTGGTCGGCCATCGCCTGGGCCGATGTCGAGGCCTGGCAGGCCGACCTGCTGCACCACGCGCCGGGTGGCGGCGAGTCGCTGGCGCGGCTGGCACAGCGGGTGCGCGGCTTCGTCGAAGAGGCCCGCGCGCAGGGCCGGGCGCGGCTGGTGGTGACGCACGGTGGCTGGCTCAACGCCTGGCGCCATGTTCCGCCCGATGCGGCCCGGCTGGACGCCGCGCAGTGGCCCGCACCTCCCCGACATGGCGCCCTGATTGGCCCCCACTCGCGGGGGTAGTGGCGGTGTTAGGGGGCGCGGCGACGGTGGTAGATCCCTACTATTTGCGACGTTGACCAGCATCTGACGCGGTGCTGCGCAGCTGACCCCCCACTACCGCTGTCCCACCCGGAGGAAATCCATGCGCTCACTGAATTCACTGGCCCGCACATCCTGGCCCGTCGCCGCCAAGTCCCTGGTCGCCGCTGTGGCGCTGCTGGGCAGCCTGGCCGCCCATGCGGTCCCCATTACCTACACCTTCACCGGCCTGGTTAGCGGCAGCTTCACGCCCACGGGTGGCACGCTCAGCAGCTTCACCGGCCGCGCGCTGACGGTCACCATCAGCACCGACACCACAAACATCAACACCGTCCGGTTCGGCACGGGCATCCCCGCCACGCAAAACCTGGTGCCCGGCAGCATCAGCGTGGCCAGCCTGGGGTCGGGCAGCTTCGTCAACCCGCTGTATGTGTTCAACAACCAGGGCAGCCAGATCGTCGGTTTCGGCAACGTCAGCAACAACGACCTGATTGACATCCAGAACACCACGGTCGGCCTTGGCACTTACGGGCTGGTGACGAACTTCGGGCCTATCGGCGGCAGCGTGTTCAGCTTCAGCCAGTTCAACGCCGTGGCCCTGAGCTTCGGCACCCTGACGCTGACGGGCTTCACCAACCCCAGCTTCCAGGCCACCGTGGTGCCTGAGCCCGAGACCTGGGCCCTGATGGCCGCCGGCCTGGCCTGGGTGGCCGTGCGCGCGCGCCGGCGCGTCGCCGCCTAAAGGCCTGCCGCTCATGCGCGGGCGCTGGCAGTTCGACTGCCGCAGGCGCCCGTCCATCGCAAGCGGGTGGTGGTAGGCGGGTGGTCTGCCGAAGATGCGTGCATCGCAGCCCAACCCACCGGAGACCACCATGTTCCAACGCCTCAGCCAACGTCTGCTGTCCTTCGCCCTGGCCTTCGTCGTGACGGTGGGCATGCTGGGCGGTATCGACGACCTGGCCCAGCCCGAAGAAGCTGCGCCGCAGTGGGCCGAGCGCGCCAGCCAGACGCGCGCCTGAACTGGGCTTTGTCCGAAGTGCCCCGCCGGCCGATCTGGCGTGGCGACTGCCGCAGCAGCGGTCAGCCGCGGCGGCCCATGGCGCTTCAGCCCCGCAGGTGGCAGGCCACCCAGTGGCCTTCCGCGGCGGGCTTCAGTTCTGGCCTTTGGGTGCTGCACAGCGGCTGCTGTGCGATCGGGCAGCGGGTGTGGAAGTGGCAACCCGCAGGCGGGTGGATGGGGCTGGGCACATCGCCCTGCAGCCGGATGCGCTGGCGCTTGGCGCCCGGGTCCGGGATCGGCACGGCCGACAGCAGCGCTTCGGTGTAGGGGTGCAGCGGACTGGTGTACAGCGCCTGCGCACTGGCCATTTCCACGATGCGTCCCAGGTACATCACGGCCACGCGGTCGCTGATGTGTTCGACCACGCTCAGGTCGTGCGCGATGAAGATGTAGGTCAGCCCGAACTGGCCCTGCAGGTCTTCGAGCAGGTTGATGACCTGGGCCTGGATCGACACGTCCAGCGCGCTGACGGCTTCGTCGCAGACGATGAGCTTGGGGCTCACCGCCAGGGCCCGCGCAATGCCGATGCGCTGGCGCTGGCCGCCGCTGAATTCATGTGGGAAGCGCCGCATGTGGTCGGCGTTCAGGCCTACCGTCTCAAGCAGCTGGACGATGCGGTCGTTGTACTCGGCGGCCGTCTTGGTGAGCTTGTGGATGGTGAGGGCCTCGCCAATGATCGCCCCCACCGTCATGCGCGGGTTCAGGCTGGCGTACGGGTCCTGGAAAATGATTTGCATGTCGCGCGCCAGCGCCCGCAGTTCGGCCTTGCTGGCCTGCGTCACGTTCTGGCCCTGGAACCACACTTCGCCCGACGTCGGCTCGATCAGGCGCAGGATGCAGCGGCCCGTGGTGCTCTTGCCGCAGCCGCTTTCGCCCACCACGCCCAGTGTTTCGCCAGCCTGCAGTTCGAAACTGACGCCGTCGACTGCATGCACGCGTTCGATTTCCCTGCCCAGCAGCCCGCCCTTGATGGGGAAGTGCTTGACGAGCTTGTCGACCTTCAGAAGAGGTGCTGTCATGAAATGGCTACTTTCGGCCCTTGGCAGTCATTCGCTGGGTTCCTTTTGGCGTGCCGACAGGGTCCCCGGGTCTGCGGCAGTCGGGTGGCCCCTTCCGCTCATGTCCCCCGCCAGCGCGTTGTAAGCCAACGGTCATGCAGGCCACGGCCCTGGCTCCTCCTTGACTTCGCTCCAGGGGCCACCCGACTGCCGCAGACCGGCAACATGGTGCCGCGCCGCCAGCCGCGCAGTGGCGTGTTTGCCTTGCGGCGAGAAGGCTGCGGGCCACTGCTGGCGTGCGGCCGTGTTGCCAGGCTGCGGGGCTTGGGTGGCCCCTGGAGCGAAGTCAAGGAGGAGCCAGCGCGGTGCCGAACAGAAATGCTGGCACGCAACGCGCTGGCGGGGGACATGAGCGGAAGGGGCC
>JAIXRN010000009.1 GCA_027485165.1 Rubrivivax sp.
CAGATCCTCCCCCAATCAGCAAGGCTGGTCGTGTGTTCGACTCGTCAAGCACAAAATGACCTCCAACCGGTCCGAGGACTTCAATCGTTTCGCCGTGCTGGGCCTTGTCGTGAAACCAGGTGGATACTTCGCCATCGTCCAAACGCTCAATGCCAAGCTCATAGAGCCCGGTACGTTGAGGAGGTGAGAGGAGTGAATAGCTCCGTTGTGCCTGATAGCCGTCTTCCGCTGTCAGTCGGACATCCAAATGCTGGCCCGGCCTCGGGCGAACCCATCTGTCAGGACGCAGCACCACCCGCATGACGCGTGGAGTCAGTGCCTGCAACGCATCGATGCGTGCGGTCTGCCAGCTCAGCCGGTGTTGACCAACAGCCTCATCCATAGCGCTCTTCCTTGAAAGGGTCGCCTCGCATGTGATAGCCCCGCAGTTCCCAGAACCCGGCCTCGTCGCGCTCGTTGAACTGCAGCGCATTGACCCACTTGGCCGACTTCCAGAAGTAGAGATGCGGCACCAACAGGCGTGCCGGTCCCCCGTGCTCGGGCGCGAGCGGTCGGTCGTCGTAGTGCGTTGCGATCATTGCGCGCCCTTGTGTCAGATCGGCCAACGGCACGTTGGTGGAGTAGCCGTCCTGAGAATGCGCCAACACCCAAGGCGTGGGCGCTTCCAGTCCGGCCGCCTGCAACAAGGTGTCCAACGTCACACCGCGCCAGCGGGTGTCGAATTTCGACCAGGTGGTAACGCAATGGATATCGACCACCTGCTCGGTCTGGGGCAGGGCCTGGAATTCGCTCCAGGTCCAAACGCGAACCGGCCGCACACCGACCTTCAAGGTCAAGCGCCAATCGCCAAGCGCCAAGGCTTTTGGGGTGGGGCCCGCAGTCAGCACGGGAAAACCTTCCGTCAGGGACTGTCCTGGCGGAAGTCGACCGCCGTGGTTGTGGACATCGCGATTGCGGCCGCTGAATGAGCGGTTGATGGGCATGGTGTGGGTCCTCCGGCTCACCCAGAACTTGCGGTCAAGGGCTTGCGTCGATCAATGATGGTGGGCAGGAACTCGGTGACCGTCGGGTGAACGGGCAATGCATCCCGGACCAACTTCCAGGTGCCGCCACTGGCCATCACCAGACCGATCGCCTGAATGATCTCGTCCGACTGGATCCCGAGCATGGTCGCTCCGAGGAAATGACCACTGTCCTCATCGATGAGGAGCTTGATCTTGCCCACGGTTTCGCCTTCTTCCTTCGCGCGACTGACGTCCTTCATGGCGTGAACCGCCTGGGAAATGCGTCGCCCTTCGGTCACGAGTTTTCGCGCGTCGGCCTCATAAAGACCGACGTGGGCCAGCGGAGGATCGGTAAACATGGCATAAATGCCGACGCGCGCGGCGGCGCTGCGTTGCCCTCCGGCCAGGTTCTCCGCCACGATGTCCTGATCGTGGTAGCTGGTGTGGGTAAAGGCCCCGCGCTGATTGATGTCACCCAGCGCCCAGATGCCGGGAACCGCGGTTTCGAGCCGGTCGTTGGTGACCAGGTAGCCTCGCGCACTGACCTCCAGGCCCACCGTTTCCAGGCCCAGACAGTCGGTGTTCGGTATTCGCCCGGTGGCCACCAGCAGGTGGCTGCCATCCACGCTGCGGCCACCAGCCAACTGCACCCGCACGCCAGCGTCGTTGTCCGCCTTGCCGACCCGCTCAATGCGCACGCCGGTGTTCACTTCGATGCCTTCCGCTGTCAGCATTCCGGTCACAGCGGCTGCAATGTCCTCGTCCTCGCGGGCCGTGAGGCGGGGCCCTGTTTCCAGAATGGCAACCTCACTTCCCAGCCGCCGAAAGATCTGAGCCATCTCCAGGCTGATGTATCCACCGCCGATGATCACCAGCCTGGACGGTAATTCACGCAGCGCCAACAGCCGTTCGTTGTCCAGGAACGGCAGCTCGTCCAGCCCAGGCACCGGCGGAACAAAGGGACGTGTGCCGGTGTTCAGCACCACCTTGGGCGCCACCAGCTGATGCTCGCCGGCCAGCACCACGAACTGTTCGCCTTCACGGCCCGCCAGGCGACCGCGCGCCTTGATGATGGTGAGTCCTTCCAACTGGCCCAGCCAGGCCTGCAGGCCAGAGCGAGCCTCCTCCACCCGGCGTTGCATGCGCTCCATCGCTGCCCTGAAGTTGACCTGGACCGACCCGGTTTGCACACCGAATTCGCTGGCCCGGCGCGCCATGTGAGCCACACGAGCCGACTTGCGTAGGGTCTTGGTTGGGGTGCAGCCCCGATTGACACAGGTACCACCCAGGTCACGCTCCTCGATGAGCGCCACCTTCATACCCCGGGCAACGAGTGTCGCGCCCAGAAAGGGACCGGCCTGACCGGCTCCGATCACGATCGCGTCGAACCTCTGTTCCCCGCTCATGGCCGCACCTCGACACCGCGCCAGAACGCCACCCTGCCGGTCACCGCCTCCGCACCAGCCTTGGGCGACGGGTAGTACCACGCCGCGTCAGCGTTCACGTCTTCGCCGACCACGACGTCGTAGTAGCTGGCCCGCCCCTTCCATGGACAGGTGGTGTGCGTATCGCTTGGTTTGAAATGTTCCGGGCGCAACGCGTCGTGTGGGAAATAGGCGTTGCCTTCAACTTCCACGATGTCATCGCTCTCAGCGATGGTGGTGCCTTTCCAGATGGCTCTCATGCTCCGTCTCCTTCGTTTGTGTGTGGTTGGGATCAGTCCCGAATCAGTGTGGTGGTGATCACCGGATGGTTCTCCAGCGTTCGATGCACGGGGCAACGATCGGCGATGCGCAACAGGTCCTGTCGCTGGCTTTCACTCAACGGTCCGCTCAGCAGGAGCTGCCGCGTGACGTGGTCAACCTGTCCCGAGCGATCCCCGCACTCCTGGCAATCGGTCGCGTGCGCGCGCTCATGACGCAACCTGACCTGGACATCCTTGAGCGCATAGCCTTTTCGCTTGGCGTACTGGCGCAATGTCATGGACGTGCAGGCGCCCAGCGACATCAGCAGAAGTTCATAAGGATCGGGCCCGCGTTCGCCACCACCCACTTCCTTGGGCTCATCGGCGTCGAGGTGGTGCGGACCTGCTCGCATCGATCGCCAGAAGGCGTGATCGTGCTCCCCCACCCACACCTCGCCCGCACGAAGGTCCGACGGCGCATCGTTTCGCTCGGCTCGCATCGGCAGAAACCGCGAGGCCCAGGCGCCAATCAGGTCAGCCGCATACTGCGCATCGGCCGGGCGCGTGAGCAGATGGTCCGCATCGTCCAGGCTGATGAAACTCTTAGGATGTCTGGCCGCCTTGAACAGGTCCTGTGCCTCGCCGATGTCCACCACCGCGTCACTTGGCGCGTGCATAACCAGCAAGGCCGCGCGAAGCCCCTTGACCGGGTTCTCGTGGGCTTGGGCCTGGAGCTCTTCAATGAAGGCCGGCGCGATCCTGAACGCCCGGCCGCCCAGGTCGACCTGGATCTGCCCATCCTCTTCGGACTTGGTCGGACCGAAGTGACGAAGCACATGGTCGGCCGTCGCGGGTGCGCCCAGCGTGCAAACCGCCCGTATGCCGTCGAGGCGGGCAGCCGCCGCGATGGCCGCCGTCCCCCCCAGGCTGTGTCCGACCAACAGTGCAGGCATGCCGATCGTGCTCTGCATCCAGTGCACCGCCGCCACAATGTCCGCCACGCTGGACGAAAAGCCACCGCGCCCGAAGTCGCCTTCGCTCTCGCCCAGACCGGTGAAATCAAAGCGCAGCGTGGCGATGCCCTGCTGAGCCAGCGCCCGGCTGATGCGGGTCGCGGCGAGAGAGTTCTTTCCGCAGGTAAAGCAGTGGGCAAACACCGCCAGGGCTTGTAACGGTGCATGGTCCGGGCGTTCCAAGACACCCACCAGCAGACCCTGGCTGCTGCCAGCGAAGCCTACCTTTTCGCTGCTCATGCTTTCTCCAGTGCCAGGGCGTTGATGCAGTAGCGCAGACCGCTGGGCTTGGGTCCGTCGGGAAACACGTGACCCAGGTGGGCGTCGCAGACGTTGCACGTCGTCTCCACCCGCACCATGCCGTGGCTGTTGTCTCCGTGATAGCCCACCAGACCCGGGGCAATGGCCTGCGTGAAGCTGGGCCAGCCGCTGCGGCTGTCATATTTGGTCGACGCATCGAATAGTTCAGTGCCGCAGCACACGCACCGGTAGATCCCGGGCGAAAACAGCGTACACATCGAGGAGCTGTGCGCCCGTTCGGTGCCCTTGAGCCGCGTGATTCGGAACTGCTCGGGCGTCAGCTGTTGGGCCCACTCGGCTTCGCTGCGCTCAACTCGGCGCGGTGGCGTCGGGTTGCCCGTTTCCACCAGTTGAATCACTCCTTTCCAAGTCAACATGTCGGGCCCAGGCTCCGGTGCCGCCGGTTCGTTTTCCAGCCGCTTGAGAAAGGTGACGAGCTTGTCGGCGTCGATTCGGAAATGGTTGTAGACCACTCTGCCATCGGGATCGATCAGGATGAACCAGGGTGTGCCGCCGTTGCGGTAGCGGCGCATCAGCTCCGAACCCGCGCCGTCCTGTTCGTCACCGGCGTCGTGCCCGAAGGGAATGCCCAGCGCGTAGCGGGAGTGATTGGCCAGCATGCGCTCCCAGGTGTTCGAACCGAAGTCCTCGAACACGGTCTGGACTGCGGCGAACCCGACGAAGTCGCTCCCCCGAAACGCGTCGACCACCCGGGCAAGCGCCGGAAAGCCGGTCGCATGGCACCCCGGGCAGGCGTCCTGAAAACAGAAGATGAGCTTGAACCGGCCGGGCATGCGGTCCAGGTCGAAGTGTTCCAGCGCCTGGCCCGACGCGTCCACCCACCGGGTCACACCCAGGGGAGCGGCCGCTTCGCCAAGGACACCGGGTTCCTGTTTCGTTGTGGTCATGCGAAGTCTCCTTTCAGAAATCGTTGGGTACCCCAATCAGGTGCCGCAGAAGGTGCGGTGGGCTGCGGCCACTTCGGGCGAGGCCGGCAGCGTGAATGGCCGCGCGGACTCCACCGTCTCGTACGGCCGCCCCAGCACCGCCAGCAGGCGCTCGAACGGACCGAGGTCGGCCTCGTCCACGGCACTCGACAGCGCCGCCTCCACCTGGTGATTGCGCGGGATCACGAAGGGATTGACCGACCACGCCGTTGCGGCGCAGTCCTGCAAGGTCCTTCCCTCCCGGGCCATGCGCTGGCGCCAGCGCGCCAGCCAGTCCGAGAGCGCCGGGCGCTCCCGTCCGAACAGGTCGTGCAGTGCGGCATCCGGCCCCGTGATGGCGTCGGACAGGAGGCGGAACGCCAGCGTGAAGTCCACCTTTTCCCGCTGCAGCAGCTGCAGGAAGTCGTCCGCCAGGGCGCGGTCGTCCGGCTCTTCAGCGGCCAAGCCCAGCTTGGCGCGCAGCTGC
>JAIXRN010000099.1 GCA_027485165.1 Rubrivivax sp.
TGGCACGCCGCTGCCGGGGAGTCGCGAAGCCCTCCTCGAGATCCCGCGCTCAACCCCGGTCCATGCCGGTCGCTACCATGTCGAGGTCTCAAACGGCATCGGAGCCGCCCTCAGCCGCGAGGCGCGGGTGGATGTGGGATCGTCGACCGCCCTGGAGATCCTCCGGCATCCCCGCGACGCTCGGGTCCTCGTCGGTGGGGGCACCTTGTTCTCGGTCGCCGCCAGGGGGGCGGGCAGCCTTCGTTACCAGTGGTTCCATGACGACCAACCCATCGTCGGAGCCACGGATGCGGTGCTGGAACTGCCGGAAGTGACCCGCTCCCGGGTCGGGTTCTACTCGGTCGAGGTTTCAGACGACCGCAGGACCGTCAGGAGTTTTCCCGCCCGTCTACTGGTCCTGAGCGGCGCCTTGACCGAGCTCGGCCGGTGGGGCGGCGCCGTCTCGGATGACTCGGGTCGGATTCTCCAGCACGCCGCCAGAAACGGTCGGTCGCTGGATCTCCACGCCGACGGCAGGGTGAGCCTTTCTGAGCCTGAACCGGGGTTTCTTGAAGGGCTGTCCGATGCGGTCGACGACCTGTTCGCCTCGGAGCCGTGGTCGCACAGGAGCCTGCTCGACATCGCCCAGGTGGGTCTCGAGGACAGGCGGTTGGTCGCATTGAACCGGTCGGGTAGGCTGGAGGTTAGGAATTTGGAGACGGAGGAACCGGAGCCGGTACCCACCACCGAAGTGGCGGTCGCGGTGTCCTCCGGCGCGAACCATTCCCTGGTGCTTCTCGAGGACGGACGGGTGATCGCCTGGGGTGAGGTCCCGGAGGCGGTCACCGCAGTTCCGGCGGAGGTGCATGACATCGTGGCGGTGGCGGCCGGCGAGTCCCATTCGCTGGCGTTGCGGAGCGACGGCACCGTATTGGCCTGGGGCGCCAACCAATTCGGCCAATCCCGTGTTCCCATCCGGGTCCGCGATGTCGTCCACATCGTCGCCGGCGGGTCCCACAACCTCGCGCTCATGAGGTCGGGTGAGGTGGTCGCCTGGGGCCAGAACGGTTCCGGTCAGTGCGAGGTGCCCGCCGACCTCCGGGACGTGGTCGCGCTGGCTGCCGATTGGGACTCCAGTGCCGCCCTCCGTCGTGACGGAAGCGTCGTGGTGTGGGGTGGTGTCGCCACTGCCCAACCAGCGATACCCAACGGGCTTGCCGACGTGGGTGACTTGGCGGCTGGTGACTCGGGCCTGTGGGCCCTCGGTCCCATCCGGGCCGATCAGAGACGTCCGGAGGTCTGGATCAACACTCCGAACCAGACGGTGACGTCCGGAGGGCTGGCCAGCTTCCATGCACGTGCCAGTGGGGCTCGCCCGCTGCACTACCAATGGCTCCGAAACGGCGTGCCGTTGCCCGGCGCGAACGGGGAGACACTGGAGCTGTCACCGGAGCCGGAGGCTGCCGGATGGTACTCCGTCACCGTGTCCAACCGCCTTGGGCATTCCACCTCGCTCCCGCGTCGGCTGGCCGTGACCTCGGGGCATCTGGTCTCCTTCGGTTCCAACAGCCACGGCCAGCTCAACGCGCCTGCAGAAGTCCAGCCCAACACCGGTCTGTGGACCGACATCGCCGCAGGAGCGAGGCACACCCTCGGGGTCCGGAGTTCCATTCACTCGGGATCCCGTGTCTTCGCGTGGGGTGACAACTCCAGCGGGCAATGCAACGTTCCCGTCCGCCTGACGCAAGGCCGCGGCATTGCCGCAGGCGACAGCCACTCGCTGGCCCTCCACCTTGACCGACGCCTGTTCGCTTGGGGCGAAAACGACGCCAACCAGTTGTTGCCAGCGGACAGCGAGTTCCAAGGGCACCCTCTCATGAAGGTGGCCGGCGGCCGGTTCCATTCCGTCGGTGTGGACACCGCCGGAAACCTGCTGGCATGGGGCATTCGCGAGGAGGAAGCGATCGGTTCGCCGTTCCAGGGCTATGGTGACGATCGGGGGCAGGGCAGCCCCCTGGGCGTTCCTGGTCCCTTCGTGGACGTGGTCGCCGGCGAGTACCACAATCTGGCCCTCCGCTACGACGGCACCGTCGAGCTGTGGGGTTTGACACAGGTCCACCAGTTGGCCGGAGGCATGCCGAACTCGCTCACCAACATCGTGGCCGTCGCGGCCGGACGCTTCCACAGCATCGCGCTCCGGGCGGATGGCACGGTGGTGACCTGGGGTTCCGCGCTGCTTGGAGAGGAGGAGCCGCCGATCGTCCCGCTGGTCCAGCTGAATTCCTCGGTGATCCGGCCACCGGTTGGACTCGACGAAGTGGTCGATATCGCCGCCGGCGATGGGTTCTGCGTGGCGCTCCGTGCCAACGGCGAGGTTGTCACTTGGGGCGACCGGCCGCCGGCGATCCCGGACGATGTCCGGTTGGCGCGGGTGGCCGCCGGACATCGGCACATCGTCGGCCTGAGACTTCCATCGCGAATCCGGCCCCTGGTCGTCGAAGACCAGCCGCGCGGCACAGTGGCCGTCCGGGGGGCCGACGTCCGGCTGCAGGTGGGAGTCGCGGGTGTCGCTCCCATGGCCTTCCAATGGCTTCGCGGAACCAACGTCCTCGCGGGTGCAACCAACTCGATCCTGGATCTCCGGGACATACGTCCCGAGCAGGCCGGCCGGTACCGGGTCCTGATCTCCAATTCCGAGGCCGAGGCTCTCAGCGGTGCGGCCGACGTGGTCGTGTTGGATCGCGGGATCCAGTTGAATCCGGTGGAAAGACCGCGGGACGGACGGTTCCGGATCCGCCTCGAAACCGATCGTCCCACCACCCGCGGTTCCAGAAGCCATGCCTATGTGGAGATCTCCGAGGATCTCCGCACATGGAACCGCTTGGAAGGGGCCTTCAACCCCGAAACGGGAGAGATAGATCTGGTCGACACCCGGGCCAGCGGCTTCATCCGTCTCGTGATCCCCTGACGACACCGCCGAAAGCAGCCCTACACGGCCGCGTGGGCCGTCCGGGTCGACCCCCCGTCCTCCCGGTCGGGACGTGAGGCGCGTTCGAATTGGAGGACGACACCGTGCGGCCCCAGCGGTTTGTCCGGGTGGTCTTCGAATGACCGCCCGGACGCGGGTCGTGGGATTCCGTCCCGCGACCCACAGCGGAGCGGGTCAGAAGTAGCCGGCCTTCTTGCGGTCTTCCATGGCGGCCTCGCTCGCCTTGTCGTCGTTGCGGGTGCCTCGTTCGGTGACCCGTGCCGCGGCGATCTCGGTGATGATGTCGGACA
>JAIXRN010000011.1 GCA_027485165.1 Rubrivivax sp.
GCCAGCCGCGACGCGAGGATCAGCGGCCTGCGTGCGATGCGTTCCAGGGAGTCAATGCCGCAGCCAGCGCGCCAGTTCGTTGCGCAGGTCGGCCATCGTCACCGGCTTCGTCAGGTAGCCGACCATGCCGGCGGCGAGACAGCTGTCCCGGTCCTGCGGTGTGGCGTGAGCGGTCAACGCGACGATCGGGAACGGCGGCAACACCCCGCGTTGCTGCAGGGCCCGCAATCGGCGCGTGGCCTCGAGGCCATCGACGCCGGGCATCTGCAGATCCATCAACACGATGGCCGGCGCGCGCTGGCGGCAGGCGTCGACCGCTGCCTGCCCATCTTCGGCCAGGCGGTTGCGCAGACCGAGCGCGTCGATCATTTCGCACACGATGACCTGGTTGACCAGGTTGTCCTCGACGACCAGCACATCGCTGCCGTGCCCGGCCTCGTCGTCGACCGGCAGCAGCCCGCCCAAGGTGCTGAAGCCCGAGACGATGCGCTCGGCCTGCGGACCGGTGGTCGACAGGAGGTCGATCAGGTCGACCGGCTTGAGCGGGCTGAAGACGAGCGGGATCTGCGCCTGACGTGCTGCCGCCTCGGTGGCCGGGTCGTTCCAGTCGGGCCGTGCGAGCACGACCATCTGGGTGTGCGGCAGCCAGGTGCGCAGGGTGACGAGATCGGCCTCGGGCGGCAGGGCCGACTCGGCGAGGATGATGAGTTCAGGGGGTTCGACCCCCGCGCGCAGGTGCTCGAACATCGCGGCCAGGCTGTGGGTGGTGTCGCAACGCCAGCCCAACCGCTGCAGCCGCCGTTGCAGGGTCTGGGCCGCCACGGGATGGCCGTGGACCAGCCAGGCGTGTCCGGGTTCGGGTTGGACGTCGCCGGGTTGCTCACCCGGCTGAACCTGAAGCGGGACCTCCAGCACGAACATCGAGCCCTCGCCTGGTGCGGTGTCGAGCGCCAGTCGACCGCCCATCGATGTCGCCAGGCCCTGCGCGATCGACAGGCCGAGACCGGTGCCACCGTGGCGACGGGCGAGGCTGGCATCGCCCTGGACGAAGGGCTGGAAGATGCGATCGGCGACGTCGCGCGTCATGCCCGAACCGCTGTCGCGCACCGCGATGCGTGCGATGCAGCGTCCATCCGGTTGGGGCTGCATGTGCGTCGTCAGTTCGATGCAGCCTTCGTCGGTGTACTTGACAGCGTTCGACAACAGGTTGGCGACGATCTGCCGCACGCGCTGCTCGTCGCCGACGACGCGGCTGATGGTGCCGATGTGGTCGTAGGCAAGCCCCAGCCCTTTCGCGCGTGCCGCTGGCATCACCGAGCGCAGGCATTCGGCGAGCGCATCGCACAGGTCGAAAGGCGCGTCGATGCACGGCGCGCTGCCGGTCGACAGGCGCGAGAAGTCGAGCACGTCGTTGAGGATGCCCAGCAGATTGCGACCCGACTGCAAGGCCATCTGCAGGTGACGTTTCTGCTGCGGGTGGCTGGCCTCGCGCAGGGCGAGTTCGTTGAGGCCCAGAACACCGTTGAGCGGCGTGCGGATCTCGTGGCTCATGTGGGCGAGGAAGGTCGACTTCGCCTCGTTCGCGCGCTCGGCCTGCTCGCGCTGCCTTTGTGCTTCGGCCAATGCGCTTTCGAGCCGCGCCGTGCGCTCTTCGACCATCGCCTCGAGGTGCTCACGCTGCTGCTCGATGTCGCGTCGCACCAGCGTCTGGTCGTGGATGTCGCTGACCATGCCGCTCATGCGCAGTCGGCCCTGTTCGTCAGGCGCCGATTGACCGCGCGCACGGAACCACCGGAACCCGCCGTCGCGGTGACGCAATCGGTAGGTCGACTCCCACTGCCCGGGTCCGCTTCCTGCCTGAAGCAGCAACGACTGAAGCGCGCCGCGATCCTCGGGATGCACCCAGCCGAAGTAGACCTCGCGGGCCGGCGCGGGCGTTCCGCGCGGGTAGCCCAGCAGGCTGCAGATGCGGTCGCTGATGAAGAAGTCGTCTGCGCCGACGGTGCGCTCGAAATGCGCTTCCGACGAGGCCTCCATGGCGCGCAGCAGCCGCTCCGCGGTGGCCTCCAGTCGCTGCCGTGTCTGCTTCTCGCCGTCGATCTCGGCCAGCCAGCCGCACAGGTACTCGGCCCTGCCGTCTGCGTCCTGCAGGACCTTCGCGGTGCAGCGCCACCAGCGTGTCAGGCCGCCGACGTCGCGCAGGCGGATGTCCAGCGCAAAGCCACGGCCGGTTCGCACCGCCTCGGCGCAGGCGTCGTCGATGCGTTCCCGATCAGAGGCAGGGCAGGCCGCAAACGGCGACTCGTCTGCCCCCGAGCCGGCCGATCGGTACAGCCTCGGACGAAGCGCAGGCGACTGCCACCAGCGTCCGCTCGGCAGATGCCGCTCCCAGGGTTCGGCATCGACCGACAGGGCCTGGCGTTGCAGACGTGCAGCGTCCATCGCGTCGTCCCGGGTGGCGGAGACCGGTGGGGGCACGTTCGCAGCGCTCGGTGGAAAGGTGTGGGCCATTCAGCAGGGTGGTGGGTGCGCAGGCGGCTGCGGCTGACCCCGGTGGGATCGGAAGGTTGTGCCACCCGCCGTCGGGGGGCGCAAGCGAAGGAGTGCAACACCCGGTTACGACCGGGCACATCGTCACGGTCAATCCCTTCACCCCGGTCTGACCGGTACCGACTCCTAGAATTCCCCAACCCGCTGCAAAAGCAGCCAGAAAGTGCTGTATGCCTCCCGTCGCCCCCCGCCCGTCCTCGGGCCTGATCCAGATCCGCGGCGCCCGGCAGCA
>JAIXRN010000035.1 GCA_027485165.1 Rubrivivax sp.
GCCGGGGACGTGCTCGCGGTAGGGTTGGGTCAGCGGATTGAGGAAGTACCCGCACAGGCCATCCTCGAGGCTGGCAGACGGCAATCCCAGGATCTCCGAGTCCATCACCAGCTCCCGACGGACGATGCCCACGTTGGTGGAAGCGCTGTGGGAACCGTCGGAGAGCATTCCCCGGTAGTTCCGGCTGCTGCCCGGCGTCGTCTCGATGACTTCGCGATGTCCGAACAGGCGGGCACACCATTCCGTGGTCTCAGGACTGTTGTTCCGCAAGACGACCTTCGTGTTGCACTGGCCCAGGAGTTCCTCGGCCACTTCGCGGCCATAGACCTCCCGCAGACCGTTGATGTCCTGGAAGCCCAGCACGACGGCCACGCCCTTGCTTCTCCCCCGAGTCAGGAGACTGGAGAGGCCGTCGAGGCGTCCGGCCTCCCGTACCTCGTCCAGGACGATCCAGGTCCGAGCGGAGCCCTCCGGTTGAGAAAGCAGCAGGTCGGTCAGGCGGCGGAAGATGAGCCAGTTGACCGTGTCGAGGGCGATGCGGTTCACGTCGTCGCTTCCGAGGACCAGGATCGACTCTTCCCGGAGCCACTGGTCGAGACTGAGCCGGTCGGGGCAACGGTCCCAGGCGGCGGCCACGACCTCGTATGGCGCGAGGAAGGTCAGGAGCGTCGCGAGGATGTTCTGGAAGGTCGCCGCGTGTTCGAGGTAGCGGCAGAGGTGGGCGGTGGGCTCCACCGCCCGGAGCGTCGCCTCCATCCGTTCCGGATCCCGGGCTATCAGCAGGACCTGCCGGAAGGTCCAAGCGCGGGGAAACCGGATCAGGAGGCTGATGAAGATGCCCGAGAGCAGGTGGCGCGCGGCGCGGGAGAAGAACGGGTTGTTGTCGTTCCGGGATTCCGGGATGAGGGCCAAGGCGGCCTGTTGGGCCAGAGACGGACTGGAGATGTCCGCCGCCATGTCCCAGGCGATCGCCCGGGCATCGAGGGGATTCAGGATCCGAACGGGAGCCTGGAGATCCATTCCGGCCAGGAGCGACGGCAGGTCGCGCTTGGCGTCGTAGAGAAGGGCCCGTTGGCCCGATCCCTTGCGAATCTCCGTCAAGGCGCTCTGCAGGAGGAGGCGCTGCAACAGGGTCTTCCCGCTGCCCGTGGATCCGATGAAGGCGAAATGGCCGCTGGCCATCGCCGCCGGGAAGGTCCGTTTCCCCAGCATCAGGGGCCCATGGATCTTCAACTCCAGGTACCGCAGCATCTCCAGTCCGCGCAGGTGCGTCTGCGAAACCTCCGGACGCTCCCGCCGCCACCACCACCAGATCAAAAACCCCAAAAGCGCTCCGCCGAAAACATACACTGCATCCATCACAACCTCTCTGACCTGCCACTATCCTACGGGCGAACGTGTCGGACAACGGGGCGAGTTAGGCTCCAGAGGGCTCGGTCCCGTTCAATGGACTGCCTTTTCGACCCGGACCCGGATCAGCCGCGCCGTGAGGTCGGCGACGTCACCGACCTCGCCCTCTCCATCCGCAGCCATGGATTGCTGAGCCCCATCCCAATCGAGCGGCAGCCGAAGGGCCGTTATCGGATCCTCGGCGGTGAACGGCGCTTCACGGCCTGCTAGAGCCTCGGGCTGGCGTCCATCCCGTGCCTGGCGCGTACCGTGGAGGAGCCATCCCCTCTGGCCCTTCAGATCATCGAGAACCGGCAACGGAAGGCTCTCACTCCGCTCGAAGGAGCCGCCGGTCTTTGCCGCCTGAAGGTCGAGTTTCAACTCAGCCAACGGGAGCTCTTCTACCAAGCACTCGCCGGAACCCCCGCCGTGCACCAAGCTCGACAGTCCAAGCCCCAGTCGAAACCCCAACCCGTGGTCATCGCCCTCGGCGACGCCACCGTGACCCTGCGGTTCGAGTACGGAAACCCGACCCCGGAACGCATCGCCGAGACGCTCAAGAAGGCGCTCGAGGCGGACCGCCTCTGTTCAGACGTCTGAACGGGCACGACAGATCCTCAACACTTCCGAACAACTGTGGAGGTTTTGTAGCCGGTGTTCAGACGTCTGAACACCACTCGGAGGCCTATCGCTTCCTCCATGGCCCCCCGGGAGACCAGCTCATCTTGAAGCCGGATTCGCTTTGGACACTTGCGGCGACCGGAATCAGGAAATCCACGATAGCGGTGGCAACCTCCTGAAGCCCTGGGACTGGCTCCCTGCGAACCGCCTTCTTCCAAAAGGCCATCCATTGCTTCTGCTTGGAAGAGTCGCCGCAAAACTCTGACCCAAGTCCAAGAGGAACATCTTTGGGAATTGGGGTCCTACGCCGCTCAAACGTCGCCCGAACGGCGTCCACCAGCTCGTCCCCTTCGAACTCGAAGGTCCGTGAAAGATACCATAGGTCGAAGTAGTCCTTCATCCGGGTGTTGGCCATTCCCAGCGTTGTGAGGGCCTCGAACTTTTCGGCAATTGCAGCTTCCCGGGTGTAGGAACGCAGCCTGGGTCGGGGGAGATCGAGAAGTGACGGATAGACCAACTCCGTCGGCTTCACCGCGTCTCCGAACCCGACATCCACCTGCACCCGGACCGAGGCTCCGGCCAGCGTGGCCAAGAGATGGATGCGGACCCCGGCGTACTCCTTCTGCGATCGAATCGTGTCCGCAACGATCGATTCGACATCAAATTGGACCCCATCATCGGGAACTTCGACCCGGCAGATCTCACTGAAGGCCTTCCGGACCTCTTCGATGGAACTGTCACCGAACCCCAACAGGTCTGCGTCTCGGGTGATGCGCTGAGTCGCTCCGTCTCCCCATGCAATCAGCAGCATGGCCCCCTTGAGGACGAAACGATCCCGGTGTCTGGAGCAGGAAAGGCGATGCAGGAAACGTTCGATGCAATAGCGATCCAGCAGGTCGCCGTTGGTCTGGCCCGTGGAACGGGCAAGTAGGAGCAACCGCTCCCGGACCGATGCGCCGACGTTTCGGAGAGGCTTCTTCATTGGATCACCGCCTCCAGGTACGGGCGGATGACATTGGAGACCCGGCAGGCCTTCGCACAGCGCCAGAGCTCCTCGGAATCCACCTTCCGGGTCCTCCACCCGTCCCGAAGCGCTTCGATGGCCACGGAGATCCCCAGCTGGTTCCGGAACTTGAAGCAGTCGGCAATGGTCTTGGCCACGGAATAGACCCGGACGTCGACTCCCTCGATCCGGTGCACCTCGATGCCTTCCTCGTAGGCCAGGCCGGAGAAATGCAGGATCCTCAGCCGCACCGTTTCCATCTCCGGGCGCCAACAGTTTCGGGGCAGCGCCAGCCACACCTCGGAGGACCTTTCGGTTGTCAGCTCATGGAACCGGAGCGCCGAGAGCAGGCACACAACTCCCCGGGGCGCCCGGCTGGCGACTTCCACGAGGGAATGGTGGGGATGCGGATCCCGGCGAAGGGACCGGTAAAGGCCATGACCGCAGCGCTCCCAATGGCCCTGCTCGACCATTGCGCCGAGGGAATATCGGGGCACACCAAGGCGCTCGAAGTCCCGCGTCCTCAGCAGCGCGTACCTCGAGGCCAGCTCATGCCCTTTGGATGGAACCCCTCTTGCCATAAACCGAATCTACAACACCTACACACTTGTTTGCAAGTGGCCCTGTTTCGTAGCCGGTATTCAGACATCCGAACACCTTTCGAAGGCTCCGAAACCCAACAGCCCAAGACCAACGGCAACACCGACACCCGAGCCAACTAGGCTTCCAACGTGCCGTTGGAGCCCCTTCTCCGCGCTCCACCGCGCGGCGCCGACGCCTCCGGGCAAGCCCGTGCCAGTCCCAAAGCCGCCTGTCACTGGCCTTGCTCGTTCCGGAGTCACCGGCTTCCTCCACACGGACTCCGCACCTTCCCAAGACCGCTGAAGCCTTCCAACGTTCCGTTGGAGCCCTGTCCTAGCACTTCGCCGCGCGGCGCCGACGTCTCCGGGCAAGCCCGTGCCAGTTCCAAGGCCGCCTGTCACTGGCCTTGCTCGTTCCGGAGCCGCCGGCTTCCTCCCGCGCGGACTCCGCACCTTCCCAAAACCACAAAGGTCAGCCCGCCTGGGCGGTCTGGCAGCGTTCGGCCTCCGAAGCGCCGTGGGGTGATTCAGACGGGATGAAATCACCCCCCGCCGCTCCGGAATGCCTCTGGGGAAAAGGCAGGGGGACAAAACAAAAGGAGTCCCCTCATGAACCTGATCCAAACCCTCACCGACCGCATCATTGCCTCACTCGAAGCCGGCAAAGCCCCATGGCACAAGACCTGGCAAGGCGGCCTCCCCGCCAGCCTCTCCACCGGACGCGAGTATCGGGGGATCAACCTCTTCCTGCTCGGCACC
>JAIXRN010000029.1 GCA_027485165.1 Rubrivivax sp.
GTCCCAGGGATCGCCCTGCGTCCCGAGGAACTCATCCGCCCCTTGGCCCAGTGCCAATGCCGCGGCCCATTCGACCAGCTCGTACACCGCGCTGATCGCGAGGACGACGCAGACCACCAGGAACACCAGCATCTTCCCACGACGGACGTGGCCTCCGCCGGGCAGGATCTCCCGCGACACCAAGGCGGGCACGAGCCCTTGGAAGAAGTGGCCGATCTTGTCGTAGGGATTGCGATGCAGCCCGAACGCCTCGGCGATCCAGGTCCCGAACGGCACCCGCGCGTAGGTGTAGGCACCGCCGAGGATCAGGACGAGCGCATGGACCGCAATCAGGCCGTACAGGATCGGCGTCAACCCCTTCCGACGGCGCGTCGCCCACATCACGGGAAACGCCACGAGGGCCGGCAGCACCTCGAGGAACCAGGTCAGCCGGTCGAACGGCGCGATGCCCGACACGACCAGCGCCAGCGCCACGATTCCGGTGCCGAAAAGCAGAGTCGTGTTCCGCACCGGCCGGTTTTCCCCGGAAGTTGCCATGTCCACGTCGCGGACCGTCGAAGACGTCCGTCCTGAAGTCGACGGCAAACGCGGACGGATCCGGGAGCCCTGAAGCCAGGCGCCATCCCCTATGGATTCCGACACGGATTCCACGGATGGACGCGGGCCGGACTTCGGCCGCCCCGGCTCTGGGACCCCGGCTCATCCGCTCCCAGTCCTCGCGGAAGCCAAATCCAACGCCAGCTCCCGAAGTCCTACCGACTCCATGCCGTGACGGATCGGGTGCCGACCCTCGCCGCCGTGGACCACCCGTCTCCAGTTCCGAACAAAGGCCACGACGGGCGGCGAGCAGAAGCGCCGCAATCAAACCGAAGGGCCGTCGGGACTCGGTGCATCTCCCGCATTGGGCGGCTGATTGAAGGTTCCACGGGCATATCGCAGTTCCATCCGGTTCCAGTGTGGCGGCTCCGGCATCCGGGGAAGGATCGTCTCGAACCATCCGTCCGTGAGGATCTCGATCTCTGCGTCGGGAAGCGGCACCGGGCCACGCCCGCGACCTCCGTCCTGGACCCTGTTGCTGTGGACCAGGCAGCGGATCACAGCCCTCATGGTGCCTTCACGGGAAATGCCGCGCGACTCGACGACCAGACGGCCCTCGAGACGGGAGAAGGTCGCGATCCGGCGGGGTTGGGGCGACTTCGTCGCGTTCGACAATCGCACGATTTCGACCCCGTCCAAAAGTTCACCGGGAAGCGCTCGAAGGAACGCGCGAAGCTCGCCCGGCGAGAACGCGTGCGGCGGATGGGCTTCAATCCTGTCGATGGTGATCTTCATCGTTCCGACCGCCGTCAGCCTGGCGCCATCCCTCTCGGAATCCGACCCGGATTCCACCGATGGAAGCGGGCCGGACCTCGGCAGCCCCGGCTCCGGGCCCCCGGCTCATCCGCTCCCTATCCTGGCGGAAGCCAATTCCAACGCCAGCTCCCGAAGTCCTACCGACTCCATGCCGTTACGGATCGGGTGCCGACCCTCGCCACCGTGGACCACCAGTCGCCGAGCCGGCTGAAGGTCCTCGCAGGCCTCGTGGAATCCCCGGGATGGCGAGGCACCTTCACTGCGCTTCACCTCGACGGCCCAGCGCTCCCCTCCCGGGAGTTCGAGGACCAAGTCCACCTCGGCGCCACCCGAGGTCCGGTAGAAGCCCGGCACCGTTCCCGACGGCGCCACTCCGATCAACGTCTCGGCCACGAATCCTTCCCAACTGCCGCCGACGACCGGGTGTCCGAGCAACGGTTCGAGGCCTGGGATGTTGAGGAGCGCATGAACGAGGCCGCTGTCCCGGATGAAGACCTTGGGCGACTTCACCAACCGTTTACCGGCGTTGACGTGGTAGGGCTGAAGACGGCGAACGAGCAGCAGATCCACGAGTAGATCGGTGTAGCGAGCCACCGTCTGACCGCTGATCTCGAGGCCCGCGGCCAGGCGGGCCGCGTTGTGGACCCCTCCCTGTCCATGGGCCAGCATCGTCCAGAACCGACGTAGTGTCTCCGATGGGATCCGGGGCCCCAGTTGTGGGATCTCCCGCTCGAGGTAGGTCCGGATGAGATCGTCCCGCCAAGCAAGGCTGATGCGGTCGTCCGTCGCCAGGAAGCTATCCGGGAACCCGCCACGCAACCAAAGTCTCTCCTGCTGGTCGAGCGGGGTCTCCAGGACCTTGAGGGAACCTAGATCGATGAACGTGATTCGTCCCGCAAGGCTCTCCCCGTTCTGGCGCAGCAGCTCTAGGGAGGCTGATCCTAGGATCAGGAACCGTCCGTGCCGTAGGCCTTCGCGACGACCTTCATCGATGACGCCTCGAAGGATCGGAAACAGGCCCGGAACGCGGTGGATCTCGTCGAGGATCACCAATCGGTCCCGAAGCAACGCGAAGAACGCCGCCGGTTCCGACAGCTTGGCCACTTCGGCGGGTTTTTGGAGGTCCAGATAGACCGCATCTCTCTCCTGGGCCAAGGCCAACGCCAATGTCGTCTTGCCAATTTGCCTCGGCCCCAACAAAGCCACCGCCGCCTGCCGGGAAAGGGCTTCCTTCACCGTCAGCAATGCTCTCCGAGCCAACATCCATGCATTTCTTCCACGCCACGGAAGATTTACAAGCATCCACTATGTTCAGGTATTGTCTTTATCGGAACCGTTGAACGCCA
>JAIXRN010000048.1 GCA_027485165.1 Rubrivivax sp.
GGCACCGCCATGCTGGCCCAGGCCAACGCCAGCCCGCAGTCGGCTCTCCGCCTGCTCGGCTGAAGAAACAAACCGCTTCCGGCGGCGGAGACCGAAAGGCCTCCGCCGTCCGGGAGCCGACCCTTTCGGAAACGACGGTCCCGGAAACGGGGACCAGTCCCCGGTGGCCAAGGCCATCCGACGGCCCAGCAGGAAGGCAGGCCGGCAAAGCCTGAGGAAACCAAGGCACCGGGGATTGGTCCCCGCATCCGAAACGATCGCGGAACCGTCCACCGCATCGCGCAGGACTTCCCGGGGGAACCGTCCATCCCCCGGGAAGTTCCATTCCGTTTGGAACCGCCGGGAGATTGGAATTTGACACACCCACCCTCTCGATCGCCGTGCCTCGCCCGCTTTCCAGCCTGTCGCCGTCACTCCGCCTGCTATTGCCACCCGTTCCGTTCGATGAGGCCGTGCCGTTGAGGATGGAGGAGTTTCGATGGGACTAGTGGTTCCGGGATACCTACTGGCCCGAGAACGCGCCCCGCATGGATCTGATGCCCCGGCTGGCAATCGCCCATTCACCGCGGCCGGAGAACTCGCGACTGCAGGAGGTCGGGTGTGCCTACGGCTATGCCGCTGTTCTTTTCCGCCTCCTGGGATTTCAGGTCGCCGACACCGACGCCGACCGGCGACGGGAGGAACTGCACCTCAAGTTCGGCATCCCCTACAACACCACCAGCCTC
This sequence comes from Rubrivivax sp., assembly GCA_027485165.1. GTDB lineage: Bacteria > Pseudomonadota > Gammaproteobacteria > Burkholderiales > Burkholderiaceae_C > Rubrivivax. Next base: position 726 of record JAIXRN010000048.1, read on the forward strand.
AACGACCCGCTGGGCCTGCTGAAGGCGCTGAACCGGATCCTCCAGCCATGAGGACACCTCGGCCTGACGACGGCCCAACCCCTCCACCATCGCCAACTGCATCCGGGTCCTTCGGGACAACTACGCGCTCTGGGGCAGCAGGGATTTCGCCCGGATGTCGAAGTTCGACTGCTCACGAACCATACACGAGCGCTGGATCCACCACTGCGAGTATCCGATGCGGGTCACCTGCGATCTGATGCGGGAGGCGGGGTTCACGATCGGACTGCAACGCTATGTCGCACCCAGATGTGCACGGACACAATCCCCTCTTGAGCGCCTCCTGAAGCGGTTCCTCATGGTCACACGACTCGACCAACGACGCCTTCTCTGTCCCGGGTACCTCGTCGAAGGCTTCAAATCGGAACACCGAGCGTATCGTTCCATTCCCCGATCTCCATCGCGCCCAATTCCTGTAGCCCTGTACCCGGGTTCGACTGGAATCGATGACTTACCGCCTGCCGATGCAGGGTTTCGCGTAGCCGTCCCACCTGCCCTGGTAAGCAGCATTCCCCGCGGACGGCGCGGGCAGATGGGATTTGACATACCCCCACAGCCAACTCCTGATTTCGTGCAAGTCCGGCCCACAGCCGTGCGCCGTTTTCCCGAGTATGTCCCTCTTCCCGTTCGAAAAGGCCCCGGCGGAGCTCACAGGGGGATTCCACAGGATCCCCTGCTTCCGGGAGACCTGCTGGAAGGGAAACACCTGGCGGTCGGGGCGGAAGTCCCAGCCTCACCTCGCCCGCCTCGACGGGACGATGGACTCTTGCCCGGACGGACGACGCGAGGTCTTGTTCTCGAAGATCGGCTTCCCATCTCGGCTCGTGGGAGTTTCCTTCGACCGCGCGCTCTTGGGTAGGGCGCCCAATCCCGGGAAAGGCCTTGGCGCCGACACACATCAACCGATCCATCCCTCCATTTCATGGGTTCACTGAAGAACGCTCTGAAGCCGGAATACATATTCCGCCCGCGTCAGGCCTTGCACCGGCTGCTCCGCAGTGGAACGCCGCCGGAAACGGCCCAAGTCCGGACCGCGTGGGGACTCCCCATGTCCATAAGGCCGAAGGAAGTGGTCGGGATGGCCTTGTACCATCTCGGTGTCTACGACCTCTCCGAATGCGAACTGATCTGGCGGCTCTCCGACCCCGGGGAGACGGTGATCGACGTCGGGGCCAATGTCGGGGCTGTCACCGGGTTGTTCGCGGTCCGCGTCGGCCCCGGTGGAACCGTCCACGCCTTCGAGCCTCATCCGACGATCCTTGAGACCCTCAAACGACAGATCGACGGCTGGGCATCCCAGAAGGCACGCCTCGGGACGATCCGGATCCATGGATTGGCTGCGTCGGACAAAGACGGCGAGGCCGACCTGTTCGAGCCCGAGGAATTCTCGACCAACACGGGCATCGCATCGCTGGCCCACTCGGGTAACGGGGGAAGACGTCATCGAATCCAGACCCGGCGGCTCGACTCCATCTTCCCTGTCGACCGACCTGTGGGGGTCTTCAAGCTCGATGCCGAAGGTCATGAGCCGTCGATCCTCGAGGGATGCGGCGACCTGCTGCGAAAGGGAACGATCCGTGACATCCTTTTCGAGGAGCATGAGGAGCCCCCGACACCGTCGACCCGTTGCCTCGAGGCCGCCGGCTATACAGTTTTCCTGATCGGACGGAGCTTCGGCGGACCGCTGCTTCTGGGATGTGACCAACGGGACCGCATCCCGAACTGGCTTGCCCCGAACTACCTCGCGACGCGGGATCCGGAACGAGCCAAGGAACGCGTCCGGGCCCGTGGATGGAAGGTCCTGAGCTGAATGGGATGAATGAGTGGGACTCCCTGGTTCTACCTTGTCGATCGATCGAACCTCACAGGAAGCAACGGGCGAGCGGGGAAAGGCCCAAGGCGAAGTCCGCCGGCAGCGCTTTGGGCTTCACCACCGGGACTGGCTTCGGCTCGTCCCTGAAGCCGTCACCGTGCGGCCGAAGGCATGGAACTCCTCATGAAATCCGCCGCCAACATCACGAACGCTGAGCCCCTTCCCGTTTTGCATCTTGGGGCTGGGGTGATCCACGGCGGCGTCGAGGCCTTCCTGGCTTCGCTGGCCGTCCACAGCCAGAGGACGATTCCTTCCTTCGCCCTCTGCGCGGAAGGGCGGTTGGCCAACGAGGCGCGAGCCGCCGGTCGCGCGGTCCATGTGTTGCCGCAGGTCCGGCTTTCCCGTCCCCTGTGGATCCTCCGGGCCAGAAGGGCGCTGGATGCGGTCCTCGCCACGTCGACGCCGGCCATGGCCCTCATTCACAGCGGTTGGATGCAGGTGCTGTTTGGTCCGGTACTGAGCCGAAGGCGAATCCCGACCGCAACTTGGATCCACGGGATCGCCACGAGCCAACCATGGCTGGAATGGCTCGCCCGACGCCACCGCCCGGTCCGCATCTTCACCGCAAGCCACTTCATGGCAGAGGAAACCGCCGGCTGGTATCCCGGCACACCGCGCTCCGTGGTGCACATCCCGGTCGCAGCTCCTGACAGGATCAGCCCGGCGGATCGCCTTTCCTTGAGGAGATCGCTGGACACGGGGGCCGAAGAGGTCGTGGTGGTGGTTTCCTGCCGTTTCGAGCCGTGGAAGGGACACGACATCCTGTTCCGCGCCTTGGGAAGCCTTGGAAAGGTGCCCGGATGGAGCCTTTGGGTGGCTGGCGGCGCCCAGGAGGACCATGAGATACGGCGTCTGGAATCCCTTCGCGAACTGGGGCGGGAATTGGGAATCGGGGATCGCATCCGGTTCCTCGGCCAAAGAAGGGACATCCCCACCGTGCTGCAGGCGGCCGACATCCACTGCCAACCGAACTCGGGACCGGAACCGTTCGGAATCGCCTTCATCGAGGCTCTCTATGCCGGAATTCCCGTTGTCTCCACGGCCATCGGAGGGGCGAAGGAGATCGTGGACGGATCGTGCGGGGTGCTGGTACCGACATCCGATCCCCAGGCTCTGGCTCTTGCGATCGGAGATCTGATCCGCGATCCCGCAAGGCGCAAGTCACTGGGGGAAGCCGGACGTCGCAGGGCCTTCAATCTCTGTAATCCGCCCCGGCAGGTGGCCCGACTCGAGGAAATCCTTTGCGGCTCAGTACCCGGAAGGCTTGGAACGCCACTACCCTGAGATCTCGGCGACCAAACGGCTCCACTGTTCGGAAAGGATTCCGTAGGAACACAGCCGTTCAGCACGAAGGGGAAGGTCGGATGCCAGGCACCGCAGCTCTTCCGAAGCCATGACTTCCCGTATCCTGCGGGCCAGACGCGCCGGATAGTCGCGGTCCACTTCACCCTGATAGTCGACCAACATCGGTTCCGGCAGCAGGATCGTTGCGTCCCCCACCCGGCTCGCGAGGATGAAACATCCCGCTGCCATGTACTCGGGAAGCTTGCCCGTGGTCCGGACTCGCCCCGGGAGGTTGTTGGTCTGAGTGGAAAGGGCCACGTCCAAAAGGCGCAGATAGCGGGGGACGTCGTCATAGGGAATCCGCCCTGTGAACAGGACACGATCCTCGACCCCCAAGACCCGGGCCCTGGACTTCAACCAAGGCAAGCCGGTGCCATCTCCGATGACGAGGGCAGTCACCGGCTGGTCCTTCAGGGAGACCATGGCCTCCAGGAGATCCCAGCCGTAGCAGATCCCGAGACGGGGACTCATCACGGTCGATCCCATCAACCCAGCCACGAAGCGTCCTTCGAGTCCGAGTTTCCGTCGGAGGGAATCCACCGATTCCGGAGAGACCTTCTGCTGCTCGGAATATCCATCGCGGATCACCTCAACCCGGGAACAGCCTTGTGAGGCCAGAAGGAGGCGATGTCCCGAGCCCCGTACGACGACCGCGGCGGCGGTACGTTGGGAAAGCCGTTCGAAGGTCCAGAGAAGTGGCAGCTTCCAGCCTGCTCCAATCCCGGAGGCCTTGGCCATGGCATGCACCGCATCACCCGTGTCGAGGATGAACGGCAACCCCCGTGTCCAACGCCAAAGAGGCGCCGAAATGGCACCAGGGGCAGCTGTATTGAGGACATAGACGACGTCCGGAGGAGATTCGCTGAGGTCCCTCGACCAAGACCTCCAAGTGGCTGCGATGCCACCGGAACGGCAGAGGATCCTCAGGCGCTCCGGAGGATGCCGGCGCGTCAAGCCGCGGACCCGGACCATCTCAATACTCGAAGGACCTCCGTGGACAAGGACCGTAACCTTGGGAGAGTTCATCCGACGGTACGAGGATTGGCACCGGAACGCTTTTCGGAGTCCACCTCCTTGTACACTTGCAGGGTCGCAGCAGCACAGGAGTCCCATCCATGTTGACGCAGTGTTACACGTCCCAGACGTCCGACCGTTTCCGCCATACCCGGTGAATTCTTCAACAACCGGAGACAAGCGGTAATCTCATCGGGCCGATGTGGGTCGAAAAGAAGGCCATTGACCTCATGGTTGATCAATTCGGAAGCACCCATATCCCGCCCAACAACAACCGGGATGCCGCTGGCCATCGCCTCTGTCACCACCATGCCAAACGGATCGTAATCGCTGGGGTATAGGAAAACATCGGCAGCTCGAAAGGCCAATTCCGGCTGAGATTCGAAGCCGCGAAAAACCACCCTCGAACGAACCCCCAGCAGGTCGGCTTGCGCTATAAAGCTTTCGAGACGTGAGCGCGTCACCACCAACAAGCGGGCTTCTGGA
>JAIXRN010000020.1 GCA_027485165.1 Rubrivivax sp.
ACGCCCCGAAGGCGTGGACGTGTTGCTGCGCGCTCTGGACGGCGCACAGCCGCTGCCCACGGCCAGCCCCGACGTCCACAGCGACAGGGTCTATGTCTTCGACGACCAGGCCCAGCTGCGCTGGCGGTCGGGCAGCCTGCCGTCAGTCAATGACCTGGTGGCGGCAGCGCAGCACTTCGCGGCCTAGCGGCCGCGCGGGAATCTCCCCAATCGCCGGCCAGCAGCCGGGCGTTGCCATTGCGCGTGAGAGGCCAGCGCATGGGACGTTTTACGGAGTTGAGCTGCCGACGGCAGGATGTCTGCAGGGAACTTGAGCCTCGGGCGGGCAGGTGCTGGGGCCGTCATCAGACGGACCTTGGCGACTGCCCGTTGAAAGGTGCCCCAAGCACCAGATGACCTCATCGCCTTTAGCAGGCAGATGGTTTGATCACACCCCTGAATTAGCCAGCAGCGCGAGCGCTGGATAACGCGCTTGACGCGGCTGCGCCAGAAACAGGGCGACGATGGAGCTGCGGAGCCGTTGGACCCAAGGGCTGACTGTTGGCACTGCGCATTAGTTGGCGGTCTCGCACAGCCGGTTGCAGGTCTGCGAAACGTGTGCGCCCAAATTTCGCGTCCGCCGTGCGGCCCGAACGCCCTGATTCATACAGTTTCGGCATGGTTATCAGGGCTTGGCGTGTAAGCGGTTGTGCCATGTGACGGACTCAGCCTGCACGCCCCACCCCCGCGAACCTTCGCCTAACGCCGGCGGCATGCTCCGACTGGGCATCAGCCGAACTGCAGGAATCTTCCGATGTCAACGCACAAGCCCCACGCCCTGCCCGACGTGCTGGCGACCGCCGCTTTCCTTCACGACCGCCGTTCCTGGCTGAAGACCGCTGGCGGTGCTTCCGCCAGCGTGCTGCTGGGCGCACCCGGCCTGGCACTGGCCAGTGGCGCTGCGCCACTGGCTGCTGCCAGCGCGGCCCCTGCCCAGACCCTGGCCCTGGACGTCAGCCGCAACGCCTTCCGCCAGCGCCGAAACGCGGCGCTGGCTTACTGGAAGGGCAAGCCCTTCGAACTGGGCAAGGTCAGCAGCAACCGCAAGTACGTGCGCCCGCAGTCCTACGACTACCTCAGCTTCGCGCTGCGCTGTTTCTCCAACGACGACCAGATCGACCAGGCCAACAAGGCCGTGTTGGACCACAACCGGCTCTATCACGGCAAGCCCGACGTGATGGACGACGTCGACAACTACTACTGGGCCATCGGGCTGCTGTTCCAGTGCATCGAATTCCACGGCACCCAGGCCAGTGGCCGGCTGCGTGCCGACGTGCAGGCCGATTCGCTGCGCCTCATCGCCACCTGGATGCGCTCGCATTCGGTGGTGGCCGAAGCAGCCGAAGGTGGGGTCTGGAAGGTCAAGGGGTCCGAGAACCATCACGTACAGGAGGTCTACTGCCGCTGGCATTCGGCCAAGCTGCTGGCCGAAAGCGTGGCCCACAACGGCGTGCCGCTGGCCGACGGTTTGCTGCCTGTAGCCCACCAGTTGGCCTGGGGCCGGTGGCTAGAGACCTGGTTGTACGAGCGCGCCACCAAGGGCTTGCTGATCGAATACGGCGGCGAGGCCTATGGCGCCACCACGCTGAAGGGCCTGTACAACGTGGCCCGTTTTGCCGGCACGGCCCCGAACGCCAAGCTGGGCCCGCTGGCCACCATGTTCATCGACCTGTATTGGGCCGACGCACTGCAGGAAACCATCGTCGTCCAGCCGGGCGACCCGGCGCAGCGCGATGTTGTGCGTGGCGGCGCCAAGACGCGCGTCTATGGCGGCGCTGAAAGCCTGCTTGGCCGGCCGAAGGCCCAGGGCTTCCACGAAGACCCCAACCCGCTGCAGCAGATGCTGCGGTACTACGCCGGGCTGGGGCCCGAGATGCCCATCGCTTCAGACGTGCTGCAGATGGTGTGCTCGGGCATCGTGCCGCGTCCCGAGGTCCTGGCCCTGCTGACCGACAGCGACATCACGCGCCGGGTGCGCGAAAGCGGCAGCCGCGTGCTGGGCCGGCGCGACACCGGCCAGCCGCATGTGCAGGGGGTCTACAACATCCTGCAGACCGAAGGCCTGCTGCGCTACTGTTACCGCACGCCTGAGTGCGTGCTGGGCAGCGTGCGCAGCGGCGCGCGGCTCGAACAGGACTGGGCCATGATCAGCAGCCAGAACCGCTGGCTGGGCGCGGTGTTCTCTTCGCACATCGATGCGCGCGTGGTCTTCAACTGCGTGCCCGAGGACGGCCTGCGCCAGTACAACGCCTTCTGGTCGGTGCAAAAGCGCGGGGCGCTCATCGTCCAGAAACTGCACGGCGAAGGCCATGGCGGCCAGCGCCTGAGCAAGCGCGCAGGCGCTGCCCGCATCTGGATCGCCAAGCCGGGCCGGGTCAAGGTGGAAGCCGCCAATGGCTGGATCTTCCTGAACTACGGCACCGCCAGCGTTGGCTTGTTCGTGGTCTCCGGCGGCGTGCGCTGGGTGAAGGACGACAAGGACGCCACCCTGCCCGGCGAATGGCTGGTACTGACGGACGACCTGTCGGCTGTGGTGATGGAAGTGGTCAGCCACCAGCGCATGTCGCATGAGAGCTTCAAGGCCCGCCTGAGCCAGGTCAAGCCCGTGCTGGCGGCCACTGGCGAGCTGACCTACACCAGCACCTACGGTGACCGCCTGAAGCTGAACACCCGCTATGTCGGCCTGCCGCAGATCAACGGGGCGGACATCAACCTGCAACCGGCCAAAGGCCTGTCAGGTGCCGTGCTCGACGCCGACTGGGCGTCGCCACGTGTGACGTTCAACTATGCCCGCAAGCGCGTGGATTTCGATTTCGCCAAAGCCACGGTGGAGGTGTCCGGCACCTGATCACACCTGTCCCGGCCCGTTACCCCCGACGCATTCTGTTCAACCACTTCCTGCCGACCCGAAGCAACGCATCATGACTTCTCGACACTCTCTCTTTGCCCTGACCGCCATCGCCCTGGCAGCGGCCACCCACCAGCCCGCAGCCGCCCAGGCCACGGGCGTCCAAAACGTCAGCAGCGGCCTGTGCATGGGCGTCAGCGGCGCTTCCAACCAGCCCGGCACGGCCATCATCCAGTGGGGTTGCAACGGCAGCCTTGACCAGCGCTGGAAGCTCGTCGAGCGGGGCGACTATTACGCGCTGCGCGACGACAAGAGTGAGCTCTGCCTGGGGGTGCCCTACGGTTCCGACGACGCTGGTGTGGGCCTGATCCAGTGGCGCTGTGACGGGAGCACGAACCAGCAGTACGTGCTGCGCCCGCAGGGTGACGGCTTCGCGCTGATGGCCCGCCACAGCAAGAAGTGCGTGGGCGTGGATAACGGCTCGAATGGCGCCGGCGCGCGCATCGAGCAACAGGTGTGCGACCACTCGGACAACCAGACCTGGCGCATGACCGGTGTGGCTGCGGCTGCCCGCAAGGGCGCGTGGGGTCCGAAAAAGACGCTGTCGATCGTGCCGGTCTCGGCCGCCAACCTGCCCAATGGCGACGTGATGTTCTGGTCTGGCATCGGCAAGTTCTCGTTCTCGGGCGGGGATTCAGGCCGCACCTACACCAGCCTGTACGACTTCGACAAGGGAACCTTCAAGGAAGATCTGGTCAATGAAACCGACCACGAGATGTTCTGCCCGGGCATTGCCAACCTGTCTGACGGTCGCATCCATGTCTCGGGTGGTTCCAGCGCGAAAGACGTCAGCATCTATGACTGGCGTACCAAGCGCTGGACGCGTAGCGGTGATCTGAACAACGGGCGCGGCTACCACGCGTCGGCCACGATGGAAGACGGCGATGTCTTCGTGATCGGCGGCTCGTGGCCAGCTGGCGAAGGCAACAACAACGGTGAAGTCTGGTCCGACAACACCAACCGCTGGCGCAACACGCCGAACCTGAAGGGGGCGGATATCGCCACCTCAGACCGCCAAGGTATTTACCGCGCCGACAACCACGCCTGGCTTTTCACGGCCCCGGGCGGACGGCTCTTCCACGCCGGCCCGCGCCGCGACATGCACTGGATCGACACCGACGGTAACGGCCGCCTGACCGATGCCGGCCGGCGGGGCGGCAGCGGTGACGATGACATGATGAACGGCAATGCCGTGATGTACGGCACCAACCGCATCCTGGTGATGGGCGGTGCGGCTGACTACGAGGGCGGGACCGCCACGCGCACGGCCTTCAGCATCAACATCAGCAACACCAGGCCAGACGTTGACCGGGTCGGCCCCATGAAGCATGCGCGCGCGTACCACAACAGCGTGGTGCTGCCGAATGGTGAAGTGTTCGTGGTGGGCGGCATGACGAAGCCGCAGCCGTTCGTGGACTCCACCGGCGTGTTGGAGCCCGAACTGTTCGAACCCAGCCGTGGCAAGTTTGTGGCCATGGCTCAGCATGGCACGCCGCGCAATTACCACAGCGTGGCCTTGCTGCTGCCTGATGCGCGCGTCATCTCCGGCGGGGGTGGCCTGTGCGGTGGGTGCTCCACCAACCACCCCGATGTGCAGATCTGGTCGCCGCCGTACCTGTTCCGTGCCGACGGCGGCCCGGCGCGCCGCCCCAAGGTGGTGGCGGCAGCGGCGACCGCGCGCGTCGGTAGCGACATGCGCGTGCGTACCGACAGCTTCGTTACCGGCTTTTCGCTCGTGCGCCTGTCGTCGGTGACGCACTCGGTCAACAACGAGCAGCGGCGCATCGGCGTGGGCATCCGCTACAACGGCAACAACGACTACACCCTGGACCTGCCCACCAGCCCGGGCGTGCTGGTGCCGGGCTACTA
>JAIXRN010000090.1 GCA_027485165.1 Rubrivivax sp.
CCCCCACCCCCACGCGCACCCCCAGCCACAGGCTGGCACAGGCCCACACGCGGGCGACCAGCATCCTGCCCCTGCTGCAAGTGCAGACCACGCCCGCAGGCTGGCGCATGCCGCGGCCCCGAACCACCGCCACGCTGCCTGGCAGCGCCATCACCACGACAGCGTGGACGACAGCGTGCTGGCACTCGATGCTGCGCCAGACGATGCCGGTGCATCGCTTGCGGCGTCGCTGCTGCTGCTGGTGCTGGGCGCACCCGCCAGCAGCCTGCGTGTGAACCCGGCCCCGTCACAGACGGCCGCGTGGCCGCGTGCCACCGAGCTGGATTTCAGCAGCTGGAGCCCGTCGCCCCCGCTGCGGCCGCCGCGCGGCTGACATCCCGCGCCAGGCGCCCAGCAGCGCGTCGCGCCCAGCCCCCGGCGGCTTGCGGCTGCCCCGGCTGTGTCAGGCCCAGGCTTTCCGCCTGGCCGGCCCGCAAGCGCCGTCATTGACCTTCTTCTGCCTTCCGTACACCTGCGTGTGCGGCACCTCTGCCTGCGCCGTGCTGGCGCAGAGGCAGCGGCCGCCGCATGCCCTTGACGAGACCCCACCCGTGAAAACACTTACGTTCCCTAAACCATCGCCAGCCGCCCTGCGGCATGGCCAAACCCCCCCGCTTCACCGCAGGCCGCAGCACCAGCCGCTGCGCCATGCCATCGCGCTGGCCTGCGCCGCCAGCAGTGCCTGGTGTGCGCCCCATGCCCTGGCCCAGGGCACGCCCCCGCAGCAGATCGAGATCAAGGGCCAGGGCCTGCGCAGCGGAACACAGGCTTACTCGACCACCACGCTGGATGCGCAGCAGATCCGCGACGCGGCCGTCAGCCAGCCTGAACAGCTGCTGCGCCAGGTGCCCGGCGTCGAGGTGCGCCACTACAACCTGGGCGGCGTCGTCAACGTCATCACCATCCGCGGCTTCAACGGCGGCGCACATGGCGGCGACCTGGGCATGGTGGTGGACGGCATTCCGCTGAACGAGGCGATGTCGCACAGCGACGGCTATGCCGACCTGAACGTGATCGTGCCGCTGGAGATCGAACGCTTCCAGGTCTACCGCGGCCCGGTGTCGGCGCTGTACGGCAACTTCAACCGCGGCGGCTTGATCGCGGTCGAGACCCGGCGCCACGGCAGCTACCTGGAAGCCGACGCTTCGATCGGTTCGTTTTCCACCGTCGACCTGCAGGCCGCGCTGGGCACCAAGCTGGGCGCGGGTGACTTCAACGGCGCCGCACAGGCCTACCGCAGCGGCGACTTCCGGCCCGATTCGAAATTCACGCGCGGCACCCTCAGTGGGCGCTGGACGCTGGACCTGGCGGCCGCCAGGTCGCTGTCGGTCAGTGCCCGTGCGCACCAGGGCCGCTGGGATTCCGCCAGCTACCTGCTGAAGACGCAGTTCGACGCCGGCGACCCCTACGGCAAGGACCCCCGCGTGCGCGACGACGGCGGCAGCAAGAACTTCTACACCGGCCGTGTGGACTACAACCTGGCGCTGTCGCCGCAGGTAAAGCTGCTGAGCTTCGCCTACGGCACCCAACAGGACTACACCCGCTTCTTCACGCGCCCGCTGAATGCCAGCACCTGGAGCCAGCGCGAAGAAACCTACGACCGCCGCGTGGCCGGCGCAGGCGCCAGCCTGAACGGCCGCAGCACGGTGGCCGGCCTGGCGCTGGACTGGGTGGCGGGGCTGGAGGCCTACCGGGAATCGACCGACTACCTGTTCTTCGAAGGCACTCAGGCCCGCGCGCGCTTGTCCCCAGCGGCCTACGACCGTCGCTACGACTTCAACAGCACATCGGCCTTCACCGAACTGGCGCTGACCGTCGCCCCCTGGCTGCGGGCGACCCTGGGCCTGCGCTACGACCGCTTCACCGGCGACTGCGTGCGCAACGGCGCTGAGACCAGCGGCGACCCCTGCGCCGCCCTGAACAGCGCCAGCCGCACCACGCCCAAACTGGGGCTGGTGTCGACCGTGGCGCCCGGGCTGGACCTGCGGGCCAGCCGCGCCGAAGGCTTCGCGCTGCCGCCAGGCGCGGCCAAGTACGCGGCGGGCGGGGCGGGCCTGAAGCCAACGGTCTTCAGGCAGACCGAAGTCGGCATCAGCTACAAGTCCAGCCTGCTGCGCGCCGACCTGACGGGCTACCGCATCGGCAGCAGCAACGAGGTGCGCACCGTCAGCCCCGGCGTGTTCGAGAACTTCGGCCGCACGCGCCGCAGCGGCACCGAAGCCGCCGCCACGCTGACACCGCTGGACCACGTGGAACTGGGCCTGGTGGCCACGCGCATGAACGCGCGCGTGGAAGAAAACGCCAACCCCGCCCTGGTGGGCCAGCAGGTGACGGGCGTGCCGCGCCGCACGACCGGGCTGACGCTGGCCTGGCGGCCGCCAGAGGGCTTCGGCGCCAGCGCCGAATGGCGCCGCGCCAGCGACAGCGCCGTCGACGCGGCCAACACCCTGTTCGGTGGCGGCTACAGCACCGTCGACCTGGCTGTGCAGTACGTGGGCCGCATGCCGGGGGCGCCCGCCTCACGCTACCGCGCCTATGCGCGCGTGCAGAACGCGAGCGACCACACGTATGCCAGCAATGTCTTCCTGATCGGCGGCCAGCAGCTTGTCGCACCGGCAGCCCCGCGCGCCTTTCAGCTGGGCGTGCAGGCGGACTTCTGATGCCGCGCGCCAGCTTGTCCCGTGCCATCCCACCTGTTCAATCAACTCCCATCGGAATCAACACCATGCATCACTTCTCCACCCAGACCGCTGCCGCATCACCCGCACGCGCTTTCTCTCTGCTGGCCGCCGCCGTTGCCTTCATCACTGCGACAGCCATGCCGGCCGCACAGGCGCACGACATCGTGCTGGACCCGCAGCGCGACGGCATCGCCGTGCGCTACGGCCACGCGCAGGACTGGCAGCAGGTGCAGGACGGCAAGCTCGTCGACCTGCTGCTGCTGCGCGGCAACGCAGCGCCGCAAGACCAGCGCGCCAGCCTGCGCCCGCGCCGCATCGACCTGCTGCTGCCGACACCTGGCGGGCGTGAACCGCTGCTGCTGGCCGCGCGCTACGACAACGGCCTGTGGGCGCGCCTGCCGGCGGCTGCAGGCGCCAAGCCCGTGGCGCGCAATACCACGCGCGTGCTGTTGCCTGAAGCCAGCACGGTGACCAACAACCTGAAGTTCGCCAAGGCCTGGGTGGGCACGGCCGACGACGCCGCGGTCTACCAGCGCAGCGTGGGCCACCTGCTGGAACTGGTGCCGCAGCGCAACCCGGCCAGCCTGAAAGCCGGCGAAACGCTGGACGTGCTGGTGCTGTTCAAGGGCCAGCCGGCGGCGAATGTCGAGGTCGAAGTCAGCAACCTGGAAGACGTGCCCACCGCGGGCCAGGGCGCAGGCCTGCGCAGCGACAGCCGGGGCATCGTGCGCGTGCCGGTGTTTGCCAAGGGCGTGAACACGATCGGTGCGATCCTGGAAAAGCCGAACGACGGCAGCCTGGGCGAAGCCTCGCGCGCAGTGGGTGCCGACAAGTTCGTGCTGGCTGCGACCTACAGCTTCATGCGTTGATGCGGGTAGGCTGCTGCGTGGGTTCGCTTGCGTACCCGACCGAACAGACGCAGCGCCCACGCCGGCTTACCTTGGCCCCTGTCGTACAGCAGCAGGGCCGCCATCATGTCCACCGCCACCATCCCGGCCTTGCCGGTTCGCGCCCGTGGTGCAGCAGCGCCCGTGCAGGCCACGGCAGCGCGCCAGGGGCAGCTGGGCCTGGGGCTGCTGATCGCGCTGGTGGTGGGGTCCATCATCGGCAGCGGCATCTTCGGCCTGCCGCAGAACATGGCCGCAGGGGCGGGCGCCGGGGCCATCGTGCTGGGCTGGGGTATCACGGGCCTGGGCATGCTGATGCTGGCCCTGACCTACCAGCGCCTGACGCTGCGCCGGCCTGACCTGGACAACGGCGTCTACGCCTACGCCCGCGCGCTGTCGGGCGAATACGTGGGCTTCAACGCCGCCTGGGGCTACTGGGTCAGCGCCTGGGTCGGCAATGTGGGATACCTGGTCGCGGCCTTCGGCGCACTGGGCTACTTCTACCCGCCCTTCGGCGAAGGCAACACACCGGCCGCCATCCTGGGCGCTTCACTGGTGCTGTGGCTGGTCCACTTCCTGGTGCTGCGCGGCATCCGCGGCGCGGCGGTGTTGAATGCGGTGGTCACCGTGGCCAAGGTGGTGCCGCTGCTGCTGTTCATCGTGCTGGTGGCCATGGCCTTTCAGGTCAGCACCTTCCAGCTGAACTTCTGGGGCAGTGCGCCGCTGGGGTCGGTGCTGGACCAGGTGCGCAGCACGATGCTGGTGACGGTGTGGGTGTTCATCGGCATCGAAGGGGCCAGCGTCTATTCGGCGCGTGCGGCGCGTCGCGAAGACGTGGGCCGCGCCACCGTCATCGGTTTTCTCGTCTGCCTGGCGCTTCTGATGGGCGTGTCGCTGTTGTCGCTGGGCATCTACACGCAGCCAGAACTGGCGGCGCTGAAGAACCCGTCGATGGCGCCCGTGCTGGAAAAAGTGGTGGGCACCTGGGGCGCGGTGCTGGTCACACTGGGGCTGATCGTCTCGGTGGGCGGGGGCTTCCTGGCCTGGACGCTGTTGGCCGCTGAATCGCTGTTCACGCCGGCCAGCGGCGGCGTGATGCCAGCCTGGCTGGCGCAGCAGAACGACAAGGGCGCACCGGCCCACGCGCTGTGGCTGACCAGCGGCATGGTGCAGGCCTTCCTGCTGCTGACCCTGGTGTCGAAGGCTTCCTACCTGGCCTTGATCTCTCTGTCGACGGCGATGATCCTCATCCCCTACCTGTTCAGCGCGCTCTACGGCCTGAAGCTGGCCTGGGAAGGGCGGGCCGCTGAGCGCACTGCAGGGCAGGCTGCAGGGGCGGCTGCAGTGGGCACAGCCCCGCCTGCAAGTACGTCTGGCGGCACGGTTGCCATCACGGCGCTGGCCAGTGGCTATTGCGTCTGGCTGCTGTATGCCGCGGGCCTGAAGTATCTGCTGCTCAGCGCCCTGCTTTACGCCCCGGGGGCAGCGGTGTATCTGCTGGCCAAGCGCCAGCGTGCCGAGCGCGCCTTCACTTCGGGTGAACGCGGCGTGCTGGCCGGGCTGCTGCTGCTAGCCGTGGTGGCCGCCGGCCTGCTGGCCACGGGCGGGCTCAGCCTGTGAACATCCCGCACCCCAATCAAGGCCACACCAACGAAAGCCATCCCATGACCAGCGGTCTGCACTCTGAAGTCGGGCGCCTGCGCCAGGTCATCGTCTGTCGCCCCGGCCTCGCGCAGCGCCGCCTGACGCCGGCCAACTGCCACGACCTGCTGTTCGACGACGTGCTGTGGGTCAGCCAGGCGCGCAACGACCACGACGCCTTCACCAGTGCGTTGAAAGACCGCGACGTGGACGTGCTGGACATGCACGACCTGCTGGCCGACACGCTGGCCATCCCCACCGCCAGGCACTGGCTGCTGGACCGCAAGCTGGGCCCGGGTTTCGTCGACGCCGAAACCGCAGCACAGCTGCGCCCGTGGCTGGAAGCGCTGCCGCCGGCCCGTATGGCCGAACACCTGATCGGCGGTGTGTCGCGCGCCGAACTGCCTGTCCCGGCCCACGGCCTGCAGGGCCTGTGCAGCGCCCCGGCCGACCTGCTTCTGCCGCCCCTGCCCAACACCCTGTTCCCGCGCGACAACAGCTGCTGGATCGGCAACGGTGTGGTGCTCAGCGCGATGTACTGGCCCGCGCGCCAGCAGGAAACGCTGCTGATGGCGGCCATCTACCGCTTCCACCCGCTGTTCGGCAAGCAGACCACGGTCTGGTGGGGCGGCCCCGACCAGGACCACGGCCTGGCCACGCTGGAAGGCGGCGACGTCATGCCCTTGAGTCCGGGTGTGGTGCTGGTGGGCATGGGCGAACGCAGTTCACCGCAGGGCGTCAGCCAGCTGGCGCGCAGCCTGTTTGCGGCCGGTGCCGCTACCCATGTGCTGGCGGCGCAGATTCCCAAGTCGCGCGGCGCCATGCACCTGGATACCGTGTTCAGCTTCTGTGACCGCGACCTGGCCACCATCTTCCCCGAGATGGTCGATGCCATCCGCGTTCACAGCCTGCGGCCGGGGAAGAAGGAAGGCACGCTCGACGTTCGCACCGAGACCAAACCCTTCGTCGAAGTCGTGGCCGCGGCGATGGGCCTGCCGAAGATCCGCACCGTGGCCACGGGCGGCGATGCCTACGAATCCGAACGCGAGCAGTGGGACGACGGCAACAACCTGCTGTGCATCGCGCCCGGCGTGGTGATGGCCTACGACCGCAACGTCTACACCAACACCCTGTTGCGCAAGGCCGGTGTCGAGGTCATCACCCTGCCCAGCAGCGAACTGGGGCGCGGCCGGGGCGGCAGCCACTGCATGAGCTGCCCGATCGCGCGGGACCCGCCGTGAGGCCAGCCTGGGGCGGCCCGATCCGCATCCAGTGGGCGCTGGGTGGCCTTCTGCTGTCGGTGCTGGGGCTGTGGCTGGCCAGCGCACCGTTCGGCGGACTGGGCACGAGCGTGTTCGCCTGGCGCGCGCCGTCGCTGCAGGGCACGGGCATGCTGGCGATGGCCGCGATGAGCGTCGCCATGCTGCTGGTCGCGCTGGCGTTGTGGAAGCGCCTGCCCTACCGCCGCTTCTTCCAGACCCACCGCTGGCTGCCCGGGGTGTACCTGGCGCTGGTCTTTCATGCGGTCGTGCTCACCGACGACGGCAGCTGGCCGCAGCCCGTGGGTGTGGCGATGGCGCTGCTGATGACGGCCGGCACCGTGGCGGCGTTCATCGTGATGTTTGGCGGCGTGGGCCGCAGCCGCCAGGCGGTCGCCGAAGTCGTGGCGGTGGGCTTGCCGGCTGGGGCCGACGTGCGGCAGGTCGACGTGCGACTGAAGAGCCGCTGGCAGGGGCATGAAGCCGGCCAGTTCGCGTTCCTGCGCTTCGATGCCGCCGAGGGCGCGCACCCGTTCACCCTGAGCTCGCCCTGGACGGGCGACGGACGCCTGGTGTTTTTGATCAAGGGCCTGGGCGACTACACGCGGCGTCTGCCGGCACTGCTGCATGTGGGCGACCTGCTGCGCGTCGAGGGCCCGTACGGCACCTTCAATTTCGCCGGCGACAAGCGCAGGCAGGTGTGGGTGGGTGCTGGCATCGGCATCACCCCGTTCATCGCGCGGCTGCAGCAGCTGGCGTTGCACCCCGACGGCAAGGCGGTCGACCTGTTCTACACCACCGCCACGGTGCGCGACGGCGTCACGGCCCGGCTCGTGGTGGCGGCCCAGGCGGCTGGCGTGCGCCTACATGTGATGGTGGATGCCGTGGACGGGCGCTTGGACGCCGAGCGGCTGTGCGCGGCGGTGCCCGAGTGGCGCGCTGCCGACATGTGGTTCTGCGGACCGGCGGGCTTTGGCCAGGCGCTGCGCCACGACCTGCTGGCCCGGGGCCTGCCCCGCCAGGACTTTCATCAGGAACTCTTCAACCTGCGTTGAGCGCATTGCGCGGCTCGGCGTCGCACTGGAATCCCCCCCCATGAGCTTCAACCTTCGCAACCGCAGCCTGCTGGACCTGGTCGACTTCAGCCCGCGCGAGATCAGTTACCTGGTCGACTTGGCGGCGGAACTCAAGCGCGCCAAGTCTGCCGGCAACGAACAGCCGCGCCTGAAGGGCAAGAACGTGGCGCTGATCTTCGAGAAGGCGTCCACCCGCACCCGCTGCGCTTTCGAGGTGGCGGTGCACGACCAGGGCGGGCATGTCACGCTGCTGGATGCTGCCGGTTCGCAAATGGGGCACAAGGAATCGCTGAAGGACACCGCGCGCGTGCTGGGCCGCATGTTCGACGGCATCGAGTACCGTGGCTTCCACCAGAGCGTGGTGCAGGACATCGCCCGCTATTCGCACGTGCCGGTGTGGAACGGCCTGACCGACGAAGCCCACCCCACCCAGGTGCTGGCCGACCTGCTGACGATGCAGGAATTCGGCCCCCGGCCCCTGTCGCAGCTGGCTTTTTGCTACCTGGGCGACGCGCGTTTCAACATGGGCTGTTCGTTGCTGGTGGGCGGCACGCAGATGGGCATGGACGTGCGCATCTGCAGCCCCGCCGCGCTGGCGCCGCCAGTGGCGCTGGTGGCCCAGATGCAGGCCCTGGCGGCCAGCACGGGTGCGCGCATCAGTATCGAGACCGACCCGCTGAAGGCCGTGGCCGGCGCCGACTTCCTGTACACCGACGTCTGGGTGTCGATGGGCGAGGCCGACGCGGTCTGGCAGCAGCGCATCGACCAGCTGCTGCCCTACCAGGTGAACGCCGCGCTGATGCGTGCCACCGGCCAGCCGCACACCCGCTTCATGCACTGCCTGCCGGCTTTTCATAACCTGGACACCGAAGTCGGCCGCCAGGTGCACGACAAGTTCGGCCTGAAGGAGATCGAGGTCACCGACGAAGTCTTTGAATCCGAGGCCTCGATCGTCTTCACCCAGGCCGAGAACCGCCTGCACACCATCAAGGCCGTGCTGGTGGCCACGCTGGCATGACGCCCGGCAGGGCACAAGGCAGGGCACAAGGCAGCGCACAAGGCAGCGCACAAGGTAGCGCACGAGGCAGCGGGGCAACATGAAGCTGGTCATCGCCCTGGGCGGCAATGCCCTGCTGCGCCGTTCGCAGCCCCCGACGGCCGCCAACCAGCTGGCCAATGTGCGCCTGGCCGCTTCCCAGCTGGCCCGTTTGGCGGCCGACCATGACCTGGTGCTGACCCACGGCAACGGCCCCCAGGTCGGCCTGCTGGCGCTGCAGGCGGCGGCCTACACCGCCGTTGACAGCTACCCGCTGGACCTGCTGGACGCCGAGACCGCCGGCATGCTGGGCTACCTGCTGGAACAGGAACTGGCCAACCTGCTGCCGGCCACGCGCGATGTGGCTACGCTGCTGACGCGCGTGCAGGTGGACCCGGCCGACCCGGCCTTCCAGCACCCCAGCAAGCCCATCGGGCCACGCTATACGCGCGAGCAGGCTGACGAGCTGGCCAGCCGCAGGCACTGGACGCTGCTGGCCGATGCCAATGACCACGGCCAAGGCGCCAGCGGCGACAGTGGCGGGCCGGATGGCGCCATCCCAGGCAACTGCTTTCGCCGCGTGGTGCCTTCGCCCGCCCCCGTCAGCCTGCCGGGCCTGGCCGCCATCCGGCACTTGCTGGCGCAGGGCGTGCTGGTGATTGCGGGCGGCGGGGGCGGCATCCCGGTGGTGCCGCGGCCCGATGGGCAGGGCTTGCAGGGCGTGGAAGCCGTGGTCGACAAGGACCTGTGCAGCGCGCTCATCGCCACCCAGCTGCAGGCTGACTGCCTGGTGATTGCCACCGACGTCGACGCTGTCTATCTGGACTGGGGGCTGCCCACCCAGCGCCGCCTGGGCGCCACCACGCCGCAGGCGCTGGCGGCGCAGCGCTTTGCTGCCGGGTCGATGGCACCCAAGGTGCTGGCGGCCTGCCAGTTCGTGCAGGCCACGGGCAGGCGCGCGGCCATCGGCGCGCTCGGCGACATCGAAGCCCTGGTGGCCGGGTGGGCTGGCACCCAGGTCAGCCCTGGCCCGGCCGGCGCCTGAAGCTCAGCGTGCCAGGTAGCCGCCGTCCACCGGGTAATAGGCCCCGGTGACGAACGAAGCCCGGTCCGACGCCAGCCAGGCCACCAGTTCGGCCACTTCTTCCGGCCGGCCCAGGCGGCCCAGCGGGTGCGCCGCCACCAGCGCCGCCATGCGCGCCGCGTCGGCTTCCAGCGGGCTGACCATGGGCGTGTGGATGAAGCCCGGGCCCACCGCATTGATGCGGATGCCCTTGCCGCTGTATTCCAGCGCCGCCACCTGCGTCAGCCCCACCACACCGTGCTTGGCCGCGGTGTAGGCCGAATTCGTCGCCGAGCCCACGGCCCCCAGGATCGACGCCATGTTCACGATCGCGCCGCCGCCGGTCTTCAGCATCGCCGCCAGCTGCTGCTGCATGCCGTAGAACACGCCCGACAGGTTGATCTGGATCACGCGTGCCCAGCCGTCCAGCGGGTAGTCGGCGATCAGCGCGCTGGGCCCGCCGATGCCGGCGTTGTTGCAGGCCACGTCCAGGCGGCCGTAGTGCGCCACGGTTCTTTCCACCAGCGCCTGCGCGTCTTCCGGCCGGCCGACGTCAGCGGCCACGAAGATGGCGTCGCCGCCACGCTCGCGCAGCATCGCCACGGTTTCTTCACCGCCGGCCTGGTTGGTGTCAGACACCACCACCCGGGCGCCTTCACGCGCCCAGACCAGGGCCACCGCACGCCCGATGCCCGACGAGGCGCCGGTGACGAGCGCAATCTTGTTCTTCAACATGCTGTTCCTTCACAAAGGGTTCGGCCGCGGCTGCACGGCGCAGCCGCGATGGCAGGTGGGATCTGCTGCGTCAGTACACCAGGCTCATCTTGTCCACCACCTGGCGCACGCCGGCCGTGCCCCAGGCCGATCGCGTGGCCAGGTCGCGTTCGGCCCAGTTGTGCACGGTGCCCGTCAGCGTGACATCGCCACCCTTCACGTCCACGGTGATGGCCTGTGCGTCGCTGGCGGCGCGGCGCTTCAGCGCGGCCTCGATCTCTGCCTTCACGACCACGGCCGACACCGGGGGCTTGATCGCGATCAGGTTGCTCACGCCGGTGACGCCCGCCAGGTAGCGCACGCTGTCGGCCGCATCCTGGCGCTGGTACTGCCAGGCCACATCGCCCGACAGCGTCAACCAGCCGGCTTCCACCATCACCTTCACCGCGTCGGCGGGCAAGGAACTGGTCCAGCTCAGGATGTTGCGTGCCGACTCGGCGATGTCGGCGTCGCTGCGCTGGCCGTAGGCCGTCAACTTGACCTGCATGTCCACGGCCAGGGCCTTGACGCCATGCACGCGCTGCGCGGCGCGCTCGGCTGCCAGCTTCTCGGTGTAGCTGCCGACCTCGCCTGCCAGCGTCACCACGCCGTTCTTCACTTCCACGCCGATCTGTGTGGCATGCACGGCGGGTTCCCAGCTCAGCTCGGCCATCACGTCCTGCTGCAGTTGTGCGTCGGTCTTCATGGTCGTCACTCTGTTTCGTTGCGGAGCCCCCAGCCTGCGCCGCACGGGCTGCAGCGTCTGTGCGAGGCCGTACGCTGCGGTCGGCCTGGTCAGCCCCGGGTGCGCTGCCGCACGGTCGGGTGGCTGCTTGCTGCTTACCCTTGCGCGATGGAAAGGTCGCACATGAAGTTCAAGGACTACTACGCCACCCTGGGCCTGGCCCCCAGCGCCACGCAGGCCGAGGTCAAGCGCGCCTACCGCAAGCTGGCGCGCAAATACCACCCGGACGTCAGCCACGAACCCGAAGCGGTGGCCCGTTTCCAGGAAGTGGCCGAAGCGCATGAAGCGCTGATCGACACCGAACGCCGCGCCGCGTATGACGAGGTCGCACGCCGCCACGCGGGCGGCCAGGAATTCAGCCCGCCGCCAGGCTGGGACAGCGGCTTCGAATTCAGCGGCGCTGGGGCTGGCCCCCGCGCCGAGGGGCCCGGTGACCAGGGGCATGACTTCAGCGACTTCTTCGGGTCGCTGTTCGGCCGCAGTGGCTTCGACGGCCCGGGTGCCGGCCGCGGTGGGGCTGGTGGGCCGGACACTGCCGCTGGCTTTGCGCCGGGGCGCCGCCACGACCGAGCGCACAGGGGGCGCGACCATCACGCCAAGCTGGCCGTCACGCTGCTGGACGCCCTGGCGGGCGCACAGCAGCGCGTGACGCTGCAGCTGCCGGTAGCCGGGGCCGGTGGGCACACCACGCTGCAGGCCCGGCAACTGGACGTGCGCTTGCCGGCCGGGGTGCGCCCTGGCCAGCGCCTGCGGCTGGCCGGGCAGGGCGGAGCGGGAAGCGGCGGCGCAGCGAACGGGGACCTGTACCTGGAAGTGCAGCTGCTGCCGCACCCGCTGTTCCGGCTGGACGGTGGCGATATCAGCTTCGACCTGCCTTTGGCGCCGTGGGAAGCCGTGCTCGGCGCCACCGTGCAGGCGCCCACGCCGGGCGGTAGCGTGCAGCTGACCGTGCCTCCGGGTTCGCAGCCCGGCCGCAGGCTGCGCTTGAAGGGCCTGGGCCTGCCCGGCCAGCCCGCTGGCGACCTGTATGCGGTGTTGGGCGTTGCCCTGCCGCCCGCGCTGCTGGCGCCTGAACAGGCGGCCTACACCGCCTTTGCGCAGGCCTTTGCCGACTTCAAGCCCCGCGCTGCCTTGCTGTCCTGAAGCTGTCGCCGCAGGCTTGCGCGGGGTACGGCAGCGCACCGATGCAGCCGGCGGCGCGGCGCAGACTGCAGGCATGTCGAACCACTCGCCAACTGGTCTGCCCCCGGGCTTGTTTTCAGGCCCGAACAGGGGCCTTGCCGTGCAGCCCCCAGCGCCCACGCTGCAGCGCCGCCACTTCTTCATTGCCGCCGGGCCCGCCCTGCTGGCCGGCACGCCCTGGCTGGGCGCCTGCCAGCCAGCCGCAGGGGGCGAGACGTACGCCGAAGCTGCCGCCCGCATCCGGCGGCCCGGCCTGCCGCCAGGGGCGGCCACGCATGTGGCCGCGGTTGCCGCGCCGGGCCGCACGGTACCGCCTGAACTCAAGCCCGAACTCGTGCATGAACTGGTCCGGCTGGCCACGCTGGCCGCGTCCAGCCACAACACGCAATGCTGGCGGTTCGCGGTCGAAGGGCAGGGCATCACCATCCTGCCCGACCTGTCGCGCCGCTGCCCGGCGGTAGACCCCGACGACCACCACCTGTTCGTATCGCTGGGCTGTGCGGCCGAAAACCTGGCCCATGCGGCCCTGGCCCACGGCCTGCAGACCGAGCTGCGCTTCGACCCCCAGCGCGACGCCGTGCAGCTGGCCCTGGCACCCGCGGCCGCACGGCGCACTGCGCTGTTCGACGCCATCGCCACCCGGCAGTGCACACGTGGCGACTACGACGGCCAGGCGCTGGCGCCCGCAGAATTGGCGCTGCTGGAAAGCGCCGGCAGTGCAGGCGGCGTACGCGTGCTGATGCTGACGGCGCGCAGCGCGGTGGACCGCGTGCTGGAGGCCGTGGTCCAGGGCAACACCGCGCAGATGGCCGACCTGGCCTTCATGCGCGAACTGCAGTCCTGGATCCGCTTCAACGGCGCCCAGGCGCTGCGCAGCGGCGATGGCCTCTTCAGCGTGGCCTCGGGCCAGCCTGAAGTGCCGGGCTGGCTGGGTGGCCTGGCCTTTCGCTGGCTGTTCACCCCGCAGGACGAGAACGACAAGCTGGTCCGCCAGATGCGCAGTTCTGCCGGCGTGGCCGTGTTTGTGGGGCCGGTGGCCGACAAGGCGCATTGGGTGGACGTGGGGCGGGCCTACGAACGCTTCGCGCTGCAGGCCACCGCGCTGGGCATCCGCCATGCCTTCGTGAACCAGCCGGTCGAAGTGGCCGCGCTGCGCCCGGTCCTGGCCGCGGCCCTGGGCCTGGGCGGGCTGCGGCCAGACTTGGTGCTGCGCTTTGGCCGCGGGCCCGCCCTGCCGCCTTCGCTGCGCCGGCCGGTGCAGGCCGTGCTGGCCTGAATGCCGGTGCGCACACGTTGGGACACCCCGGGTCGCGCCGCATGAACGCGCTGGCGCATGCGGGCCTGCCCGCTTGGCTGACGTGGCTGACGCTGATGGCCGGGTTGCTGGGCTTGCTGGCCCTGGGCTTGTCGGCTTATGGCGCTGGGCGCTGGGCTACGGCCACGCAGGGCCTGTTGGCAGGCCTGCAGGCTGGCCGCGTCGACACGGTGGCGCCCGTCGTACGGGCTGCCCCGGGCCCGATGGCACTGGCGAATCCGGGCGCAGTCGCAGCCCTGGTCAGGCCTCAGGTCACACATTACGACCCGCGCGAGATCGAAGGCCTGCCAGCCCCGGTGCAGCGTTACTTCCGCGCCGTGCTGATGCCCGGCCAGCCCCTGGTGGCCGCGGTGACGATCGACATGGTGGGCCGCTTCAACCTGTCGGCCAGCGGCCAGCGCTGGCAGCCTTTCCGCGCGCGACAGTGGGCGACCACCCGGCGCCCGGGCTTCGTCTGGGACGCGCGCATCACGCTGCTGCCCAGCCTGCAGGTGCGCGTGGTCGACAGCTATGTGGCCGGCCAGGGCCTGCTGCATGCGGCTGTGCAGGGCCTGTTCACGCTGGCCCGCGTGCAGGGCGAAGGCGAGATCGCACGCGGCGAACTGATGCGCTGGTTTGCCGAAGTGGCCTGGTACCCCACGGCTCTGCTGCCCAGCCAGGGTGTGCAGTGGCAGGCGCTGGACGATCGGTCAGCACGCGCCACCCTGGTCGATGGGCCTGTGACCCTGAGCCTGTTGTTCCAGTTCAGCGCCGACGGGCTGATCGAAAGCTTCCGCGCCGAAGCACGCGGCAGCATGGTGGGCCAGCAGATGGTGATGGCGCCCTGGGTCGGTGGGTGGTCCGACTACCAGCGGCGCGACGGCATGCTGGTGCCCCTGGTGGGCGAAGTGGCCTGGCTGCGGCCGGAAGGCCGCCAGTCCTATTTCACCGGCCGGGTGCAGGCGCTGCACTACACCTGGCGCCCGCAGGTGGCGGTGCGGGTTTGAAGCTGCCGGGGCGGCGGCGCGGGTGGGCCACGCCGGGGGCGTGGGGCCTGTTCATCGCGCTGGCCACGCTGGCCACGCTGGCGGTGCTCTGGGTCGGCTGGCGCTTCAACGCCGACCTGCAGCAAGCGCGTGCTGCCGCAGCGCGCGGCAGCCTGCTGGCGCAGACGCCCTGCGGCCAGATCGAATACCAGCAGGCTGGCGCCGGACTGCCGCTGTTGGTGGTGCACGGCAGCGGCGGCGGGCACGACCAGGGCATGGCCTTTGCGGCTGGCCTGGCCGGGCACGGCGTACGCGTGATCGCGATGTCGCGCTTCGGCTACCTGCGCACGCCCATGCCGGCTGATGCGTCGGCGCTGGCGCAGGCCCGCGCCCATGTCTGCCTGCTGGACGCCCTGGACATCGCCCAGGTGGCGGTGATGGGCGGGTCGGCTGGCGCGCTGTCGGCGCTGCAGCTGGCCATCCACCACCCCGAACGCGTGCGTGCGCTCATCCTGCTGGTGCCGCTGGCCTACAAGCCGCCCACGCAGGCCGATTCGGCGCCGCCGCTGCCGGCCTGGGTGGAAGCGGCAATGCTGAGAGTCATCGGGTCTGACTTCCTGTTCTGGGCTGCGCTGCAGGTGGCGCGCGACACCCTGCTTCGCGTGGTGCTGGCCACCCCACCCGAGTTGCTGGCGGGCGCCAGCGTGCAGGAACAGGCGCGCATCGCCGGGATGCTGGACCACATCCTGCCGGTGTCGGCGCGCGCCGCCGGCCTGGTGGCCGACACCGCCGCCGGCAAGCAGCTGGGGCCTTCTGCGCTGGCCGGCATCCGCATGCCCACGCTGCTGGTGAGTGCGCGCGACGACGGCTACGGCACCTATGCCAGTGCACGCTACAGCGCCAGCCAGATCGCAGGGGCCCGCTTCCTGGGCTTCGACCACGGCGGCCACACCTGGCTGGGGCACGACGCCGAAGTGCAGGCCGCCATCCTGGCCTTGCTGGCGCCGCTGCGCCGCCCTTGCGGCCACGCGCCTGTGGTCCCGGCCGCCCCTGCGGCCCCAGCTATCCCAGCCGTCCCGCCTGACTTTGCAGCGGCCTGCAGCGGGTTCGCTACCGAACAGACCCGGCGCTGAGACTGACCTACAACCCACTGCAAGACGCCACAAATCCGCGCCGTTAGCTCGCCAGCTCGTCCCGGCCCCGCACACCCTAACCCCACCCACACACCCACATACCCACCCGCCACCGCCTGCCGGCTGGCACCGACCGAAGGAACCGCATCATGAAGTACCCCCGTTCTGCCCTGACCATGGCTGCCACCCTGTGCTTCATCTGCGCCGCCGCACCGGCCGCAGCGCAGGTGGCCGGTGGCACCACCACGGTGGAAGCCAGCATCACCGAAACCACCCGGCTGGCCATGGGCTGGAGCGTGAAGAAGACGCTGCTGGGCAAGACCATCTACAACGAGGCCGGCCAGAAGGTCGGCAAGGTGGAAGACCTGATCATCTCGCCCGACCGCGATGTCACCTATGTGATCGTGGGCGCGGGTGGCTTCATCGGCATCGGCCGCCATGACGTGGCGATCCCGGTGACGCAGGTGCAGGACAAGGCCGGCAAGCTGGTGATGGCTGGCGCGACGCAGGCCATGATCAAGGCCATGCCGGCCTTCACCTACGCCAGCGACACCAGCAAGCGCGACGCCTTCGTGGCCGCGGCCGACAAGGACATCGCTAAGGGCAAGGCTGCCGTGGCCGGGCTGGAGAAGAAGGCCGGTGCCGCCGCTGGCGAAGCCAAGGCCAAGATCGACGTCGACATCACAGCCCTGCAGCTGGATGTCAAGACGGCCGAAACCAAGCTGGGCGAAATGAAGCAGGCCGGCGTGGCGCGCTGGAAGGAATTCGAGACCGACGTCAGCGCCGCCACGGCACGCCTGCGCAAGTCCACCGACAAGGCGGCCGGCTGATGGGCGCCACCGTTCGGCGCAGCCTGCGCACGCGCGCCGGGGTGTCGGCATGAACAAGCTGCTGGTGGCCGTGTTCGACACCGAAGCCGCAGCCGACGCGGGGCTGAACGCCCTGCGCAGCCTGCACGCCAATGCCGACATCACGCTGTACGCCACAGGCGTGCTGGTGAAGGACGGGCAGGGCGCGGTCAGCGTGCGCAAGCCGCTGCACAACGAACCCGTGGGTACGGCCACCGGGCTGGCCGTGGGCAGCCTGATCGGCCTGCTGGGTGGGCCGGCGGGCATGGCCATCGGCGCGGTGACAGGCGGTGTGGTGGGGGCGGTGCGCGACTTCTGGGTGGCAGGCGTGGGCCTGGACTTCATCGACGAAGCGACGCGCCACCTGCAGCCGGGCAAGGTGGCCCTGGTGGCCGAGATCGAGGAAGAGTGGGTGGTGCCGGTGGACGCGGCGCTGGAAGCGGCTGGCGGCCAGGTCTTCAGGCGCACCCGCAGCGACATGGCGCAGGCGCAGTTCGACCACGACATCGTGGCCTTCCGCACCGAGATCGACGCGCTGGAAACCGAAGCCGCCCAGGCTGGTGGCAACGCAAAGACCCGCCTGCAGGCCCAGCTGGCGTTGGCCAAGACGCACCTGGATGGCGCCGTACACCGGGCCCAGCAACGCGTGGGGACCCTGAAGCTGGAAGCCGACGCCAAGGCCGAAGCACTGAAGCAGCAGCTGGCCCAGGCCCAGGGCGAAGCCAAGGCGCGCATCGAAGCCCGCATGCAGCAGGTGAAGACCGCGTACCACGCCCGCGGCGCCAAGCTGGCGCAGGCCTGGAGCCTGACCAAGCAGGCCTTGTCGGCGTGAACGGTCGGGGCTGTGGTGCCAGGCGCTGCGGCCCACCGATGGCGATCCCGACGCTGCCGGCACTACCCGTTTTCCCGTCTCTTCCACCACCATCATCGTCACCCGCGATGCGGGCTGCGCTGGGCGCAAGCCTGGCGCTGCTGACGGCGTGCACGGCGCCACCGCTGCAGACCCTGGCGGGCGGGCAGCTGCTGGCGCCGGCGGGCTGGTCGGTGGCCGATGCGGCGGGCGCCGGGCCTCGTGCGGCTTCGGCTTCGGCTTCAGCCGGCGGTGCAGGTGGAGATTCAGGCGCAGGCGCGCTGGCCGACTGGTGGCAGCGCTTCGACGACCCTGACCTGACGGCTCTCGTACAGGCCGCGCTGCTGGCCAACCCGGGCCTGCAGGGCGCACAGGCCGCGCTGCAGCAGGCGCAGGCCTTGCGCGACGTGGCAGCAGCGGCGCTGTGGCCCAGCCTGGGTGCCAGCGCGTCGGCCCAGCGTGGCACGGCCGGGGGCAACAGCACCGGCAACCGCCTACAGGTGGGGCTGGACGGCAGCTGGGGCCTGGACCTGTTCGGCGCGCGCCGCGCTGGCATCAACGCCGCGCAGGCCAGTGCCGACGCCAGCGCGGCCAGCCTGGGCGACGTGCAGGGCCAGCTGGCGGCCGAACTGGCGCTGAACTACATCCTGCTGCGCACGTCGCAGCTGCGCCTGCAGCTGGCCAGCGACAACCTGGCCAGCCAGCAGCAGACGCTGCAGATCACGCTGTGGCGCCAGCAGGCCGGGCTCGTCAACGCTTTGCAGGCCGAGCAGGCCCGCGCCGCCGTCGAACAGAACCAGGCTCAGCTGCCGCCGCTGCAGACGGCCATCGTGCAGACCCGGCACGCGCTGGCCGTGCTGACCGGCCAGCCGCCCATGGCCTGGTTCGGCCTGCTGGACCTGGGGGGGCGGCGCGCCGCCGTGCCGCCTGTGCGTGGGGGTCTGGCCATGGCCGTGCCGGCCGACACATTGCGCCAACGCGCCGACGTGCGGGCCGCGGAATGGCAGGTGGCAGCGGCGCTGGCGCGCGTGGGCCAGGCGCAGGCGCAGCGCTGGCCCAGCTTTGCCATCGGCGGGTCGCTGGCGCTGGACGCGGCCAGCTTCGGCGCGCTGGGCCAGGGCAGCGCGGTGCTGGGCAGCCTGCTGGCCAGCGTGGCGCTGCCGGTGTTCGACGGCGGCGCGCTGCGGGCCCAGGTGCGCGTGCAGCAGGCCGCGCTGGCGCAGGCCCAGCAGGCTTATCGCGCCGTGGTGCTGGGCGCGCTGCAGCAGGTGGAAGACGCCCTGGTGGCGCAGCGCGGCAACCGGCTGCGCCTGGCCAGCCTGCGACTGGCGGCAGATGCCGCCGGCAAGGCCGCCCTGCTGGCGCGCCAGCGCTACGACAGCGGCCTGGTCGACTTCCAGACCGTGCTGGAAACCCAGCGCACCCTGTTCGCGACCCAGGACGGCGTGGCCACGGCCAGTGCCGAACTGGGCGGCGACCAGGTGCGCCTGTTCCGCGCCCTGGGCGGTGGCTGGCAGCCGCTGGCGCAGGCGGACACGCCGTGAACGATCCGAAACCCCTACCCGGGCAGGCCACGGCGCCTGCACTGACGCCAACGCCAACGCCAACGCCAACGCCCGCAACATCACCCGCACCCGCACCCGCACCCGCACCCGCACCCGCCGCTGCCGACCCGGCCGCGCTGGCCGCGCTGCTGGGCGAATCCGCGGCTGCGCCCTGGTATCGCCGGCGGCCGACATGGGTCGCTGCGGTGGCCGTGCTGCTGCTGGTGGCCGGGCTGGCCATCTGGTGGTGGCAGCGCGCTGCGCAGGCCGCGCCCAGCTACACCACGGTGCCGGTGGCGCGTGGCGACCTGACGTTGTCGGTCACCGCCAACGGCACGGTGCAGCCCACGCGCTCGATCAACATCGGCAGCGAACTGTCGGGCACGGTACTGAAGGTCAATGTCGACGTGAACGACAGCATCCGCAAAGGCCAGGTGCTGCTGGTGCTGGACACGGCCAAGCTGCACGACCAGATCCTGCGTTCGCAGGCCGCCCTGGCGGCCGCGCGCGCCCGGCTGGGCCAGACGGTCGCCACCCTTGCAGAAGCGCGCGCCACCCTGGGCCGGCTTGAAGCGGTGGCGCGCCTGTCTGGCGGTCAGGTGCCGGCGCAGTCTGAACTGGACAGCGGCCGTGCCACGCTGGCGCGCGCCGTCGCCGACAACGCCAGCGCGCAGGCCGGCATCGACGACGCGCAGGCCGCTCTGTCCACCGACCAAATCAACCTGTCGAAGGCGTCCATCACCGCGCCAGCCGACGGCGTGGTGCTCACGCGCACCGTCGACCCGGGCAACGCAGTGGCGGCTTCGCTGCAGGCCGTGACCCTGTTCACCGTGGCCGAAGACCTGAAGCGCCTGCGGCTGTGGGTGTACGTGGACGAAGCCGACGTCGGCGCCGTGAAGGTGGGGCAGCTGGCCAGCTTCACCGTCAGCGCCTACCTGAGCCGGCCGTTTCCCGCACGCATCACGCGCGTGGGCTTCGGGTCGACCATCACCGACAACGTCGTCACCTACCTCACCTACCTGGACGTGGACAACGCCGACCTCAGCCTGCGCCCGGGCATGACGGCCACCGCCACCATCGTGGCCACGCAGCGCAAGGACGTGCTGCTGGTGCCCAATGCAGCGCTGCGCTACACGCCCAGCACCGCGGCGGCCGACGCGAACAAGGGCATTGCATCGGGCATCGCCTTCGGCCCGCCCAAGACCGAGAGCCGGCGCAAGGGCGCGGCCGACTCGGCCAGCACCGCGGGTGCGCGCCAGGTGTGGGTGCTGCCCGCAGCGGCCACCGGCAGCCAGCCTGGCACCGGCACGCCGCAGGCCGTGGCCGTGGTGCCCGGCATCAGCGACGGCCACATGACCGAGATCGTGGGCGGCGACCTGAAGCTGGGCATGCAGGTCATCACCGCGCAGCAGACGGCCACCGCGAAATGAGCGCACCGCTGATCGCGTTGCGCGGCGTGACCAAACGCTATGGCAGCGGTGCTGCCGAACTGATGGCGCTGAAGGGCATCGCGCTGGACATCACGGCCGGTGAATTCGTCGCCATCATGGGCCCCAGCGGTTCAGGCAAGTCCACCGCCATGAACGTGCTGGGCTGCCTGGACACGCCCACCAGCGGCGAATACCTGTTCAAGGGCACGCATGTGGAAACCCTGTCGCGCGACCAGCGCGCGCGGCTGCGCCGGCGCTACCTGGGCTTCGTCTTCCAGGGCTTCAACCTGCTGGCCCGCACGTCGGCGCAGGAAAACGTGGAACTGCCGCTGCTGTACCGCGGCGACGCCGTGGCCGCGCGCCGCAGCGCCGCCAGCCAGGCGCTGCGCGACGTGGGCCTGGGCGGCTGGGAACAGCACACGCCGGGTGAACTGTCGGGCGGCCAGCAGCAGCGCGTGGCGATCGCACGCGCCATCGTCACCCAGCCCGCCGTGGTGCTGGCCGACGAGCCCACTGGCAACCTGGACACCCAGCGCAGCCACGAGATCATGGGCCTGCTGCTGGGGCTGAACCGCGACCACGGCATCACCGTGCTGATGGTGACGCATGAACCCGACATGGCCGCCTACGCCCGCCGCATGGTGCACTTCCTGGACGGCCGCATCGCCCGCGACGAAGCCAACCCGAACCCGACCACGGCCGCGCCTGCCGGCCTGTCGGCGGCCGAGACCACCTGATGCGCACCCGTACCTGGCAGCGCGCCGGCTGAGATGCTGTTCAGCGTCTTCATGCTGGCCTTGCGTTCGGTGCGGCGCAACGTGCTGCGCTCGTTCCTCACCATCCTGGGCATCGTCATCGGCGTCAGCGCCGTCATCACCATGGTCACGCTGGGCAACGGCGCCACCCAGGCGATCGAGGAAAAGATCACCAGCCTGGGCACCAACCTGCTGATGGTCAGCCCCGGTCAGCGCATCGGGGGTGGTGGGGGTGGCGGCGGTGTGCCGCAGTTCGTCGAAGCCGATGGCGAAGCCATCGCGGCGCAGATCGGCGGCGTGGCGGCGGTGGCGCCGCAGGGCCGGGCCATGGCCACCGTGGTGGCCAATGGCCGCAACTGGGCCACCACGGTGGTGGGTAGCACGAATGCCTGGTTCGACACCGGCAACTGGCAGCTGGCCAGCGGCCGCCTGTTCGCGCCTGACGAACAGCTCTCGGGCGCAGCGGTGTGCATCGTCGGCGAAACCGTGCGGCGCGAACTGTGGGGCGGCGTGGTGGGCGAGACCGGCCTGGGCCAGCAGCTGCGCGTGAAGCAGTTTTCCTGCGACGTGGTGGGGGTGCTGGCAGGCAAGGGCCAGGGCGGCATGGGCGACCAGGACGACACCGTGCTGCTGCCGCTGCACACCCTGCAGCGCCGCGTGACGGGCAGCCGCAAGGTGGGCGTGCTGCTGGTGTCGATGCAGGACGGCAGCGACAGTGCGCCGCTGAAGGCCAGCCTGCGCCAGCTGTTGCGTGAACGCCGGCACCTGGCCGACAGCGACGACGACAACTTCAACATCTTCGACACCCAGCAACTGGCCGAGACCCTGTCCAGCACCATGGGCGTGCTCACCAGCTTGCTGGGCGCCGTGGCCGCCGTCAGCCTGCTGGTGGGCGGCATCGGCATCATGAACATCATGCTGGTCAGCGTGACCGAGCGCACGCGTGAAATCGGCCTGCGCCTGGCGGTGGGCGCGCTGGAAGGCGAGGTGCTGCTGCAGTTCCTGATCGAAGCCGTGGTGCTGTCGGCGCTGGGCGGCGTGGTCGGCGTCGTGCTGGCCACCGGGGCATCGTGGGCACTGTCGGGCGTGATGGCCGTGCCCTATGTCTTCGACCCCACCATCAACCTGTTGTCGCTGCTGTTTTCAGCCGCCATCGGCGTGGTGTTCGGCTATTTCCCGGCGCGCCGCGCCGCGCGCATGGACCCGATCGAGGCGCTGCGGCACGAATAGGGCAGGCGGGTCGGGCGGCGGTAGTCGATGGCATGAGGCCTGGTGCGACAACGAACAGACGCTGCTGCCAGGGGCCTGCACATTGGCCGCTGGGTGGCGCACACGCCGCTGCCGCCCCCCCTGCCCCCCTGCCCCCCACCCCAAGGAGCCTGCCCATGCTGCGCCCGCTGAAAGACATCGAGAACTTCGCCATCCGTGCCACCGACGGCGAGATCGGCCACGTGAAGGACTTCTACTTCGAAGATGACACTTGGGTGCTGCGCTACTTCGTGGTGGATACCGGCACCTGGCTGGCCAGCCGCAAGGTGCTGGTATCGCCGATGGTGCTGCGCCACCCCGAATGGCTGCAGCGCAGCCTGCCGGTGAACATCACGCGTGAACAGGTGCGCAACAGCCCGGGCGTGGACACCGACCAGCCTGTTTCGCGGCAGAACGAAATGCAGATGCTGGGCTACTACGGCTACCCCGGCTACTGGGACGGCGGCGGGCTGTGGGGCGGCGGTCTGTACCCCTACGCCCTGGCCCCGGGCTATGTGGGTGATGGCCTGGGCCATGTGGCGCGTGAACGCGAGCTGGAGGACTATTTGATTAGCGAACGCGCCCGCCACAGCCACGACGACCCGCACCTGCGCAGCTGCGCGGCCGTGACGGGCTACCGCGTGCAGGCCAGCGACGGCGACATCGGCGAGGTGGCGGGCTACCTGGTGGACGACGAGACCTGGGCCATCCGCTACCTGGTGGTGGACACCGGCCACTGGTGGCGCGGCCACCAGGTGCTGGTGGCGCCGGCCTGGATCGACGGCGTGCACTGGGCCGAGCAGCGTGTCAGCACCGACCTGCGGCGCGACGAGATCCAGAACGCCCCGCCCTACGACGACAGCACCGACTGGGGCCGCGAACAGGAACTGCAGCTGCACCAGCACTACGGCCGTGCCGGCGACCGCGCTGGCTGGCAGCGGCAGCACGCCGGGGCCTGATCACCCCGTGCCAGGCACCGACAATCGGTGCCATGCAAGACCCCACCGACTGGACCACGCCCTTCGAACGCGGCAACGGCAACCAGACCAGCACCTGGCCCGAAGCCATCGCCTTCCACCAGCGCTTGGCCAGCAGCTTTGCCCACTGGTTGCGATTTGAAGAGATCGGCCATACCGACGGCGGCCGGCCGCTGCATGCTGGTGTGTTCTCGGCCGACGGCGTGTTCGACCCGCAGGCCGTGAAGGCCGCCGGCCGCGCGGTGTTCTTCAACAACAACGGCATCCACCCCGGCGAACCCGAGGGCATCGACGCTTGCATGGCCCTGGTGCGCGACCTGTGCCTGAACGCCGAGCAGCGCGCTGCGCTGGGTGGCACGGTGCTGGTCTACATCCCGGTCTACAACGTCGACGGCGCGCTGGACCGCAGCCACCGCAGCCGTGCCAACCAGAACGGCCCCGAGGCCTTCGGCTTTCGCGGCAACGCCCGCCACCTGGACCTGAACCGCGACTTCGCCAAGGCCGACAGCCTGAACGCGCGTTGCTTTGCGCGTCTGTTCACGCACTGGGACCCGGACGTGATGGTGGACACGCACACGTCCAACGGCGCCGACTACCAGCCTGTGGTGACGCTGATCGCCACCCAGCCGGACAAGCTGGGCGGGCGCACAGGCGAACACCTGCGCCAGCAGATGCTGCCGGCCCTGCAGGCGCAAATGGCGGCCAGCGGCTTTGCGATGTGCCCGTATGTGAACCCGGTGGCCGAGCGGCCCGAAGACGGCATCGCCGACTTCCTGGACACGCCGCGCTTTTCCACCGGCTACGCCGCGCTGCACCACTGCATCGGCTTCATGCCCGAAACGCACATGCTCAAGCCCTTTGCGGCGCGCCACCACGGCACGCGGGCGCTGCTGGACGCGGCGCTGGCGCACACCACCGCACACGGCCCCGCCATCCGTGCCGCGCGCGCCGCCGACCGCGCCGCCGTGGCCGCCGGGGCAGCTGTGC
The DNA here is from genome assembly GCA_027485165.1 of Rubrivivax sp. GTDB lineage: Bacteria > Pseudomonadota > Gammaproteobacteria > Burkholderiales > Burkholderiaceae_C > Rubrivivax. The sequence goes on from JAIXRN010000090.1 coordinate 24,415, forward strand.
CGCTGGACTGGGCGCTGGACACGACGCAGAACCGCCCGATACCCTTTGCCGGCTACCAGGCCCGGCGGGTGCCCAGCGGGATCGGCCCTCACCAGCGCTTGCAGTACGACCGCAGCGCGCCCTGGCAGCGCAGCATCGCCTACTTCGACCGCTATCGGCCCACGGCCAGCGTCACGCCGCCGTGTGCCTACTTGCTGCCCCAGGCCTGGCACGACGTGGCCCTGCGGCTGCAGGCGCACGGCGCGCCGATGCAGCGCGCCAGCCGCGCTGCGCAGCTGCGCGCGCAGGTCTACCGCGTCGAACGATTTGAAAAACGCGCGCTGCCCTTCGAGGGCCGGCACCTGCACACCGGGCTGCAGCTGGCCTGCGAAGACACGCTGGCCGAAGTGGCCGCCGGCGACTGGCTGCTGCCCCTGGGCGGCCCGCACGACCGCCTGGTGGTGGAACTGCTGGAACCACTGGGCGCGGACAGCTTCTTCCGCTGGGCCTTCTTCGACAGCGTGCTGGACCGCAAGGAAGGTTTCAGCGACTACGTGTTCGAAGACCGCGCTGCCGAACTGCTGGTGTCAGAGCCCGGGCTGATGGCGCGCTTTCGCGCCTGGCAGGCCAGTGCCGCGCCCGGCGCGGGTGGCGGCAGCAGCGAAGCAGACGGCCAGGCCGCGTTGGCCTGGGTGCACACCCATGCCCAGGCCCATGCCGAACCAGCCTGCGGCCGCGTGCCGGTGTGGCGGCTGCTGGAACTGCCAGACGACCTGCTTCAGCCCAGGCGGTAAAGCGCGCAGAGCTTGTTGCCGTCGGGGTCGCGCACGTAGGCCAGGTGCATCGCGCCGGGCGTGTCTTCGCGCGGCCCGGGGGGGCCTTCGATGGCCGTGCCGCCATGGGCCACGGCCACTTCGTGGAAACGGCGCAGCTGTTCAGCCGAGCTGCACTTGAAGCCGATGGTGCCGCCGTTGGCACAGGTGGCGGGCTCGTCGTTGATGGGCTGCGACACGCAGAAGGTGACGCCGTCGTGGCGGTAGAACAGGCGCATGTGGCCCGTCTTCGCCGCGTTGCGCATGGGCGCGCCCACGCCCAGCACGCCCAGCACGGCGTCGTAGAAGCGTTGTGAGCGATCGATGTCGTTGGTGCCGACCATGACGTGGCTGAACATGGGTGTGCCCTTTCGGTAACAGGTGAGGTGACAGGTGCGCAGCAACGCGCTGCGGGTGCAGACCAGGGCCTGAGCCCAGCCGGGAACAGGCTTGCCATTCGCAGGCGATCTTAATCAAGCGGCTTGCGGGCCGTGGGCTCCAAACACCCGGGTCAGCTGCAGTTCAAGCCGCGCTGCTGGCCGTCCGTCGCAAGGGTCTCGTGCAGCCAGCGGCCGACGCCGACACTGCATGCATCGACACACCCCAGCCCACCCCGGAGCCCACGATGAACAGCCTGAACACCAACACTGCCAGCTTCCGCCCCGCCCCCCGCTTCGCTGGCTTTGCCTTCGCCGCTCTGATGACCCTGGCCACGCTGATGAGCGTGGGCGAACTGGCCGACCACGGCACGGCCCAAGGGCAGCTGGCGCAGGCCGCAGCGCAGCAGAGCAAGGCCTGAATTGGCCTGGCGTGTTTTGCCTGGCGTGTTTTGCCTCGCGTGCAGCGCGCATGGATCAGTCCGTGTGAATCAGCGTGCGTGAACCAACGCGCGTCATTCAACGCGCGTCATTCAACCCACTGAAGGCCGCAGCGCGGCCAACGCTGCCGCCACCACAGCTTGCGCGTCCACCTCGAAGAAACGTCGCAGCCGCTGCCGCGTGTCGCTGCGGCCGAAGCCGTCAGTGCCCAGGGTCAGCAGCCTGGCGTCCAGGTATTCGCCGATCAGCTGCGGCCAGGCGCGCACGTAGTCGCTGGCGGCCACCACGGGCGCCGTGCCCGGCAGCAGGCGCTGCAGGTGCGTGGGCCGACGCTGGGGCAGCGGGCTGATGCGGTCCAGCCGCTGCGCCTCACGTGCTTGCCTGGCCAGTTCGCTGTAGCTGGTGGCGCTGAACACTTCGCAGCTGACGCCATGTTCGGCATGCAGCTGCTGCGCAGCCTTCAGCACCTCGCGCAGGATGGCGCCAGACCCCAGCAGCCGCAGCTGCGCCGGGCCGTCGCCGAAGGCCTGTAGCCGGTACAGACCCTTCACGACATCGTCATGCGCATCGGCCGGCAGGCTGGGCATGGCGTGGTTTTCGTTCATCATCACCACGTAGTGGAACTCGTCGCGCTGTTCCACCAGCATGCGCTGCATGCCGTGCTGCAGGATGACGGCCAGTTCGCCGGCATGCGCCGGGTCCCAGGCCACGCAGTTGGGCACCGTACTGGCCACCAGCAGGCTGCTGCCGTCCTGGTGCTGCAGGCCTTCGCCGCCCAGCGTGGTGCGGCCGGCGGTGGCACCGAACAGGAAGCCGCGGCAGCGCTGGTCGGCGGCTGACCAGATCAGGTCGCCCACGCGCTGGAAGCCGAACATCGAGTAGTAGATGTACACCGGCAGCATCGGCAGGCCATGCACGCTGTAGCTGGTGGCGGCCGATATCCAGCTGCTCAGCGCGCCGGCTTCGTTGATGCCTTCTTCCAGCAGCTGGCCGTCGCGCGCTTCGCGGTAGTACAGCATCGTGTCGCGGTCTTCGGGCTCGTACTGCTGGCCGTCTGGCGCGTAAATGCCGATTTGCCGGAACAGGCTGGCCATGCCGAAGGTGCGGGCTTCATCTGCCACGATGGGCACGATGCGCGGGCCCAGGGTCGGGTCCTTCAGCAGGTTGCCCAGCATGCGCACGGCGGCCATGGTGGTGCTCATTTCCTTACCTTCGGCGTTCAGCGCGAAGTCGCCCCAGGCCGCCAGCGGCGGCACGGGCAGCACGGGCGCTGTGGCATTGCGCAGCGGCAGCGGGCCGCCGAGTGCTTCGCGGCGGGCGCGCAGGTAGCGCATCTCGGCGCTGTCCTCAGCGGGCTTGATGAAGCGCAGCGCGGCCAGGTCGTCGTCGGTCAGGGGCAGCGCAAAGCGGTCGCGGAAGGCCTTCACCGCGTCCAGGTCCAGCTTCTTGGCCTGGTGTGCCGTCATGCGGCTTTCGCCGGCGCCGCCCAGGCCGTAACCCTTCTTCGTCTTGGCCAGGATCACGGTGGGCCGGCCGGTCTTCTGCACCGCCTGCGCCTGCGCTTCCGCGAAGGCGGCGTAGAGCTTGCGGAAGTCGTGCCCGCCGCGCTTCAGGCCATCGATCTCGGCTTCGCTCATGTGGGCCACGAGCTTCTGCACTTCCGGGTCTTGGCGGAAGAAGTGTTCGATGTTGTAGGCGCCGTCCTTCGCGCCCAGGGTCTGGTACTGGCCGTCGACCGTGCGGCTGAGCGCGCGCAGCAGCACGTGCTGCGTGTCGCGCGCGAACAGCGCGTCCCATTCGCTGCCCCACAGCACCTTGATGACGTGCCAGCCCGCGCCTTTGAACAGCGCTTCCAGCTCTTGGATGATCTGCCCGTTGCCGCGCACCGGGCCGTCCAGGCGCTGCAGGTTGCAGTTGACGATGAACGTCAGGTTGTCGAGCTTCTCGCGTGCGGCCAGGGTCAGGCCGGCGATGGATTCGGGCTCGTCCATCTCGCCGTCGCCGAACACGCCCCAGACATGCCGGCCGGTGCAGTCCAGCAGGCCGCGCGCGGTGACGTAGCGCATGAAGCGCGCCTGGTACACGGCGTTCAGTGGCCCCAGGCCCATGCTGCCGGTGGGGAACTGCCAGAAGCCGGGCATCAGCCAGGGGTGGGGATAGGAACACAGGCCGCCGCCTACATGGGCATCGTCGCCGTCATCGCCCTCGGCGCTGATCTCCTGCCGGTAGCGCGCCAGCTGCGCTTCGCTCAGCCGGCCTTCCAGAAAGGCCCGCGCATAGACACCAGGCGCCGAATGCGGCTGGAAGAACACCAGGTCGCTGCGCTGCCCGCAGGCGCTGCCCTTGAAGAAGTGGTTGAAGCCGACTTCGAAGATCTCTGCCGCCGACGCATAGCTGGCGATGTGCCCGCCCAGTTCGCCGTAGGCTTCGTTGGCGCGCACCACCATCGCCAGCGCATTCCAGCGCATCAGGGCCGTGAGCCGTTCTTCGGTACGCAGGTCGCCGGGGTAGGCACCCTGGCGTTCCAGCGCGATGCTGTTGCGATAGGCCGAAAAGGGCTGCGCCTGCGGCACCAGGCCCTGTTCCTGCGCGGCGGCCTGCAGGTGTTCGATCAGGTGTAGCGCCCGGGCCGGGCCGGCACTTTCGACCACCGCCTGCAGGGCGTCCAGCCATTCGCGGGTCTCTTCGCTGTCGGGGTCTTGGCGGCCGTCGATGTCGATGCCGGGTTTCTGCATGCCAGTCTTTCAGTCGGCCGCGGGTTCGTTGGAAGACCGCAGCGTGTAGGCAAAGCCCAGCCCGGCCGACCAGCCTGTCGTCTGCTTTACCAGTGGGCTGGCGCGGTTGGCGGCGCCGGCCACGCTGTCCAGCCGCGCGGTGGCGAACAAGCTGAGCTCGGGCGTGATGCGCCGGCCCAGCGTGCTGCCCAGGCGCCAGGCGATGAGCCCGGACTTGGCTTCATAGGCCGGGCGCTCGGCCGTGGCGTAGACCGGTGCCACGCCGTAGAAGGTGCTGCCCAGCCGCCGGTCGCCCACGAAGGCGCCAGCGCTGGCCGACCAGCGCCACGCGCCGCTGCGGCGTTCATGCCGCAGCGCGGGTTCGAAGGCCAGGCCGCGGCTGGCCAGGCCGTCGCTCAGGTCGAACACCCCGCGCAGCGGCAGGTCCAGCCGCCAGCTGCCGCCGGCTTCGCTGCTGGCCAGGTTCCAGCGCAGGCTGGGGCCGGCTTCGATCAGGGTGCCCAGGTCGGGCATGCCGCGGCGCGCTTCGATGCGCGACGAGCTGGAGCCCAGTGAACCGGCCACGCCCAGTTCCAGTTCGAAGCGCGGCGTGCGCAGCGCCCGCAGGCCCAGGCCGCCGCGGTCGGTGCGCAGCAGCGGGCCGCGGTAGACGGCGTACGGCAGCACCAGCGCGCGGCGCACCTGCTGGCTGGCGCCCGGGTAGGCCGGCTGGCTGCCGGCGGCACCGGCCACGCCCAGTTCCCACAGCGGTAGCGCCGGCGGCGCGCTGGCGGGCGCTGGCTGCGGCGCGGCCGCGGCCAGTGCCGTCAGGGCCGTCAGTGCCGTCAGGGCAGCCAGGGGCCTGCCGAGGGCGCGCAAATCGCTACTGAGTCTGTTCATGAAAAAGTCCTGATTCTGGCGGCGCCCGCCGTGCCGCTATGCTGGCCTCCGGTTCTACCCTTCGCCGGCCAACTCCTGAGAAGCCACCATGCAGACGCTCGACGAGATGCTCAGCCGCCGGCTGCTCACCCCCGCCCAGCATGCCGACATCGGCGCCTGGATCGCCCATGCCAAGACGCCCGAGGGCATTCTGCAGATGCCGCCCGCCCTGTGGCGCACCCTGGAATTGGCCAGCGTGCTGATGGACGTGGACGCCGACCTCACGCGCCCGCCCACCCTGCGCGCCGATTGAAGCGCGCGGCTGCGCCCACCCGTATCTTCGAAAGCCCCGCTTGGACTACCCGCAATACGACCCGCAGCTCGACACCCCGCCGCTGGACGACAGCGAACTCGACGCCCTGGACAGCCTGCTGCAAGCTCTGCCCGGCGAGGCGGTGATGAACATCGAGGCGCTGGACGGTTACCTCACCGCCTTGCTGGTCGGCCCGCCCGTGCTGGCGCGGCTGCGCACGGCCGACTGGCTGCCCGCGGTGTGGGGCGGCGACGGCGAAGGCGGCGCCCCTTTCCCCAGCCAGAAGCAGCGCAAGCGCGCCACCCTGCTGGTGCTGCGCCATCTGCATGCCGTGCAGCAGCAGCTGCAGGGCCCGCCTGAGGCCTGGGAACCGGTGTTCAGCATTGCCGAAGCCGATGGCCGCGAATGGGTGGACGCCGAGGACTGGTGCGCCGGCTTTCTGCAGGCCACCGTGCTGGACCCCGAGGCCTGGGGTGCGCTGTTCGACCACGCGCAGCGGGGCCCGCTGCTGCTGCCCCTGGCCCTGCTGGGTGGCGACGACGCTGGCCTCGCCCCCACTGACCGCGACCGCCTGGCCGACCCGGCCCAGCGCGACGCGCTCAGCCGCGCCGTCGTCGACGGCGTGTTGGCCCTGAACGAAGCGAAAGTCACCCCATGACAGCCCCGAACCCCCGTGACTTCCCGCCCGAGGCCTGGCGCCTGTTCGACCAGTACGTGCACGGCGACATCGGCCGGCGCGAATTCCTGGACGCCGCCGCGCGCCACGCCGGCAGTGCCGCCATGGCAACGGCCTGGCTGGCCGCGCTGAGCCCGCAGTTCGCGCTGGCCCAGCAGGTGCCGCCGAACGATGCGCGCATCGCCAGCGAACGCGCGGCCTTTTCCGCGCCGCAGGGCCATGGCGAAGTCAAGGGCCTGCTGGTGCGGCCCGCGGGCGCGCGCCCCGCCGCGGGCTGGCCGGCGGTGCTGGTGGTGCACGAAAACCGCGGCCTGAACCCCTACATCGAAGACGTAGCGCGGCGCCTGGCGGTAGCGGGCTATGTGGCCTTCGCGCCCGACGCGCTGGCCCCGCTGGGCGGCTACCCGGGCAACGAAGACGAAGCGCGCAAGCTGTTCCCGCAGGTCGACCAGGCCAAGGCCCGGCAGGACTTCCTGGCCGCAGCCCTGGCCCTGCAGGCGCTGCCCGGGCACAGCGGCCGCGTGGGCGTGGTGGGCTTTTGCTACGGCGGCGGCATGGCCAACTGGCTGGCCACGCAGTGGCCCGCGCTGGCTGCGGCCGTGCCCTTCTACGGCGGCCAGGCCCCGGCGGCCGACGCGCCGCGCATCAAGGCCCCGCTGCAGCTGCACTACGCCGGCAACGACGAGCGCATCAACGCGGGCTGGCCACCTTTCGAAGCCGCCCTGAAGGCCGCTGGCGTGCCGCACGAAGCGCACTTCTACCCCGGCACCCAGCACGGCTTCCACAACGACACCACGCCGCGCTACGACACGGCGGCTGCAGCCCTGGCCTGGGACCGCACGCTGGCCTTCTTCGCGCGCCACCTGCGCAGCTGAAGCGCAGCGCATCGCGGGCGCTGGCCCCGCCGTGCACCGGCCACCCCGCGTTCGCACGCCACAAGCGTGGGCGTGCTGCGCATTCGGCCCACCAGCCCGCGCGGGCGGCATAGGACACTTGTGGGCATGAAGATCCTGCTCACCGGTGCAGCCGGTTTCATCGGCGCGGCCGTGGCCGCACCCCTGTTGGCAAGGGGCGACGAAGTCGTTGGCCTGGACAATCTGAACGACTACTACGACGTGCAGCTCAAGCGCGACCGCCTGGCCCGGCTGCAGGGCCAGCGCGGCTGGCGCTTCGTGCAGGGGGACGTGGGCGACCGCGCGGGCATGGCAGCGCTGTTCAGCACCGAGCGCTTCGACCGCGTCGTGCACCTGGCCGCGCAAGCCGGCGTGCGGCATTCGCTGCAGAACCCGAATGCGTATGTCGACAGCAACCTGGTCGGTTTCATGAACGTGCTGGAAGGCTGCCGCCACGCGCAGGTGCAGCACCTGGTGTATGCGTCTTCCAGCAGCGTCTACGGCGGCAACACGCGCATGCCGTTTTCAGAACACGACAGCGTCGACCACCCGGTGAGCCTGTACGCGGCAACGAAGAAGGCCAACGAGCTGATGGCCCACACCTACAGCCACCTGTTCGGGCTGCCCACCACGGGGCTGCGCTTCTTTACCGTCTACGGCCCCTGGGGCCGGCCGGACATGGCGCTGTTCCTGTTCACCCGCGCCATCCTGGAAGGGCGGCCGATCCAGGTCTTCAACCAGGGCCAGATGCAGCGTGACTTCACCTATGTCGACGACGTGGTGGAAGGCGTCGTGCGCACACTGGACCGCGTGCCCGACCCCGACCCCGCCTACCGGGCTGATGCCCCCGACCCGGCCAGCAGCGCCGCGCCCTACCGCGTCTTCAACATCGGCAACCACGCCCCGGTGCCGCTGCTGGACTTCATCGCCTGCGTGGAAGAAGCCGTGGGCCGGCCGGCCATCAAGCAGCTGCTGCCGCTGCAGCCCGGGGACGTGCCGGCCACCTATGCCGACGTGGACGGGCTGGCGGCCTGGACAGGCTTTCGGCCGGCCACCGACATCCGCACCGGCGTGCGGCAGTTCGTGGACTGGTACCGCAGCTACTACAAGGTCTGAATGCGCAAGGTGTGCGTGCGCTGCAGCCGGCTCAGGCCGTGCGTCGCAGCGCCTTTGCCCAGCAGATGTCAGCGCCCGGCCAGCAGGTCGGCCAGCGCCTGCACCGGGATGGCGTAGCTGATGCCGGTGGGCTGGCTGAGTGCCGATTCGCGGCTGCCGCGCACCAGCACCATGTTCAGCACGCCCACCACGGCGCCGCTGTCGGCGTCGAACACCGGGCCGCCGCTGTTGCCGGGGTAGGCCGTGGCGTCGAGCTGCAGCACGTCGACATTGCCCGCGCGCAGCCGCGCCACGGCGCGCGGGTCCAGCTGCTGGGCAGTGGCGGCGGGCAGGGCCAGCCGGGTGATGCTGGCCACGATGCCGCGGTGCGTGACGGGCGCAAAGCCGAAGGTGTTGCCGATCGGGAAGCCCATCAGCGCCACCGACTGTCCTTCGCGCACGCTGCCGCCGGCAGCCAGCGGCAGCGCGGGCAAAGGCGGGCCTTCGATCTTCAGCAGCGCCAGGTCGTGCGTGCGGTCGCTGGCGTGCAGGCGCGCCAGGCGCACGCTGGCGCTGCCGTCGCCGCTGCTGCCGCCCGTGCCGGCCACCCACACAGCTAGGCGCGCCGGGCTGCCGGCTTCGCTGCCTTCGGGCAGGACGTGGAAGTTGGTGGCGACCAGGCTGCCGTCGCCGACCACGAAGCCGCTGCCGCGAAAGCCGAAGCGCGGGTTGTCGGTGGCGTTGTAGGTGCCCACCGGCAGCACCGACCGGCGCACAGTGGCCACCACGTCGCGCAGGTCGGCCGCGCTGCGGCCGGGGCAGCCCAGGCCGCCTAGCGCGGCCAGCGTGGCCAGGGCTGCCTGCAACGCCTGGCGGCGGGCCAGCGGCTGGCCATCGGCCGTGAGACGGGGCGAGGGCGAGGGCAAGGGCAAGGACGAGGCCGGTACCGGCATCAGCGCACCTGCTGCAGCAGGTCTTTCACCTGGGCCTGGTCAGCGAACTTGTCGCCCAGCTTGGCCAGGTCTTCCAGCTCGGCGCGGGCAAAGGCCTTCTCGCCGGACTTGAGGTAGACGCGCGCCAGAGACAGCTTCAGCGCCGGGTCGTTGGGGGCCAGGGCGATGGCGCGCTTTTGCGTCTCTACGGCTTCCTTCATCTGGCCTTCGGCGGCCTGCGCCAGCGCCAGGGTGTCGAGCACGGCCGCCTGCCCGGGCGACAGTTCGTTCGCCTTGGTGGCCAGGGCCACGCCCCCAGGCTTGCCCTGGCTGGCCAGGATCCAGGCGATGTTGTTCATCGCCATCGCGTTGTCCGGCACCACCTGCAACACAGCGCGGTAGTGGCTTTCGGCCGCGGCCAGGTCGCGCTGCGCCAGGGCGGCGTCGCCCAGGTAGTAGTGGAAGACGCCGTCCTTGGGCTGGGCCTTCTGCCACTGCTGCGCGAAGCTGGTGGCTTCAGCCGTCTGGCCCGCCGTCACCAAGCTGCGGTGCAGCCGGATGGCGGCTTCGGTGGCGCCTTCGCGCTGGACGGCTGTGCGGTAGGCCGCTTGCGCAGCGGCGGTGTTCTTGCGCGCCAGTTCGATGTCGCCTTCCAGCAGCCAGCCCAGGGCGTTCTTGGGCAGGCGCTTTTGCAGTTCGCGCGCGGTGGGCAGGCCGTTTTCAGGCTTGCCGCGCTGGATGGCCAGGGCAACCAGCGCGCGTTCGGCCTGCAGCAGCCCAGGCTGAATCTCCAGCGCACGCTTCAGGCTGCGTTCGGCGTCGTCCCAGGCCTGCTGCGTGGCCTGCACTTCGGCCAGGCGAAGCTGGTGCAGGGGCTGGCGCGGTTGCTGGCTGGCCAGGGCGCGCCAGGTGCTCAGGGCCTGCTGCGGGTCGCCGTTGGCCAGCAAGGCGCGGCCCAGGGCGTCCTGCACGGCGGCGTTGCCGGGCAGTGCCGCTGCGCCTGCCTGGGCGGCCGTCAGCGCGTTGCGGGTTTCGCCGCTGGCCAGCAGGTGCGTCACCAGGGCCACGTGGGTGCGGGGTTCATTGGGGTTGGCGCGAACCGCGTCGTTGAGCAACTGGATGACCTCGGCTGCCACGGCGCCAGTGCGCAAAGAAACCTCTGCCAGCGCCAGATGCGCAGCGGCGTTACCCGGGTCGAGCTTGACCATGTTGCGGATGCGTTCACGCGCGGCGTCGCGTTTGCCGGCTTCGATGTCCAGCGCCGCCAGGCTGATGCCGGCAGGCAGGAACTTCGGTTCCTTCTGCAGCGCAGTCTCCAGGCTTGCCCGCGCAGCGTTGCGGTCGCCCTGCAGCACCTGAATCTGGGAGCGAAGGTGGTAGGCCAGGGCGCGATCGGGCTGCTTGGTCTGCAGCCCTTCAAGCGCCTTCAGGGCGCCGGCGAGGTCCTTCTGGCTCAGCCGGGCGCTGACCAGGGCCAGGTCAGCACGCGGGCTGCGGTCTTCGAGCGAGAGCTTTTCCAGTGCCTGCACGGCATCGCTGCCACCGCGGGTGCGCGCCAGCTGCGACATGGCCAGCGAAGTTCGCAGCCGAACGTCTTCAGGCGCGAGCCGGGTGGCGCGCGTGAAGGCTTCTTCCGCACGGTTGTAGTCGCCTTGAAGGAGGTAGGTCTCAGCAGCCAGCGCGAGGGTGCTCGGCTGTACCTTTTCAACTTCCAGCAGGGGCTTGAGGACTTCCAGGGCGCGGTCGGCCTGACCCAGACGCAGGTGAGTCTCGGCCAGCATGTGGCGGGACAGCACCTGGCCGGGCGACAAGTTCAGCGCATTGGTCAGAAACAGTTCGGCCTGGGTGTAGTTGGCACGACGGAACTCGATGGCGGCTGCCAGTTCGAGTGCGCGCACGCTGCCGGGCACCATCTTCAGGACGCGGCCGGAGAGGTCGCGCGCTTCGTCCAGCTTGCCTGCGTCGTAGGCCAGCTGGGCTTCGAAGAACAGTGTGTCCGGATGGCCCGCCGCCAGCTTTTGCAGCGCCTGCAGCGACTGGGTCGCAGCGTCTTTCTGGCCCAGCGCGAGCTGAGTGGAGATGACGGAAGAGTGCGCTGGCACGACGTCGGGGTTCTTGGCCAGCACCGCCTTGAATTCGGTGAGCGCGGCTTCGGCATTGCCCGTGGCACGCAACAAGGCGCCTTTGAAGAGCCCGGCGTCCAGCTGTCCTGGCTCGCGCTGCAGCAAAGTGTCGAGCACCGCCTGGGCGCCTGCGGTGTCGCCGGCATCGGCCAGCAACTGGGCGTTCAGCGTGATGGCCTGCGCGTGCGTGGGTACCGCTGCGAGCGCGGCGTCAATGTAGGTCCGTGTCTTGGCGGTGTCGCCGCGCAGCAGGTAGGCCCGCGCCAGTTCGGTGGCCAGCTTGGCCCGGGCAGTCGCATCGCCGAGCGTGACGCTGGCGAACTGCGCGATCAGCTTGCTGTCTTCGCCGCTGAGCAGCAGCGCGCGCGCCAGGTCGGGCACGACTCGGTCGTCCGCCACTTTCAGGGTGCGCGCCTTGCCCAGTTCCACGACGGCCGACACCGAGTCGCCTTGCGCCAGCAGGACCTGCCCGAGCAGCAGCCGTGCCTCACCAGAGTCGCCGTTGATCTGCAGTGCGTTCTTCAGCTGGATCGCAGCCGCCTTGCTGTCCTTCTTCTCGATGAAGGCCTTGGCCGAGGCAATGAGTTCCGACTCGTCCTTGGCGCCGCAGCCGGCCAGCAGCAGGCTGGTGGTGGCGGCAATGGTGGCGATGGCGAGCGCGACGCGCGCCATCGGGTAACGACCAGGCCCACCCGGGCGGGCCGGCTTCGAAAACAGATTCATGTCGGGTGTTCCATGCAGGGGCGGGCCCTGATACGGGTGGCTATTCTGCGCGCTGGCTGCGAAGCTTCGCCGTGCAAACCACTGGCTACTTGATGGCCAAACGCTTCATCAGGTCGTACAGCGTCGGCCGGCTCACACCCAGGATTTCCGAGGCCCGCACGATGCTGCCGTTGGCGCGTGCCAGCGCGGCCACGATGGCCTGGCGTTCGGCGGCTTCGCGCACGGTGCGCAGGTCCAGGTCGCTGCGTTCGGCTTCGCTTTCGGCCGGGGGCGATGGCAGGCCCAGGTCTTCGCAGCTCAGGCGTTCGGTCTCGGCCATGATGCTGGCGCGCTTGATGGCGTTCAGCAGTTCGCGCACGTTGCCCGGCCAGGGGTGCAGTTCGATGGCCTTGATGGCGTCTTCCGAAAAGCTCATCGAGCCGCGCTTGTTGTCCTGTGCGAAACGGCGCAGGAAGGCATGCGCCAGCAGCACGGCGTCGCCGTTGCGGCTGCGCAGCGGCGGGATGTTCACCACGATCTCGGCCAGGCGGTAATACAGGTCTTCGCGGAAGCGGTTGTCGCTGATCTGCGCTTTCAGGTCCTGGTGCGTGGCGCCGACCACGCGCACGTCGACGGGGATTTCCTGCCGCCCGCCCAGGCGTTCGATGGTGCGCTGCTGCAGGAAGCGCAGCAGTTTGGCCTGCAGCGAATGCGGCAGGTCGCCGATTTCGTCCAGCATCAGCGTGCCGCCGTTGGCGCTTTCGATCTTGCCCGGCGTGGTCTTGGCCGCGCCCGTGAAGGCGCCGCGTTCGTAGCCGAAGAGTTCGCTTTCCAGCAGGTTTTCGGGGATGGCGGCGCAGTTGATGGCCACGAACTTGCCCGTGCGCTTGGAAGCCGTGTGCACGGCCTGCGCCAGCACTTCCTTGCCGGTGCCGGACTCACCCAGCAGCAATACGGTGGCGTCGCTGCCCGAGACGCGTTCGATCAGGCGCGAGATGCGCAGCATCTCGGTGTCGCGGGTGATCAGCCCGGCCAGCGCGTCGGGCTGTGCCAGGGCCTGCAGGCGGCGGTTTTCGGCCTGCAGTTCGGCCAGGCGCGTGGCGCGTTCGATCGTCAGGCGCAGCACTTCGGGGTCGAAGGGCTTGGCCAGAAAGTCATACGCGCCGATGGCCACCGCGCGCAGGGCGTTGGCCTGGTCGTTCTGGCCTGTCAGCACGATGACCTTCACGCCCGGGTCGTAGGCCAGCATCTGTTCCAGCAGCTTGAAGCCTTCGCTCACCGAATCGGGGTCGGGCGGCAGGCCCAGGTCCATGGTGACGACGGCCGGCTGGTGGCGGCGCTGCTGCAGCAGGGCGCTTTCTCGGTCGGCTGCGGTGACGGACTCGAAGCTGTCGAGCGACCACTTGATCTGCTTTTGCAGCGCCAGGTCGTCTTCGACGATGAGCAGGGGCGCGGTGCTGGTGTCGGTGCTGGCCAAGTTGTGCTTTTCCGTGCAGGGTGGGCTGTGCGCCTTCAGGCGGCGCTGGAACGCAGCAGGTCGTGGCCCTGCTGCACTTCGAACACCGGCAGCCGCACCAGCAGCCGCGTGCCACGGCCCGGGGCGCTGTCGACGTCGATGCTGCCGCCGAGTTCGCGGATGTACTGCTGGCTTTCAAAGGTGCCGATGCCCATGCCGCTGTGCTTGGTGCTGCTGAAAGGCCTGAACAGACGCGTCTTCACGAATTCCTCGCTCATGCCGGCGCCCGTGTCGCCCACTTCCACCGTCACCTGCCCGCTGTAGCGGGCCACAGAAATCCACACCTGGCCGCTGCGCGGCGTGGCGTCTAGCGCGTTCTGCACCAGGTGGCCCAGCACGCGTTCCAGCCGGTCTTCGTGCCCGCGCGTGGCCAGCTTTTCCAGGCCGCGCACTTCCAGCATGCGGCCCTGGCCGCTGGCCAGGGTTTCGAGCCTGCGCACCAGCGGCGCCAGTTCGACACCGCGACTGCCGCCAGGCGGTGTGGCCCCTTCGCGCAGCTGCAGCATCAGCCGGCGCATCTTCTCCAGCGAGCTTTCCACCGTCAACAGCATGTCCTGCTGGAATTCGCGGTTGTCGTGCAGACGTTCCGCATTCTTCAGCATCAGCGACAACTGGGTTACGATGTTCTTCAGGTCGTGCACCACGAAGGCGGACATGCGGTTGAAGGCGTCGAACTTGCGCGCTTCCAGCAGCGCTTCGGTGGCCTGCATCTGCGCCAGGTAGCCGGCGGCCTGGCGGCTGGCGGTCTTCAGCAGGTCGCGCACTTCCCAGTCCAGGGTCATGGCTGTGCGCGGCGGGGCCAGCAGCACAAAGCCCAGCAGTTCGCCGCCGGCCAGCAGCGGCACCACCACCCAGGCCTGCGGCAGGCCCAGCATCCAGGCCGGCAGGGCCAGGTGGCCGTACAGGCCCGGGTTGTCGCGGAACTCGTTCAGGTCGATGACCCAGCCCTTTTCGCGCAGGAACTGGCTGAAGGGCGAGTCCACGGCCTCGCTGGCGTCCACGCCCGGCACGTTCCAGCGTACGGCCTGGGTGAAGGGGGCTTCCGGGCTGTTGCGCGTCCACAGGCTGCCGGCCGGGCATTCCACCATGCCGGCCAGTCCACGCACGATGAGCGCGCCCACTTCCTGCGGCGAACCCTGGGTGGACAGCATGGACGTGAAGCGCAGCCATTCTTCGCGGTAGTCGTAGCGGTAGCTGAAGAAGTGCTTGCCGACGAACACCCGCAGCCAGGACCGCAACGAGCCCGACACCACCAGCGCACCCAGGAAAGCCAGCCCGGCGATCAGCAGGCTGATCTGCAGCGCCCGTCCCCAGGTGCCGCCGAAGTAGCGCACGTAGTAGCCCACGGCCGACATGAACAGCAGGTAGCCACCGGCCAGCACCAGCGTGGCCGAATGGAAGGCCGCCGCGCGCGAGACTTGCAGCCGTTGCAGCCAATGTGCATGCCGGCGCGCAGCCAGGAAGAGGAACGGCACGGCCAGGGTGTGGGCAGCGCCGCGCACGCTCAGCGCGTCGGGGTCGAAGCGGGTGAAGAGCAGGGCCTCGCTGGTCAGGTACAGGTCGAAGACGAACATGCAGCCCAGGCCCAGGCACACCGGTTTGGCGCTCCAGCGCGCGTCTTCGCCCAGCTTGCGGAACAGCTGTTCGACCAGCAACAAGCCGCACAGCGGCAGTGCCATCTGGCTGGCCAGCAAAGCGCGGGCCGGGTCCAGGCCCAGGTCTGCCTGCCAGATGGTCCATGTGGCAGCAACAGCGGCTGCTGCCACACACAGGCCCGCCAGCCATGGCAGGCGGCCGGCCACCGGGCCCAGGGCTTCATCGCTGGGCCGCACCAGCACCAGCAGGAACGCGAACCACAGGCCGTAGCGCGCCACGTCCAGCAGCGAAGCCACTGCCAGCGCGACGCGGCTTCCGCCGGCTTCGCCCGTCGCTGCGGCCGCGGCCCAGGCCCCCCCGCAGACGATGGCGGCGATGAACAGGGCGCCGGGCGCACCCGTGCCGCGGTTGATGCGGCCGCTGGCCAGCAGGTACCCGGCCAAAGCCAGCTGGGCCAGCGCAGCCAGCGTGAAGGAATAGACAGCGATGTCGGCGGGGCTGAAATTCATGCGCGGGGCAGGCCGGGTCTGGCCTACCAGGCGGGCCAGGCTTCAGTGTAGGGGCCTGCGGGCCGGGCCCTGAAGAGCGTGCAGCCCTTGCCCCGGCCCCCGCGGCGCGTCAGCGTGCGCCTTTGCCGGTCAGCACCACGCCCACGGTTTCCATCAGCACCACCAGGTCCAGGAACAGGGTGTGGTTTTTCACGTAGTACAGGTCGTATTGCAGCTTTTCCTGCGAGTCTTCCACCGTGGCGCCATAGTGGTAGCGCACCTGGGCCCAGCCTGTGACGCCTGGCTTGACGCTGTGGCGCACCGCATAGAAGGGGATCTGCTGCGTCAGTTCCTGCACGAAGAAAGGGCGCTCGGGGCGCGGGCCCACCAGGCTCATTTCGCCCTTGAGAACGTTGAACAGCTGGGGCAGTTCGTCGATACGCACGCGCCGGATGACGGCGCCGACGCGCGTCACGCGGCTGTCGTTGGCCTGCGCCCAGCGCGGCTTGCCGTCTTTCTCGGCGTCGGTTCGCATGCTGCGGAACTTCGTCACCATGAAGGTGCTGCCGTTCAGGCCCACGCGTTCCTGGCGGTAGAACACCGGGCCCCTGCTTTCTGCCTTGATGAGCACGGCCGTGATGGCCATCAGCGGTGCCGACAGCACGATCAGCACCGTGGCGCTGATGATGTCGAAGACGCGTTTGACGAAGGTGCGCAAGGCGCCCTGGTTGAAGCCGTCGCCAAAGATCAGCCAGCCGGCGTTCAGGTAGTCGATGCGGATCTGGCCCAGCGTCTTCTCGAAGTGCGTGTTCAGGTCGTAGACCTTCACCCCGGCCAGCTTGCAGTCCAGCAGCTGGCGCAGCGGCATGCTGCCCGCACGGCGTTCAGTGAGCGCCACCACGATCTCGTCCACATTCAGGTGCGCTGCGGTTTCGCTGAGCGAACCGCGCGAGCTGAGCAACTGGCCTGCCGGCACGGTGGGCTCGGTTTCGTTCGGGCCCGGCACAAAGCCGACGATGCTGGCGTTCGGGTCGGCAGACTTGAGCGTGTTGCCGACGATCTGCGCCGGCTGGCCGGCGCCGAAGATCAGGATGCGGGTCCGGGTGCGCGGCGCGTTGGACGCATGGGAGACATAGACGCGCCGCATGATCATCGCCGCCACGCCGGCCATGACCGTGAACTGCACCAGTTGTGGGTTGGCGAAGCTGTCCGGCAGCAGCCCGAAGATGGCATAGGCCAGCGGCAGGGTGACGACCAGCACCATCAGCGCCCGAGCGCAGCTGCGCGCCAGCGACAAGGACCCGGCGGCCGTGCTTTCGTACAGGCCAGAAACGCTGCTGACCAGGAATAGAAACGCCGCGAAGGACACCACGTGCGTGCCCACCAGGGGTGCTGCCTGTCCGAAGCTGCCCGCCTGCAGGGTCAGCACGCCGATGGCCACCACCAGCAGCAGCGACATGTCAAACAACATGCTGCGGACCGCGGCGCGGTGAACGTAATGGTTGAAGATGCGGATCATGGTGACAACGCGCCGGTCAGGGTCGGGTGGCCAGTGGGGCACCAGCCCACCGGATTTTCAGAGGCAGGCGGCCGGCAAAAGGGCATGACGTACCACCGAAGCTCATAAAAATTGTTGAATTTCGCCTGCGGCGGTCGCAACCCCCCGCGTCAATGGGCAGTCCAGGCTTGTATCTATTTGTGAGCATTTGCAGTCAATAACTAGAAAGTTCCCGCAGGCTCGAGTGTCGGGAGGCGCTGAATCCCGCCTACATGCGGAAGCATAGGTAATCTGTGTGTCGACAACGCGTCCCCCCCGGAACAGCGGGCCTGGGTTCGCCATTCCTGCACGAAGGGGTGGCGCTGCTGCCGGTTGCTGTTGTCCTGACGACTCGGGCCACTGGGGGGGTGCCGGCAAGCTGATCGCCCGGCGTGCGGCACCGGCTGCTTCAGACGGCGGGCGGTGCAGCGCTGGCCAGCGGTTTTTCGTGCAAACGCAGCGCCTTCGTGCCCAGGTGCCGGAGCAGCAGCGGCGCCGGCATGCGCAGCCAGTGACCGCGCACATACAAGGCACCCAAGGCCAGCGCCTGCCCGGGCAGCGGGCGAGTGCCCCCGGGGTGCAGGGCACGCAGCCACAGCGCGTCCATCAGCAGGCGCAGCCCCGCGGCAGGGGCGGCGGCACGCAGTTCCTGTTGCAAACCGTCCGGTACGGGGGTGCCCAACAGCAGCTGCGTGTACCGCAGACCGTAGTAGAGCGGCCGTGTCAGCTGATGCAGGCGGGCCCGCTGCAGCAGTTGCTGCCAGAAGTCCGTGCCTGTGGGTGCGCTCGCTTTGCCAGCGGCGGCACGGTCAGGGTCCGTGGGGGTGGGTGGCGTGGCAGGCGCTGCCCGGTCAGCGGGGTCAGCGGGGTCAGCCAGGGGAGCTGACCCGAAATGGCGCAGCAGTGCGTCCAGGTCGCACAGGTCCCGCAGCGCGTGGCGGGTCTCGTCATTCAGGAACAGGTGGGTCATGCTGTGCAGCACCATGTCGGCTGGGCACAGCATGTGCAAGCCAGGCCAGCCCGCGATGGGCTGCGCGGCGGCCACCAAGGCCACTGCATCGGGGTGCAGGCGGGCGGTTTCTGGCAGCAAGGTGTGGTGCAGGTCCAGGGTGGTCTGGCGGTGCACGTGCGTCATCGGCGGCAGTTCGTGCATCCACTCGCGGTAGTAGCGCTCGTCGTAATCCGTACGGGCCTGGCCCATCCAGCCGTGCAGCAGCAACAGCGATTCAGCCTGTGCCAGGCGTGCCTTGGGTACCAGCAGGTCAATATCTGAAAACAACCGGCCGTCGGCTGCCGGCAGGCCCGCCAGCACATAGGCGGCGCCCTTCAGCATCACCGCCGGCGCACCCAGGTCTTGCAGCGCAGCGCGCAGGAACCGGGCTTCACGTTCAACTTCAGCGCGCTGCGCGCGGCACAGCCGCAGGGCGGATTCGAAGTGCCCGCGCAGTGGCGGCGGCGCTCCCAGCCCGGCCGCCTGGGCCGCCAGCCCGACGCGCACGGCGACTCGCCCCAGCAGCCCTGAGGCGCGTGCCTGATGCAACAGCGCCGAGCAGTCCGCCTCTGACCATCCCGGCACATCAGCCGGATGTCGCAGTGCACGCAGCAGGGCGGTGTCCTGGGGCTTCATGAAGGCGCACCGCCTGCGCGGGTCAGACCGAAGGTATGCAGGGCCGCAGTACCCAGGCTCTCCGCAGGCGGCAGGGTGGCCCTAGGCGGCCGCATCGTCGCGGTCGGCCCTGCGTGGCCGGCAGGCGTCAGGCCTGGGGACGGTCGGACGCGGCCACGGGCTGGCCGTCGGCCAGTCGGTTGAAGAGCTCCACCGCTTGCGGCAGGTGACCGTACTCGAAGCTGAAACATGGGCAGCGGTCGATCACCGATCCCAGCAACTGGAAACCCTCGGCGCCGAAAACGTCGTAATTAAACGCATTTTCGACCAGATGCATGAAGGCACGCGACTTTTCGAGCGGCTGCAGCGTGGCAGGGTGCTCGGGAACGTACTTCGGCAGCACCACCCAGCCCGGCAACGCGCGCTCGCTGGCGCGCCGTACGGCGTCGGCCGGTGGCTGGAAGTGCGCCACCACGCCTTTGCTGGTTTCGGCCACGCGTGAACCGAAGCGGACTTCCGGCGCGCAGGCCTGGATCACATCGATCGACGCGTTCTTCAGGCTGACAGGGCGAGGAATCGGCACGATATCGCCAGTTTGCGGGCAGATGAGGGCCAATTCGTCGGAAAGCAGCCGCCAGCCGCCAAACAACAGGCCCGCGCAAAGCGTACTTTTTCCCGAGCCCGAAGGGGCCGGCAGGATCACAGCGCGGCCATTTCGTTCCAGTACGGCAGCGTGCACGGCCAGGTACTGGTGACACAGCCCATACACGCACCAGTTCAGACCCCATTCCAGCAAGGGAAAGCCCTGGTCGCCGGGCAAGGGATTGAACGGCGCTTGCCCGTCGAGTTCGAAGATCACCTGCGGCTGCCAGACCTGTCGCCAACCAGCAGGCCGCCGAACGCCCACGCGGAAGTCGATGAAATCGTCTGGCCCGAGCAGCGGGTAGTCGGCGTACAGGGTGGCCATCGCGCTGGCCACTTCAGCTAGCGGGCTGCGCACATTGGCCGCGAAAGGGCCGGTACGCAGGCTGAGGCCAGAAGATGACTGCAACTGCGCGCGCAGTGCACCTTCGCCCAGGCTCGCCAGCGTCGGCGCGCTCATGGCCCCGTCCGCGCCTGGAAGATACCCGTCTGAAGCAGGGTGGGCATCTGGGCTTCCAGCCAACCGGCGTTCTTTTCCGCGAACAAATCAGCGGAGATGGGGTCCGAGCTGTCCCAGGCTGCCAAGAGACCTGCCAGGTCGCCGTCGATCAGATGCGTTGTGCCACTGCTGGCCACAAATACAACCGCGGCGCTGTCGCCCCAATCGTGCATCAGCAGACCAGGGCTGGGCTGAAACTGGCGGCGCAGCCGCGACATAACGCCGCTGGTCAACGCGCGCCCGGACTTATGCCTGCGGAACGGGAATCGGGTACTGCAGCATCTTCAGCCAGGTGATGAGTTCGGCTTCAGACCAGTTCAGCCCGCCAGTGGGCAGCGCGTAGCGGCCGGCGTTGTTGCGGTAGTTCTGCCAAACCGTGGCCAGATAGGCCGTGCTGATCTTGCCACCCGTGTTCACGGCGTTGCCGCCGAAGTCGATGCTGAGGGCCAGGCCCAGGATGTGGTGCAACACGCCCAACTCGCCGCTGCTGGCCGGGCTCGTGCCCAAGCCCATGACCTGCCAGACCTGGTAGTCGTCGGCCGGGCCCGTCAGGCCCTGCTGGGGGTTGCAGCCGCGCCGCAGATAGTCCTTCAGCTTGGCCTTGGCCCAGTCGGGGCGGCGGTCCGCTTGCATCGTGGCGCAGGCGCGGGCCTGCGCGTGCCAATGGTGCGCGTTCATCGTCGAGCACTGCATCGTCGTGGCGCCTGCGTTCCGGCTGGCAAACGTGGCCACCGAAACGAAGGACGATGCAACCGTGCAAGTCATCGAGCCGGTCGCGGCCACCGGGCCGCTGTGCAGGGTCAGCAACACGGGCGCCGCGGCGGCGCCACCGCGCAGCAGTGTGCGACGCGCAATGCCGGGCCGCGCTGCGCCGCCGGATGTCAGGCGGGCTTCTGCCGTGTCCGGCGCGGCTGCTGCCTGAGGCTCTTGATCCATGAAAACTCCTGATGCTGCTGGCGTGTAGCCAACCCAAATTTTAGGACGGCTTCCCACCCGCCGCCCATCCCCGCTGTCAGGGTGGGCCGGCAAGGCCTGGGGTTCCGTGCGCAATGTCCGCTGGGTGTCTCTACCGTTGTGACGAGATGTCAAACCGGGTTAAGCCCCATCACTGGGAGCTTCCGCAAGCACTCCACATGCCAGCTTGAAAAGTTGTTTTGAATCAAGGACTTGGTATTCCTTCGCGGCGTCTGGCGCGGGCTGGTGTCAAGCTGTCCGACAAGCCTCCCATCGGCTGGCACCCGCAATTCGGGGGTGCGGCCGTGAAATAAGTGCTCATGCCGAGCACCGCCGCCCGACCCCCCATGAGCCGCGGCTTGTTGCTGTGACATCATCCAGTTAACGTTTTCGAGGTACGGTCAAGCACGTGCCGGGCCCGCTTTGCCGCCAGGCTGCAAAGCGCGATTTGCCCTCCCGGGCAGGCCCAATTGGCCTGGCCGCTACCGTCCCGCCCAGCGCCCTGCGCGCGCCCTAGCCACATGAAGGTTGGTCATGAGACTGTCTGCGTCCCTGTCTGTTTTCCACCGCGCCCTGCGGCACTTTGCCGTGTTGGCGGCGACGGCCTGGCTGGCGGCTTGCGGCACGGTGAACAGCGGTCTGCCGGCAGCCCCGGCAACGGCGGCTGCCGCTGACTACAACTACCTGATCGGCGCCGGCGACAACCTGAACATCATTGTCTGGCGCAACCCCGAGTTGTCTCTGTCGGTACCCGTGCGGCCTGACGGCAAGTTGTCTGCCCCCCTCGTGGACGAGCTGCTGGTGCAGGGCAAGACGTCTACCGAAGTGGCGCGAGACATCGAAAAGAAGCTGTCGACCTTCGTCCGCGACCCGGTCGTCACGGTGATCGTGACCAACTTCGTCGGGCCTTACAGTGAACAGATCCGCGTCGTCGGCGAAGCTGCCAAGCCGCAGTTCCTGCCCTACAAGCAGAAGATGACGCTGCTGGACGTGATGATCGCCGTCGGTGGCCTGACCGACTTCGCCGATGGCAACAGCGCCACCATTCTGCGCAGCGGCGAAGGCAACAAGCAATACGCCGTGCGACTGAAGGACCTGATCAAGCGTGGCGACGTGTCGGCCAACGTCGAAATGCGCCCGGGCGACATCCTCATCATCCCGCAAGGCTTCTTCTGACCCCCGCAGCGCACGGCCTGAGCGCTGTGCCACGCGCCCCCCTGCCGCTGGCGGGGACCGCTGAGGCTTGACGTCCCAACATGCAAGAAATCGTCCATCAATTGCTGGCCACGGCCCGTGGCATGTGGACCTTCCGCTGGCCGGCCCTCATCATCGCCTGGGTCATCGCCGCGGTGGGTGTGGTCATCGTCTGGAAGATCCCGAACCAGTACGAAGCCGCTGCGCGCATCTATGTCGACACCGATTCGATCCTGAAGCCGCTGATGAGCGGTCTGGCCGTACAGCCCAACGTGCAGCAGCAGATCGGCATGCTCAGCCGGACCCTGGTTAGCCGGCCGAACATCGAAAAGCTGATCCGCATGGCCGACCTGGACCTGAAGAACCAGAGCGCCAACGAACAGGAAAAGCTGGTCGAAAAGCTGATGCAGACGATCGAGATCCGCACCACCGGCAGTGCGAATCTGTACACGATGACCTACCGCGACACCGAGCAGGAACGCGCCAAGCGCGTGGTGCAGGCGATGGTGTCGATCTTCGTTGAATCGGGCCTGGGCGCCAGCCGCAAGGACACCGACTCCGCCAAGACCTTCCTGGCCGAGCAGATCAAGGGTTACGAAACCAAGCTGGAAGAAGCTGAGGCACGGTTGAAGGAATTCCGCCTGCGCAACATCGACCGCCAGGGTGCCGACGGCCGTGACGTGGCCACGCGCCTGTCCGAAGTGGCGACCCAGTTCGAAAGCGCCAGGCTGCAGCTGCGCGAAGCCGAGCAGTCGCGCGACGCGGCCAAGCGCCAGCTGGCAGAAGCCCGCGGCCAGGGCGGCCCGGCCGGTGCTGCCGGCCGCACGCTGCCGGCCGTGAGCACGCCCGAGATCGATGCCCGCATCGACGCCCAGCGCCGCAACCTGGACAGCCTGCTGCAGCGCTACACCGAAGTTCACCCCGACGTGGTGGGGTCGCGCCGCATCATCAACGAACTGGAAGACCAGCGCCGCCGCGAAGTCGCCGAACTGCAGCGCAAGGCCGCGGCAAACCGGTCTTCAGGCGCCGTGAACCCCGACGAAGCCCCGGCCGTGCAGGAGCTGGGCCGCATGCTGGCCACGGCCGAAGTGCAGGTGGCGGCGCTGAAGGCACGCGCAGCCGAATTCGGCCAGCGCTATGCCCAGCTGCGCGATTCGATGCGCACCGCGCCGCAGATCGAAGCCGAAGCCGCCCAGCTGAACCGCGACTACGCCATCATCAAGCGCAGCTACGAAGACCTGGTCGCGCGCCGGCAGTCGGCCGTGATGTCGGGCGAACTCGACGTCGCTTCCGGCGTGGCTGAATTCCGCCTGATCGACCCGCCGCGCGTGTCGCCGCAGCCCGTCTCGCCCAACCGCCTGCTGCTGTTGCCGCTGGCCCTGGTGGCAGCGCTGGGTTCGGGTCTCTTCTTCGCCTTCGCAGCCGCGCAATTGCGGCCGACCTTCGGTGACGCCGACGTGCTGCGGTCCAAGACCGGCCTGCCCCTGCTGGGGGTGGTGTCGATGCTGGCGACCGAGAGCGACCGTCGTGCCGAACGGCTGGGTCTGATCCGCTTCGTCTCGGCTTCCGGGGGCCTGATCGGGCTCTTCGTGGCCGGGCTGATCGCGATGGTGCTGTTGAATCGCTACGGGGGTTGAAAGGTGAGCAGTCTCATTGAACAGGCCGCCCTGCGCCTGGAACAGTTGCGGCAGGCCGGTGTGGCCGTGCCCGACACCGGTGATGGCGCTGCCGCACCCAGTGGCGCTGCAGCCTTCGCAGCCGCAGCAGAAGCGGCACTGGGCCGGCCAGTGGCCGAAGCCACGCCCGTGGCCCGCAGCGCTGCCGTGGCCGCCAAGCCGGTCGAAAACCCGATCTCGTCGCGCCGTGTCGAGCTGGACCTGAACATGCTGCAGCAGGCCGGCATCGTCACGCCGAACAGCCCGCGTTCGCACCTGGCCGACCAGTACCGCGTGCTGAAGCGCCCGCTGATCACCAACGCCCTGGGCCGCGGGGCTGCCAGCATCGCACACGGCAACCTGATCATGATCACCAGCGCTCTGCCGGGCGAAGGCAAGAGCTTCACGTCGATCAACCTGGCGATGAGCATTGCCGCCGAACTCGACCACACCGTGATGCTGGTCGACGCCGACGTGGCGCGCCCCTCGGTGCTGCGCGTGCTGGGTCTGCCGCCCGGCCCGGGCCTGCTGGACTTGCTGGAAGGCAAAGCCGAGATGTCCGACGTGCTGATGCGCACCAACGTCGACAAGCTCACCGTGCTGCCCAGTGGGTCGCCGCACCCGCGTGCCACCGAACTGCTGGCCAGCGAAGCGATGAGCCAGTTGCTGGACGACATGGCTACGCGCTACCCCGACCGCATCATCATCTTCGATTCGCCGCCTCTGCTGCTGACCACCGAAGCCCGCGTGCTGGCCACCCACATGGGCCAGATCGTGGTCGTCGTGCACGCCGACCGCACCCTGCAGTCCAGTGTGCAGCAGGCACTGGCGGCCATCGAGTCGTGCCCGGTGAAGATGATGGTGCTGAACAAGGCCCGCAGCGACGCCGGCGGCACCTATGGCTACGGTTATGGGTATGGCTACGGCTATGGCTATGGCTACGGCTATGGCGCCAGCGGCGAAGCCAAGCCCAGCCCGGCAAAGGCCTGACTTGCGCGCCAGCGGCCCCTTCCATCGGTCGGCAACGCGCGGCCCAAGGCGGCAGGCGCTGGCCCTGGCCTGCAGCCTGCTTGCCTTGTCCCCGGCACTGCAGGCGCAGTCGCAAGACCGTGCCGCCGCAGCCCGTTCCGGCCGCGTGCAGCCGACGCTGGAACTGGCCGAAAGCTATGTCTACGGCAACGCCATCGACGGCCGTGACCAAGGCGAATTCGTCACCCGCATCAGCCCTGGCCTGCGCTGGTCCAGCCGAGCCGGGCGCGTGCAGGGCAATGTCGACTACAGCCTGGACGCGCTGCACTATTCGCGCCGCCGTGGCGAAGATGCGGTCAACCAGCGGCTGAACGCCAACATCAGCGCTGAACTGCTGCCCCAGCATGCTTTCGTCGATGTGCGGGCCAACATCGGCCGCCAGCCGGTGTCGGCCTACGGGCCGCAGTTTGTCGGCAGTGACATCACTGGCAACCCCAACCGCACCAGCGTGGCAACGCTGCAGGTCTCGCCCTATGTGCAGGGCCGGTTGGGCGGCGTGGCCGACCTGCAGGTGCGCCTGACGGCCGCCAGTACCGACGCCAAGGACTACGCAGCGGCCAATTCACGCAGCACCACGGCCCTGGTCAGTTTGGCATCGGTGGGCAGCGGCCTGCTGGGCTGGAACCTGAGTGCCCAGCGCCAGGACGTGTCGTTCCGCCAGGGCAGTGACACCGTGAGCGACCGCATTGCCGCCACCGTGACATGGCGCCCGGACATCGACTGGCGTTTCTTCCTGCGCGGCGGCCGCGAAAGCACCGACCTGGGCACGGTCGTCAAGCGCCAGTACGACAACGTCGGCGGTGGCCTGGCCTGGACGCCGTCGCCGCGCACCAACGTAGCGCTGGAAGCTGACAAGCGTTACTTCGGCACCGGCTACCGCGGCCTGGTGGAATACCGCACCGCGCGCACCGTGCTGCGCTACATCGATTCGCGCGACACCACCAGCGGCGGCGACCTGAACTTCAACAACCAGCCGGTGACGCTGTTCCAGCTGTTCTTCCAGCAGTTCGCGCCCAGCTTCCCTGACCCGGTTGCGCGTGAACAGGCTGTCAACGACTTCCTGCGTCTGATCGGCCGCAACGGCAATGAACTCATCAGCGTGGGCGCGCTGGCCGACGCGGTGTCGCTGCAGCGGCGCCAGGAATTGTCGGCGGTCTGGAATGGCCGGCGGCTGGTGCTGACGGTGCAGGGCTATGCCAGCGACCTGCGTGCCATCGACCGCGGGCTGGGCGTCACGCTCATCAGCCCGCTGCCTGAACGCACCCGCCAGCGCGGGCTGATCCTGGGCGCTTCCTACCGCCTGGACCCGCTGACCACGCTGTCGCTGAACGCCTCGCGCCAGAGCACGCCGGGTTCGGGCACGCTGGCCGGCAACCGGCTGGACGCGCTGTCGGCGGGTGTCAACAGCCAGTTCAGCGACCGGCTGAACTGGGGCTTCAACCTGCGCCTGTCGGACTTCTCGGGCGGTGGATCCCCCTACCAGGAAGTCGCTGCGACGGCTTCACTCAACCTGCGCTTCTGAGGCCCCATGTACGAGGCTTTCTACGGTCTGGCCAGCAAGCCCTTTCAGCTGAACCCGGACCCGAATTTCTACTTCGCCAGCAAGCAGCACCGGCGCGCCAAGGCGTACCTGGAATACGGCGTTTCGCGCAACGAAGGCTTCATCGTCATCACGGGCGAGATCGGCGCTGGCAAGACCATGGTGCTGCGTAGCCTGATCGAAGGCCTGAACGGCAGCAACGTCGTCACCGGCCACCTGGTGACGACGCAGCTGGGTGCGGAAGACACGCTGCGCATGGTGGGTGCCGCCTTCGGCTTTCGCGTCAAGGACGTGCCCAAGAGCGAATTGCTCATCACCCTGGAAGCCTTCCTCATCAGCCAGACCAGCAAGGGCAAGCGCTGCCTGCTGGTGGTGGACGAGGCGCAGAACCTGACGCCGCGCGCGGTGGAAGAACTGCGCATGCTCAGCAACTTCCAGTTCGGCAACCAGGCTCTGCTGCAGAGCTTCCTGGTGGGCCAGCCTGAATTTCGCGAGATCCTGCAGCGGCCGGAGATGGAGCAGTTCCGCCAGCGCGTGGCGGCCACCTGCCACATCGGGCCGCTGGACGCCGACGAGACGCGCGCCTACATCGAACACCGGCTGAAGTGCGCCGGCAGCACCGGCAAACCCAGCTTCGACCCTGCGGCCTTCGACGGCATCCACCGCGCCAGCCAGGGCATCCCGCGGCGCATCAACGCCGTCTGCGACCGCGTGCTGTTGGCGGGCTTCCTGAGCAACAAGACCCACATCAGCGCTGCCGACGTGGCCGAGGTGGTGGACGAATTCGAACAGGAATCGGCCGTGCCGCAGCGCGGCCCCGTGGGTGCAGGCGCAGGGGTGGGCGCAGGCCTAGGCGCGCCCGCCGGCCCGACCCATGGCGCCGGCCATGCCGAACCCAGCATGCCTGGCGGACTGGCCGGCGCAGCGCTGGACGTGGACGTGAGCAAGCTGCGCCTGGACCCTGAAGAAGCCGATGGCCTGGTGCGCCAGCTGGCCGCGCTGACCGGCGACCAACGCGGTGACCAGCTGCAGCGCCTGGAACGCGGGCTGCTGCGCCTGGAGCGCATCAACCTGGAAACGCTGGCCATGCTGCAGAAGCTGGTGCAGGCGCTGAAGAAGCCCGAAGCGCGGGTTGACGTGAAAGGCGACGTGAAAGGCGACGCAAAAGGCGACGTGAGGGGCGACACAAAGGGCGACCCGAAAGGCGACGTGAAGCCGGAAGCCAGAGCCGACGCCCGCGCCGAACATCGCCCGCCAGAACAGCCCGCCAAGTAAGCCGCCACCATGCTTGCCCCGCAGATCACGAACGCGCTGACCATCGACGTCGAAGATTACTTCCAGGTCTCGGCCTTTGCGCCCTACATCCGCCGCGACGAATGGGACGCGCGCGAATGCCGGGTCGAGCGCAACGTCCACCGCATCCTGGACCTGCTGGCCGAACGGCAGGTGCACGCCACCTTCTTCACGCTGGGCTGGATTGCCGAACGCTACCCGCAGCTGGTCAAGCGCATCGTCGCCGAAGGCCATGAACTGGCCAGCCACGGCTATGGGCACGAACGCGCCAGCGACCTGTCTGAAGCCGCCTTCGTGGCCGACATCACGCGCGCCAAGGGCTTGCTGGAAGACATCGGCGGCCACGCCGTGCGCGGCTACCGCGCACCCAGCTTCAGCATCGGCACCGGCAACCTGTGGGCCTTCGACGCCCTGGCCCGCGCCGGCCATGCCTACAGCAGCAGCATCTACCCCATCAAGCACGACCACTACGGCATGCCCGACTCACCCCGCTTCGCCTACCGCGTGGGCAGCGTCGGCACGGGCCTGCTGGAAGTGCCGGTGACGACGCTGCGGCTGATGAACCGCAACCTGCCCAGCAGCGGCGGCGGCTACTTCCGGCTGCTGCCCTACGCTTTGAGCCGCTGGATGATCGGCACCGTCAACCGCGAAGACCGGCAGTCGGCGATCTTCTACTTCCATCCCTGGGAGATCGATGCCGACCAACCCCGCGTGGCCGGCATCGACGCCCGGACGCGCTTTCGCCACTACGTGAACATTCCGCGCATGGAAGGCCGGCTGCGCCAGCTGCTGGCCGACTTCCGCTGGGGTCGCATGGACCAGATCTTCCTGGACCGCGCGGTCTAGGAGCCCCGCCATGCCCACCCTGCAGCGTCTGGCCCCCGGCGACGCCCGCGGCGCCGCGGCCTGGGACGCCTTCGTCCTGGCCTGCCCGGCCGCCACCTTCTTCCACCGTGCCGCCTGGCAGGGCCTGCTGCGCGACGTTTTCCGGCACGACACCTACTTCCTGTACGCCAGCGAAGGCGACCGCATCACCGGCGTGCTGCCGCTGGCGCACGTGAAGAGCCGACTGTTCGGCAACGCGCTGACGGGCTTGTCGTTCACCGTCTACGGCGGCGTGGCGGCCGACGACGAAGCCAGCGCCGCTCTGCTGGAAGCCGAAGCCCAGCGCCTGGCGCAAAGCCTGGGCGTGGACCATCTCGAGCTGCGCAACCTGCAGCGCCGCCACCCGGAATGGCCGGTGCAGGACCTGTACGTCACCTTCCGCAAGGCCATCCTGCCGGACGAAGAAGCCAACATGCTGGCCATCCCGCGCAAGCAGCGTGCGATGGTGCGCAAGGGCATCAAGAACGGGCTGCAGAGCCACATCGACGCCGACGCATCGCGCTTCTTCCAGCTGTATGCCGACAACGTGCACCGTCACGGCACGCCCGCGATGCCGCGGCGCTACTTCGAAGCCCTGCTGCAGGCCTTCGGGCCTGACTGCGAAGTGATGACGGTGACAGGCCCCGAGGGCCAGCTGCTGTCCAGCGTGATGAGCTTCTACTTCCGCGACGAATGCCTGCCCTACTATGCCGGTGACGCCGAGGCCGCACGCGACCTGGCCGCCAACGACTTCAAGTACTGGGAACTGATGCGCCGCGCTTGCGCGCGCGGGCTGAAGGTCTTCGATTACGGCCGCAGCAAGCAGGGCACCGGCAGCTACGCTTTCAAGAAGAACTGGGGTTTCGAGCCCCAGCCGCTGCACTACGAGTACTGCCTGTACAAGCGCGACGCGGTGCCGCAGAACAACCCCAGCAACGCCAAGTACAAGCTGATGATCGAAGGCTGGCGCCGCCTGCCCATCGGCGTGGCCAACTGGCTGGGCCCGTACATCGTGCGCAGCCTCGGCTGAGGGCAAGTTGGCCAATCTGCTCTTCCTGGCGCATCGACTGCCTTACCCGCCCAACAAGGGCGACAAGGTGCGCAGCTACCACTTGCTGAAGCACCTGGCGGCGCGGCACAGCGTGCACCTGGGCACCTTCATCGACGACCCTGAAGATCAGCAGTACCTGCCCATCGTGCAAGGCCTGTGCGCCAGCGTGCACGCCAGCCGGCTGCACCCGCGTCGCGCGAAGCTGGGCAGCCTGAGCGGCCTGCTGCGCAACGAACCCCTGACCCTGGCCTATTACCGCGACGCCGCGCTGGACGCCTGGGTGCAGGCCCGCAAGCGCGCCGGGCAGATCGACGGCGTGCTGGTGTTTTCATCGTCGATGGCGCAGTACGCGCAAGGCCTGGACGTGCCGCTGTGGGTGGACTTCGTCGATGTCGATTCCGCCAAGTGGACAGACTACGCCGCCAACCACCGCTGGCCCATGTCCTGGCTCTATCGGCGCGAAGGCGTGCAGCTGCTGGGCTACGAACGCAGCGTCGCCGCGCAGGCACGCTGCAGCTTCTTCGCGACCGAAAAGGAAACCGAACTCTTCCGCGGCCTGGCGCCGGAAAGCGCCGCCCGCGTGGCGCCCATCTGCAACGGCGTGGACTTCGACTACTTCGCGCCGCAGGACGACCGGCCTTCGCCCTTCCAGCCTGGCGAACTGCCCCTGGTCTTCACCGGCGCGATGGATTACTGGCCGAACATCGACGCCGTCAGCTGGTTCGTGCAGGACATGCTGCCCGCGCTGCGCGAACGCTGGCCAGCCCTGCGCTTTCACATCGTCGGCCGCAACCCGGCACCGGCCGTGCGCGCACTGGCCGGTGAACACGTCAACGTCACCGGCACCGTGGCTGACGTGCGGCCCTGGCTGCAGCATGCCGCAGCCGTGGTGGCGCCGCTGCGCCTGGCGCGCGGCATCCAGAACAAGGTGCTGGAAGCCCTGGCCATGGCCCGCCCGGTGGTGGCTGCCAGCGTGTGCGTGGAAGCCATCGACGCCACGCCAGGCCGGCACCTGCTGGGCGCGGAAACCGCCGACGAATACGTGCACGCCCTGAACACCCTGTTGAGCCACCCCGCGCAGGCCCGGCAGCTGGGCCTGGCCGGGCGGCTGCAGGTGGAGATCGCCTACGGCTGGGCCGGGCAGCTGGCGGCGCTGGACACCCACCTGGCCGCCCTGGGCGCCACGCGCCAGGCGGCGGCCTGAACCCATCCGTCCCCCCTTCGCCAGAATCCCCGCCCGAACCCCTGCCCGAACCCGCGCCCGACCCCCCCCTGACCCCCCGCCTGACCCCCCGCCCCCCGCCATGAGCGTTGCACCCCGCCCCGCTGCCGTCGCCGTTGCCATTCCCTGGCCCCGCCTGGTGCCTGGCGTGGTGCTCGTGGTGGCCCTGCTGCTGCTGTTCCGCGATACGGCGCAAGCCACCGTGACCATCTGGCTGCGGTCAGAGACCTTCACGCACTGCATCCTGGTGCCGCCCATCGTGCTGTGGCTGTTCTGGCGTTCGCGTGCCCGGCTGGCCCAGGCGCCGGTGCGGCCCGTGCCCTGGCTGCTGGTGCTTTGGGCGGGTGGGTGCCTGCTGTGGCTGCTGGGCGAACTGGCCAGCGTCAACGCCGCCACCCAGCTGGCCCTGGTGACGCTGATCGTGCTGGTGGTGCCCGCCGTCTACGGCTGGGCCGTGGCGCGGGTGCTGGCGTTCCCGCTGCTGTTCCTGTATTTCGCCGTGCCGGTGGGCGAATTCATGGTCGCGCCGATGATGGAATGGACGGCCGACTTCACCGTCGCCGCGCTGCAGGCCACCGGGCTGCCGGTCTACCGCGAAGGCCTGCAGTTCGTCATCCCTTCAGGCAGCTGGTCGGTGGTGGAAGCCTGCAGCGGCGTGCGCTACCTGATCGCTTCCTTCATGGTGGGCACCCTGTTCGCCTACCTGAACTACAACAGCCTGAAGCGGCGCCTGGTGTTTGCGGCCGTGTCGCTGGCCGTGCCCATCGTCGCCAACTGGCTGCGTGCCTACATGATCGTGATGCTGGGCCATCTGTCGGGCAACGAACTGGCCACCGGAGTGGACCACCTCGTCTACGGCTGGGTGTTCTTCGGCATCGTCATCGGCATCATGTTCGTGGTCGGCGCGCGCTGGTCAGAACCCGAACTGCCGCTGCCCGCGCCGCCCACGGCCATCAGCCTGGCGCCTTCTTTGGCGGCGGCGCCGCTGTGGCGCGTGGCCGCAGCCGCGTTGGCCCTGGCCGCCGGCACGCAGGCCCTGATGTGGCAGCTGGACCGGCCACGCGGCACCACGCCCGTGCTGGCGCTGCCGGCAGCGGCCGACGGCTGGGCCCTGGCCGCGCCCGAGGGCCCCGCGCTGACGTGGCAGCCCAACTACAAGACCGCCAATGTGCAGCAGGCCCAGGCCTACCGCCGCAGCAGCGACGGCGCCTTGGTGACGACCTGGGTGGGCTACTACCGCGACCAGAACTACCAGCGCAAGCTGATCACGTCCACCAACGGCTTGGTCGAAGGCACCACGGAATCACGCTGGGCGCAGGCCGCCAGCGGCGGCAGCACTGCGGCGGGCCTTCCCGTGCGCACGGCCGTGCTGCGCGGCAGCGACGTGTCCAGCGTGGCCGCGCCGCGCCTGCGCGTGTGGCAGCTGTACTGGGTGGCCGGCCGCTTCACCACCAGCGACGCGCGGGCCAAGGTGATGCTGGCGCTGAACCGCCTGGCCGGCCGTGGCGACGACGCGGCGGTGCTGCTGCTGCACACGCCGCTGCCGGCTGACGGCCTGACGGAAGCCGCCGACGCGCTGCTGCAGGCGCATCTGCAGGCGCACCTGGCAGCCTTGCAAGGCGCCTTGCAGTCCGCCCAGGCCGGGCGCTGAGCGCCAGGCTTTCCGCCACGGCCCCGCCCAAGGCCCTGCTCAGGGCCTTCTGACACTGGTGGCATCTGAGACGCATTGAAACAGCCGAAAAGCACTTGCTTACAGGCTCTACACAAAGCGTCGTCGCCGTTGACAGCTTGTAGCAAAGCTGCGGTCAAGCCTCGTCCGCGGGCTGCCGAAGATCAGCCATCGGGCGTGCCTTGCGCCCCCACCGGCTGACCCTGAGGTCCTTCCCGCCATGAACACACCGCCGTTACCTGTCCTGGCCCGCGTGCATGCAATGACCGGAGCCAGCGCGAAGCGCCTCAGGCGCT
Organism: Rubrivivax sp.; assembly: GCA_027485165.1. GTDB lineage: Bacteria > Pseudomonadota > Gammaproteobacteria > Burkholderiales > Burkholderiaceae_C > Rubrivivax. Next base: position 57,002 of record JAIXRN010000090.1, read on the forward strand.
GACGCCAGCCCTGGCGGCTGGAGCCGGCTTTCATCCAGCCGGGCTCGCCAAGCCAGCGGCCCCCCGACTTCCTGAACTTCCTGGACCCGCCCGGCGTGCCTGCGCACCGGGTGTGGGTTGGCATCGCTTTGACTTCACGGCACCGCACATGAAAAGCCACCCGATCTCTCGCCGCCGTCTGCTGAGCAGCACTTTCCTGGCTCTGGGCACCGCCCAGCTGTCCGCCTGCGGTGGCGGCGGCAGCGAAGCGGATGCCATCGCCGCGGGCACGGCCGAAGAAGGAACGGCCGGCGCCCTGGGCAAGGTCGGTGGGCAGGCGCCCGCGCTCACAGACAGAAGCAAGCGCGGACCCACCCCACAGGCGCCGCAGCCGGGCACGCCTTTCACGTCGCTGGTGGTCGGTGCGGTCGAAGCCGTGGGCGCATCGGCCTATGCCGCCACCGTGTTGCCGCTGCCAGGCCAGGTTCCCGCTTCGGCGACGTTGGCGTCGCCCGACGACGCCCGCATGTCAGCGGCCGTGCTCTCGCGCTGGCCAGACGGGTCGGCTGCGGTCGTGGTCGTGGCAGGCGTCGTGGACACCACCGGTTTGCCCGGCCAGGCCCTGCGCGTGGCCGCCGTGCCGGCCACTGCTGCAGCAGCGCCGCTCACCCCGGCCCGCGTGGGCCAGCTCGTGCAGTCGGTGCAGGTAGCGTTTGGCAGCCTGGGCACGGCCACGCTGACGCAGTTCGGCAGCCCCGAACGCGTCTGGTGGGCAAACGGCCAGAGCATCTGCGCGCGTTACCGCCTGCCTGCCCCGGGCCATGCCACGCTGGAAGCCGTGGTCGACATCCAGGCCTTCGGCGTGGACTGCGCGCTGGTGGAAGTGGTGGTCGAGAACTCGCGCATGAACTCGGCCAACCCGGTGCGGCCGGCGAATGCCAGCTACACCGCCGAGGTGCTGGTGAACAACCGCAGCGTCGGCAGCGCCCGCAGCAGCGACGCCCCGGAAGGTGTGCACGCGGCCTTCCGCGCCTGGCATGTGTCCACCTGGGTCGGCACACATGGCCACGTGCAGCTGACGCAGCTGCACACCGACCTGCAGCAGCACCCGCTGTTCTTCCGGGTTGACCAGCCAGGACGCGAGATGACGCGCTATGGCGCCGACCGCTACCAGCCCTGGGCGCCGGTGCGGCAGCGGCCGAACAACATGGGCGGCACAGGCGACCACCCGGGTATCGGCCCGCTGGCGCAATGGGACGCGCACTTCCTGCAAAGCGGCAACCCGCTGGCTGCCCGCGCAGTGGAAGCCAATGCGCTGGCCATCCTGGGATACAACCTGTGTTATCGCGACAGCACCACCGGCCTGGTGCCCCACGCGGAGCAGCTGGTGGGCCGCGACCGCCACTACAACTGGCCCGGCACCGACAACCCCGAAGACCGCATGTGCTGGGAAACCGCGCACCACCCGGCAGCCGGCTTGATGGCTTTCGTGTGCCGGCCCAGCCCCGTCTTCATCGAAGTTGCGCAGCGCATCGTGGTGATGAATGCCACCTGGTCTGCCGGCGGCCTGGATGGGCAGAACCTGCAGGCCTGGTCGGGCACCGGCATCACCGACAGCACGGGCGTCTACGGCTTCTGGTACCAGCAGCGCGGGCGCGCCTGGGGTATCCGCAGCCTGGTGCATGCCACGTTCCTGTCGCCAGATGGCCAGCCCTGGCGCGATGGCGGCAAGCACTGGCTGAACCTGAATCGCATCTATCTGGCCGAATGGACGCGCAAGCCCGCTGCTGCGGCACTGAACGTGTTCTGGGACCAGGCGCCGGACTGGCCCGCCAGCCACGGCAGTGGCAATTGGCTGCTGCCCAGCTGGCAGAACCATTTCCTGATCACCGAGCTGCACAAGGCCGCGTCCGTCAAGCTGCTGACCGGTACCGAACAGCAGGCACTGGACGCGCTGGCGGACTGGGCAGCGCTGCTGCCGGTGCGCTGGGTGAACGAGCAGCCCGAAGGTGGCTGGCGCTACATCCCCTACGCCCAGGCCATCGCCACGGCGGCCAACCCCAACGTCGCGCCGCCCAGCAGCTGGGGCGCCGTGATGCGGCAGTTCGTCAGTAGCACGCCGCCCACCGTGGCCGGGGCGATCTCGGTCTACGACGGCGCCACCACCGAGTACGCGAACTTCAGCACCAACGGCAGCGCCGGTGCCTTCTACCCGTCCTACTGGTGGGCGGCCCTGGCCGCGGCGGTCGAACGCAATGTGCCGGGTGCCGAAACCGCCTGGCGCACCGTGCAGCTGCAGGCCAGCAATCTGGGGTCCTGGCGCACGGGCTTCGCGGTCGACCCGCGCTGGAGCGCGACACCGCGCACGATCGGCGGGCAGCCCGTACCGGTGTCGACCACGCCCACCCCCGCCCCCGGCCCAGCGCAGCCCCCGCAGGAGCTGCCCGCAGAACACGCGGCGTGGTACCTGGCACGCCTGACGCCCGAGTTCGTGCAGTACGGCTGGCCGTTGACACTGGAAAGTGCCTACCGGCACTGGCGCGAGTGGGGCCGCCGTCAGGGCCGCAAGTGGGCACCCGACGCGCCGGCGCCAGCCTGGGGCCCGGAAGCCAGCGCCGCGCCACCGGGCACGATCTGACGCCGCCAGCCCGCCCTGTCGCGGGGTGGCCGGCGCCCACATGACCCGGCGTCGCGACGACGTGCGATAAATCATGGACGCCGCACGCCCTGCTGCCCGCACATCCGGCGGCGGCAGGTGAGTCCAGTAGCATTCCGACTCCGGCGAGCCGTCGGTTGCGGCTGGTCTGCGCACCCTGCGCCAGCGCCCCCTGTGGGCAGGCATCCGGCCCGTCCCGTCCACGCATCCCAGGCGCTTTCCCATGTGCGGCATCACCGGCATCTTCGACACCCGTGGCACGGCGCCCGTGCCACATCCGCTGTTGCACCGCATGAACGATTCGCAGCGCCACCGCGGCCCTGACGAAGGCAGTCTGCACATCGAACCCGGCCTGGGCCTGGGCCACCGGCGGCTGTCGATCATTGACATCGCCAGCGGCCAGCAGCCGCTGTTCAACGAAGACGGCTCGGTGGTGGTGGTCTTCAATGGCGAGATCTACAACTACCAGGCCCTGATGACGGAACTGCAGGCCGCCGGCCACCAGTTCCGCACGCGCAGCGACACCGAAGTCATCGTCCACGCCTGGGAAGAGTGGGGCGAGGCCTGCGTGCAGCGCTTCCGCGGCATGTTCGCCTTCGGCCTGTGGGACCGCAACCGCCAGACCTTCTTCCTGGCCCGCGACCGCCTGGGTGTGAAGCCCATGCACTACGCCGTGCTGGACAACGGCCTGCTGTTGTTCGGGTCTGAATTGAAGTCGCTGCTGGGCCATGGCGGTCTGCGGCGCGACATCGACCCGCTGGCCGTGGAGGACTACTTCGCCCTGGGCTACGTGCCCGAGCCGCGCACCATCTTCAAGCAGGCGCGCAAGCTGCCGGGCGGGCACACACTGACCTGGCGCCGCGGCGAAGCTGCGCCCCGCCCGCAGCCCTACTGGGACCTGCATTTCACGCTGGACAACCCCATCAGCGCTGAAGCCGCGGCCGAAGAACTGGTGGTTCGCCTGCGCGAATCGGTGCGTCTGCGCATGATTGCCGAAGTGCCGTTGGGCGCCTTCCTCAGCGGCGGTGTCGATTCCAGCGCCGTGGTGCAGGCCATGGCCGGGCTGTCCGACGGGCCGGTGAACACCTGTGCCATTGCCTTTGACGACCCGGCCTTCAACGAAAGCGAATTCGCCCAGCAGGTGGCCGACCGCTACGCCACGCGCCACCGCGTGGAAACCGTCGGCAGCGACGACTTCGGCCTGCTGGACACGCTGTCGCGCCTGTATGACGAACCTTATGCCGACCCGTCGGCCATCCCCACCTACCGTGTGTGCCAGATGGCGCGCCGGCACGTGACGGTGGCACTGTCGGGCGACGGTGGTGACGAGACCTTCGGCGGCTACCGCCGCTACCGCATGCACCTGATGGAAGAGCGCATGCGCGCCACCCTGCCGGCCAGTGTGCGCCGGCCTGTTTTTGGCCTGCTGGGGCGCCTGTACCCCAAGGCCGACTGGGCGCCGCGCATGCTGCGCGCCAAGACCACCTTCGAAGGCATGTCGCGCGACCCGGTGGAAGCCTACTTCCACAGCATGAGCCAGATCCGCAGCCCGCTGCGCCAGCGTCTGTACAGCGCGAAGTTCCGCCAGGAACTGGGCGGCTACAGCGCGCTGGAAGTCTTCCGCCGCCACGCCGCCAAGGCCGGCACCGACGACCCGCTGGCGCTGGTGCAGTACATCGACGCCCACACCTACCTGGTGGACGACATCAACACCAAGGTCGACCGCGCGTCGATGGCGCATTCGCTGGAAGTGCGCGAACCGCTGATGGACCACGAACTGGTGCAGTGGGCCGCCAGCCTGCCTTCGGCGCTGAAGCTGCAGGGCAGCAATGGCAAGGCGGTGCTGAAGAGGGCGATGGAGCCGCACCTGCCGCACGACGTGCTGTATCGGCCGAAGATGGGCTTTTCGGTGCCGCTGGCGCGCTGGCTGCGTGGCCCACTGCGCGCCCGCACGCGCAGCGCCTTGCTGGAAGGCCCGCTGCTGGATGGCGGCTGGCTGGATGCTGGAGCCGTGCGCACCCTGGTGGACGACTTCGAGGCCGGCCGCTACGACCACAGCACGCCGCTGTGGAACCTGCTGATGTTCGACGCCTTCCTGCGCAATGTGATGGGCGAACAGCGGCAGGCCGTGGCAGCGTGACCGTGCCCCTGTCTGGCGCGATGCGCATCCTGTACCACCACCGCACGGCGTCTAAGGACGGCCAGGCTGTGCACATCGAAGAGATGATCCAGGCCCTGCGCAGCCTGGGCCACGACGTGCACATCGTAGGCCCCGCCGCGCCTGATCCCGGCGGCCAGGCCATGGGTGACGAAGTCGGCTGGGTCAGCCGCCTGCGCAGCACCTTGCCGCGCGCCCTGTACGAACTGCTGGAACTGGGCTATTCGCTGCTGGCCTACACGCGGCTGGCGCGCGCGGTGCGCGACTTCAAGCCCGACATCGTCTACGAGCGCTACAACCTGTTCCTGCTGTCGGGCTGGCTGGTGAAGAAACGCCATGGCCTGCCACTGCTGCTGGAAGTGAACGCGCCGCTGGCCGATGAACGCGAGCAGTTCAGCGGTGGCCTGTCCCTGCGCCGCCTGGCGCACTGGACCGAAGGCCTGGTGTGGCGCGGGGCCGACGTGGTGCTGCCGGTCACCCGCGTGCTGGCAGCCGACATCGCGCGCAAGGGCGTGCCACCCGAACGCCTGGCCGTGATCGCCAACGGCATCAACGAAGAACACTTCCAGGCGGCCCCCGCCCCGGCCGCAGCGAAGGCCGCGCTGGGCTGGCCGGACGCCTTCGTGTTGGGCTTCACCGGCTTCGTGCGCGACTGGCATGGCGTCGACCGCGTGCTGCACTGGCTGGCCAGTGCGGACGCCCCGCCGCAGGCGCGCCTGCTGATGGTGGGCGATGGCCCGGCGCGGCCGGCGCTGGAAGCGCTGGCGCTGCAGCTGGGACTGACCGAACGCGTGCGCTTCACAGGCGTGATCCCGCGCGCCCAGGTGCCTGCGCATGTGGCCGCGTTCGACATCGCGCTGCAGCCGGCGGTGGTGGCCTACGCGTCGCCGCTGAAGCTGTTCGAATACCTGGCCTTGGGCAAGGTCATCGTCGCCCCGCGGCTGCCGAACATCGAAGAAGTGCTGGTCGATGGCGACAACGCCCTGCTGTTCGACGCCCAGGCCCCGCAGGCGCTGGAACAGGCGCTCACACGCCTGTGCCGCGACACGGCGCTGCGTCAGCGGCTGGCGGCCGGCTCGGGCGCCACCATCGACCGTCTGGGCCTGACCTGGCGTGCCAACGCGCAGCGCGTGGTGGCGCTGGGCGGCGCGCTGCTGAAGCGCGAACCGCTGCCCGCCACCCTGGCGGCGCGGCCAGGCGCTGCCGCCGACCAGGTGCGCCAGCCATGAAGCGCCCGCTGCGCACCCTGCTGTTTTCCACGCTCTACCCCAGCAGCGCGCGGCCGGTGCATGGCATCTTTGTCGAAACGCGCCTGCGCGAACTGCTGCGGACCCAGCAGGTGCAGACGCAGGTGGTCGCGCCCGTGCCCTGGTTTCCGTTCCAGGGCCCGCGCTTTGGCGAATACGGCCGCTACGCCGCCACGCCGCTGCACGAAGAACGCCACGGTGTTTCGGTGCATCACCCGCGCTACTTCCTGCCGCCCAAGGTGGGCATGAACCTGGCGCCGCACACCCTGGCCGCGGGCGCCTGGCCGACGGTGCGCAAGCTGCTGGCCCAGGGCTTCGACTTCGACCTGATCGACGCGCACTACTACTACCCCGACGGCGTGGCCGCGGCCATCATTGCGCGGCGCCTGAACAAGCCGCTGGTCGTCACCGCCCGCGGTACTGACCTGAGCCTGATCCCTGACTTTGACCGGCCGCGCCAGCTGATCCTGCGCACCGCAGAACAGGCGTCGGCCTCGGTGGGCGTTTGCCAGGCGCTGATGGACAGCCTGGCCGCCCTGGGTGCCGCACCGGGCAAGCTGCACGTGCTGCGCAATGGCGTGGACCTGCAGCGCTTCCGGCCCGAACCGCAGGCTGCGGCCCGTGCCCGCCTGGGCCTGGTGGCTGACGCGCGCTGGCTGGTGTCGGTGGGCCACCTGGTGGAACGCAAGGGCCACGACATCACGCTGCGCGCGCTGGCAGGCTTGCCGGGTGTGCAGCTGGCGGTGCTGGGCCAGGGCCCAGACCGGGTCAAGCTGCAGGCGCTGGCCCAAGACCTGGGCGTGGCCAGCCGCGTGCGCTTCGTTGGCCAGGTGCCGAACGAGGAACTGCGCTGGTGGTATTCCGCCGCCGACGTGTCGGTGCTGTCGTCCAGCCGCGAAGGCTGGGCCAACGTGCTGCTGGAATCGATGGCCTGCGGCACGCCCGTCGCGGGCAGCAAAATCTGGGGAACGCCGGAAGTGGTGGCGCGGCCCGAAGCCGGGGTGCTGTTCGACCCGCGCACACCCGAGGCGCTGCGCGCGGCGCTGGCGGGCCTGCTGCAGGCCTTGCCGGCGCGCGCGCAGGTGCGGGCCTATGCCGAAGGCTTTTCCTGGCAGGCCACCACCGCGGGCCAGCTGCAACTCTTCGACAAGGTGCTCTCCGCATGATCATCGCGCTGATGCTGCTGCTCGACGTGGCGCTGATGTGCTACCTGGCCTGGAAGGTGGGCAGCGCCGGCAAGCCGCAGGCGCCGCAAGACCTGGGCTGGCTGCACTTCCGCGACGCGCCGGTGTCGGCCCGCAAGGCCAGGCCGGGGTCGACCGAAGCCGGGGGTCAGGATGCGTGACATCGCGATGGCCGCGATGGTCGTGCTGATGTTGGGCCTGAGCCTGCGCAGCGCCTTCGCCGCGTACCTGTTCTGGGGCTGGGCCGGCCTGGCCGCGCTGCAGACCTTCATGTACGGCTTCATGATCGAGTTCCAGTTCGTGCAGCTGTTCGCCGTCGTGGCGCTGGCCATCTTTGCGCTCAAGCAGGCTGGCGACACGCAGCTGTTGCGCGGCGGCGGCGGACTGGCAGTGGTGATCGTGTTTGCGCTGTTCGGCTTGCATGCGCTGCTGGCCGCGAGCTTCGCCTACCCGGGCCTGCCGCGTAACTGGGAAATCAGCCTGGACCTGCTGAAGACCCTGCTGTTCTGCCTGCTGATGCCGCTGCTGGTGACGAACCGGCTGCGCATCCACGCCATGATGCTGATGCTGGCCCTGGGTTTTTCGCTGCACAGCGTGACCGAGGGCCTGAAGTTCCTGGCCAGTGGCGGTGCCCACGTATCGGAAGGCAATGCACGCTTCGGCGACCGCAACCACTTCGCGGTGCTGGTGGTGATGACGATCCCGCTGCTGCTGTACCTGTACAACTATTCGCGCAACCGGCTGCTGCGCTGGGTCGTGCTGCTGTGCGCCGGGCTGAGCGCCGTGGCCGTCATCAGCACCTATTCGCGCGCCGGCCTCGTCACCCTGATCGCGATGGGCGCGTGGCTGCTGCTGCGCGGCCGGCGCAAGATCTGGAGCCTGCTGCTGGTGGTCATCACGGCAGGTGTGGTGACGGCCGTGGCGCCCGACAACTGGGTGCAGCGCATGGAGACCATCAAGACCGCCGGCGAAGACCAGTCCTTCGTCGGCCGCCTGCAGGCCTGGCAGCGCGCCAGCGCCATCGCGCAGGCGAACCCTTTGCTCGGGGGCGGTTTCCGCTCTGTGCAGACCTTGTCCGTATTCGAAAAATTCCGCAACGACAGAGGGTTCCTGACTTTCCTGGACACACCGGAGCAAAGTCATCCCCTGGCAGCGCACAGCATCTACTTCGAAGTACTCAGCGACACCGGCTTCCCCGGCTTGCTGCTGTACCTGGGCATCATGCTGTCGCCCTTTGTGCTACTGGGCCGCATCAAGCGGCTGGCACGGAAGATCGGCCCGTCGGCACTGTGGGCGTCTGACCTGGCGTCGATGCTGAGCCTGTCGATGGTGGCCTACCTGGTGGGCGGTGCGTCCATCAGCGTGGCCTATTTCGAACTGCCGTACGTGATCGCGATGCTGGTATTCGTGCTGCACCGCGTGCTTCAGCTGCAGCTGCAGCCCAGCCCGGCTGCGCAAGCGGCGGCGCCGGCGCGCGCCCGCACGGCCGCGCAGGCCCTGGCGCGGTGACGCATGGTGACGGCGCCGCGCGTGCTGCTGCACGCTTTCCCCACCTTCGCCTTCGGCGGCCAGCAGGCGCGCTTCGTGCAACTGGCCAACGCCTATGGTGCGCAGTTCCGGCACCTGGTGGTGGCCATGGACGGCTGCTTCGACGCCGGCCAGCGCCTGCTGCCCGGCGTGCCCTGGGAAGCCGTGCCCTTTGACAACCGGCGTGGCGGCGGCATGGCCAACCGCGCGGCGGCACGGGCGCTGATTGCACGGCTGCAGCCGCAGCAGCTGTTCACCTACAACTGGGGCGCAGTGGAATGGCTGGCCGCGAACTGGCCGCGCCGCGTGCCGCACGTGCATGTGGAAGACGGCTTCGGGCCCGATGAAGCACGCGGCCAGTTGCCGCGACGGGTCTGGACCCGGCGGCTGCTGCTGGGCCTGGCGGGCACGCCTTTGGCGGTGCCTTCTTCCACCCTGGCACGGCTGGCGCCCGGCTGGTGGGTGCGCCCGCGCCGCCTGCAGTTCATCCCCAACGGCGTGCCGGTGGCGGCCACGCTGGCGCTGCGGCCGGTGCCAGGGCTGACGGGTGAGCCGCAGCGCCCCGTCGTCATCGGCACCGTGGCCGGCTTGCGGCGCGAAAAGAACGTGGCCCGTCTCGTACGGGCCTTTGCCGCGGCCCTGCCGGGCCGCGCGCTGCGGCTGGTGGTGGTGGGCGACGGGCCGGAACGCCCGGCGCTGCAGGCCCTGGCCGCCAGCCTGGGCGTGGCCGACGCGGTGGAATTCACTGGTTATCTGGCGCAGCCGCTGGCGCGCCTGGCCAGCTTCGACCTGTTCGCCCTGTCCTCGGACACCGAACAGCTGCCGATGGCCATGCTGGAAGCGATGGCCCTGGGCATCCCGGTGGTGGCCACGCGCGTGGGCGACGTGCCCGACGTGCTGCCCCGCGCTGCCCACGCAGGCCTGAGCGACGTCGACGACCGCGCCTTCACCCAGGTGCTGCAGGCCGTGCTGGACCAGCGCGCCGCCTGGCCTGCCTGGGCCGCGGCCGGTCATGCCCAGGTGCGCCAGCATTACGCGGAGGCGGTGACGCTGGCGCGCTGGCGTGCCATCTACGAGGGCCGCTTTGACGACGCCGGGCCCCAGGCAGCCACGGCCGCGGTGGCGCCATGCTGAAGTCGCTGCTCGGCGGCCCGGCGCTGGCCAGCCAGGCCCTGGGCCTGCGCTGGCAGGGCGGGCACTTGCTGAGCACCCTGCTGTTCCACCGCGTGCCGCCGGCGCGCGACCCGATCTCGCCTTCTGAACTGGTGCTGCCGGAATTCGAACGCGTGCTCGACCAGCTGGCCGAACACGCGAAAGTGCTGCCCCTCAGCGAAGCCCTGGAACGCCAGCGCCGTGGCCGGCTGCCGCGCCGCGCGGTGGCCATCACCTTCGACGATGGCTATGCCGAATGGCTGGAAGTGGTGGCGCCGGCGCTGCGCCGGCGCCGGCTGCCCGCCACCTTCTTCGTCACCACCGGCCACCTGGCGGGCGGGGCGATGTGGCACGAGCGCATCAATGCTGCCGTTTCCGCACTGCCGGTGCGTGGCGCAGACCTGCCGTATGGCCTGGCCGCCTTCGCCGACCTGAGCACGCCGCAGCGCCGTGTCGAACTGGCGCAGGCGCTGCAGCAGTACTACAAGCACGTGAGCCTGCGCGAACGCAACCAGGGCATCGAGGCGCTGGAGGCCCAGGCCGAGCAACCGCTGCGCGCGCCGCGCCCCTTCGACGCCGACAGCGTGCGCCAGCTGCGGCAGCAGGGCTTCGAGATCGGCGCGCACACCGTGCGCCACCCTATCCTGAGCGCCGTACCCGACGACGTGGCGCGTGAAGAAATCGGCCGTTCCAAGGAAGAGCTGGAAGCCATCCTCGGCGAACGCGTGCCGATGTTCGCCTACCCCAACGGCGTGCCTTTGCAGGACTTCACGCAGCGCCATGTCGAAATGGTGAAAGCCTGCGGCTTCGAAGGCGCCGTCATCACGGGTGGCGGCGTGGCCGGGCGCGGCACCGACCCCTACCTGCTGCCGCGCTTTTCACCCTGGGCCACCGTGCCCGGGCGCGAACTGCTGCCCGTGGCGCGCAACGCCTGGCAGCGCCCTGGCCTGGGCGACCTGCAGCAGGGCCCGGCCCGGCCGAAGGTGCTGTTCGTCGAAAACGGTTCGGGCTTCGGCGGTGCCGTGGTGGCGCTGCAGACCCTGCTGGACGCCCTGCCCAGCGACCGCTTCGACTACCACGTCATCACCAACCTGGCGGTGGGCGACTTCCACCGGCACCCCGGGGTGCGCAGCCACCAGGTGATCGGCGACGAACTCGTCGACTTCCGCCCGTTTGCAGCCTGGTTGCGGCGCGGCGGCAGCGGCCCCTTGGCGCGCGCCCTGCTGTTTGCGCTGGGCCGTGCCGACGACCTGGTCAACCACCTGCCGCACATGGCGCGCCTGTGGTGGGCGATGCGGCGCATCCGCCCGGCTGTCGTGCACGGCAACAACGAACCCGGCGCCAACCGCGGCGCCCTGCTGGTCAGCTGGCTGACGGGTGTGCCGTACGTCCAGCACCTGCGCGGTGGCAGCGGGCTGACGCCCCGTTCGCAGGGGCTGATGGCGCGCCCCAGCATGTACATACCGGTCTCGCGCTGGCTGGGTTACGAACTGCTGGATGCCGGCGTACCCGCCGGGCGCGTGCGCCAGATCTACGACGCGGTGCGGCTGGATACCGCCGCCGCAGCCCCGGCACGCGACCTGCGGCGCGAACTGGGCATCGCCCCCGACGCGGTGGTGGTGGCCATGGTCGGCATGCTGCTCAGCTGGAAGGGCCAGGCGCTGTTCATCGACGCCGTTGCCCGCATCGCGCCAGCGCCGGGGGCCGTGGTCTACCTGGTGGTGGGCGGCGAACCCGAACGCGGCGAACCCGGTGCGCTGCAGGCCCTGCAGCAGCGGCTGGCCGCACTGGGCCTGGGCGAGCGCGTGCGCCTGGTGGGGCAGGTCGACCAGATCGGGCGCTGCATGCAGCAGTTCGACGTCGTGGTCTCGGCTTCACTGCGGCCCGAGCCGCTGGGTCTGGTGATGCTGGAAGCGATGGCTGCCGGTTGCGTCTTCGTCGGGCCGAACCACGGCGCCGCGCCCGAGATCGTGGTCGACGGCGAAAACGGCTTTCTGTTCGAACCGAATTCCGTCGACGCGCTGGCGACCAAGCTCGCACAGGCCATCGCCGCCGCGCACACCCGCCCGGCGCTGCGCCAGGCCGCACGCCAGGCCGTGCGCGACTGGTTTGCGCCCGAGGTCTGCGCCGCCTACACCGCGGCCGTGCACGCCGCGCTGGCGGCGCCCGACCTGCACCCCTGACACCCGCCTGCCTGCCGCCCCTGACGCCCGCTTCTGGCCCCCGCCTCTGACCCCCGCCCCCATGCCCCGCCCCCTGCTTACCGCCATCGTCTCGACCTACAAGTCCGAGCGCTTCATCCAGGGCCTGCTGGACAACCTGGTGGCACAGACCGTGTTTGCCGACATCGAGGTGCTCGTCGTCGACAGCGGCTCGCCCGAAAACGAAGCCGCGCTGTGCGCGCCCTACGTGCAGCGCCACCCGAACATCCGTTACCTGCGCACTGAACGCGAAGGCCTGTATGCCGCCTGGAACCGCGCCGTCGCCCAGAGCACGGGCGAATTCATCAGCAACGCCAACACCGACGACCGCCACCGCCCCGACGCTTTTGAAGTGCTGACGCGTGCGCTGCGCGACAACCCGCAGGCCACGCTGGCCTACGGCGACCAGTACGTTTCGCGCACCGAAAACGAGACCTGGGCCGAATGCCATGCGCGCGGCGCCGGCATCCACGAAATGGCCGACTACAGCCAGGCCGAACTGCTGCTGGGCTGCATGACGGGGTCGCAGCCGGTGTGGCGGCGCAGCGCGCATGAACAGTGCGGGCAGTTCGACCCGCGCCTGACGGTGGTGGGCGACCGGGAGTTCTGGCTGCGCCTGGCGCGGCTGGGCGACTTCATCCACGTGCGTGAACCGCTGGGCGTCTGCTACACGTCGGCCGGTGTGCTGTCGGCTTCGAATGGCTACGACGACTTCCACCGCCAGGACTACGAAGTGATGATGAAGTACCTGCAGCTCACGCCCTGGCGCGACATGCCCGGCATCCGCCCGCGGGTGGCGAAGCAGCTGGTCGGCATCGGCTACCACTTCGCGCGCAAGAACCAGATGGGCCAGGCCCGGCGCTACTTCGTCGAAGCCTGGCGCAACGACCCCTTCAACCCCGCGATCGTCCGCACCTTGCTGCTGCGCGGCGTCCTGCAGTCACGCGCCGGACTGGGCTGAAGCCCGCAAGCGCCGTGTCGGGGGTGCTCGGGCGCTGCCAAGCTGCTGGTCCAGAATCCCGACATGCCTCTCCAGTCCATCAAGTCGGCCGTCAAGCGTTCGCCCCTGCTGTCCACCCTGGCGCGTGGCGTGGTCGACGGCGTCGACCGCTTCAAGTGGTCCCTGCACCGCCCGCCGTTGCCGCAGGGCAGTGAACTGCGCCTGCACCTGGGCTGCGGCGATGTCGACGCGCCGGGCTTCGTCAACATCGACGGCCGGCCCATGCGCCACGTGCACCTGGTACAGCCGCTGGACCGCCTGGACCGCTTTGCCGACAACTCGGCGGCCCTGGTCTACGCCAGCCATTGCCTGGAACACTTTCCGCATGCCGAACTGCCGCGCGTGCTGAAGGAATGGTGCCGCGTGCTGCGGCCAGGCGGCGTGGTGCGCGTGGCCGTGCCTGACTTCGACGCCATCATCGCCATGTACCAGGACCTGGGCCGCGACATCGGCCCCACCCAGCTGGCGCTGATGGGCGGGCAGGACTACCCGTTCAACTTCCACTACACGATCCTGAACGAGACCAGCCTGACGCAGCTGCTGAAGGACGCAGGCTGCAGCATCGTGCGGCGCTGGCAGCCTGGCACCAGCGCCGAAACGTCCCTGCCGGATTGGTCTGGGCGCAGCGCGCGCTACGGTGGGCGCGACTACTTCATCAGCCTGAACCTGGAAGGCGTGAAGTCATGAACGCCAGCGCCGCCACGCCGCTCGGCAGCTGACGGCCAGCAGGGCGCAGACCCGCAGCAGCGTGCCAGCCAGGCCGGGCCGGTGCTGTTGCTCGACCTGGGTGCCCAGTGCCAGCAGGCGGCTGCACATCCTTGCCGCGGTGAACTGGCTTTCGTAGTGCTGCCGTGCCCCCCGGCCCAGCGTGGCCAGCCGCTCCGGCTGCGCCAGCCAGGCCTGCAGCGCGGCAGCGCAGGCCGTGGCCGAATCGGCTTCGAACAGCTGGCCGGTGTGCCCGTCCAGCACCACTTCCGGCATGCCGCCGGCATTCGCTGCCAGCACGGGCCGGCCCAGCGCGGCGGCTTCCAGCAGGGTCAGGCCGAAGGCTTCTTTCGACGCCGCCGACACAACCGCATCAGCGGCCTGCAGCAGGTCGCCGACGTCGTTGCGCCAGCCCGTGAAGCTGACCGGCAGGCCCTGCGCCTGGTCCTGCAGTGCGGCGCGCAAGGGGCCGTCGCCCACCACCAGCAGGTGCAGACGCTGGCGGTCTGCTGGCGGCAGGGCTTGCAGCGCGGCCAGCAGCAGGTCGACGCGCTTCCAGTCCACCAGGGCGCCGACGCTGGCCAGCAGCAGCGTCTGCGGCGCAATGCCCAGGGCTGCGCGCACGGCTTCACGCGCGGTCTGCACGCGCGGCGCCGGCACGCCATTGGGCACCACGCTCAGGCGCGCCGGCGGCACGCCGTCGGCAGCAAAGTCACGCGTGCAGAAGTGGCTGACGCCCGTGATGTGGCTGGCTGCGTAAGCACCGCTGGCCAGGCGCGACAGTGGCAGGTAGTTGGTGTGTAGCTGCACCAGCAGCGGCCGCCCGCACAGCAGGCTGGCCGGCATCATCCACTGGCTGGGCGCCAGGCCGTTGCAGTAGACCAGCCGCGTGCCGCGTCGGCGCATCAGCGCGGCGCCTTCGCGCACCAGGGCGCGCCAGTGCTGGAAGTAGGCTCCGCCGGCGCCGAAGCCCGGGCCCAGCACGAAAGGGCTCACCCGCACTTCGTCCACCCAGGGCGCAGCGGCTTCGGCCAGGCTGGCCTGGTTGCACCACAGCACGGTGCGCGCCCGCAGGCCGGCTTCGGCCCGCGCCTGCAGCAGGGTCAGCAGGCAGCGTTCGCTGCCACGCAGCGGCGCGTCGCCAAAGTGGACGAAGAGCCAGTCACTGCCGGGCGGGCTGTTCACGGGGCCACGCTGGTGCGCAACAGGCCGGCGATGTGCCCGGCGTACACCGGCATCGCCCATTCGGCCAGCGCGCGCACGCGGGCGGCCTGGCCCAGCCGCCGGGCTTGCGCCGGGTCGGCCCACAGGTTGCCGATGGCCCGTGCCAGCGCGTCGGCGTCCCCCACGGGCACGACGCGCGCGTTCTGCCCGTCGTCCACATAGTCGGCAATGCCGCGTGACGCGCTCACCACGGTCGGCCGGCCCATGGCCAGCGCTTCGAGCAGGCCGTTCACGCCGCTGGCGTGCAGGGTGTCCTTCAGGGGCACCACGACGACGCTGGCGCCGGCGTACAGGTCGCGCAGGGCTTCGAAGCTGATCCAGTCGCGCTGCACGCGCACGTTCGGCGGCAGCCCTGCGGGCAGTTCGCGCCGGGTGTGCAGCACCACGGGCATCTGCAGCTGGGCGGCGGCCTGCACCAGCAGCGCGTAGTCGCGGCCGATGTCGCTGCCCACGGCCAGCACGTAGCCGCCAGCGGGCAGGCCAGGCGGTGGCGGGCCGGCCAGCGCGGGGTCGAAGAAGCGGCAGTCGATGCGGTGCGGCACGAAATGCGCGCGCACATCGGGCCGCTCGCGCGCCAGGTACTGCTGCTGCACGCGGCCATACACCACCACGGCCGCGGCCCGCGGCAGCACGGCCCCGTGCATCTGCATGCGCCGGGCCCAGCCCGGGTCCAGCGCGGGGTCGATCACCAGCACGGGCGTGCGCAGCCGCAGCAGCCGCCGGGCCAGCAGGTACAGCCAGGCGGCTGAAGAGTCGATGCTCAGGATGGCGTCGTAGCGGCGGTGGGTCAGCAGCAGGCGCAGGCTGCGCCAGGGGTCGATGCCGGCCAGCAGGCTGCCGCGGCCATGGCCCGGGTTCAGCCAGCGCGGCGATGAATCGACGACGTCCCAGTCCACGCCATGCTGGCGCAGGAAGCTCAGCCCGTCGGCGGCTTCGTACAGGCGCGGGTCTGCGGTTGACGCGGCCACGCGGGCGGCCCGCGCGGCCGGCCAGCAGATCGCCACCCTCAGGCGCCGCGGGTCGGCCTGCGTCATGGCTTGGTGCCCAGCATGCGCGTGGCCAGGCGCTGGGCTGCAGGCGGCAGCAGCTTGGCCAGCAGCGGCCGCAGTTCGTCCAGCAGGGGGTGCTGCACCCAGCGCATGCCGGCCATCCAGGCCAGCAGGCCCAGGCCCAGCACCACCACGAGCGCCAGCGCGTCAGGCCAGCCATCGGGCAGGGTGAAGCGCAGCACCAGCACGGTGGCCCAGGGCAGCAGGCAGGCCTGCAGCGTCTGCCCCAGGCTGCGCAGCAGCTCGCGCACATGCAGGCCCAGGTAGCGGCGCATCTGCCAGATCGGGAAGGCCGTGCTCAGCACGTCGGCCAGCGCGATGGCGACCGCGAAGTGCCAGAGCTCGGCCACGCCGAAAAGCGCCACGGCCGCCACGCGCGCGGCCAGGTCCACGGCCGACGCCTGCCCGGCCAGGTAGGGCCGGCCCACGGCCGTCAGTGAAGCAGACGTCAGGCACACCAGCAGCCGCGCCGCGAAGCCGACCGCCAGGATGCTGGCCAGCGGCGCCGCGGCCAGCCACTGGTCGCCGTAGAGCACGTGGATGACTTCCTTGCTGAACAGCGCCAGGCCCATGAACACCGGCCAGCCGATCATGCACACCAGGTTCAGGCCACGAATGATGATGGGCCCCAGGGCGGTGCCTTCGTGGTGGCTGCGCGCCAGGAAGGGCAGGGTGGTGTAGCTGACGGCGGGCCAGATCATCTGCCCCAGCAGCCCCATCAAGCCGTTGGCGCGGCTGAACAGGCCCACGCTGGTGGCACCGCTGAGCTTGCCCAGCAGCAGGTCCGGCACGGATTGGTTCACTTTTTCCAGGAAGCTGCCCAGCAGCGAACCGCCCCCGAAATGCAGCAGGCTGCGCCAGTGCAGCAGGCTCAGCCGCCCAGGCAGCCGGCCAGAACGCATGACGAGGTGCGCGGCGATGGTGGCGGCGATGTTGGCGAAGTTGGCCCAGGCCAGCGCCATGTAGCCGAAGTCCAGCGCCGCCAGCACCAGGCAGCACACGGCATAGGCCACCGTGCCCACGGCGCCGATGACGGCCTGCTTGCCGGCCTGCAGGTCGCGCGCCAGCAGGCCGTAGAAATACGAAGCGAACGGCACGATCAGGAAGCTCAGGCAAAACACCCGCATCACGCGGCCCACGCCCGGTTCGTTGAAGAAAGCGGCTACCGGTCCGCTCAGCAGGTACATCGCCGCCGCAGTGCCCCAGGACGTGATGAGCAGGAAGCTCAGGGCCGATGCGCGCTTGTCGTCGTCCAGCTCGGGTTCGCGCTGCAGGTAGGTGGTGACGCCGAAGTCGCGGAACAGCGCGGCGATGTTGG
The DNA here is from genome assembly GCA_027485165.1 of Rubrivivax sp. Lineage (GTDB taxonomy): Bacteria > Pseudomonadota > Gammaproteobacteria > Burkholderiales > Burkholderiaceae_C > Rubrivivax. The sequence continues at coordinate 74,402 of JAIXRN010000090.1, forward strand.
CAAACATCACCGTCATCGAAAAGATGCCCACATCGGCTGGCGACAGCAGGCGTGCCAGCACCAGGGTGACAGCGAAGTGCACCAGGGTCATCGCGTTCGACGACAGGAACATGATGCCCAGCGCGCGGCGGGCGTTCACCGGCGGCTCCAGTGCGGCATGGGGGTGGGGGCTTTGGGCGTGCGGGCCTGCGCTGTCGGGCAGGGTTCGCGGCGGGCCGCGGCAGGGGCGGCTGGCGACATCCTCAAATTATCGTCGTCAGGCACTGCGCGGCGGCCCAGACCAGCGTTCAGGCGCGGGAAGATGTCGCGCCGGGCCGCAGGCGCTGCAGTTCGGCCAGCGCCGGGTGCGACAGGGCCCGCGCCGCCGCCCACCAGCCCCCGGCTGCCGCCGCGGCCGCCAGGGCGCCGGCCAGCGGCTGCGGCGCGCCGGCTGCCCGTGCCGCCCACCAGGCAACAGCGGCCAGGCTGGTGCAGGCAGCCGCAGCGGCAGCACTGCCAGCACTGGCGCGCCCGGCCTGGCGCAAGCCGTAGCCCAGGTGCTGGCGCGCCAGCCAGGCCGTCACCCCCAGCGCCAGCAGGTCGGCCAGCGCCAGCAGCATGGCGAACTGCTGCAGCCCCCCGTGTGAAAAGGCCAGCAGCACGCCCACGCGCGCAGCCAGGGTCGCCCCCACGGCCAGTGCCGCCAGCCCGGGCCTGCCGATGCCGTGCAGGCCCTTGGGCACCAGGGCCCAGGGCAGGCGCGCGGCAGCGGACAGCGCGAGCCAGGCCACCAGCGGCGCCGCCGGCAGCCAGGTGGCGCCGTACAGCAGGCCGATCAGCGGTTCCGCGAACATCGCCATCAGCGCCAGCGCTGGCCAGGCCACGGCCGTCACCAGGCAGGCGCCCTGGGCCAGCAGCGGGCCCAGGGGCTGGTCGGCATGGTGGCTGCGTGCCAGCACCGGGCCGGCGGTGTACTGGATGGTGGGCTGCAGTGCCTGCTGCAGCAGGCCCACCAGACCGGCGGCGCGGCTGAACAGGCCGACTTCGTGCGTGCCGGCCGTCTTGCCCAGCACCAGGTCGGGCACCGATTGCTGCGCCACCTGCAGCAGGTGTTCTGCCGTGGCCCCGGTGCCGAAGCGCAGCGGCCCGCCCCAGCCGCGCAGCCGCGGCCGTAGCGTGCGCGCCGCAGGCGCCAGCCAGGCCGACAGCAGCACCGTGGCCAGCAGGTTGGCCAGGTTGGCCCAGGCCGGCGCCAGGTGGGCCGCACCCGCCCAGGCCGTGCCGATGCCCACCCCCATGTGCACGATGGCCCCGCACAGGCCGATGGTGGCGCTGCGCCCGGCCTGCAGGTCGCGGCTCAGGCTGGCGCCCAGCACATTGACATAAGGCACGAGCAGGAAGCTCAGGCACAGCACCCACAGCACCTGCTGGATTTCGGCCTGGCCATACCAGCGCGCAAACGGCCCGCTGGCGGCCAGCAGGGCCAGCGCCAGCACGCCCCCGGTGCACAGCGTCAGCCCCAGTGCGGCGCCCAGGTCGGCGCTGTCCAGGCTGCGCTTTTGCACCAGGTAGGACTGCGCGCCCAGGTCGCGGAACACCGCCACCAGGTTCACCAGCACCACGGCAATCGAAAACGCGCCAATGTCGGCCGGCGTGAGCAGCCGTGCCAGCACCAGGCTGCTGACGAAGCCGATGGCCATGCCGGCATTGCTGGCCAGCAGCGTCACCCACACTGAGCGGCGGATGTTCACCGCCGGGGCCCCCGCCAGCGCGCCAGCGCGCGCCGCGCCTGCAGGGCCCGGCCGCGCAGCGTGGCCGGGTTCAGGGCTTCCAGGCCCCAGCGTTCGCGGCGCTGGGCCATCCACTGCTGCTTGTAGGGTTCGTCGCCCATGCCGTAGTCGATCTCGGTCACGGCCGGGTCGGCCAGCACCTGCTGCATCAGCTGGGCTGTCAGCAGCGTGCCGGGGGAATAGCTGGCGGCGTCTTCACGGTAGGCCAGCTTGTAGATGTGGGCGCGTGGCGGCTGCACCAGCCACAGCTGCGCCGCCACGGGCTGTGCGCCCAGCCAGGCCAGGCCCAGGCGCAGCCAGCCCTGCGCCGCGGCAGCGCGCGCCAGCCCGGGCAGGAAGCCCGGGTGGGGTTCGGCGCCCTTCCAGCTGTGGGCGTAGACGCTGTCGTAGGCGGCCAGTGCCGCGTCCAGCCCGGCGGCCCCGGTGACGAATTCAAAGCGCCCTCCAGCGCGGACGAAGCGCCGGCCCATGCGCGCCGCGGTGTTGCGCAGCGCGCCTTCGCGCGACGCCCAGTAGGCCGGCCAGCGTTCGCTGCCGCCGGGTGGCAGGGGCAGGTGCCAGTTGCCGAAGCAGAAGTAGGGCTGCGTGCGCCAGCCGGCAGCGGCCAGGCCCTGCTGCAGGGCCTGCGCCTGCGGGCTGGCCAGGTCCAGCGGGCCCAGCTGCAGGCTGTCCAGGGGCAGGGGTTGGCGCTGCCGCAGGGTGTCGCCGGTAGCGGGGTCTGGGCCGGGCGACGCCTGCAGCGACGCCGACAGCTGGCCGCCAACGCGCAGGCCCTGCAGCAGGGCGCACCAATCGCTGGCGCTGGCATCGTCGGCGCTGGCGGGGTGGGCCAGGGGGCTGTAGTAGTTGGCCAGCGACTGGGCGCGTCGCGTTGCGCGCCCCGTGCCGGCGGCAGGCAGCAGCAGGGGCAGCACCAGGCGCGCGGCGCCGGCGCGCGCCAGTACGGCGTAGCCGGGCTGTTGCGGCGCGAAGCTGACCTCGTGCGCCAGGTTGTCCAGCCAGGCCGGATGGCGGTAGGGGTCGCTGGCGCCCGCCTGCTGCAGCAGCTGCAGGGCCGTGGGCGGCAGGTCGGCCAGCTGCGCGTGCCAGGACAGGGTGCAGGCGGCGGCCGTCATCGCACGGACGGGCCTGGCCCCGGCGCCGCTGGGCCCGTGGCGGACAGGGCCGCTGCGCCAGTGGCCTGCAGCGCTGCCAGACTGGCGGCCATCAGCGCGGCGTCGGCGGCCGGGCTGCTGAAGGTGTGGTCGGCATCGGCAATGCGCTGCACCGGCCAGGGCGGGTGCGGGCCGTGGCGGGCGCGCAATGCCGTGGCGAATTCCTGCGCCGTCAGGTCGGCGTCGGCCAGCAGCAGGTGCGCGGGCAGGCCGCAGCTGTCCAGGCTGTCCAGAACCTGGTCGGCCAGGGTGCTGGCGGGTGTGAGGGTGGACGCGCTGGCCGTGGTGCTGGTGTGGATGCGGGTACCCGTGCTCACCCCGGCGCCGTGGCCACCAGCCGGTGCCGCACGCGCCAGCCGCCGCTGTTCGCGCCAGCTTTGCAGTGCCGCCAGGCCCACGCCGCCGCGCAGCAGCTTGCGCCAGAAGTCGGCCTGCAGCAGGCGGCGGCGGTAGTAGTGGTCCAGCCGGGCGCGGGCCAGGGTCTGTTCGCTGCGCACCCAGGGGTTGACCAGGCAGACGCCGGCCACGCGCGGGTCGCGTCGGCGCTGCAGGTACAGCGCGACGGCGGTGGCAGCGTCGCACAGCCCCCACAGCAGCGCGCGTTGCAGGCCCGGCCGCTGCACCAGCAGGCCGCCGATGGCGGCGTCGATGTCGTCGTCGATGTCGGTGTACGGGCGCGGCTGGCCGCTGCTGTCGCCCATGCCGCGCAGGTCGAAGCGCAGCGCCGGGTGGCCGGCTTGCGCCGCCAGCCGGGCCAGCCGGGTGAACTGGCGGTGGCTGCCGGTGCGCACCTGCGGCCCGCCGACCACGATCACCAGGCCCAGGCCTGCCGCGGCGGCCGGCGCGGTGGCCGCCGGGTGGCTGATGACCGCCACCAGCCGGTCGCCCTGGCAGGGCAGCAGCAGCCCTTCTTCACGCATGGCGTGGCGGGCAGGCGGCCAGCAGGGCCTGGGTGGTGGCGTCCAGCAGCGCCGGCACGACGTCGATTTCTGCGCTGCGCCAGAAGGCGGGTCCGGGCAGGCTGAGGTGGCGGAAAGCCGCGGCGCTGCGGGCCCAGGTGCCTGCTGCGGCAGGTGGAGCGGGCTGAACGGGCGGGGCAGCAGGCGCGGGCGCGGCGGCGGCAGGTGCGGGTTCAGCGGCTGCGGTCGCCGGGTCGTGAAGGTCCAGCCAGATGGTGGACGGGGCGGCCGGCGGTGGGTCCAGCCGGGTGGCTCGCAGGGCTTGCAGCAGTTCGGGGTGGAAGTGGTAGCCGCCGGCTTGCAGCGCGGTGGCCGGGGTACGGGTGGGGTGTAGGCCTTGGGCGTGCGCGCCGCCGGCGTGGGCCGCCGTGCCGCCCGCCGCTGCATCGGCCGCTGCCGGCCGTGGCGGGCTTTTCAGCAGCCCGGCCACCCGCTGCATGCGCTGCCAGGGCCGTAGCGCCTGGTCGCCGCTGGCCACGGGTTGCCACAGCAGCAGGCCGTCGACGCCGATCACCCTGCCTGCCCTGTCGACGGCGTCACTTGGCCCCTGCTGTGGCTGCAGCGCCTGCGCGGCCAACAGGGCGCCGGCGCGGTGGCCCCACAGCCACAGCGGCGCGCCGGGGTGGCGGGCCCTCAGCCAGGCCTGCGCCGTGGCCAGGTCTTGCAGCCACAGCGGCCAGCGTGCGTCGGCAAATTCGCCGGCGCTGTCGCCGCAGCCGTGCAGGTCGGGCTGCAGCACCGCAAAGCCGGCCTGCGCCAGGGCCCGCGCTTGCAGGGCGGCCATGCGCCGCGATTTGTTCATTTCCTCGGCCAGGGCGTGCACGAACACCAGGGCCGCGCGCGCGGCGGGGCCGGCCGGCCGGTGGTGCAGGGCGAACAGGGCCCCGGTGGGGCTGTCCAGGTGCATCACCTGGACTGGGGGCAGCGGGGCCTGCAAGCGGCGCGCGCCCGGCGCTTCAGCGCGGCAGCTGCGCGCTGATGAAGTCGCTCAGGCTGCCCAGGCTGGCGAAGGTGGCGGCGCTGAGGTCTGACTCGTCGAGCGTGATGTCGAAGCGCTCTTCGATCGCGGTCAGCAGGCTGACGACGGCCATCGAATCGAGTTCGGGCACCGCGCCCAGCAACAGGGTGTCACGTTGCGCCGGCAGCCGGGTGGCAGGCAGGGCCAGGGCTTGCTGCAGCAGCGCGGCCAGGGCGGGCAGCAGGGGGTCGGCGGGGTAGGTGGCAGCGGCGGAAGACATGGCCAAATTCTAGGTGGCGCCGCCCCGCTGCGCGGACGGCCGCGGCGGGGCTGTCGAATCGGTCACGCAGGCCGCGCCTGGCGCTGGCCAGCCCCCAGCCGCGCTGCGTGTACGGGCAGGGCAGGGCTTCACAATCCCTGGCGCGGCGACGCTGGGCTCAAACGACGCCTGAGCGCTTTGCATGGCCCTGCCCCGCGAACGGTCACCCCTGTTGCTGCCCTTGCCCTGCCCACGATGCTGCCGCCGACGCCTCCATCGCCGCCTTTGTTGCCGACTCTGTTGCCCCTGCCGCCGCCCCCGGCGCAGCGGCTGCCGGACCTGCTGACCCAGGCCGCCCAGCGCAACGCCGACGCGGTAGCCCTGACGCTGGACGGCCGGCACTGGACCTACGGCGACCTGGCGCAGCAGATGGCGGCCACCGCCACCGCGCTGTCGGCCCGCGTGGCACCGGGCGCACGCGTCGCCATCTGGCTGGACAAGCGGCTGGAATTCGTCCTGGGCTGCTTTGGCGCCGCGGCTGCCGGGGCGGTGTTCGTGCCGGTGAACCCGCAGCTCAAGCCGCAGCAGCTGGCCCATGTATTGGCCGACTGCAGCGCCAGCCTGCTGCTGACCACGCCATCCCGGCTGGCCCTGCTGCAGGGCCTGCTGCCGGCCGGCACGGGGCTGGTCTGCGTCTGCGTGGAAGACGGTGCGGGCAAGACCGATGTGAACCCGGCCCCGGGCCGGGCCCTGACTGCAGTGGCAGCCGACACCGCCGTCGTGGCCTGGGCAGACTTCCTGGCTGCCGCCCCCGCCCCCGCCCCCGCCGCCACAGCGATCGCCCTCGCCACCGCCCGGCCCCCCGCCAGCACGCTGGACACCGACCTCTGCGCCATCTTTTACACGTCCGGCAGCACCGGCCGCCCCAAGGGCGTGATGCTGTCGCACCGCAACCTGGTGTGTGGCGCCCACAGCGTGGCCAGCTACCTGGGCAACCATCCTGGCGACAGCCTGCTGGCAGTGCTGCCGCTGTCTTTCGACGCCGGCTTCAGCCAGCTGACCACGGCCTTTGCCAGCGGCGCGCGCGTGGTGCTGCTGAACTACCTGCTGCCGGGCGACGTGCTGAAGGTGCTGGTGGCCGAGGGCATCACCGGCCTGACGGCCGTGCCGGCCCTGTATGCCCAGCTGCTGGCTGCGCCCTGGCCGGCCGCGGCGGCGTGCAGCCTGCGCTACTTCGCCAACACCGGGGGCAAGATGCCGCTGTCGGTGCTGGCCGGGCTGCGCCAGCGCTGGCCTGGCGCGGCGCCTGTCCTGATGTACGGGCTGACCGAGGCTTTCCGCTCGACCTACCTGCCGCCGGCCGAACTGGACCGCCGCCCCGGGTCCATCGGCCGGGCGATCCCGAACGCGCAGATCCTGGTGCTGCGCGAAGACGGCCAGCCCTGCGCCCCGGGCGAACCGGGTGAACTGGTGCACCGCGGGCCGCTGGTGGCCCAGGGCTACTGGGGCGACCCCGCCACCACGGCGCTGCGCTTCAAGCCCCTGCCGGCCCACCTGCGCCCACCAGGGGCGGTGCTGCCCGAATACGCCGTGTTTTCCGGTGACACCGTGTGCTGCGACGAAGAAGGCTTCCTCTTCTTCATCGGCCGGCAGGACGAGATGATCAAGACATCGGGCTACCGCGTCAGCCCGACCGAGGTCGAAGAAGTGCTGTACGCCAGCGGCGTGGTGCAGGAATGTGCCGTCTATGGCCTGCCGCACGACACCCTGGGCCAGGCCGTGCACGCCAGCGTGCTGCTGCCGGCCGGCACGGCCGACCCGGAAGCCGCTGTCCAACAGGCCCTGCTGCATTGCCGGCGCCAGCTGCCTTCGTGGATGGTGCCGCTGCGGCTGCAGCTGCACAGCGACAGCTTGCCACGCAACCCCAATGGCAAGCTGGACCGCCGTGCCCTGGCGGCGCAGGCCGCTGCCACCACGGCCGCCGAGGCCGGCCCCCCATGACCACCCAGACCCCACTCGGCGCCACGCCGCCCGCTGCACCCACGTCGGCCCCCCGCCAGGCCGACCACCGCGCGCGCCCCAGCAGCTTCCCGCGCGTGAACGGCCAGGTCCACATCGGTGGCCAGCCGCTGCAGCGCCTGGCCGCGCGCGTGGGCAGCACGCCTTTCTACGCGCTGGACCGCACCTGTCTGCACCAGCACGTGGCCGGCCTGCGCGCGCGCCTGCCCGCCGGCGTGCTGCTGCACTACGCGATGAAGGCCAACCCCATGCCAGCCCTGGTGGGGCTGATGGCCGGGTGGGTGGACGGCATCGACGTGGCGTCCGCCGGCGAACTGCAGGTGGCGCTGGATGCTGGCGCTGCGCCGGCCCACATCAGCTTTGCAGGCCCTGGCAAGCGCGAAGCCGAACTGCGCCAGGCCGTGGCCGCGGGCGTGTTGCTGAACATCGAATCCGAACGCGAAGTGCCGCTGCTGGCTGCCGCGCAGCAGCAGCTGGGCCTGCCCGCGCGCGTGGCGGTGCGCGTGAACCCGCCGTTTGAACTGAAGGGCTCGGGCATGCGCATGGGCGGCGGCGGCCGGCCCTTCGGCGTGGACGCCGAACGCGTGCCAGCCCTGCTGGCGGAGATCGGCCGCCAGGGCCTGGCCTTCGAGGGCTTCCATCTGTACGCCGGTTCACAGAACCTGAACGCCGCGGCCCTGGTGGAAGCGCAGCGCGCCTGCTTCGACCTGGCCCTGACGCTGGCCGCCAGCGCCCCGGCCCCGGTGCGCAGCCTGAACGTGGGCGGCGGCTGGGGCGTGCCCTACTTCCCGGGCGAACAGCCGCTGGACGAAGCTGCCGTCATCGCTGGCCTGGCCAACCTGGCGCAGCGCGCCGCCACCGAACTACCGGGCGCGGCCCTGGTGGTGGAACTGGGCCGCTACCTGGTGGCCGAGGCCGGCATCTACGTGGCCCGGGTGCTGGACCGCAAGGTCTCGCGCGGGCAGGTGTTCCTGGTCACCGACGGCGGGCTGCACCAGCACCTGGCGGCTTCGGGCAATTTCGGCCAGGTGTTCCGCCGCAACTACCCGGTGGCGCTGGCGCGCGACGCAGCCGCAGGTGAAGCGCTGGAAACCGTCAGCGTGGTGGGCCCGCTGTGCACACCGCTGGACCGCCTGGCTGACAGCGTGGACCTGCCGCCTGCCCAGCCCGGCGACCTGGTGGTGGTGTTCCAGTCAGGCGCTTACGGCGCCAGCGCCAGCCCGCAGGACTTCCTGGGCCACCCCCACTGCGCGCAGGTGCTGGTGTGAAGCCGCTGGGCTGAACAGCCGCGTAGCAGCCGTGCCCCAGGCTTGTATCAGGGCGGGCTGCTCGGCGCGCAGCCTGGCTGCCCGGCCGCCCCCAGCGCCGGCGGCTGCGGGCGCGGCAGGCCGCAGAAGTCTTGCGCCAGCACGCTGGGTGCCGTGGGCAGGGGCTGGCGCCAGCGCAGGTCCAGCGCGTCAGGGGCCTGCCACCAATCGTCCAGATCGGCCCCAGCCAGGTTGTGCTGGGCCTGCAGCAGCGCGCCGCCCCGCGCGCGGATGCCGCCGTCAGTGACGTTGCCCAGCACCGTGGCGGTGCTGTCCAGCCCGCGCGCGCCGATGCCAGCGGTGTTGATCAGCGTGTTGTGCAACAGCTGGATGCCAGCCGCGCGGTTCACGTCGATGCCCACGTCGTTGCAGTGCGCCACCACGTTGTTCTGCATCACCCCCTGGCTGAACTCGGTCGCGCAGCGGCCGTCGCGGCAGTATTCGGGGCCGGTGCCGCCGCCGCCGAAGGACAGCCCCACCCGCACCCCATGCTGTGAAATGCCACTGCGCGTGCACAGCACCAGGTTGCGTTCAAAAACACCCTGGCTGCCCGCGCCCTTCATGAAGGCGCCGTAGGACACGCGGTCGCCGCCTGTGCGCACGAAATCGGCGATCAGGTTGTCGGCCACGCGCCAGCCGCGCGCGCCCACCAGGTCGAACAGCGCCACCGGGCCGCGTGTCTGGCGCGGGCTGGTGTTTTCCAGCGTGCTGAACTGCAGCAGCCCGTGGTCGGGGAAGCGGCCGTCTTCGCCGTTCACCTTGATGGCGGCATTGAAGTCCTGCATGCGGTTGTTCACGATCACCGTGCCCAGCGCCGCGCCCACCACGTGGATGGCGTGTTCGCAGTATTTGTGGCCTTCGCCGACGCAGGTGCCGCGCCAGTTCAGGTTTTCGAACACCCAGTAAGGCGCCTTCAGGTTCACGGCCTGCACCACGGCCACGTCCAGCCAGACCGTGCCGGGCTGGGCCGCGCGCAGGGTGATGGGGCCTTCGGCCAGGCCAGGCTGGGTGATCTGCAGCGTCTGTTCCAGCCGGTAGCGCCCAGGCGCGATCTCGATCACCTGCCCTGGCAGGGCCTGGCGCGTGGCCTGTACCAGGGCGGCCACGCTGTCCACGCGCAGGTCGGCCAGGCGCACACGCGGACTTGCAGCAGTGCCAGGCGCAGGGCGAGCAAGGGAAGCCGCGTCCAGTGCCAGCGGCCGGCCGCTGCTGTCGAAGCGCACGGGCGGCAGGGCCTGGGGCTGCTGGCCCTTGCCCAGTGTGGGCTGCAGCAGCGGCGGCACTGGCCTTTCGATGCGCGCCTGCAGCCGCGACAGCACCGGCCCGGCCAGGTGCTGCAGGGTGTCGTGCCCCTGCAGGCGGCGCTGCAGGTGGCGCAGCAGTTCGCCCGGGCTGCGTTCACGCACTTCGCGCCAGACCTCGCCCGGCGCATGGCCCAGCGCCACCGCGCTGGCGACAGCGGCCAGCAGCAGCAGCCCGGCCAGGGCAGCGGCGACGGCGGGCCAGCGGCGCCGCCGGGTGGGCCGGGCTGGCCCGGGGGTGGCTTGCACAGAGGGGCGCGGCTGGCGTTGGGTCATGCGGTGGCGGCTGCTGTGGTGGCGGGCATGTTGGCGGGCATGACGGCTGGCATGTCGGCTGGCATGCAGCCAGGCCGCCCTGGCGACGGTGCCACCCGACCCGGCGTCCGAGACCCCCGCGTTCAGGCTGGCGCGACAGCGGCGCAGTGCCTGCGGGGCGCCGGGCGCACCTAGACTGCCACCCAGCAGGGACGTAACAAGGAATTATGAGCGGCGCAGAGCGCAGATCCGGCCCGCGTCGGCGGCCACAGGGCCAGCCGCCGCGGGGCCCATTGCCGGGCGATGCATCCGCCGCCCCGGCCTTGGCGTCTGCCGAAACGGCAGCCCGTCGCGGGCTGCCCGCAGCGGGGTTGACTGGCGCAGCCGCGTCAGCGGGGTCGGGCGAGCGGGCGCCCACCATGCCCACGACGCAAAGAGCACAAACAGCGCAAAGAGCACAAACAGCACGAACAGCACGAACAGCACAGTGGGCGCCATCGCGTCAGCGCGGGCCGCGGCCGCGTCGACCTTCGGCCGGCCTGGGCCTTGGCGGCCTGCTGGTTTTCGGCGTAGCGCTGGGCACGTCGATGCTGGCGGCGCTGTCGGCCTTCCTGGCGCTGTTCCTGGCCTGGCATCACCCGCTGGCGCCGGCCCTGGCTCTGCTGCTGTGCGTGGGCCTGGCGGCACTGGTGTGTGTGCGGCCCGGCTGCTGGCCCTGGTTGCTGCTGCCAGCCCTGCCCCTGGCTGGGCTGGGGCCCTGGACCGGCTGGCGCGCGGTGGAGGAATTCGACCTGCTGCTGCTGGCCGTAGCCGCCGGCGGCCACGCCCGGCTGGCCTGGGACCAGGTGCAGGCGCCTTCGGCCGACCCGCCCGCGCCGGTGGCGGCCGCTGGCGGCTGGCTGCTGCCCGTGGTGGCGCTGGCGGCGCTGGCGCTGTGGCGCGGGCTGCAGGCGTCCACTGGCGGCGCCCTGGGCTGGTGGCAGGGCCCGGGCGAAGCCGCCGACAGCCTGCGCCTGGCCAAGGGCCTGCTGGCTGCCGGCCTGTTGTGGCCCCTGCTGCGCGCCGGCTGGCGCGAAGACCCGGCCGCCGCCAGCACCCGGCTGACCCGTGCCTTCAGCGCCATGCTGCTGGTGGCCGGGCTGGCCGTGCTGTGGGAAAGGCTGGCCGCCGGTACCTGGCGCGACCTGTCGGCCGAAACGGCTGCGGGCACGCTGTTCTGGGGCCTTCAAGGCGGCAGTGCCCCACTGGCGGCGCTGCTGGCCGTGGGCATGCCGTTCGCCGCCGCGGCCTGGGCGCAGGCGCGGCAGCCGCGTGACGCGCTGCTGCCGGTGCTGGCCCTGGCACTGGGGGCGCATGCCTGCGTGGTCAGCTTCTCACCCGTGGCCGTGCTGGCCGTGGCCGTGGGGCTAGGGGCGCTGACGATCCTGCTGCAGGCCGACGCGGGCCGGTCCGCCGGCCGCATGGCCAGGAACGCCAGTGCCGGCCGCACGGCCGCGGGCCTGGGCGCTGCGGCCAGGCGGTGGTGGCGCCTGGCGGCGTTTCTGGCCGTGGCCCTGCTGCTGGCCAGCCTGCTGGCGCGCGTGCCTGGGTCCGAACGCCTGGCCCAGCTGGCCGAGCACAGCCGGGCGCGCCAGCAGCAGTGGCAGCAGACTCTGGCCCGGCTGGGCGGCGCGCAAGACTGGCTGCTGGGCCGAGGGCTGGGGCCGGGTCGCGCTGCCCTGCTGGGCAGCCCTGACAGCCTGGCAGGCCCAGGCGGGCCGCTCAGCGGCGATGACGCGCCAGCGCTGGCGACGTCTGCTGCAGCCCAGACGGCGGCTCTGAACGAGGCACGGAGCGAGGCCCTGAAAGCGGCCGACGGTATCCGGCAGGTGCGCCACTTCCAAAGCTGGGCGGTTGAACTGCCCGGCATGACCCCCCTGCCGGGGCGCGGCCTGCCCTGGCGGCTGACGCAGCAGGTCGCGGTACCCCAGCCCGGCGCTGCCGAGATCGCCAGCGTGCAGGTACTGGTGCGTTGGCGTGTTCTGCCTGGCGGGGTCGGCGCGCCGGGCGCCGGCACAGGCCTGGCCCTGGTGGCGGAAACACCGGGTGGCCCGAGCGAACCCGGGCAGCCAGCCGGGCCAGCGCCCATGCCCGATGCATCCAACAGCGCCGGGACTGAACCGCGGTCTGAGCTGCAGCCTGGTGCCGCTGCTGGAACGGCAGCGCCGCCGCGCTCAGAAGCGCAACCGCGTCCCCCCCGGCTGGTCGCCGAACTGTGCGCCAGCCCCGCTGCACCGCCCTGGGGCTGCATCGGCAGCACGCTGGCCTTGCCGGCTGCGGCCATGGGCAGCGGCCGGGCCGACCCCAGCGGCGCCTTGCCGACAGAGCCTCTGTCCGAACTGGCCCCATCGAGTCTGAGCGCCGGCTTGCCCGACGGGCAACTGCTGACCCTGTCCCTGCCGGGCCCGCGGCCGGCGGCCGGGCTGGTGCCGATGCCGCGGGCCTGGCGGTTTTCGCTGGCCCTGGACGCGCCCGGGGGCGTGCTGGAAGTGCACCGCGTGCGGTTGCTGGACGCCAGTGGTCAAGACCTGCTGCGCAATGGCGACTTTGGCGCCGGCCTGGCGCATTGGTATGCCCTGCTGGACCCCGCTGCGGTGGTGCGCCCGAACACGCCGCTGCAGTTGCTCGTCGACCAGGGTCTGCTGGGCCTGGGTGCCTGGGCGCTGGCAGCCGGCTGGGCACTGTGGCGCCTGGGCGGCGGGGCAGCGCGGTCGCGCCGGCTGGCTGCGCCGCTGCTGGCAGCGGGCGCCGGGCTGGCCGTGGTGGCGGCCGTGCACGACCTTTTCAACCTGCCGCGCGCCAGTTTCCTGCTGGCCCTGTGGCTGCTGCTGGCGCTGGCCTTGCCTGGCCGCCGGTCGCACGCGCGCCGGCCTGATCTCACGGCGCCGGCCCGTTCGCGGCCATCTTCTGCAGGTTGCGCCGCTGGGCCTGCTGTGGGCAGGGCCTAAAATGCGCGGTTGCCCTGGGTAAACCCGGGGTGGGGCCAGGGCTGGTGATCGCGCCTGCCAGCCCCACGTCAGACCTTGTTCGACGAACTGCGCCTGTTCCACCCGATCCTTCTCGTTCCCAGGCCCCCCTCCACCCCCGTTCAGCGTCAGCCGGCAGTCACCCGCCGGTACCCGCCCCGACTTCAGGATCCCCGCCGTGTTCATCTCGTCCGCCTACGCCCAGGCCGCTGCCACGGGCAGCACCGAATCCACCCTGCTCAGCCTGCTGCCGCTGGTGCTGATGTTCGTGGTGCTGTACTTCATCATGATCCGTCCGCAGATGAAGAAGCAGAAGGAACACAAGGCCATGATCGACGCGCTGGCCAAGGGCGACGAAGTCGTCATCGGCGGCGGCGTCATCGGCCGCGTGGCCAAGCTGGGCGAAACCTTCGTGCACATCGAAGTCGCCAACAGCGTCGAACTGCAAGTGCAGCGCGCGGCCGTCATCCAGGTGCTGCCCAAGGGAACCTTCAAGTAAGGCCGGCGCCCCAAAGCGGGCGCGCCAGCGTCTCATCCCACACCCTGCCAGCGGTTTACTGCCACTTGGCCCGAGGAAGTCCCCATGAACCGCTACCCCCTCTGGAAATACGCGATCCTGGCGGCGATGCTGCTGATCGCGCTGCTGTACGCCGCCCCGAACCTGTATGGCGAGGCACCGGCGGTACAGGTGTCCAGCGGCAAGGCCACGCTGAAGGTGGACGCCACACTGGCCACGCGCGTCGAACAGCTGTTGGCGGAAGCCAAGATCGAGCCCGACTTCGTGCAGTTCGAGGGCAATTCGGTGAAGGCGCGGTTTGCCGACACCGACACCCAGCTGAAGGCGAAGGACGCGATCAGTCGCGCGCTGAACCCCGACCCGGCCGACCCGCGCTACATCGTGGCGCTGAACCTGGTGTCGCAGAGCCCGGCCTGGATGGCCAAGCTGCACGCGCTGCCCATGTACCTGGGCCTGGACCTGCGGGGTGGCGTGCACTTCCTGATGCAGGTGGACATGAAGGCGGCGCTGACCAAGCGCGCTGAATCCCTGACCGGCGACGTGCGCAGCCTGCTGCGAGAAAAGAACATCCGCCATGGTGGCGTCACGCGCAACGGCAACACCGTGGAAGTGCGCTTCCGCGACCCGGCCGTGGCCCAGCAGGCGCTGGGTCTGCTGAATGAGCAGTTCGCCGACCTGCAATGGCAGCAGACCGAAGACAACGGCGACCAGCGCCTGGCCGGCAGCCTGAAGCCCGAGGCCGCCCGCCTGGTGCAGGAACAGGCCGTCAAGCAGAACATCACCACGCTGCACAACCGCGTGAATGAACTGGGGGTCAGCGAACCCGTCATCCAGCAGCAGGGCCTGGACCGTGTCGTGGTGCAGTTGCCGGGCGTGCAGGACACGGCCAAGGCCAAGGACATCATCGGCCGCACGGCGACGCTGGAAATCCGCATGGTCAACGAGACCCAGGAAGCGCGCGACGCCGAACGCGGCGGCGGCCCGGTGCCCTTCGGCAGCGAACGCTTCCTGGAACGTGGGCAGGCGCCGATCATCCTGTACCGCCAGGTCATCCTGACGGGCGAGAACCTGACCGACGCCCAACCCGGCTTCGACAGCCAGACGCAGGAACCGACCGTCAACCTGGTGCTGGACGCCAAGGGCGCGCGCATCTTCAAGGACGTGACGCGCGACAACATCGGCAAGCGCATGGCCATCGTGCTGTTCGAAAAGGGCAAGGGCGAGGTCGTGACCGCGCCCGTGATCCGCAGCGAAATCAGCGGCGGCCGGGTGCAGATCAGCGGCCGCATGACCACGCAGGAAGCCAGCGACCAGGCCCTGCTGCTGCGCGCCGGCAGCCTGGCTGCGCCGATGGAGACGATCGAGGAACGCACCATCGGCCCCAGCCTGGGCGCGGAGAACATCGGCAAAGGCTTCAACAGCGTGCTCTACGGCTTCATCGCCATCACGGTGTTCATGTGCGCCTACTACCTGCTGTTCGGCGTGTTCAGCTCGATCGCCCTGGCCTTCAACCTGCTGCTGCTGGTGGCCGTGCTGTCGATGCTGCAGGCCACGCTCACCCTGCCCGGCATGGCGGCTATTGCGCTGACGCTGGGCATGGCCATCGACGCCAACGTGCTGATCAACGAACGCGTGCGCGAAGAACTGCGCAACGGCGCAGCGCCGCAGGCCGCCATCCTGGCGGGCTATGAACGCGCCTGGGGCACGATCCTGGACAGCAACATCACCACCATGATCGCCGGCCTGGCCCTGCTGGCCTTCGGTTCGGGCCCGGTGCGCGGCTTTGCCGTCGTGCACTGCCTGGGCATCCTGACCAGCATGTTCAGCGCGGTGATGTTCAGCCGCGGGCTGGTGAACCTCTGGTATGGCCGGCAGAAGCGGCTGAAGAGCGTGTCGATCGGCCAGATCTGGAAGCCCGCCGCGGCGGCCCCCGGCGACAAGCCGGCCACCCCGCCAGCGGCCAAGCTGGAAGCCTGAGGCGAAGCGGAGCAAAGACCATGGAATTCTTCCGCATCCACAAAGACATCCCGTTCATGCGCCATGCCCTGGTGCTGAACGCGATCTCGTTCATCACCTTCGCGCTGGCGGTGTTCTTCATCGTCACGCGCGGCCTGCACCTGTCGATCGAATTCACTGGCGGCACGGTGATGGAGGTGGAATACGCGCAGTCTGCCGACATCAACCGCACCCGCGGCACCGTCGAAGCGATGGGCTTCGGCGAAGTGCAGGTGCAGAAGTTCGGCACGTCGCGCGACGTGCTCATCCGCCTGCCGGTGCGCGGCGACATCAAGCAGACCGAAGTCTCCGACCGCGTCTTCGCCGAGCTGTGCAAGGCCGAGAGCGGAACCGTGGGCATCAAGCAGTACACCACCGAGCAGGGCGAGCAGGTCAGCCGGCCTTCGTGCACGGCCGCCGGTGGCGCCGAGCCGCTGAAGCTGCAGCGGACGGAAGTGGTGGGCCCGTCGGTGGGCGCCGAACTGGCGCGCGATGGCGCGATTGCGCTGGCCGTCACCGTGCTGGGCATCATGGCCTACTTGGCGGTGCGCTTCGAATGGAAGTTCGCGGTCGCCGGCATCATCGCCAACCTGCACGACGTCATCATCATCCTGGGGTTCTTCGCCTTCTTCCAGTGGGAATTCTCGTTGGCGGTGCTCGCGGCCATCCTGGCCGTGCTGGGCTATTCGGTGAACGAATCGGTGGTCATCTTCGACCGCGTGCGCGAGGTCTTCCGCAAGTACCGCAAGCTGACCACGCCGCAGGTCATCGACAACGCCATCACCAGCACCATCAGCCGCACCATCATCACCCACGGCAGCACGCAGATGATGGTGCTGTCGATGTTGCTGTTCGGCGGCCCAACGCTGCATTACTTCGCGATTGCACTGACCATCGGCATCCTGTTCGGCATCTATTCCTCCATCTTCGTGGCCGCCGGCATCGCCATGTGGCTGGGCACGAAGCGCGAAGACCTGATCAAGGGCGGCCCGGCCAAGGACATCGACCCGAACGACCCGAACGCCGGGGCCGTGGTGTAGAGTGAAAGCGGCCCGTCTACCGCTTTCCACACCCTGAAGTGAAACCTCCACGATCACTTCGTCCACAGTCGCCCCACGGGGCACCCGGCCCCGCCGGAATGCCCGGGCGGTCCTGAAATGGCCCTGAGCGCGTCGCCTGAAAGCCTGGCCAGCCAGGCGCGCAGGCTCTACACCGAAGAACTGGTCAAAGGGCTGGTGGACTTGGTGCAGGCGGCGCTGGAAGGCGCACGCAGCCTGCTGGACAAGCCCTGCGAACACGCCACCTTCCAGCGCCGGCGCGACCTGCTGCAGGGTCTGAACCAGGGCGCCCAGGCCTGGCATCGCGGCATCGTCACGGGGCTGCGCCAGGTGCTGCTGGGCGGGGTGTCGGCCACCAAGGCCGCGGAATGGCCGCAGGCCGGGTCGGCACGCGACACGCTGACCCTGGTGTCTGACGACACGATCGAACTGGAAATCGTCACCTCGCGCCTGGCCCTGGCCATCATGGACCGCGCCAGCTGGGAATTTGCCGACCTGCGTTCGCGCGTGGCCTTCCTGGAGCAGCGCAACGAACTCGACCCGCACGACATGCTGCGCGCCCATGTGCTGGCGCGCATCGTCTTCGACGCCTGGCGCGGGTCCGACCAGACCCTGGACAGCTGGCGTGAACTGCAGGCCGTGCTGCACGAGGAATTCGCACTGCTGGTCGAAGAGGCTTACCACGAGACCAACCGCTGGCTGGTGGCGCAGGACGTGCTGCCCGACGTCGACTTGCGGCCTTTCATCCGGCGCTCACGCACACACCCGAATGCGCCGCTGGGCTGGCAGGGCGGCGGCCTGGGCCATGGTGGGGGCGGGGGTGGTGGCCTGGGTGGTGGCGGGTTTGGCATTGGCGACAGCCAGATCTTTGGCCCATCGGGTTACGGCGGTGCCGCTTCCGGGTCGGGGTTCGGGGCCGGGCCGGGCATAGGGCCCGGCGGGGGGCAGGGGTCGGGCTCGGGGGCAGGCTATGGCCCCGGTGCTGGCGGAGGTTCCGGCGGTGGTTATGGCGGCTTCACGCCGCTGCCCGGTGGCGCAGTGGGCGACGAGACACGCCTGATGACGCGCGCCGCCCCGCTGGCGCGCAGCCGTGAACACGCCGAAGCCGTGCTGGGCCGGCTGAACCGGCTAGTGGGCCGTCACGTGCCGCAGTTTGGTGCTTCCACGCGCACGCTGCGCCTGCAGCACACGGCCGATGTGCCCACGCGGATGTCGCCGGGCCTGGCGCGCGCGATCGAGACCGCGCAGCAAGGCATCCGCCAACGCCTGGCGCCAACATCGCAGCAGGGCGAGCCGCTGGTCACCACGCCGGTGATGCTGGACGAACTGCACCAGCGCAAGCAGGTGCTGAAGAAGGCGGCGGCAACGCCCGAGGAACGCGCCACGATCGAGATCGTGGCGCTGCTGTTCCAGAGCCTCCTGACCGAAGAGCGCATTCCGGCCAGCGTGCGCGTGTGGTTTGCGCGCCTGCAGATGCCGGTGCTGCGCGTGGCCGTGACCGAGCCCGACTTCTTCGCCACCATCGACCACCCGGCGCGGCGCCTGATCGACCGGATGGGCGCCTGCGTGATGGGTTTCGACAGCGCCGCGCACGGTCTGGCGGGCAGCGGCGGCGGCAGCAGCGACGCGCTGGAACGCGAGATCAAACGCGTGGTGCAGGTGGTCGAGGCCTACCCCGACACCGGTCGGCGCGTCTTCCAGACCGTGCTGACCGAATTCGAGAAGTTCCTGGAGCACTATTTCAAGAACGAGAACGAGGCGACGAAGAAGGGCGTGTCGCTGGCGCAGCAGGTGGAACAGCGCGAGACCCTGGCCATCCAGTACACGATCGAGCTGCGCCGCATGCTCAACGAAGTACCGGTGCAGGAAGGCGTACGCCAGTTCCTGTTCCACGTCTGGGCCGATGTGCTGGCCACCACAGCGGTGCGTTATGGCGCGCCGGCCGAGCAGACCAAGACCATGAAGCGCGCCGCGGCCGACCTGATCTGGAGTGCCAGCGCCAAGGTCACGCGTGAAGAGCGCGCCGAAGTCATCCGCCGCCTGCCGCTGCTGCTGAAGAGCCTGCGCGAAGGCATGGCCAGCGCCGGCATGGACACGGCGCGGCAGGACGAGCATATCCAGCTGCTGAACAACAGCCTCGCTGCCGCCTTCACCGCCAAGGCTGCGGTGATCCCTGACGACCGGCTGCGCGAGCTGATGGAACGGCTGGAGACCCTGGAAGAGCTCTTGCCCGACGCCCAGGACGTGGACATTGACGAATCGATGGTGCTGGACCTGTCGGGCCACCAGAGCAGCGAACTGGAAGTGGTGCTGGACGGCGGCAGCATGCCCACCCCGGCGATGGTGGCCTGGGCGCGCGAGCTCCAGGTGGGCAGCTGGTACATGCTAGACCGCGGCGGCCACAGCGAAGCCGTACAGCTGGCCTGGCATGGCATGCGCAAGCAGCTGAGCCTGTTCGTCACCACTCAGGGGCGCTGCGTGCTGTTCCAGCAGCACCGGCTGGCGGCTTACCTGCAGGCCGGGCATCTGCTGCCAGCGCAGGACGAAGCGCTGACGGTCCGCGCCACGCGCAGCGCGCTGGCCAAGCTGGACGTCGATGCCTCGCGCCTGCTGAACTGATCGCCCGCCGCAGCCTAGCGATCAGTGGATCAGGCGGTCTTCGGGGTCGACGAAAAGTTCGTCCAGGATCAGCGCGTCGGGCTCTTCGCCCAGGCTCCAGAACACCATCAGCACGATGACCTTCAGGTCGTCCAGGTCGATCGGCCCGCCGCCCACGGCCATGGCGCGGTCGACCACCATTTCGCGCATCGGTGGCGGCAGCACGGCAGCGGATTCGAGGAAGCTGATGAAGCCGATCGAATCGTCACCCAGCACTTCACGTTCAGCGTCGGTGTACAGGCGCAGGCTGGCGGGGCCCTGCTGGCCGGTGACGCCCTCGGCCGAGCTGGCCAGGCCGTCGAGCCAGCGCAATGCGTCCTGGATTTCGTCGGTCTCAAAACCGACGGCCGAGAGCTTGCGCCGCAACTGCTGCGGTTCAGGGCAGGCGTCGGGGCGCCAATAGTTCTCGTACAGGTAAACGAGGACATCGAACATGAATTCACTATACCCCAGGGGGCCCTGTGCGGTGGCGCTGCGGCAGCCGCTGCGGCGCGGGCCTTACAGCCGGCCGCGGCGCTGGAACAGGCCCCCGGGCAGGCGTGCCACATGCCCGTCCAGTTCCAGGTCCAGCAGCCGCGCATTCAGCTCGGCCGTGGGCCAGCCGGTGCGGGCCTGCAGCGCGTCCAGCGTGGTCGGGTCGTGGCCCAGGGCGGCCAGCAGGGGCGCCAGGGCGGCGTTGCCCGGGGCGCCCGGCGCGGGGTCGGTGGTGGGGCTGTCAACGGGCTCGCCTCCGTCCACGCCCGGTAGCGCCGGCTGGCCGGGGTTCGCGCGGCGCTGACGGGCTGCACGGCCGGACGGCGCGGCAGCCGGCCGGTCTGCCGTGGGCAGGTCTTCGGTACGCAGTTCTTCGGTGCGCAGTTCTTCGGTGATGTCCTGGGCCGATTCCACCAGCTTGGCGCCCAGCTTGATGAGCGCATGGCAGCCGCGCGATTGCGGGGCGTGGATCGACCCCGGCACCGCAAACACCTCGCGGCCGGCTTCGGCCGCCAGCCGGGCCGTCAGCAGCGAACCCGATCGCAGCGCGGCTTCCACCACCACGGTGCCCTGGCACAGCCCGGCGATGATGCGGTTGCGCAGCGGGAAGTGTTCAGGCAACGGCGGCACGCCAGGGGCGAATTCGCTCACCAGCGCGCCATGGTCGGCGATGCGCAGCGCCAGTTCGCGGTGCGCCGGCGGGTAGGTGCGATCCAGCCCGCAGCCCACCACGGCCACCGTGCCCGGCCCCCGGCCCTGCAGGGCACCCTGGTGCGCTGCGCCGTCGATGCCCAGCGCCAGCCCGGACACAACGAGCCAGCCCTGGTCGGCCAGCGCTCGGGCGAAACTGCGCGCGTTGTCCAGGCCCTGGGCCGTGGCGTGCCGGCTGCCGACGATGGCCACTGCAGCGCGCGACAACACGGCGGCGTCGCCCTGCACGTACAGCAGCAGCGGCGGGTCGGCGGTGGCCAGCAGGCTGGCGGGATATCGGGCATCGCCCAGCACGACGATGTGGCGGTCGGCGCCGCCGGCGCGCCACTGCCGGGCGGCCGCCAGCCGTTCGTCGAAGCTGTCGGGCGGCTGCCCCAGGGCCATGGCCAGGGCGGGACCCACCAGGCTGCGCAGGGTCTCCGGCCGGGCGTCGAACACGGCCTGGGGCGACCCGCAGGCCGCCAGCAGCACCCGGGCCTGCCCGCGCCCGATGCCGGGGGTTTCCAGCAGCCGGAACCAGGCCTGAAATTCGGCGTCGCTCAGGTCCGTCGCGTCGGCGGCCCCGGGTTCGGGCCCGGCCTGGGGCCCGGTCGTTCCGCCCGCAGGTTTGGCAGCCACGGGTGGGGCGGCGCCGTTCAGGGCTGGGTGAAGCGGTCCCCGGGCACCACGGGGTCGGCGACGTTCAGGATGAGCGCGTACGACACGCGGTCGAAGACGCGGAACACGAACAGCAGGCCGTGGCGTTCGTCAGGCAGCCGCAACGCTGTGCGGGGTTCGCTGGTGGTGTCGACGGCCTGCTGGCCGGCGCGCCACAGCGCCAGCACATGGCCGCGTTCCAGGCCGTCGCGCTGGCCGCGGTTGATGGCCACCACCTGGTTCTGGCCGGCGCGCAGCCCGTCACCGTAGATCGAGACGATCTTGCCGTCCACAGGCTTGGCAGGCGGCCGCGGCACGTAGGCCGCCAGTTCTTGCTGGGGCACGGGTGACAGTCGGTCGCCCACCACGGCTTCCAGCCGCGTGCTGGTGATGGTGAAGGTGGCAGGCACCACCACCGCCTTGGCGTCGGCGCCCGGGGTGTCCACGCCAGCGCGCACGTATTCGGCAGTGCCGACATAGCGGCCTTCGTAACCCAGCACTTCGCGCGTCTGCGGGTCCACCAGGGGCTTGAGTTCGCGGAACAGCCGGAAGTCGCGTGCCCCGCCCAGGTCGCCGCGCACGTAGGCGGTTTCGCCGCGCGACAGCATCACGCGGCCTTCCTGGGTGGCCACGATGCGGGGTGCAGCGTTCAGCTCGTCACTGTCGAAAACCACAGCTTCGCTCAGGAAGGGGCCGATCAGGTTCAGCGGGATCGCGGCGATCGCGCCGTTTTCCAGCAGTTCGGTGCGCACGCGCGGCGACAGCTTCACGGTGCCGCCGGCCTGGCCGTCGCCGGGCTGGGCCACGCGCAGGCGCGCACGGCCACCGCTCTTGTCCAGTACCAGCACCTGGCCCGGGAAGATCAGGTGCGGGTTGCGGATCTGGTCCAGGTTCATGCCCCACAGTTCCGGCCAGCGCCAGGGCTGCTTCAGGAACAGGGCGGAAATGGCCCACAGCGTGTCGCCACGCTGCACGGTGTGGGAATCCGGCGCGTTCGGGGCCAGGTCAGCCAGCGGTACGCCAGCCTGGGCCACCTGCTGCGCCGTGGCGCGCTGGTTGGGCGTGATCGGAAAATTCGGCTGCGCCGAGGCCGCAGCCGTACCCAGCGCCAGCAGGCCGGCCAGCAGCAGGGTGCGGTGTCGCAACGCGGTGGTCGCCCGGCTGCCGGGGCCAGGGGCGGGCAGAAGGCCGTGGGGGGGCTGGGCGCGGCGGGCGGTTGTGCTGGAACGCATGTCGTGGTCGGGTCTTTCGCATCAGGGCCGTGTCCGCTTCGGGCACCGGGCAGGGGGCGATGTCAAAATCCGCGGTGGCGATGCAGCGCTTGCAAAGCGCGGCATGTCCTTCATCTGTGTGGGATGGTCGCCTGACCCCCATCTCTCTTTGATTCTGCCCGCAAAAACCGGGCCCCCGCAATGCGGCTGCCAACGCCTGCCGCCACCTGTGCAGGCTGTCACGGCCGCGCCTTGCGGGCTGCCACTTTTCTGCCCTGTGCCATGGCCCAACTGCCCATCCTGCGCTACCCCGACCCCCGCCTTCACACCGTTGCCCGCCCCGTGGCGGTGGTGGACGAACGCATCCGCCAGCTCGTCGACGACATGATCGAGACCATGTACGCCAGCGAAGGCGTGGGCCTGGCGGCCACCCAGGTGGACGTGCACGAACGCGTGATCGTGATGGACACATCCGACCAGCACGACCAGCCTGTGGTGCTGATCAACCCCGAGATCACCGAACGCAGCGCTGAATTCATGCTGGGAGAAGAAGGCTGCCTGTCCGTGCCGCAGATCTACGACAAGGTCGAACGCCATGCCCGCGTTACCGTGCGCGCGCTGGGCCGCGACGGCCAGCCTTTCGAGCTGAAGGCCGAAGGCCTGGCCTCGGTCTGCGTGCAGCACGAGATGGACCACCTGCTGGGCAAGGTCTTCGTGGAATACCTCAGCCCGCTCAAGCGCGACCGCATCCGCACCAAGATGCTGAAGAAGACGCGCGAAGAACAGCGCGGTGGCTGACAGCCCGACGGGCGCGGGCCCAGGCACCGCTGCGCTGCTTTCGCAGGCTTCGCAGGCCACGCCAGCCTTGCGCGTGGCCTACGCCGGCACGCCGGAATTTGCCCGCCTGGCGCTGGCGGCCATCGTCGATGCCGGCTGGGCCGTGCCCCTGGTGCTGACCCAGCCCGACCGGCCTGCCGGCCGCGGCATGAAGCTGCAGGCTTCGGCCGTGAAGCAGCTGGCGCTGGAACGTGGCCTGCCGCTGGCGCAGCCGCAGGGCCTGAAGCTGGACGGCCGCTACGCCGCCGACGCCCAGGCGGCCTGTGCCGCGCTGCAGGCCGCGGCGCCCGACGTGCTGGTGGTGGCGGCCTACGGCCTGATCTTGCCGCCCTGGGTGCTGGCGCTGCCGCGCCTGGGCTGCTTGAATATCCACGGTTCGCTGCTGCCGCGCTGGCGCGGCGCGGCGCCCATCCAGCGCGCCATCGAAGCCGGCGACACCCAGACCGGCATCACCCTGATGCAGATGGACGCCGGGCTGGACACCGGCCCGATGCTGCTGACCGAAAGCACGCCTGTTCACAGCGACGACACCGCCGCCAGCCTGCATGACCGGCTGGCCGCCATCGGCGCGCGCCTGGTGCTGCAGGGCCTGCAGGCGGCCCAGGCCGGCCGCCTGGCGCCGCAACCCCAGCCTTCGGCCGGCGTGAGCTATGCGCAGAAGATCGACAAGATTGAGGCCGCCATCGCCTGGCAGGCCCCTGCCGAGCAGATCGAACGCCGGCTGCGCGCCTTCGACCCCTTCCCGGGCTGCACGGCTTTGCTGGCGGGGCAGACCGTCAAGCTCTGGCGCGGCCGCGTGCTGCGCGGCGCCCACGGCCTGGCGCCGGGCCAGTGGCTGCCCAGTGCCGACGGCAGCCTGGTGACGGCCTGCGGCGAAGACGCGCTGCAGTGGCTGGAACTGCAGGTGCCGGGCGGGCGCCGCATGCTGGCGCAGGAATGGCGGCAGCGGTTTCCGGCAGTGGCGCCCTAGCTGCGCGTTGATCTGGGCCGCACCGGGCCGTCTTTTCGGGTGATGGCCTGCCGTGCGGCTGCTTCAGCGCACCAGGCCCGGGGCCGATAAGCCGGTGAAGGCTTGTTTGCCCCGCCCCGCTAGCTGCTGTCACCTGCTGCCACCGCCCAAGATGCCCCTGCGCACCCCTCATCTGCCGCACCCGCGCGCCCCGCTGCCCGCGCGGCGCGTGCCCCGCCTGACCCTGGCGCTGCTGGCCTGCCTGTGGCTGGGCGGCTGCGACCTGCTGGGCATTGAATCGGCCAGCGCCGTGGCCGCCAAGCGCGAAGCCGAGGGCAAGGCCGTGGGTGCCGGTTGCCGGCATGCGCTGCGCTCCATCGAGGCCTGCTTCCAGGAAAACAAGCGCGCCGACAAGGCAGCGGTGTTTGCGGGCTGGCGCGAGATGGAAGACTACATGCGCGAGAACAAGATCGAAGCCGTGCCCGCCCGCCCCGATCCGCTGACGGCGCAAGCTGAAGGCGCTGAAGGCGAAGCGCCAGCGGCTGAAGCTGGCAAGTCCGGCAAGGCGGCTGAAGCGAAGGGCGACCAGAAGGCCGAGCCCAAGCGCGATGCCAACCGCGCGCCGAAGGCCGAAACCAAGGGCGACCAGAAGTCCGAAAAGTCAGCCGACAAAAACGCTGAGAAGAGCGCAGCGAAAACCCCCGGCGCTGGCGTCGACCCAGCCGCCGCCGCAGCGCGCAAAGGCGCCTGAAGCCCCTGCCGGCGCCCGCCACCCGGCGCTCTGTCGCCAGGCGCCGCAGTTCGTCGCCTGCGGCTGGGGCGTGTGCACGGGCTACGGCACATTTGGCGGCATGGCCCACCTACCGGACGCGAGCATGCCCACCCCCTCCACACTTTCCCCCGCAGTCACTTCCTACGCCGCTTCTATGCCGGCTGGTCGCCGCCAATGGCTGCTGACCACCCTGCTGGTAGGCCTGGCCGGGCTGGCCGCGCTGCCCCAGACCAGCCAGGCCGCCACCGAAGGCTCGGGCCGGCTGGTGACGGAAACCCGCACCGTGGGCGACTTCAGCGGCGTCGCGCTGCGGGGGTCGATGAACCTGGTGCTGAGCCAGGGCGACAAGACATCGGTGACGGTGCGCGTCGCCGACAACTTGCTGCCCTTGCTGGAGACCACGGTCGAAGGCAACCGGCTGGAAATCGGCTGGAAGAAGGGCCAGAACATCTACCGCACCGGCCCCGTGACGGTGACCGTGGTCACGCCCCGGCTGGACGCGCTGTCGGTCGCCGGCTCGGGCGATGTCGAGCTCGGCAGCTTCAGCACCCCCAGCCTGAAGCTGTCGGTGGCGGGTTCGGGCAATGCCCGGCTGGCGCAGTTGAAGACCGATGATCTGGGCATCAGCATTTCGGGCAGCGGCGACGTGCGCGGCCGCGGCCAGGCCGCGAAGCTGAACATCAGCATTGCCGGTAGCGGCGACGTGCGGCTGGACGACCTGAAGGCCGACGAGGTGTCGGTGCGGATTGCGGGTTCGGGCAATGCGGAAGTGCACGCCAGCAAGACCCTCGCCGTCAGTATTGCCGGCAGCGGCGACGTGCTCTACAGCGGCGACGCCACGGTGTCGCGCTCGGTCGCTGGCAGCGGCAGCGTAAAGAAGCGTTGATGGCCTTTGCTTCCCGCATGCCCTGCGGCGTCACGGTCCGACCCGCCTGAACCGGCGGTCGCCGCTGGGGCTGCGGCCCACGCCGGGGCGCGACAATGCAGCGGTGAGCGCCCAATGCCCCCCCCTGCACACCCCCGGCCCGGTCTGGCGTCACCCTGAATTCGCCCGTGGCAGCCGCGAAATGGTCGGCACGGCGCTGGGCATCGCGGCCTGGGGCCTGATCACCGGCGTGGCCATGGGCAACAGCGGCCTGGGCGTACCGCTGGCGGTGATGATGTCGCTGTTGGTGTTTGCCGGCAGCGCGCAGCTGGCTGTGCTGCCCCTGCTGAGCAGCGGCGCGCCGATCTGGGTGGTGTGGGCCACTGCGCTGTGCGTCAACCTGCGCTTCGTCATCTTCAGCGCGCAGTGGCGCCCCTACCTGATGGGCTACAGCCGCCGCCACCGGCTGTGGATGGGCTATTTCACGGCCGACCTGAACTACGTCATGTTCATGCGCCGCTTTCCGGAACCGAAGCCCGCGCCTGAACAGGCACCCTATTTCTGGGGCGGCGTAGCCACCAACTGGCTGGCCTGGCAAGTGCCTTCGCTGGTGGGCATCGTGATGGCCGAGAGCATTCCCGTGCACTGGGGCTTTGGCTTTGCGGGCACGCTGGCGCTGCTGGGCATTGCCGCATCGTTGCTGACCGGGCGCACCACTGCCGTGGCCGGCGTGGTGGCCGGCTGCGCCGCCGTGGCGGCCTATGCGCTGCCGCTGAAGCTGAACATCGTGGTGGCCATCGCCGCGGCTGTGGCGATGGCCCTGCTGATCGACCAGGGCGCACGGCGCCGCGGGGCTTGAGCCAGTGTCCGCCGTGGCTGCCCTGTCGACCTGGGAAACCGCGCTGGCCATCGTGGGCCTGGCCGTCATCACCGTGCTGACGCGCTCGTTCTTCTTCATTTCCAACCGCGAACTGCCCATCCCGGCCTGGCTGCAGCAAGGTCTGCGCTACGCCCCGCTGGCGGCGCTGGCGGCCGTGGTGGTGCCCGAGATCGTCATGACCCAGGGCCAGCTCATCGGCACCTGGCAGGACGCGCGCCTGTTCGGTGCCGCCGCCGGCCTGGCCTACTTCTTCTGGCGTCGCGACATCCTGGGCACCATCCTCACGGGCATGGCGGTGTACCTGCCGCTGAAGCTGGGGCTGGGCTGGTAGCGGGCGCGGGGCCTCATTCCACATTTCATTTGTATCGTTCCGAAGGACCATCATGAACGTGAAGCGACTGTCCGACCTCATCGAGCGCGGCGAACTGGCCGGCAAGCGCGTCTTCATCCGCGCCGACCTGAATGTGCCGATGGACGACAGCGGCCACATTTCTGAGGACACCCGCATCCGTGCCAGCGTTCCGGCCATCCGCATGGCGCTGGACGCCGGCGCGGCGGTGATGGTCACCAGCCACCTGGGCCGCCCGACCGAAGGCGAATTCAAGCCTGCCGACAGCCTGGCCCCGGTGGCCGCGCGCATGGCCGAACTGCTGGGCGTGCCGGTGCCGCTGGTATCAAACTGGGTGGACGGCGTCGCCGTGGCGCCGGGCCACGTGGTGCTGCTGGAAAACTGCCGCCTGAACAAGGGCGAGAAGAAGAACGACGAAGCCCTGTCGCGCAAGATGGCGGCGCTGTGCGACGTGTTCGTGCACGACGCCTTCGGCACCGCGCACCGCGCCGAAGCCAGCACCTACGGCATCGCGCAGTACGCGCCGCTGGCCTGCGCCGGCCCCTTGCTGGCGGCCGAAATCGACGCCATCACCAAGGCCCTGGCGCACCCGAAGCGGCCGCTGGTGGCCATCGTGGCTGGCAGCAAGGTCAGCACCAAGCTGACCATCCTGAAGGCGCTGTCGGACAAGGTGGACGGGCTGATCGTAGGCGGCGGCATCGCCAACACTTTCCTGCTGGCCATGGGCCTGCCGATCGGCAAAAGCCTGGCCGAACCCGACCTGGTGCCCGAAGCCCTGGCCGTGATCGACGCGATGAAGGCGCGCGGCGCGGCGGTGCCGATTCCGGTCGATGTGGTGGTGGCCAAGACCTTTGCCGCCGACGCACCCGCCACCGTAAAGGCCGTAGCCGACGTGGCCGCCGACGACATGATCCTGGACGTGGGCCCGCAGACCGCCGCCACGCTGGCCGCGCAACTGATGGCGGCCGGCACCATCGTCTGGAACGGCCCGGTGGGCGTGTTCGAGTTCGAAGCCTTCAGCCACGGCACCGAAGCCATCGCCCGCGCGGTGGCGGCCAGCCCGGCCTTCAGCATCGCCGGCGGTGGCGACACACTGGCGGCGATTGCGAAGTACGGCATTGAAAACGACGTCGGCTACATCAGCACCGGCGGCGGCGCCTTCCTGGAAGTGCTGGAAGGCAAGACCCTGCCGGCGCTGGAAATCCTGTCCCGCCGCGCCCTGGCCTGAAGCCAGCGCGGCGTCTTTTCCACCTGTTCAAGGAGAAACACGAATGAACCGAATGCTGTTGGCCGTCGTCGTGGCGGGTAGCCTGGCGGCCACGGGTGCCCGGGCTGCCACCCTGCTGGACGAAGGCTTTGAAAACGTCCCAGGCCTGACGGCCAGCGGCTGGGTGCAGACCAACCTGAGCAGCCCCGTGGGCCTGCCCTGGGGTCAGGGCTTCGTCGGGCCTTTCGCGGCCCAGGCCGGCAGCGCCGAGTCGTATGCCGTGGCCAATTTCGAAAGCGCGGCCTTCGGCAGCGGTGGCGTGGTGGACAACTGGTTGATCACGCCCACGCTGAACTTCGACGCCGTGAACACCGTGTCGTTCTGGACGCGCACGATCTTCAACCCTTCGATCTTCCCGGACCGGCTGGAACTGCGCCTGAGCCTGGCTGGCAACAGCGCCGCCACCCCCAGCTTCAGCACCGTGCTGGTAGCCGTGAACCCCAGCCTGTCGCAGACCGGCTACCCCAACACCTGGACGCAGTACAGCGCCACCTTCAGCGCCGCGCCCGGCACCAGCGGGCGGCTGGGCTTTCGCTACACCGTGCCCAGCAACTTCAGCGCCGACTTCATCGGCCTGGACACGGTGCGCGTGACAGCCGTGCCCGAGCCCGTCAGCGCGGTGCTGCTGCTGGCCGGGCTGGCTGGCCTGGGCCTGGCGCGCCATCTGCGCCAGCCCACGGCTGCCAGGTAACCGCGCCGTAACCGCGGCCCGGGTTGCCCAGGGGCAGCCACCCATAATCCGGCAGCCCTTTGCCTGCCGGAGACCCGCCCCATGACCCGTGCCACCAAGATCGTCGCCACGCTCGGCCCCGCTTCCAGCGACCCCGCGGTGCTGGAACGCCTGCTGCGCGCTGGCGTGGACGTGGTGCGGCTGAACTTCAGCCACGGCAAGGCGCAGGACCACATCGACCGGGCCACCCTGGTGCGCGCAGTGGCAGCCAAGGTGGGCAAGCCGGTGGCCCTGATGGCCGACCTGCAGGGCCCGAAAATCCGCGTCGGCAAGTTCGCCGATGGCAAGGTGATGCTGGAAGCCGGCGCCGCCTTCATCCTGGACGCGCAGCGCACCGAGCCCGGCGACCTGCAGGGCGTGGGCCTGGACTACAAGGAACTGCCGCGCGACGTACGCCCCGGCGACACGCTGCTGCTGAACGACGGCCTGATCAAGCTGACGGTGGAAGCCGTGCGCGGCGAACAGGTGCATACGCGCGTGGTGCTGGGCGGTGAGCTGTCGAACAACAAGGGCATCAACAAGGCCGGCGGCGGCTTGACCGCGCCAGCGCTGACGGCCAAGGACATGGAAGACATCAAGACCGCGGTGTCCTTCCAGTGCGAATACCTGGCGGTGAGCTTTCCGAAAAACGCCACCGACATGGAAATGGCGCGCAGCCTGGCCAACGTGGCCGGCGAAGCCTTCCGCCACCGGCCGGCCATGATCGCCAAGATCGAGCGCAGCGAGGCGATTCCGAACCTGGAGTCGATCCTGAAGGCCAGCGACGGCATCATGGTCGCGCGCGGCGACCTGGCCGTGGAAGTGGGCAACGCGGCCGTGCCGGCGCTGCAAAAACGCATGATCAAGCTGGCGCGCGAGCTGGACAAGGTCGTCATCACCGCCACGCAGATGATGGAAAGCATGATCTTGGCGCCGGTGCCCACGCGCGCCGAGGTGAGCGACGTGGCCAATGCCGTGCTGGACGGGACGGACGCCGTGATGCTGAGCGCCGAGACCGCCGCCGGCCGCTACCCGGTGGAAACGGTGGAACAGATGGCGCAGATTGCCGAAGAAGCCGAGCGCGCCGAGGACGTGATGCTGGACGCCGACTTCAAGAACAAGCGCTTCGGCCGCATCGACCAGAGCATCGCCATGGGCGCGCTGTTCACCGCCCACCACCTGGGCTGCAAGGCCATCCTGGCGCTGACCGAAAGCGGCAGCACGGCGCTGTGGATGAGCCGGCACCGCATCCTGGTGCCGATCTACGGCCTCACGTCGCAGGTGCAAAGCGAAAGGCGGATGACGCTGTATCGCAACGTGCGCCCGCTCTTGATGCCCAAGCTGGCTGACCGCGACGAGGCCCTGGCCAAGGCCGAATCGCTGCTGGTGGAACTGGGTGTGCTGAAGCCCGGCGATACCTATGCCATCACCTGCGGCGAACCGATGGGTTACCCCGGAGGGACGAACATGTTGAAGGTCTGCCAGGTGGGCTAACCACGCTCGCACGCCGATGGCGGACCCTGCAAATGCGGGGTTCCATGAAACTTTCGGGTCCGGTGGGCAGTGAATGGCCTTAACCTCACTTGGCAAATACGCAACAAAGGCCAACACGTGGATGTTGATGCCGTGTGCCTTGACTCGGTTCTTGACCGTACCAAGCCATTCAAACTACTGGAGTGAAGATGAAAAAACTTTTGATCGCTGGCCTCGTCGCCGCCGCGGCCAGTGGCGTGCAAGCTCAGCTCTACAGCAACGGCCCGGTCGTCGACTCGGCGGGTTTGTCGATCCTGCAAGCGCCGTCGACCACATTGGGGCTGGCGTCGAATGCGACGTTTGCAGTGGCCGAAAATTTCACGGTCACCGGCCCTGGCTGGAATGTGTCGAGCCTGGATTTCTTCGGCTACCAGACGGGCGCGACGTCCTTCAGCTTCACCGGCGTGACCTGGAGCCTGATCGCGGGCACCAATGCCAATGCCACGGGTTCGACCGTCGCGTCGGGCACCACGGCCGTCACGAACGGCGGGCTGGTGGGGTACCGCGTGACCACCACCACGCTGACGGCGACCAACCGCCCGATTTATCGCATCTCGGCCAATATTCCTGACATCACTTTGGCCCCCGGTTCGTACTATCTCACCTGGTCGCTCGCGGGCAGTCTGGCCTCGGGTCCGTTCGTGCCTGCCACGCTGGGTTCGGTCGGCATCGGTAACGCGCTCAGCGGCCCTGCAGCGGGTGGCGGATTCGCCACCCCCTTCACGTCTCCGGCCGCTCCCGCCTTACCAGAGGCGATCCTGATCGAATTGCCTTTTGTGATCCAGGGCAGCGTCGTGCCCGAGCCGTCCACCTACGCCCTGATGCTGGCAGGTGCCGCTGGCGTGCTGGTGTTCGCACGCCGCCGCCGCCAGGTCGACTGACGCCGGCAACTGCCTTGGCCGGGGCCCTTCAGGCCCCGATGCTGCCCACCATGGCGCCCACTGCGGGCGCCATTTTTTTGGGCAACAGCTGCACGCCCGGGTGTTCGCGCTGGAAGACGCGGAACAGCTCGTCGGCAAAGCCGTGACCGATGGCGTCCACGCCGGAAAAGTCGATCTCGGCCTGGCCGAACATCGTCAGCCGTGACGCCACGCGCCGGGCGTCGGCGCGCGACATCAGCAGGTCGCTGCCGCTCAGCAGCTTCAGCGGCACCTGGGTGCGGTCGAAGCGGTAGCCGGCAGTGTCGGCGCTGTAGGCTCGCAGCACCTCGTCCAGTGTGCGCGGGGTGTCCAGCGCCATGGCCAGGTACACCGAAGTGCCGCGGTGCGGCGCCACGCGCGTGGCGCGCCAGGCCGGGCTGCCCGTGGCCAGGGCCAGGGCCAGGTCGGGCTGCCAGCTGCGGTGCTGGAAAGCCGAGCCGTTGGCATGCACATCGAAGATGTCGGCGAGCCTGGCAGCGAAGAACAGGCCGTGCCCGCTGTGGCGTTCGGGCTGGCTGCTGAGCTTGCCCTTGCTCAGCTCGAACATCGCCAGGCGCGGGTCGTCGATCGCAAAGCTCTGCGCGATGCGTTCGAACAGCCCGCAGCCGTCGTCGGACACCAGCAGCTGCAAGTGCAGCGGCGTCTGCCGCAGCGACACCGTCACGCGGCTGCCGCCGCTGTGGTCCACGGCGTTGTTCAGCAGCTCGGTGAAGGCATGCTGGGCCATGCGCCGCACTTCGGCGGGCAGGTCGAAGTAGGGCGCGAAGTCGCGCCGCCAGGGCTGGTCTTCCTGCAGCCCCTGCAGCGGATAGTGCTGCACCACCTGGCGCAGCGCACCGGGGCGATAGACCGGCCGGCGAACGGTGCCGCTGCGGTACAGCCATTGCGAAGCGACCAGGCGGCGCAGCAGGTCTTGCGCGCGGCGACGCGACAGGTCCAGGCGCTGCATCAAGTGCGGCAGCAGGTCTTCACCGTGGGTTGTGGCAGCGGTGGTGATCCAGGTCGTGGCGGCGCTGGCCAGGGCAGCGGGTCGGGTGGGGGCCATGGGGTGTCCTCGGGTGTCCCCGGCAGGGGGTCGCAGCGGCAGTGTCGGTCGTGCCGGTGCGGGCTGAAGCGCGAAAAGCGGCACGAAAGCCGGGCTTTTGGCGCCCTGACGAGCTGGCGTCTACCCGCATGGCGGGGGCGGTTTCAGCCCGCCTGACGAGGGGGTCGCCGCTAGAATTGCCGAAGTTTCGTGGCGGTTACATCACCTGTCGTGCACCGCCGCGCGTGCCAGATTCCAGCTGTCATTCCGTCACTTCGCGAAAGCCCGTCATGCCACTCGTTTCGATGCGCCAGCTGCTCGACCATGCCGCCGAGCATGGCTACGGCATCCCCGCCTTCAACGTCAACAACCTGGAACAGGTGCAGGCCGTGATGCAGGCCGCGTCCGAAGTGGGCGCGCCGGTCATCCTGCAGGCCAGCGCCGGTGCGCGCAAGTACGCGGGTGAAGCCTTCATCAAGCACCTGATCCAGGCTGCCGTCGAAGCCTACCCGCACATCCCGCTGGTGATGCACCAGGACCACGGCACCAGCCCCAAGGTCTGCGAAGGCGCCATCGCGCTGGGCTTCGGCAGCGTGATGATGGACGGGTCGCTGCTGGAAGACGGCAAGACGCCTTCCAGCTTCGACTACAACATGCAGACCACGCGCAAGGTGGTTGACATGGCGCATGCCGTGGGCGTGACGGTGGAAGGTGAACTGGGCTGCCTGGGCAACCTGGAAACCGGCGACGCGGGCGAGGAAGACGGCGTCGGCGCCGTCGGCAAGCTGGACCACAGCCAGATGCTGACCGACCCCGAGGAAGCCGCCGTCTTCGTGCGCGCCACCCAGCTGGACGCGCTGGCCATTGCCATCGGCACCAGCCACGGCGCCTACAAGTTCAGCCGCAAGCCCACGGGCGACATCCTGGCCATCGGCCGCGTGAAGGAAATCCACAAGCGCATCCCCAACACCCACCTGGTGATGCACGGCAGTTCCAGCGTGCCTGCTGAACTGCTGGCCATCATCAACCAGTATGGTGGCCAGATGAAGGAAACCTTCGGCGTGCCGGTGGAAGAGATCCAGGAAGCCATCAAGCATGGCGTGCGCAAGATCAACATCGACACCGACATCCGCCTGGCGATGACGGGCGCGGTGCGCAAGTTCATGGCCGAGCACCCCGACAAGTTCGACGCCCGCGAATGGTTGAAGCCCGCGCGCGAAGCCGCTTACAAGGTGTGCAAGCAGCGCTACCTGGAATTCGGCTGCGAAGGCCAGGCCGGCAAGATCAAGCCGATGGCGATGTCGGAAGTGGCCAAGCGCTACGCCAGTGGCGAACTCAGCCAGGTCGTGGCCTGACGCCGCGGCTCAATCACCACAGAAACTGAAAAGGGGCCCGCGGGCCCCTTTTGTCTTGGCGTACAGGCCGCGGGCAAGTCGTGCGGACGGCCCGTGGCTTCAGATGCCTTCCAGCACGCCCTGCAGACTGTGGTTCTGCGGGCCCTTGCTGGCGATCTTGGTCGCGCCCAGGCGGTTGCCCAGCGCGGCGCAGCGCGCCAGCGGCCAACCCTTTTCCAGCCCGTACAGCAGCGCGGCGCGGAAGGCGTCGCCGCAGCCGGTGGGGTCCAGCAGTTCGGCGGCCTTCACGCCCGGCACGCGGGTGCATTCGCCCTTCACCCAGACGTCGCAGCCGTGTTCGGCCAGCGTCACCACCACGCCCTGGATGTTGGCGCGGCGCGAAATCGCCTGCGGGTCTTCGCCGGTGCGTTCTTCCAGCATCTTGGCTTCGTAGTCGTTCACGGCCACCCAGCTGGCGATGCCCAGCATGGCCTTGTGCTCTTCGCCGTTGAACTGCGGCAGCTGCTGGCCGGGGTCGAAGATGAAGGGGATGTGCTGCGCGTGCATCTGCTGCGCGTGCTGCCACATCGCGTCGCGGCCGTCGGGCGCGATGATGCCGATGGCCAGGTCGGCACGCGCCGACTTCGGCGGCACTTCGATGTGGTGCGCGTGGCTCATCGCCCCGGGGTGGAAGGCCGCGATCTGGTTGTTGTCGCGGTCGGTGGTGATGTGGCACTGCGCGGTGTGCAGCGCCGGGTCGCGGTGGATGAGCGAAGTGTCGGCCCCCCAGCTGGCCACGCGCGCCAGGTATTCGCCACCGTCCACGCCCAGCGCGGCCAGGATGACCGGCTGGCCGCCGATGGCCTGCAGGTTGTAGGCGATGTTGCCGGCGCAGCCGCCCCATTCGCGGCGCAGCGTGGGCACCAGGAAACTGACGTTCAGGATGTGCACCTGGTCCGGCATGATCTGCTCGGCAAAGCGGCCCGGGAACGTGGTGATGGTGTCGAAAGCGAGGGATCCGCAGATCAGCGCGGGCATGGCAGCTCCAAGGGGCAGGTTGAGGGAGAAAGGGAAGGCAGGCCAGGCGGGGCAGACAGCGCGCCCAGGTGTGCCGGGGGGCCCGAGCTGGCCAGGGTCTTCCGAACGCTGGGGCGGCCCGCCACGTCAGGGATAAAACAGCTCGATCGTATAGCCCGCCACGGCCGGCGCGTCGGCCGCAGGTGTGGCGCCTGGCGCGGTCAGCAGCGTGGCCTGCAGGGCCAGGTCGCGCCCGGCGGCCAGGCTGGGCTGTGGCGCGCCCAGCTCGGTGGCGCGTAGAACGCGGCGCGACAGCAGCCGGCCTTGCGCGTCGGTCAGCGACAGTTCCAGCGCCGGCAGGGCCAGGTCGACGCTGGCGCGGTTGCGCAGCGACACCGTCAGCTGGTAGAGCGTGCTCTGTTCGACGCGCAGCAGGGCGCTGCTTTCCACGCTGAGGTTTTCGATCGCCCGCGCTGGCCCGACCTGGCAGCCCAGCGCGCGGCACCCGGCTTCCAGCGCCGGCCGCAGGCCCGGAAAGCGTGCCGCGGCCTGGTCGCGCCAGGCGTGCGCGGCCTGGGCCAGCAGCAGCACCCCGGCCAACACGCAGCCTGTGCCCAGTGCCCTGCGCATGCCGGGTCGGCGCCAGCGCGCGGCGCGGTCGGCCTGGCGCAGGAACGACGGCATCGGCGTGGCCGCCATGCTGCTGTCGGCGGGTGGGCCGGCGCTGGCTGCCGCCCCTGGGCTGCCGCTGCTGGCTGAGGCAGGTGCAGGTGCAGGTGCAGGGGCATCGTGCCGCACCGCCGGCCAGCCATTGGCGGCGACGCTGTCTTCGGTGACTGCGCCGGTGTCCAGGTCTTGGTTGCCCGGGCCGGGCCCGGCGCCGACAGGCCCGCTGTCACTGGCTGGCGGGCCGGCGCCGTCATCGGCCCGGACTGCCGCAGGCGATGGGCGCGTTT
The DNA here is from genome assembly GCA_027485165.1 of Rubrivivax sp. GTDB lineage: Bacteria > Pseudomonadota > Gammaproteobacteria > Burkholderiales > Burkholderiaceae_C > Rubrivivax. Next base: position 110,060 of record JAIXRN010000090.1, read on the forward strand.
CGGGTGGCGCCAGCGCCGCGGGTGCAGCCGCCGGCGAAACAGAAGGCGGGGCGCCGCTTTCGTTGAACGGCGGGCTGGCGGGCAGCCGCGCTGCGCCCAGGTCGATGCTGCGCGGGGCGCCTGTGTCCAGATCGATCAGGGTCTGGGCGGCGTTGAAGACCTGGGCGCAGCGGCCGCAGCGCACCCAGCCGTTCGACACCCGCAGCTGGTCGGGCACCACCCGGAACACGGTGGCGCAAGCCGTGCAGCGCGCGGCCAGCGCGGACCCGGGGGTGGCGGGCTCTGGCATTCGGGTTTCAGGCGGCCAGGTCGGGGCGGGCAGCACCCATCAGCACCCAGCCGTCTTCTTCGTCCAGTACCTGCAGCGCGACCCAGGGCGCCGCTTGGGCATAGGCATCTTGCAGTTCGCCTGCCTGCCGGGCCAGGATGCCGGCCAGCAGCAGCTGGCCGCCGGGGGCCACATGGCCGCACAACAGCGGCGCCAGCAGCTTCAGTGGCATGGCCAGGATGTTGGCCAGCACCAGACGGTAGATGCCGTGGGCGGCGTCGGGCAGGCCGGTGGTCAGGGTCACGCTGTTGTCTCGCGCATTGCCCACGCTGGCCTGCACGGCAGCGGGGTCGATGTCGACGGCATCGGTGTCGCCCGCGCCCAGCAGCCTGGCTGCGATGGCCAGAATGCCCGAGCCGCAGCCATAGTCCAGCGTGCGGGCCCCCTGCACCTGGCTGCCGTGCGTGGCCAGCCAGCGCAGGCACATGCGGGTGGTGGGGTGGGTGCCCGTGCCGAAAGCCAGGCCGGGGTCGAGCCGGATGACGTGGCGCGCTGCCGGCGGCACGTCGTGCCAGCTGGGCACGATCCAGAAATCGGGCGTGATCTGCACTGGCGCAAACTGCGACTGGGTGATGCGCACCCAGTCCTGTTCCGGCATGACCTGCATGGCCTGCACATGCAACCCGGCCGTCCAGTCCTGCGCCAGCAGCAGGGTGGCAGCGGCCTCGGCCTGGGCTTCGGTGTCGAACAGCGCGCGCAGCGTCGACCGGTCCCAGCCGGGCGCAGGCGGCGGCATGCCGGGTTCGCCGAACAGGGCACGCTCGGCGTCGCTGTCGGCATCGGCGTCTTCGACCGAAACCGACAGGGCTTCCAGTTCGTCGCTCAGCGCGTCGGAGACAGCTTCGACCAGCGCTTGCGGGGCTCTCAGAGTAAGTTCGTAGAGGGGCATGTTTTGGCTGCTATCGGCCCGTTGCTGTCATTGCCGCGTTACCGCCGTTCGCACGCTGACGTAACCGCTCAGCTACGGGGCTTGGGTGGCCCCTTCCGCTCATGTCCCCCGCCAGCGCTGCGCAGGCCAACCGTTCTGTTCGGCACCGCGCTGGCTCCTCCTTGACTTCGCTCCAGGGGCCACCCAAGCCCCGCAGCCCGGCAACATGACCGCACGCTCCCGGAGGCGTGCAGGCCGCTCGCCCAAGAGAAACTATGGCGCCGCGCAGCCGGTCGCGCGGCACTATTTTGTCGGTCTGCGGCAGTCGGGTGGCCCCTTCCGCTCATGTCCCCCGCCAGCGCGTTGTAAGCCAACGGTCTTGCACTCCACTGCGCTGGCTCCTCCTTGACTTCGCTCCAGGGGCCACCCGAC